>DATJTK010000078.1:0-49231 GCA_035503455.1 Candidatus Sulfotelmatobacter sp. | reverse complement strand
TGGTAAAGGGGAACAAAGGCACGCTGCCTGAGTGGCTGTTGGGCGGAGGGGTGCTGTTCCTGGTAACGGTCATAGCTCACCGCTCCAGGCGGTTCATCCTCGGCTTTTGGAAAAAGTGGTATTCTTTAACGGGCTGCTAGGGGATTTTCCCTATCACCCCTAAAGCCATCACACTAGACGCGATAAGGCACACCCCCAATTGTTGATTTTGCCGGTTTCTCTTATTTTGCTCTCAACGAAGCAAATTACGGTTTGCGCAAAGAGAAAGACGACGATTATGGCAAAGCAATTGATTGAAACCCTGACCGGTTCGAGGATTTACCAGGATTACGAGCGCGCCTTCAGTGAAGCCACGGGACTTCCTGTGGCGCTGCGTTCCGTGGATTCCTGGCAATTGCCGCACCACGGGAAACGATTTGAAAATCCATTCTGCGCGCTAATGGCGCAAAAAAGCCGCGCCTGCGCGGCCTGTCTCAGGGTGCAGCAAAAGCTTTCCGAAACCGCCTTGCATGAACCGCAGACTGTCACCTGCCCGGCGGGTTTGTGCGATGTTGCCATCCCCGTGCGCATGGGCGAACAGTTGGTCGGTTTTTTGACCACCGGCCAGGTCTTTTGCAAAAAGCCCACGGAAACGCAATTTAATCGCACAGCGAAGCTCCTCGCCGACTGGGGCGTGGAAGCGAACGGAGACGATGTGCGCAAAGCCTATTTTGACACGCGCGTGCTCTCTGCGCGGGAGCATGATTCCATTGTGAAACTTCTGGCTATTTTTGCGGAACATCTTTCGATGGTGAGCAACCAGATCGTGTTGCAGGAACAAAACGCCGAACCGCCCGTCATTGCGCGGGCGAAACAATTCATTGCAGACCACCAGACCGAGGAACTGACGTTGGACCAGGTGGCCAAATCAGTCCATACGAGCAAATTCTACTTTTGCAAGATGTTCAAAAAAGCGACTGGAATCAATTTCACCGACTATTTGTCGCGCGTGCGGACCGAGCGTGCCAAAAACCTGTTGCTCAACCGGAACCTTCGCGTCAGCGAAATCGCCTACGAGGTGGGTTTCCAATCGCTGACACATTTCAACCGCGTATTTAAACGCATTCTCGGCCAATCGCCGACGGATTACCGAAGCCGGTTGGTCGGAGCATCCATTTGAGGAAACGGGCCGCCAGCCAACAAGGTGCGCCAACCCTTGACTTCGGGGTACCGGCGGTGCGGCCTGTTCCTCTTTGTTCTGCGCCGGGGATTTGTTACCGTGGCGGCGATGAACAATATCTCCCGTTTGACGCGCGCGGAGTTGATGGATTTGGTTAAAGATTTGCAACAAAAGGTCATGTTGGATGCCGCGCAAGAGACGGAGCATCGCCAGACGCGATCGGCGTTGCGCGACAGCGCCGAACGGTTGCGCGCCATCCTCGAGACCGCCGTCGAAGGCATCATCACCATTGACGAGCGCGGCACGATCGAATCGTTCAATCGTTCAGCCGAGAACATTTTCGGCTACAGCGCCGCCGAAGCGGTCGGACAAAATGTCAAAATGCTGATGCCCGAACCATTCCGCCACGAACACGACAGCTATCTCAAAAACTACCGTGAAACCGGCCACGCCAAAATCATCGGCATTGGCCGCGAAGTCATCGGGCGGCGCAAAGACGGAACGCTCTTTCCTATGGATTTGTCCGTCAGCGAGGTGAATTTGGCTAATCGCCGGATGTTCACCGGATTCGTCCGAGACGTCACCGAGCGCAAGGCGGCGGAAAAGGTGCTGGCGTATTACGCCGTGCTCGTTGAATCCTCTGATGACGCAATCATAGGCAAAACCCTGGAGGGCAATATCACCAGTTGGAACAAGGGCGCGGAGCATGTTTTTGGGTATTCTAAAGAAGAAATGATTGGCAAACCCATCGGCATTCTCATTCCTGAGGACCGTCAGGCGGAAGAGCCGGAGATGCTTGCGAGAATCAGGCGCGGCGAATCGGTGGACCATTTTGAAACGGTCCGGCGGCGCAAGGACGGGCAATTGATTGATATTTCCGTAACCATTTCGCCAATCCGCGACAAGGGCGGCGCCATTATAGGAGCGTCTAAAGTCGCGCGCGACATCACCGGACGAAAGCGCCTCGAAAGAGAAATCATCGAAATCAGCAACCGTGAACAGCAGCGCATCGGTCAGGACCTGCACGACGGCCTGTGCCAGGAATTAACTGGAATTGAGCTTATGTGCCAGGTGCTGGAACACAAGCTCTCCACAAAATCAAAAGGCGAGGCAAAACAGGTTGCCGAAATCGGCAAGCACATCCGCGAGGCAATCGCCCATACGCGCAAACTTGCCCGTGGCCTTTCTCCGGTCGAATTGGAATTGAACGGATTTATGTCGGCATTGGATGAGTTGGCGGAAAATGCCGGCAAGCTGTTTCGTGTAGATTGCCATTTTGAATGCGCCAATCCGGTTTTGGTTCGAGATAATGTCGCCGCAACGCATCTGTACCGCATCGCCCAGGAGGCCATTAATAATGCCGTTAAGCATGGCAAGGCAAAACGGATAGCGATTTCCTTGCAGCCCGATTGCGACAAGGTTGTGCTGGCGATAACCGATGACGGCGTTGGATTTTCCGACAAACCCAAAAAACACCCGGGCATGGGATTACATACGATGAAATATCGCGCGGGCGTCGTTGGCGCGACCCTGGAGATAAGCTCATCCGGCAAAGGGACGACGGTCACCTGTACTTTCAGCAAAAAGCTATGAGCAAAAACCCCGCCCAAAAACAAAAGCGCATTTTGATCGTGGATGATCATCCAATGATGCGGCAGGGCCTGGCCCAGCTCATCGGCCTGGAACGCGACCTGGCGGTTTGCGGCGAGGCCGAAAACGCGGGCAGCGCGCTGAATGCGGTCAGCGCTTTGAAGCCGGACCTCGTGCTGGCTGATATTTCGTTGCCCGGCAAAAACGGCCTTGAACTCATCAAAGATTTTCAGGCCATCCAGCCTGGCTTGCCCGTGCTCGTCATTTCCATGCACGACGAATCGCTTTACGCCGAGCGCGTATTGCGGGCCGGCGGGCGGGGCTACATCATGAAACAGGAAGGCGGAAAAAAACTGATGCAGGCCGTGCGGCAAGTGTTGGAAGGGAAGGTTTACGTCAGCGAAAAAATGTCGGCGGGAATCCTGGAAAACCTCTCCGGACGCCGGGCGGGAATGGAAGGGTCGCCGATGGAAAAACTGACGGACCGCGAATTGGAAATCTTCCAGCTTATCGGGCAAGGCAAAGGCACGCAGGACATTGCCGAAACACTTCACTTAAGCGTAAAGACGGTTGATGTTCACCGGGCGAACATCAAGACGAAGTTAAAGTTGAAGTCGGCGTCTGAATTGATTCGCTACGCGGTTCGCTGGACCGAGTCGCAAGGGGCCTAAAGTCCGGCTGGGGCAAAATCTTTTGGCAGCACCTGGTTCTTGCGCGATAACAGATGCGTGGCATTTTCGGAGATGAACTATGAAAGCTCTCATTTATCAAGAACCCGGTAAAAAGGCCGTCGAAGACCGTCCAAAGCCCGAACTCCAGGCGTCCGGCGACGCAATCGTGAGGATTACGAAGACCACGATTTGCGGCACGGATCTGCATATCTTAAAGGGTGATGTTGCGACTTGCGCGCCGGGCCGGATTCTCGGACATGAAGGCGTAGGCGTCATTGACTCCGCCGGAGCGGGTGTGACCTCCTTTCGTCCGGGTGACCGTGTACTAATCTCGTGCATCTCGGCGTGCGGCAAATGCGAGTCTTGCCGCCGGGGCATGTATTCCCATTGCACAACGGGCGGATGGATTTTGGGGAACAAGATCGATGGAACGCAGGCCGAGTATGTCCGAATTCCGCACGCGGACACGAGCCTTTATCCAATTCCTCCGGGATCTGACGAAGAGGCCCTCGTGATGTTAAGTGATATCCTTCCAACCGGCTTCGAATGCGGAGTCCTAAACGGCAAAGTGGCGCCAGGCGCCACAGTGGCGATTGTCGGCGCCGGTCCAGTCGGCCTCGCCGCACTTCTTACCGCGCAGTTCTATTCGCCTGCCGAAATCATTATGATTGATCTTGATGACAATCGGCTCGATGTGGCGCGGCGCTTCGGCGCGACACAAACGGTCAACAGCAAAGACGGAAAGGCGGCTGCGAAGGTCAAGGCGCTCACCGACGGCCGTGGCGTGGACACCGCGATAGAAGCCGTTGGAGTACCTGAAACCTTCCTTCTATGTGAAGATATGGTGGCTGCCGGGGGCACCATCGCGAATATTGGAGTCTTCGGCACCAAAGTGGACCTCCATCTTGAACGGCTCTGGTCGGAAAACATTACCATTACGACGCGGCTTGTAGACACAGTTACGACGCCGTTGCTGCTTAGGACTGTCCAGTCCAGGAAGATTAATCCAAAGCTCTTAATTACGCATCGGTTCAAGTTGAACAGCATCGAGAGTGCCTATGAAACCTTTGGACAAGCAGCCAAAACAGGGGCTTTGAAGGTCATTATTGAAGCCTAGTTTCGCCCTTATTCTTTTTCTGCAACACAGGCGGAAACGACTGGATTTGCCTTTGTATTCGCCGCCAGCTCGGATTCCGGCTTCGCCCGGCCCTGTTTTTCATCTTCGGCCAATTCGTCTTTTGGAATCCGCATTGCATAAAATGAGCGATACACAAAAACCAAAGCGACGGCCAAAAAGAGAATTCCGATGCCCGTCTTGAGGACAGGATTGGTCATGGTCACCGCGATTTCCGTCGCAAGCAAGCCGAACAGCGTGGTGAATTTAATGATTGGGTTCATTGCGACGGAACTGGTGTCTTTGAAGGGATCACCAACAGTATCGCCGACGACCGTTGCCGCATGCAGCGGCGTGCCGTTTTCGCGCAATTCCACTTCCACAATTTTTTTGGCGTTGTCCCAGGCGCCGCCGGCGTTTGCCATGAAGATTGCCTGGAACAATCCAAAAAACGCGATCCCAACAAGGTAGCCGATGAAGAAATACGGGTCAAAAAATGCCAGCGCCAGGGCGAATGCAAAAACAACAATAAAGATGTTCCAGATGCCGCGTTGCGCATAAATCGTGCAAAGGCGGACAACTTCCTTGCTGTCCTTTTCCGAAGCCGTTACGGCGTTAAAAGCAATGTGTTCTTTGATATAAACGACCGCGCGATACGCGCCCGTAACGACGGCCTGCGTGCTCGCGCCTGTAAACCAATAGATCACCGCGCCACCCATGATTTCACCGAGAATGACTTGCGGCTGCACGAGGCTCAGGTTTTCGATGACATTTCCAAAAAGATTTTGAAGCAGGATAATAATTCCAAAGACCATCGTGGTCGCGCCCACAACGGCGGTCCCAATCAGGACGGGCTTCGCGGTCGCTTTAAACGTATTGCCCGCGCCATCGCATCGTTCGAGCAATAGCCTCGCACTGTCGAAGTCGGGTCTGAATCCAAAACGTTTTTGAATGTCTTCCGCAGCCCCTTTGCGCGAAGCGATCCGGCTCAACTCGTAAACCGATTGCGCGTTATCCGCGACTGGACCAAAGCTGTCCACGGCAATGGTCACCGGCCCCATGCCGAGAAACCCGAAGGCGACCAGCCCGAAGGCAAAAATCGGAGCGGCAAACGTGAATTGAGGCGGCATGAGCGACAACATCGCGGTATTTGTTGACAGTAGAAACGCCACAAGCATGAGCGTCAGGATGGTCAGCCCCATCCAAAACGCGGAAAAGTTTCCTGTGACAAAGCCCGACAAAATGTTGAGCGAGGCGCCGCCGCGCCTGGAGCAGGCCGTAATTTCACGCACGTGACGGGAATGAGTGCTGGTAAAGCTGCTGGTCAGTTCAGGAATCAGGGCTCCGGCCGCCGTCCCGCAGGAAATGATGGCGGAAAGTGTCCACCACAAGTTGGGATTGAAGATCGTCTGGTTCCTCAACAGAAAATAGCTTGCTGTGAACGTGGCCACAACGGAAATCACGGACGTCAGGCAGACCAGTTGCCTCAATGGCGCTTCAAGATCGAAATCCCCGGCAAATCTTGCCTTTGCGATAGCGCCGTTCAAAACGTATGAAACCAGCGATGTGATAATCATCAGCGTCCGCATGGCGAAAATCCAAACAATCAGTGTCGCGCAGACCGGGGCGTTGGCCGCGAGCGCGAGAGACAGAAACGCAATTAGCGCGACCCCGGTGACGCCGTAAGTCTCGAAACCATCAGCCGTCGGACCCACGGAGTCGCCCGCGTTATCACCGGTGCAATCGGCGATCACGCCCGGGTTTTTGGGATCATCTTCCGGCAGCTTAAAGACGATCTTCATCAGGTCGCTGCCGATGTCCGCAATTTTTGTGAAAATGCCGCCGCCAATCCGCAACGCCGCCGCGCCCAGGGATTCTCCAATCGCAAATCCGATAAAGCACGGCCCGGCCAGGTCGCGGGGCAAAAACGTCAGAATGCAAATCATGAAGAATAATTCCACGCAGACCAGCAGGGAACCGATGCTCATGCCTGCCCTCAGTGGGATGGAAAGTGTTTTCAACGCGTCATTCCGCAGGGCGGCAAATGCTGTGCGCGAATTCGCTGTCGTATTGATGCGGATCCCAAACCAGGCCACGCTATAACTGCCCAGGATTCCAAGAATCGACGCCGCAAGAATCGTTAGAACGCTGCCGATGGAACTGCGCTGCAATCCCCAAAAGTAGTAAATAATGCAGACCCCGATAATCCCCCACAGCGCCAGCAAAAATTTTCCCTGTTGCCACAAATATGTTTGGCATGTTTTCCAAATCGTGTGTGACACCTCGCTAATCGCCTGGTGCACGGGCAAGGCGCGAATCCGCTTGTATTGGAAAATTCCAAACAGCGCGCCCATAACGCAAATGGCCAATCCAAAATAAAGTATAGCGTCACCGCTCAGGCCGCCGTCGAAAAACGAAACATATTGAAGGGACGGCAGGTGAATGTCCGCTTCGCCGGCGTGGAGGTTCCCGGCCGACAACCCAAACATCGCCAGCCACAAGAGCAATTTCTTTGATCGCATAAGTTCGCCTCTTTCTTACCTCGGACTGCGTCGCGGTGCTTCGCTCCTATTGCCTATCCTTCACCGCCCTTTGTCGTGTGCACTGCAAACATTGCCATTCAAAGGACAATTTATGGCTGGTCTTCACCAAAGGGCGGATAGCCAAACGACGGCCATCCTCGGAAATTGACCCGGAGTATGAATTGGATGACTGCCGAAGAAGCGCTGGCGCCACTGCGCAGCGGGATGCGTGTGTTTATCGGTTCGGGCTGCGCCGCGCCGCAAAAGCTGGTCCCCGCCCTGGCCAGGCGCGGGCGCGACCTGTTCGACATTGAAGTCATCCACATTCTAACGTTCGGACTGGCCGAATATGCGAGCCGCGATTTGCTGGCCAATTTTCGTCATAACGCCTTTTTCATCGGCCCCAACGTGCGGGACGCCGTGAACGAGGGGGTGGCGGATTACACGCCCATTTTCCTGAGTGATGTGCCGGCGCTGTTTCGCCGGAAAAGAATTCATTTGGACATGGCGCTCATCCAGGTCAGCCCGCCGGACGCCCACGGCTTTTGCAGCTATGGCGTTTCCGTGGATGTTGTAAAGGCCGCTGTCGAAAGCGCGGACTTCGTTGTCGCTGAGGTGAACCCGAATATGCCGCGAACCCTCGGCGACAGTTTCGTCCATGTTTCAAAACTAAATGCGCTTGTGCGAAGCGACCTGCCGCTTTTGGAATTTTCGCTCCAGCCGCCGACGGCTGAGGCCAAAAAGATCGGCGAATTTGTCGCGTCTCTGGTCGAAGACGGCGCGACGCTGCAGACGGGTATCGGCGAAATTCCCAGCGCTGTCATGGCGTGTCTTGGCGACCGTCGCGATTTAGGGATGCACACCGAAATGTTTACTGAAGCAGTTATCCCGCTGATTGAAAGCGGCGCCATGAACTGCCGGCTCAAGACGCTTCTGCCGGGCAAAATCGTTACTTCGTTTTGTTTCGGCGTGCGCAAGCTTTACGATTACATCCACAACAATCCGCTGTTTGAGTTTCGGCCAACCGAATTTACCAATGACCCCTTTCAAATTGCTCAAAACCGAAAGATGGTGGCCATCAGTTCGGCAATTGAGGTGGATCTAACGGGCCAAAGCAGCGCCGATTCGATTGGCGATAGATTCTACAGCGGTTTTGGCGGCCAAACCGATTTCATGCGCGGCGCGGCCCGCGCCGACGAAGGAAAACCCATTCTCGCTCTGCCCTCTACAACACGAGACGGGACAATTTCGCGGATTTCCGCGCGGCTCAAACCCGGCAGCGGCGTTGTGACCACCCGCGCCGACGCCCATTATATCGTGACCGAATTTGGCATCGCCGATTTGCACGGTAAAAGCGTGCGTGAACGGACGCTCGCGCTTATTCACATCGCCCATCCGAAATTCCGCGATGACTTAATGCGCCAGGCGCGCGAGCGAAACCTGCTACACCCAAATCAAATTGCGCTGCCCGCCGGCCTGCTGCCCTATCCCAAAAAATATGAAATGGATGAGACTTTTAAGGGTGGATTCAAGGTCCATTTTCGTCCGATTCAACCAACGGATGAAACGTTGCTGAAGGAATTGTTTTACTCTCATTCCGAGCAAACAGTTTTCAATCGATATTTTGCTTACATTCGCCATTTGTCGCACGAACAGGTCCAAAAATTCGTGACCCTGGACTATCGCAACGAGTTTGCCATGGTTGGCATTGTGCCGCATGAAGGCCGCGAGCGCATGATTTGCGTGGGGCGCTATTTTCGAAATTCCGCCGATGGCGATGCTGAAGTGGCCTTCACAGTACACGATGAATTCCAAAATCGCGGCATCGGCGCGTTCCTGGCCCGAACGCTTGCGCGCATTGCCTCGGAAAATGGGATTACGGCGTTCACCGCCAATGTCCGCTCGGAGAATCATGCCATGCTGCACATCTTTCAAAAAGTGGCCGTCAAACTGGAGACGGAATTGGATTCAAGCATCTATCGCCTGCGTTTTGAACTCGCGCCCGCCGAAAAAGAGCAAAAAGTGGCTGGCATTGGCCAACCGATGGGGAGCCAAAGATACGGCACCGTGAAAAAATGAAATTTATGAGTACGACGCTGCACATTTACGAGCGACGTTTGTTAGAAGTTAAACGAACACCACTTCTGATTTCCTGCGCGCGCGAGCCGGTGCTATCCGCGAAAGAAATCCATGCACGCATCAGGGCCGTCGCGCCGTTCAGGAATAAGGCCGGTTCCCGCCCGCCGCCGCATTGGGGAATTAACGAATAATTAGATGATATTTACAACAAAAGATGATTGCTGTTTGGCAACTCAGGTGGAGTAGAAATAGAGAACAGCGCGTAACGTAGAGATGATGAAAAGAACAGGGTCAACAATTAAAGGGAAAAGCATATGAATACAAATTTGAAACTGAAAGAAGCGCTGGCCGCACAGCTTGTTTACTGGGTTGGCAGAAGTGTCGACGGCGTCCAGGTCACGGTCAACGATGGCATGGTAACACTTGGCGGATGTGTGCCCACTTACGCTGAAAAAATGGAATGCGAAGCAACGGTTCGACGCGCAGGCGGAGTCAAAGGAGTGGCGAACAAGATTGTCGTGAAACTGCCTGAATCCAAAGATCTCGGCATTGATGAAATTCATCGTCGTGCTGAAACTGTAACTCCGATCCTCAAAGAAATTCCAGGCTATTTGGCTGCTGAGGCTAAAAATTAGCCAACGGCGGATTCGATCGAAATATTGAGGTCGGGGGATCGGGAGCGCCACGAGTTAGACCGCGCCGTTGGCGCTTAATCCTTCGTCCCAACTAACATGGGGCGTTGCCCCATGCTGGTATAAAATGGGCCTTTGGCCCAGAATTCCGGCCAGCGCCAACGGCGCTACGTCATACCAGCCTGGGGCATCGCTCCGGGAAATTGACCGCAATACACCTTCAAGGGCTGAAGGCCCGTTCTAGCCTGGGTTCGAGTCAAAATTAAAACGGGCGAACAACCTCCGCACCGTTTCACCGTTTCACCATTTATAAACTTTCGCGGGTTTTATAATGGACGGGCAAGGCGAGCGGGGGAATGATTGTGCATCATTCCAGTTCCAACAGGCAAATGGTACGGCCCGTTTGAAAGGTTTTTTCCTTTGCACTTCAGTGACTAGCTTTTTTCTAACGGTGAATTGCGGCGGGATTCTTAAGCAGCGGGTACAAATTCGGGCAACAGCCCATCGTCTGGCAAAATGCCTGGCTGAAGTGGCTCATGCTTGAATAACCGACTTCCAGGGCCGCTTCCGTCACATTGAATTTACCCGACCGCAATAGTTCCGCCGCCCGTTCCATTCTCAACTGGCGAAGATATTGCGGAATGGTCATGCCCAATTTCTGGGAAAACGTCCGGCTGAGGTAAAAGGGGCTGCAGCCGACACGCCTTCCCAGTTCCAACAAATCGGGCGGTTCGGCCAGATTGTTTTTCAACAATTCAATGACATGCTGGACGCGCTCCTGCGTTACTCGCTTCTGTCGTTCACAGAAAAACTCGTCTTGCGCGGGGATGAAGAAAAGTTCCGACATCAATTCCAAAACTTTGCTTTCAAACCAAATCACCCGGCCAACGGCGGGCGCCGGCGGGTTTCGCAAGGTCGAAATCAACCGCTGTTGGTCGGCCGTCAATTTGCGTGTTTCAGAAATGACGCTGACATTTCGTTTGGCCAGAACCGTTTGAATTTTCGGATGCAACCCGGCCCTGGATTCGCCAATGCGTTGTTTCAGGAAATCACGGGAAATTTCGACAGTAACAAATTGATGCCGCTGATGCGGAAGACGGCGGGCGGTCAAAAGCCGGCGTCCCGAATAATAGAAAGCCGCACTTGCCGGTGAGACAGTTTGAACTTTTTGCGCGATGGAGAATTCAGCGTGACCATCCAGATTCAAACAAATTTCGACGCTGTCAGGATGCACGCTCTTTGTCACATCCAGCGGCCCATTACATTCAAAATCATGCCATTCGACACTAAAACCGTTTCGTCGAAACCCCGCCCAAAGCGGACGCCAGCCGGAGCCGACACCGCTCCACACGCCGGTTTCGCTAAACTGTTTTTTTGATGCCGCCGAACTCACCCGAGTAGAATACCGTAACTGGCCCGGAGACTCAAGTTCGGTCATGGTTCGGTAATGTCCTAATATGGTTTGGTGTCCGCCCTTTAGGGTGTTCCGGGTTCGCCATCCAGTCTTCAAGGTGCTCCAAGGCACGCTAAAGCGTGTACACCAAACCAAATCAGGGCGTTGTTCAAAAGAGAAAAGCGCGAACAGCTTTCGCCGTTCGCGCCTGTTAAATTAATTCGTGATTTAAGCTTTTCCCGCCATTTCGCGGTCGCGGTCTTCCATGGCAGCTTTGCGCGACAGGCGCACGCGGCCTTTTTCATCCACGCCGAGGCATTTGACGGTGATTTCATCGCCGACTTTGACGATGTCCTCGGTTTTCTTGACCCGGAAATTGGCCAATTCGCTGATGTGAACGAGCCCGTCTTTGCCGGGCAGGAACTCGACAAACGCGCCGAATTCCTTGATGGTGACGACTTTGCCGCGATAGACCTTGCCGACTTCGGCTTCGGCCGTCATGCCCACGATAGCATCGCGGGCGATCTTCATGCCGTCCGCGGACACGGAGAAGATGTTCACGGTACCGTCGTCTTCGATGTTGATCTCGCAGCCGGATTCTTCGACCAGGCGTTTGATGTTCTTTCCGCCGGGGCCAATGAGCGCGCCAATCTTTTCGGGATTGATCTTGATGACCTCGATGCGCGGGGCGTACTTGCTC
Organism: Candidatus Sulfotelmatobacter sp.; assembly: GCA_035503455.1. Taxonomy (GTDB): domain Bacteria; phylum Verrucomicrobiota; class Verrucomicrobiia; order Limisphaerales; family UBA11358; genus UBA11358. The sequence continues at coordinate 37,371 of DATJTK010000078.1, read as the reverse complement.
AATTCCTTGCGAGGTTCAGCCAACGTTTTGGCCATTTCGCCAAGGATGAACAAGCGCGCGACGCGGGCCTTTTCAATGGCCTCGGTCATCATCGCGTGCGGCAAACCTTTCAGCTTCAAGTCCAATTGGAAGCCGGTGATGCCCTTCTCGGTGCCGGCGATTTTGCAATCCATGTCGCAATAATGGTCTTCCCAGCCGATGATGTCCGTCAGCAACTGGTAACGGGAGATGCTCTCGCCGCTATATTCGGTGCAGATGCCCACGCTGATGCCGGCGACGGGCCGGACTAACGGAACGCCGGCGTCCATGAGGGCCAATGTGCCGCCGCAAACGGTGGCCATCGAGGTGGAACCGTTTGATTCCATAATCTCGCTGGTGACGCGGATGGCGTACGGATAATCCTTGAGCGGAAGCATCGGTTCGATGCTGCGCTCGGCGAGGGCGCCGTGGCCGATTTCGCGGCGGCCCGGCCCGGAGATGCGGCCGGTTTCGCCCACGGAATAATTCGGGAAGTTATAGTGCAGGATGAATTTCTTGGTGGTCTCGCCGCCGGTAAAGGCGTCAAATTCCTGAATGTCTTCGCCCGTGCCCAGGGTCGCGAGCGTGACGGCCTGCGTTTCACCGCGTGAAAACAGGGCCGAGCCGTGCGCGCGGGGCAAAATCCCGACTTCGGACGAAATGGGGCGGATTTGGTCGAAGCCGCGGCCATCCAGGCGTTTGCCGCTGTTTAGAATCAAGCTGCGGACGGCTTCTTTTTGGATGTAATAAAACGCGTCCTTGATGACAAATTCGGTGACGCGTTCCGGGCCGAATTTTTCGGTCAGCCTGGCGCCGACTTCGTCCTGAATGGCTTTGACGGCTGATTCACGCGCGAGTTTGCCTGGCGTAAGGAGGGCGGGAACAAACCGGTCGCCCGCGAGCGCTTTGGCTTCCTGCAGGATTTCATCCGGAACGATGTTCAGGGTGATTTCGCGTTTCTTTTTGCCGGCTTTGGCGACGAGTTCCTTTTGGGCGGCGATCAGAGCCTGGCAGCATTCCTGCCCAAATTTGAGGGCCGCAATAAATTCCGCTTCCGGAATCTCTTTGGCCGAGCCTTCGTACATGACCACGTCTGTTTCATTGCCGACGTAAACCAGGTCCAAATCACTTTCCTCCATGTCCTGGTGCGTAGGATTGGCCACGAATTTGCCGTTGATGCGTCCGACGCGCACTGCCCCCAGCGGCCCGGCCCACGGAATATCGCTGACCATCAGTGAGGCGCTGGCGCCGATGATGCTCAAAATGTCGGGGTCGTTTTCGCCATCGGCGCTCAAAACGATGCTTTGGACTTGCACTTCGTTATACCATCCCTTGGGAAAGAGCGGGCGGATGGGGCGGTCGGTAAGGCGCGAGGTTAAAATTTCTTTTTCCGTGGGACGGCCTTCGCGCTTGAAGTAGCCGCCCGGGAATTTGCCGGCTGCGGCGGCTTTTTCACGATAATCCACGGTCAGTGGGAAAAAGTCCTGGCCTTCCTTGGCTTTCGTGGCGGCGACGGCCGCAACGAGTACGATGGTTTCACCCAATTGGACGGTGACTGCTCCGTCTGCCTGCTTGGCAAGTTTCCCTGTTTCAATAATGATATTCTTGTCGCCCACCTGGGCGGTTATTTTCTCTGGCATATGTTTACTACCCGCGCTGCCCGAGGAACTTCAGTGAACCCCGAAAGTTTCGGAGCTGATTGAAATTTCCCGGCAGAGCGGAATTTATTATTCGCGAACTTGTGTTAAAAGAGTCGAGCCGGTCGCGTTTCCGCCCCGAACTTGAAGCGAGATACAGTTCACTATACAGCAAGAACCGCGCCTCGCAAATTTCTTATCCGATTGCCTTAATGGCGCAGTTTCAGTTTTTTGGTGACGGCCTGATAGCGGCTGAGGTCTTTGCTTTGCAGGTAGTCCAGCAACCGCCGGCGCTGGCCGACCATCATTAGAAGTCCACGGCGCGAGCTGTGGTCCTTTTTATTGCTCTGCAAATGCTCGGTCAAATGGTTGATGCGCTGGGTCAACAGGGCAATCTGCACGTCCGCCGACCCGGTGTCGCCGTCATGCGTCTTAAATTGGTCAATCGTCTTTGCTTTAGCTTCCATAATTTTCGACAATTTAAAGGGCCAGACTATTAATGTAAAGCCTTATTCAGGGACCAAACCGCCAGTGGCAGGCATCCTGCCTGCGAGGTCCAAGGCTAGCCGCTCATACGACCCATTTAGGTGTGCGCCATGTCATCGTCATGCTTGGCGCAACACCGAACACGCGTCACGCAAAACCGCAACCGAACCGTTTTTTTCATTGCAATCGCCATGGAATCAGTGTAACATATTGACTATTAGGCATTTATTTTGGTTGCAAAGTTGCATAAAAGGGTCTTAATTTACTGGGTATGTCGAACGCTGCAAAAGTTTCTTCAATAGCGAACGATTTGTTGAAAAATTCTTCGCTATACCGCGAGTTCCAGGCCGAGCGGGAGGAAATCCTTAGGCACAAATGGATTGAGTCGGAAAAGGCCGGACATGATATTGGATTCGAACGCGCCCTGACTGATTGGATAGTCAAACACCGCAGTGCCTGGCGCAAATCCCGCCAAAATTCGAGCAATAATTAACCACATTCACCTCCTTTAACGCAGCCCTGTGAGGTTGCGAAGGACGCATGAATACAAAACGCGAGACCCTCGTCATCCTGGATGCCGCAGCCATTGGCCGCGCGCTCACGCGCATCGCGCACGAGATTGCCGAGCGAAACGAGCAATCTTCCGAGGTAGCGCTGGCAGGGATACCAGCCGGCGGCGACCTGCTTGCGGAACGTCTTGGGAAAATTCTTTCGGAAATCTGGAAACATCCCGTCCCGGTCGGGAGCCTGGATGTCTCGATGCATCGGGATGACCTGGACCGCCGCGCCGCCCCGCAGATTCATCCCACGGTCATGCCATTCGACGTGAATGGCAAAACCGTCGTGATCGTGGACGACGTTTTGTTCAGCGGCAGGACCACGCGCGCGGCCATGGACGCGCTGAACGATTTTGGCCGTCCTAAAAAAATCCAACTCGCCGTCCTGGTGGACCGCGGCCATCGCGAATTGCCCATCAAAGCCGATTTCGTCGGCAAAAATGTGCCCACCGCTTCGGACGAAAAAATTCACGTCCATCTCGGCGAAAAGGATGAAGTGGTTCTGGAACGAAAATGACGTGGAACAAAAAACATCTGCTCGACATTGAATCGCTCACGGCGGACGAAATCCTGACCGTGCTGGACACGGCCCGCGCCTTTAAAGCCGTCGGCGAACGGGCAATCAAAAAAGTCCCGGCGTTGCGCGGCAAAACAGTCGTTAACCTTTTCGTCGAGCCTTCCACGCGCACACGCATTAGTTTCGAGTTGGCCGAGCAACGGTTGAGCGCGGACATCATCAATTTTTCCGCCGAAGCCTCATCATTCAAAAAGGGCGAGACGCTCAAGGACACCGCGTTAAATCTCCAGGCGCTGAACGCGGATTTTATCGTGATTCGCCACAGCGCGAGCGGCGCGCCTCATTTCCTGGCGCGGGTTGTCGGCGCGAAAGTGATTAATGCCGGCGACGGCGCGCATGAGCATCCCACCCAGGCATTGCTCGACGCCTTCACCATCCGCGAGCGCAAAGGAAAAATCGCGGGGCTAAACGTGACCATTCTGGGCGACATCCTCTACAGCCGCGTCGCGAGGTCGAACATCTGGGCGCTGATGAAATTGGGGGCGACTGTAACGCTCTGCGGGCCGTCCACGCTGGTCCCGGAAACGTTCGAGCAAATGGGTTGCCGCGTTACTTACGACGTGGATGAAGCATTGCGCGATGCGGACATCATCCATCTGCTGCGCATTCAGCACGAGCGCCAGCGCAAGACAATGTTTCCCGGCATCGGCGAATACACTCAACTTTTCGGCCTTAACAAGGCGCGTCTGGCCAAAACAAAACCGGATGCGCTGGTCATGCACCCGGGCCCGATTAATCGGGGCGTGGAAATTGACAGCGAAATTGCGGACTGCGAACGTTCGTTGATTTTGGAGCAGGTAACGAATGGCCTGGCGGTGCGGATGGCAGTCCTGTTTTTACTAAACGGCGGGAAAGGGCCACAGGAAGTAGCGTGAGATAATTTACAATTTGCGATTTACAGTCCAATCGGATGCCAGGCGGTCTTAAATTCGACCGTATCCAGGATCCAGTATGGGTCTTCCGCGATCGACGCAAACCATTTCGCTGGATCGAGTGAATGGTTGGCGTAACGTTTCAAATTGGTTGCCGTCCCGGCCTGCAATGTGGCGCTTATGTCAGGGTTGCCCGCGCCGTCCACGATGGCATTGACGTCCATGTGAGATGCGATGTGCGGTGCAAGTTCCGCGCGCTTGCCGGCAAGAAGGTTCACGACACCGCCGGGCACATCGCTGGTGGCAAGAATTTCAGCGAAGGTCAATGCGGGCAACGGGAACGCGTCTGAAGCAACCGCAATGGCTGTGTTGCCGCTCAGGATGACGGGTGCGATGAGCGAAACCAGAGCCAACAGGGACGGTGTGTCCGGGGCAAACACGGCAACGACGCCTGCGGGTTCGGTCGTGGTAAAATTGAAATGCGGCGATGCGACCGGGTTCACTGTGCCAAAAACCTGCTGATATTTATCGGTCCATCCGGCGAAATGCACCAGACGGTCGATCGCCAGCGTCACTTCACGCTTCGCCACGGCTATCGAGACATCGGTCGAGCGGGTGATTTCCTGCGACAGTTCACCGGCGCGATTTTGCAGCATTTCAGCCGCGCGATAGAGGATTTGCCCGCGGTTATATGGCGTCGCGCTGTTCCAGCCCTCGAACGCCGCGCGCGCGGCCAAAACAGCGTCTCGCGCATCTTTGCGGGAGGCATGGGAAAAGTTATCGAGATGCGCGCCTTTGGCCGACTTTGCCGGCAAATAACGTCCGCTTTCGCTGCGTGGAAATTTCCCGCCGATGAAAAGCTTGTAGGTCTTTTTGACTTCGAGGCGCGCGTTCATCGGATATTTATTTATCCCGGCATTATTTAGGTTTTGCGGGCCAGACAATTTGCGATGCGCCGAAGATGACGAGTACGACGCCCGCGATGTAAAAATAGGTCGAACGGTTCGAGGGCGCGCCGGTGAAGACCTGCTGCACCTGTGAGCCGATAGATTGCGCCATGTCATGCCCGTGAACCATCAGCAAGACGCCTATGACAAGGCAGATGAGACCGATTATTCTTTGTATGTATGGTTGCATAAGCTTCTTCACATGGTAGGGACGGCGCGCTGCGCCGTCACCGCCCGTATACCGGGCGGAATATTCGGGTAACAACGTCCGACTACACTCGTTGCGCTGCGGACATCGCAGCGCGATGTCCCTACCACATTGACAAATCTCAGGCAATTCTGCAATACCCGGCCAGTCCCTGCAATCCGCCTTCACGGCCAAAACCACTTTCCTTGTAGCCGCCGAACGGGCTTGCCGGGTCAAATTTGTTGTAGGTATTTGCCCAAACCACCCCCGCGCGCAGTTTGTTCGCCGTTTTGAAAATTTTGCTGCCCTTGTCCGTCCAAACGCCCGCGCTCAGGCCGTAAGGAGTATTATTGGCCCGCTCGATGGCTTCTTCCGGCGTGCGAAAGGTCATAATGCTCAGCACCGGCCCGAAGATTTCTTCCTGGGCAACGCGATTGGCCATCGTTACGCCCGTCAAAAAACTGGGCGGGAACCAATATCCTTTTGCCGGCAACGCGCATTGCGCCTGGGTGAGTTCGGCCCCTTCATCCACACCGCTGCGCACAAGCATTTTAATTTTTTCCAATTGGACTTTGGAATTGATCGCGCCGATATCCGTATTTTTATCGAGTGGATTGCCCACGCGCAGTGTTCGGATGCGGTCGCGCAGTTTGCGGATGACGGTGGAATAAATTCCTTCCTGCACAAACAGGCGCGAACCGGCGCAACAAACGTGGCCCTGGTTAAAATAGATTCCGGCAATGACGCCTTCGATGGCCTGGTCAATTGGGGCGTCCTCAAACAAAATATTCGCCGCCTTCCCGCCGAGTTCGAGCGTGAGTTTTTTGTTCGTTCCGGCCAGGGCCTGTGCGATGCGCTTGCCCACTTCGGTGCTGCCGGTGAAGGCGATCTTGTCAACGCCCGGGTGTTTCACGAGAGCCGCTCCGGTTTCGCCCGAGCCCGTGATGATATTGACGACGCCGTCGGGCAATTCCGCTTCCTGAAAAATCTGCGCCAGGCGCATCGCGGTGATGGACGTGGTTTCGGCCGGTTTCAGGACCACCGTATTACCGCAGGCCAGAGCGGGCGCGATTTTCCATGCCGCCATGAGCAAAGGAAAATTCCACGGGATAATCTGTCCGGCCACCCCAAGCGGTTGCGGATTGCGGCCGGGGAAGGCGTATTTCAATTTGTCGGCCCAGCCGGCATAATAAAAAAAATGGGCTGCCACAAGCGGCAGGTCCACGTCGCGGCTTTCCTTGATGGGCTTGCCGCCATCCATCGTTTCCAAAACCGCCAGTTCGCGCGCTTTTTCCTGAATGATGCGCGCGATGCGGTAAAGATATTTTCCATGCTCACGCCCCGGCATTTTGCTCCAAGTTTTCTCATAGGCATTCCGCGCCGCCTTGACCGCTTTATCAACGTCTGCTTCATCCGCCGACGCGATTTCCGTGAGCTTTTCTTCGGTGGCGGGATTGATGGATGGGAAATAGGCATCCGAGTTGGGCTTTACGAATTTGCCGCCGATGAACAGCTCGTGGCGTGGGGCGATGACATAACTTTTTGAGTCCTCGGGTGCGGGCGAGTAGTCCCAGATGCTGTCAAACTTCAGGCGGCGGGAGTTGAGCGGGACAACGGGCGTTGCGGGCGATTTTGTGCGGCGCGATTCCAATTTCATAAACGGGTTCACCGCTTGCGTCCGTGCTTCTCAATTTTCTTCGCCTTTGCGAACAAGCTTTCCACTGTATCGCCAGAGAATAATTTATGCCGTTCCGAGACGTAATCACCACTTCCGATGCGCCATAAAGAAATCAAACGAGCGACTTTGGACGGCGGCAAATGTTTTATTAGCGCATCCAAGCCTTCTCGCGCAATTTCCTGTTCGCTTTCGATGACAGCGCTCACGATTTGTCTTTCATTGAGGTTAAAGCTAATTCTGGGGGTGTCAATACACGCTCGGCCAGTTGGCCTTATATCTGCGCCGCGTCGGGTTTCATGGCATCGAAAAATAATCGGCTGCCTGATAATTGCCGTCCACGGTCTTCGAAATTTGCATCAGGACATCGTTGACCAGCGTGCTGGCGCCGAAACGGAACAGTTCCGGCGTGAGCCAATCGTCACCGAGCGTCTCCTTGACCATGACGAGATAGGCAAGAGCCTGTTTGGCCGTGCGAATGCCTCCGGCGGGTTTCATTCCTATGCGCATACCCGTGGCAAAAAAGAAATCGCGAATGGCTTCGAGCATGACCAGCGTCACAGGCATGGTTGCGGCAGGCGTGACTTTGCCGGTGCTGGTTTTGATAAAATCCGCGCCGGCATGCATGGCAATTTCACTGGCCAGGCGCACATTGTCGTAGGTTACGAGTTCACCGGTTTCCAAAATCACCTTGAGATGCGCCGGGCCGCAGGCCTGTTTTGTTGCGGCGATTTCATCGAAAACGCGCGCATGATCGCCGGCCAGGAAAGCGCCGCGATCAATGACCATGTCAATTTCATCGGCGCCGTCTCCGACCGCCCGGCGGACTTCCTCCAGTTTCGTGCGCAATGGAAATTGTCCGCTTGGAAAACCAGTCGCCACAGAGGCCACGTGGACGTTTGATTCGGCGCCAAGAAATTTTCGGGCGTATTTGACCATGTTGGGATAGACGCAAACCGCGGCGCAGGGCGGCACATTGTATTTGGGTTCGGCGGGCCGGAGCGCCTTGCGACAGAGATAGGCCACTTTGCCGGGCGTGTCTTTGCCTTCGAGCGTCGTCAAATCCATCATTGATACGGCCATTTTCAGACCGGCCAGCTTTGCCGATGTCTTGATGCTGCGTTTGGTGAATGACGCGGCGCGTTCCTCCGCCATGACAGCATCCACCGCCGGCGCGCGGAACTCGCGGAACGTGAGGGCGTGTTTTTCCACGGTGGCCGATTTCATAGTTCAGATTTTGAAGGCATCAGGCAATACTCTCAAGAGCATTCGGCTCTGGGCGGCCAATTTACCATGAACCGTCCAGAACCGAGAAGATTCGAGAGAACTCGCTTTGCGTCTTGGAGTGCGGTGGCAAGTCCGCGCGACACCGCTTTCGGAACGCTGTTGCAGGCTGGCTTCGTAATTGATCCAGGCTCGAAGGTCTGTACTCCGGTTCAAGTGCGATGGGGTTGTGTCGCCTCCGATGCGTCAATTATCGCTTGAATGTCCAACGACGTCCAAAAGCGGCGTCGCGCGGACTTGCCGCCGCACTCCAAGACGGCAAGCGCGGAGCGGAAGGTTCATGGTCCCACAGCATGCGAAGCAATTTCGAAAGAGGTCGCCCCCATGAACCAAAGGTGGTGGAACACGGCGCGGTGCGCCGTGCAGCGGCGCAACAAGTGGCTACCATGGTTCTGACAAGGGAGCCCCGTACTACAGACGAGTTTGTATGAGAAGTTGAAAATTGTGTTACATTGTTACATCGTTAAACAGCAACGACTTACCGTGTTACATGCGGTGTTACACTCTGTTACACACCTGCCGAAATCTCATAAATTGCTTACCATGAATGGTTTATGGCGTTACATTAACGTTACCGTTTCGCATTAACGTTACCGTGTAAGTGGGGGCACCATGAATTTCACGGCCCGTCCACCACCGCACTTGATGGTACTTGACGCACCACTCAACACGTACCACGTATCCATTTTTCTTTGTAAGAAACGCCCCGCCCAAGTCACTATTTATACAGATGGATTTGGAATTAAAGACCGCCCCGGACCGGGAAGGCATTTTCCGGCAATGGCTCGACCGCCACGCCGGCCTGATTCTGAAGGTTGTTCGCGGTTGTGCGGCCACCCCACAGGACCAGGATGACCTGTTCCAGGATATTCTGTTGCAGCTTTGGTCATCCATCCCGTCGTTTCGCGGGGAATCAAAGGAAACGACCTGGATTTATCGGGTCGCTTTCAACACCGCCCTGGCCTGGCAACGCACTGAAAAGCGGCGGCGGCAAAAGCATGAAACATTTATTAAATTCGACACTTCGTCCCAGGAACAGGCCAGCCACGTGGATTCGCTGGTGGAACGCGAAATTATCAACCAACTTTATGCCGCCATACGCACGCTTCCGCGAGTGGATGTCTCACTTGCCCTAATGCATCTGGATGGTGTCAGTTATCAGGAAATGGCCGAAGTTCTCGGTATCTCGGAAAACTATATCGGCGTGAAGCTCAACCGCATTCGCAAACAGCTTGCGGACCAGATCAAAGGGGCGGCCGACGAACCGGTGAGAAGTCAGAACCTCGCGGACTCAGATGGAAATCGTCCGCCCGTACTCCCATTTCGTGGTCTCAATGCACACGAAAACAAATCGCAAGGAGGCTATCCATGAACTTTGACGAACTCCAAAAGACATGGCAATCGAGTCCGGCCGCCACAATCACCATTGATTCGAATATGCTGCTCAAGGAAGTCCGGCGCAATCAACAACAGTTTTGGGCAACCATTTTCTGGCGGGACATGCGGGAAGTCATAGTCATTTTTTTGCTGGCATTATTTTTCACATCCGAGGGCATGGTGGGACATGATTGGACGTTGATTTTGCTCGGCCTGGGCAACGTCTTTGTTTGCTCTTTCTTCATTGTGGATCGCCTGATTCAGCGTCGAAATCGACCGCTGACGAACGACTCTCTCAAGGCGTGCATCCAGACCTCACTGCATCAGGTGAATCACCAGATTTGTTTGTTGAAGAATATCTTTTGGTGGTACCTGTTGCCCGTTGTCTTGCCTCTTGGCATCGTCACCTGGGTCGACCTGCGGGTCCGGTTGGGCGCGACGGGTTGGATTATTTATACCTTATCCGGCATTTTCCTTTATTGGGGCGTTTATTGGCTCAATCAACGTGCCGTCCGAAAGAGCCTGACACCTCGCCGACAGGAACTCGAAGGCCTTCTAGCCACCCTCGAATCTGACTCTCCGCAACCCCAAACCCATAATTCTATGAGATACCAAATCCTGTTCAGCATCCTTGTGGTTTCCGCCATGGCCATCGCCATAACCTTTGCCGCAACTGGACCGACGCGGCTGGCCTCCGAGCGGCCCTCAACCCGCTCGTCAGGATCGCCACCATCGTCTGATGACCAGGTCCAGGCCATGGAGGCCATCCGCGAAAAATATGACCTGCCCGCCCTTGCTGTCGTCGTTGTAAAAAACGGGGTGATTTGCGACCGCGTCGCTGTGGGCGTGCGCAAGTTGGGCGATCCCACTCCCATCACCACCAACGACGTTTTTCACATTGGTTCCTGTACCAAGTCGATGACAGCCACCCTCACCGGGATGTTGATTGACGATGGGAAGCTGCGGTGGGACACCACCATTGCCGATGTCTTTCCGGAGTTGAAAGGCAAAATGAACGAGCAATATGAAAACGTCACGATCGAGGATTTGCTAACCCAGCGTAGCGGGATTCCTGGAGACCCGCCAATGACCGCATGGCTGCAGGCATTCAAGGAGCAAGGAACTCCCGTGGAACAACGGCGCCAATTCATCGAAGCGGTCCTCAACCAGACGCCTGCGGCAAAGCCCGGAACGAAAATGATTTATTCAAACCAGAACTACAGCATCGTAGGCGCAATGCTGGAAAAAATCACCGGAACACCATGGGAAACATTGATCACCGAACGGCTGTTCAAACCCTTGCACATGGATACCGCCGGTTTTGGTCCGCCAGGAACTCCCGGCAAAGTTGACGAGCCGTGGGGACATCGCCGAGTCTTGTTCATGACCAAACCGTCTCAAATTGATAATCCACCGGTCGCCAGCCCGGCGGGACGCGTCCATTGTTCGCTCGATGACTTCGCGCGCTATGCGATTTTTCAGATGGAGGACAAGCCGGCCCTGTTAAAGCCCGAAACCTTCGCCAAACTTCAGACTGCGCCTCCTGGCAGCGACTACGCCTGCGGTTGGTTTGTCATGCATCGCAAATGGGCCGGGGGAAAAGCCTTGTGGCACAATGGCTCTAACACATTCTTTTACTTCGCCGTTTGGCTCGCGCCGAATAAAAAATTCGCGGTCATTACCGCAACAAACATTTACAAGGACAACACATTCGACGCTTGTGACGATGCTGACGTTTATATGATTGAGCATTGGCTGGGGAGCGTGGACTGATCGATTAATTGCAACATCGAACATCGAACATCCAACATCGAACGCCGAAATAACGCCAGACGCCATCGTCCCGCGTTCGGCGTTCGATATTCAGTGTTCGATGTTTTCGACTCCGAAAGCCCGGCTTGATGCTGCATCGTTCACAGCATAGGGTATGGATGTGTCGAATCGCAAGGAACCAACAGTGCCCCGCTGTATCGTCATTGCCGGACCGAATGGCGCAGGTAAGACAACGTTTGCGTGGGAATTTTTACCGAAAGAGGCCGGGGTCGTCCATTTTGTGAATGCAGACCTGCTTGCAGCCGGCTTGTCTCCCCTTCAACCTCAGGCCGCCGCGTTGGCCGCAGGCAAGCTCCTTCTCAGGGAACTCGATCGGCTTTCGCGTGCCCGGGTCAGCTTTGCGTTTGAAAGCACTTTGAGCGGATTGACGTATGTCCCCAGGTTGAAACGCTGGAAGGAATCCGGTTATCGCATTGAAATTATTTTCCTAAAGCTACAGTCGCCGCAACTGGCACTGCGTCGGATTGCGGCTCGCGTGAAACAAAGCGGGCATGATGTGGCGCAAGCCGACGTCTTGCGACGCTTTAAGCGGGGATGGGAGAATTTTACGAACGTGTACAAACCACTGGCGGAATCGTGGGAAGTATATGACAATTCGGGAAATAGATTTCGATTGATCGAAATGAAGTGAAGCCGAAGCACAAACAATCAAAAAGCTCGATCACGCCGGCGGGCCGGGCACTTCGGCGCGCCGCTTTGGTCGCTCGCAAGACCGCTCGGATGTATGGCACACCCATTTACATCTGGCGGGATGGCAAGGTTGTGGCGAAAAAACCCTGAACCGTACCGCAGACTTCCAAGTCTGCTGTATCGCGGGTTTCCAAACCCGTTGATCGTACGGTATCGCGGGCCGTCGGGTACTGGAAAGGCCGCGACTTCTCTCCAGAAGTATAACGCTCGTTTTCAAATCGGCCCGGCTTGCAACGTCGCACGATCAGCGGGTTTAGAAACCCGCGATACAGCAGGTTTGGAAACCTGCGCTACCCCTACCGAAACCGTTGTCACACGAATTTAACGTTTTCGCCCGAACCATTTTCTACCGGGATTGTCTTATTATACGAACAGGTATGTTTTGACCGGCTAAATATTGTTTTACATCGGCGACGGTGTAATTGCCAAAATGGAAAATACTTGCAGCCAGGACGGCGTCGGCCTTGCCCTCGATCAGGACTTCGGCCATGTGTGCGAGCGAACCCGCGCCGCCGCTGGCCACAACCGGCACGCCCACCGATTCGCTCACACGCCGCGTAATGGGCAAATCAAATCCGGCCTTCGTTCCATCCGCATCGATCGAGTTCAAAACGATTTCGCCCGCGCCGAGCGCGACGGCTTTGCGCGCCCAGTCCACAGCGTCCAGTCCCGTCGGCTTTCGCCCGCCATGAGAAAATACCCCCCACTTGTCCGGGGAAATTCTCTTGGCGTCAATCGAAACCACAATGCATTGGCTCCCGAACTTTTCCGCGCCGGCCCGGATCAAATCCGGGTTGGCCAGCGCCGAGGAATTGATGCTCACCTTGTCCGCGCCCGCGCGCAGCATCGTAAACATATCGTCCACGGACTTGATTCCTCCGCCCACGGTCAGCGGCATGAAACATTCGTTGGCCGCGCGTTCAATGACATCCACCATCGTCGCCCGCCCGTGCGCGCTGGCGGTGATGTCAAAAAAAACCATTTCATCGGCGCCCTGTTCATTATAGCGCATCGCCAATTCCACGGGATCACCCACGTTCCGCAATTCGCCGGCCTCGGCCTTGCCAAACTGAACGCCGCGGGTGACCTTCCCGTCATGAACATCCAGGCAGGGTATAACACGTTTTGCAATCACCATCTCATTGAAAACACAGCGCCTGCCAAAGCAAAGGAAAATGATACATATCCATTAGAGCCGCCGGTTTCATGCAAAGCCAATCAAAACTTATCATCGTATCTAGTTGCAAATGCGGGACTTTTGAATGTTGGCAGGGAAAACGATATTTCAATCGACGGCATACGAACTGCTAATAGTCGCATCTAATACAGCTCTATGAACAACAATTCGGCGCTCATTCCAGACGACTCCCTCATGCCCTCGCTCATCCAAATTGCCGGCCGGCCAGAGGACCCATCCGTTGTCAGGCCCGCGCTCGTCAACCGCAGTTCCCTTGCGGAAATGACCCTGAATCCCAAGCGCCTTGAGGCTATCCTGAATGCCATCATGAAAAAGAAAAAGTCGGCGTCACGATAAACCTTGCCCGAATCGCGCCAATTTCCGCCCCCGGCCGTTTCACCCTCATGCAGCCGCGGCCACTGTATCCGCATCCAAAACCTTCTGTTGTGAAAGTAGTCGTTCGATGGTTTGCTCCCAGCTTTGGTCAGCATTTTCGCGTTTAATGGCATAAAGCCGGTCAAAGACGTCGCGCCGCAGGCGCAGCCAGCCGCAGTTTGGAAAATGCTCTTCCATCAGGCGCTTCCAGACCGAAAGAGGCATTCGATACTCCACTTCTGTGTTCCAGGAAATCGGCTGAGTCTGTATGCGGCCATTTCCTGGTGAATAAAAGACTGTTCCGCTGAGCAAAAACAGCAGGGGAATTTCACCGCTTTCGAGCCCATAAAAATACTTCGTTGTCGTAAGCGTGACGTCATAGGTGCAGGGGACGGCCAGGACAGCTTCGGTCTCGGATTCAAAGTTTCCCACCACGGTGTTCGTGGACGTCCACGGACAATTTCGCAAAGTCCGGCCCCACTCTGCCGGCGTCCCGAACAATTCAATCAGGTTTTCCTTTTCATGGCCGTTGTAACCTCGCCGCGCGCATCGGATTTGAATCTGCGCATGCAGCAATATCGAGAGAATGGCTTCACCCGTTGCATTCGTAATGCCCACTCTAAATTGCAGCAACGGCGCCAGTCCGCGTGTGATGGCGCGGACACCAGTGACTTTAAAAGTGAGCTGTGGCATAATTGAAACCCTCCTCAGAAATGATGCAGGCGCCCATGCGAATTTCCCTTTCCCTTTGCGATTATCCAAATCGCGCAGTTAAAAGCGCGAATCGTGCCAGATTTCTAATTTTGAATTTAATCGGGCTTGAAACGGAACGAATTCGTTCCACGATTGCAAATGGCATGGCGATTGGAACCATGACATGCACATTGCATGGATTTTCGCGGTTGACTTTATTTTCCCAATCCTTCATTCAGTTGCAGACAATCTCGCCGTATGTGGGACATAACCGCCACCGGCACAGTTTTCATGGCCGGTTTTTTCGATGCCAATTGTGACGACGCAGAAGATAGAAAATCAAAACCGCTGGAACATTGTCCTTGTCGCAATCATTCTGCTAACCGCCATTGAAAGCCTGTGTTTTGCTGAGCCGTCAGACACGGGATCGGGCCCGGGAAGATTCGTTGCCTTGCCGTTCGCCGAAAGCGGCGGAATTGTTACCAATTCCGAGATTGTGACTCGTTACGGAATCCCTTTTCAGCAAGGAGACTTAAAACTTGTCCGGCAAGGTTCGGCGCAAGTGAACGTCGGCTGCCCGGTCAAGCGCATCTTCGTTTTGGGAATGAGCGAAAAGGCCAATCTTTTTTGCTGGGCGAGCCCGTTGGACCATTCGGTCCGGTTTTTTATCGGAGATAAACTTGCTGAGATTCGTTTAAATTATGCCGATGGAACGGCGGAAGTTTTTCCCCTGGTGCTGGGTGAGGGCGTCTGGTGGGGCAAACCTTTTTTTACCTTTCGGGAGCCGTTCCCGACCGACATTCGGCTGCGAAACGCAATGGCATCGGCATTGCGCCTGTATCCACCAGCGCCGGTGGCCGATGGCAATTATGTCGCGGTGATCAATCCCAGGCCGGTTCCGTTGCAAAGCATCACGTTTGCAAATACGACCGACAAGCAGGGAACGCTTTTGGTTGCGGGAATTACCGTTGAACCGGCAACCACGAATGCGGTAGCAAAAGGCATTGAGCTTTCTCCCGGCCCAATTCCTCCGGCATTCGGAAAATTCATGGAGGAGAAACCGCTCCGGCTTTTGGGAAAGGGCGAAAGACAGGCCCAAAGACGATTGAACGATCTTCGCCTGGCCCTCTACACGAGTGATGCAAGTCTCAATGTGCGGGTGCCTCTGAAGATACCGCCGAATTATCGCGGTCCGAAGGTTTCCTTCAAAGGCGGCGTTTACGCAGATATTTTGGAGAATGCCTTTTATGCCAATGTGCAGGACATGTCCGACAAGGTTGACCGAAAGGGGATGTATCACACGTCGACGCTCGGCGCGCCGTCATGGGGTGGATACAACGGTTTTGGAACATTCCGAAAAAATTGCGGCACTTACTATGGATCATCCTGGTGCCGCGATCTGGGGCGGAGTCTGCAGGAATTGACCGAATTGGGGTACACAAACCAGGCGGCGCATTGCGCGGATTATTGTTTGCGAATGTCGGAGCTGTGGGAACAGGATCCTTTGCTTAGAATTCAAGGGACCATCATGCCGCCGCATTGGGGGCGCGTCGCCAACAAGCCGGATGTAAATGCATGCTTCGAAAACGACGGGCACGGTTTAATTACCCTGTTTCTCTACAAGCTTTGGCAACGGTTGCCCGACCGGGACCAATGGCTTCGCGCCCGATGGCCGGTCGTGAAAGCATTGGGTGATTGGATTTTATGGCAGTTCGCGCATCCAAAAATTTCCGGCGCCGCCAACGGCGTGCTCTATACCACCAGTGAATGTTCCGCCGGAAAAGGCTATTCCGTCTATGCCGACGCCGTTTGCATGGACGCGCTCGACGCGCTGGCGCAAATGGCCGATTCCATCGGTCAAACCAATTCCGCCAGGCAATGGCGCACACGGGCGGAAAAAATGCAGCAGGCGATTGGCGCACAATACGCCGCCTCGTCGCAAAAGTATGGACGCCAATGGACCCTGCGATTCGCCGGTTGGCCCAATTCGAGCACGGTATTGGGTCCGTTGATTTTTCTGGCGGATTACCAGGGCTTCGCGCCGCAGGACGATAATCCGGCGTGGCGTCTCTTGAGCGAAGGATCTTATCGGCGCTTGATTGATACTTTTCAGCCCTTTGGGTTTTACGGACAGGCCATGGGATATGGCCAGGGTTTCGTGAGCCAGGCGGCACTCCTTTTGGACCGCATGCAGGACGCGACGCGCATATTGGACTGGACCGCCAAAGAAATTTACGACCCGCAATCCGGCTCCTTCATTGTGCCGGAAGGCGTTCAAATAGATCTGACGGGACATTTCTGGTATCACACCGGCGATCTGGGCAACGGCGTCCAGGAAGCCGAAAACGTCAAAAGCCTCCGGCTTGTCATTGGAGTGGATGACACGCATCCGGACCGAATCCAGTTTTATCCGCGAATGCCGTATGATTGGAACGAAATCGCAGTGAAGCAATATCCGGTTTTAGCAGACCAGTCCGGGAAGACGGAGCTGACGCGCCTGGATTACCGGCTGGTTCGGTCGGGCCGCGAAATGAAATTAAATATCGCGGCGGACCGCAACCTCGGCACGGTTGCGATGCGGCTGGGACCATTCAAAAAACCGCCCGGACCGTCAAGCGTCATCGTCAACGGCAAACGGCCGGCAGAGGTTACGGCCGAGCATAGTGGAGATTCGTGGTGGGCAAAGTTCACCATGCCCGTGGGACCCGAGCCGCCCCGGCTTTCAGTGGCATCATCTCGTTGCGGTTTTGGAAAATGACAAGCTCCAAGAACTACCTGCTCTGGGATTTCGATGGCACGCTGGCCTATCGTCCCGGTCAGTGGACGGACACAGTCATGTTGGTTCTGCGTCGCGCCGGTCTGGCGACTGGTATTGACCGCGAGGCCGTGCGGCCATTCATGAATACCGGATTCCCATGGCATGAGCCTGACGTCATACGCCCCGCCGGCCAGGCACCGGACGAGTGGTGGCGACGACTGGAACCTGTGCTGGCACGCGCGTTCGAGTGTGGGGCACAGGTCGGTAGCGAGCGCGCGAAGGAATTGGCACGACTGGTTCGTGCTGCGTATCTCGATACGACGGCATGGATTGTGTTTGAGGACGTGGTGCCCGGACTAACACGTCTCTCACGCCTGGGCTGGCGCCACGTTATCTTGTCCAACCATGTCCCGGAACTGCCCACGCTCATCGAGAATCTTGATTTGCACGGCCACTTCGAAGCCATCCACACTTCCGGTCTGACGGGCGTCGAGAAGCCAAATCCCCAGGCGTTCCGGCGCGTTCTGGATACATTGCCGAAGGGGGCCGCAGTCTGGATGCTCGGTGACAGTCTCGATGCCGACGTGCGTGGGGCAGAGGCAGTGGGCCTGCCGGCCATCCTCGTTCGAAAAGCCTCTGACGCCTCAGCCCGCCAGTGTGCTGATCTCGGTGGTGTCATCGATCTGCTCTCGGGGGCATCTCCGGAATCAAGGTCCCGGCCGAATTGATCGGATTTTCCCCTGCGGGTTTCGGCTCAATCACTCTTAACTTAGCGCGCCCGATTTCAGGCCGATTCATGTGATCATCGCATCGGTCACTTGCCATAGATTGCTAATCCGGCGCAGAAACGCTAAACCTAATCTCGTGCCAGGTTTCAAATCCCCAACCCAGGACTTTTTCAATTCCCCTGAGATGAGCTTATTCTTCGAAATCCTTTAGCCGGTGCCAATCTCGGAGCATATCCGTCACCTGGCCAAGCGTTCCAATGGGAATTAGCATCCAATAACTATAATTGCCGGAATGAATGCCGCGGGAATTTGCAACTCGAAAAACACAAGTCCATTTGGCGACTCGCGCTGTGGCGAAATACCACCGCCCGTATATGGGGCCCACTGTGTCGCGCTGCTTTTGCGGCGGCGCAAAAATTCCCATGGCATACCGGCCATCAGCAGTGGCCAGAACGATTGAATCATGGACGGGGCTTGGTCCGTGGCTTATGGGCAGCAAGGCGCCGGTTTTCGCATCAAATACCCAAAAATGGTCAAACTCGGGCGGCATATAGCCCGTGACCGCCTCGTATTGGGCCGAGACATGACGCTCACGCCGCGGCGCGGAAAATGTCACGTGATAATTGAGCGCCTGTGGCCAGTGCCTGAACCCGATCGTTACGTCCTTGGTCAGTATATAATTGGAAAGACGGTTGGTATTGCGTGCCAGAACACCGGAAGAACTTTCCCCGGGAGCGAGCCAAAATGCCATTTGCGTGCGGGTGCGCAAATGATTGCCTTGTGCGGTTATCGTGAGGAGGCGGCTGGTCGAATGCGGCCCGGTAAAATCATCACGCGAACCGGCTTCGGTTGGATTGAATGTTTCTGAGTTTTCCACGGGAGTGTCGTCAAAGGAGCCTGCCGATTGCAATTCCCGCCCGTGGTCCGAACTGTTGATAAACTCCTTTCCACGCCATACCACGGAACTGATTGCGCCGGCGAGACGGCTTGTGGTGGTGACGACGATTCTCGAATCGTTTGTGCCGGCGCTGATTTGCGCATCGCCATCCGGCAGCCCCGCAAAAAGGTTAGGGCCCAGCGCCAAAAGCAGCGCTGTGAGAACGGCTTTCACAGCACTATTTCGAACTCGAACTGTCGTCCGCCATAATCCATTCTGCCAGGCGCCGGGCATCGGCATCGCCGATAGCAGTAAACGGCGGCATCACGGCGGCGCCCCATTTGCCGGTGCCGCCATGCTGGATTTGCGCCATGATCTTTGTAATCGCATCCGGATCATGCAGATATTTGGCGCGAACGTCCTTGTAGGCGGGGCCAATGACCTTTTTGTCCGGTTGATGGCAGGCAAGACAGCCATACATCGTTGCCATTTTTACAACGTCCATTTGATTGGTCGTCGTGGCCTGAACGGGCGCAGGCGTGGGCGGCCGGGCGGGCGCACCCGTTCCGTAATTGACGGCCAGATAATACGCAATGTCAGGAATCACGTTCGTCGGAATCGGCGCGCCGTATTTTTGCTGCATCTTCACTACCTCAGCCGTCCAGGCTTTGAGCGACAAGGGCGGCTGCATTTGCACATATTCCTCTGAATGGCAGGTCAAACATTGGGCGTTGACGAGCGTTACGCCCGGCGCGTCTTTATATACGGCCGTTTCCGGCGGCAGTGTAATCGTAACGATTTCGGCGCCCAGGCGCGACACGGCCGCGGCCAGTCCAACAATCAGGCCCACGGCGAAAATTTTTTGGATTCTCGTTTTCATGCTTCAATTACACGGCGCTGACGCGGACGGTTTCAATGACGTTGCGCATATACCCGCTGGGATTCCAGCGCGGTTCCCTGGGCTGTGTTTCACCCTTGTGATTCACCGCGCAGCATTGAAGCGAATAATCCCCCGCCGTTCGCGGCGTGAAATGGAAGGTCCATTCCCGGAAAGAATAGTTGCCGTAATCCTTGCCCAGCGTCGTCTCCGTCCATGTGCTGCCGCCGTCTGACGAAAACTCGACGGTCTCAATTCCCGCGCCGCCATCAAAAGCAATGCCTCGTACCCGGACCGGTTTCCCTACCGTGATTTTTTCGCCGTCCGCCAGGCTCGTGATAAATGAACGCACGTCATACCGGCCGATCGGACGCGTTTTGCCCGCGGGCGACCCCGGCGGCACACATTCGCAATCGTTATCAGGGACGCGATACGCGGTATCCATCCAAAAACTGGCGAAATGCTGGTCAAGCACCGTAATTTCATGGACTTGCTTCACCCAATACGTCCCGTAACAACCCGGCACAACCAGCCGCAAAGGAAATCCGTTCAGCATCGGCAGGTCCTCGCCATTCATCTCGTAGGCGACCATCACTTCGCCATCCATCGCATGGTCAATGTCCAGCGCCTTGCCAAACGCGGGCGTCGTATCCAGCACCGGTTTGTCCAGTCCCCGAAATGAAACCTGTTGGGCCTCCGCGCCAACGCCGGCTTTGTTCAGAATGTCCGCCAGCCGGACGCCTTTCCATCGGGCATTGCCCATAGTGCCGTTGCCCGATTGACCGCCAGGAACGCGCGGCTGAAAAAATGCGCGGCCATTTCCGGAACATTGGATGACGGCAACCAGATCAACCTGCTCAAATTGTGTCTTTAAATCTTTCAGCGAGAGCGAGAGCGGTGAATGGACGCTGCCTTTGACGTCCACGCGAAATTTGTCCGTATCAATCGAGGTTGGAATCCCCGCCAGGTGATACCGGACAAAAAACTCATCGTTCGGCGTCAGGATGCCCTTATTGAAAACAGAAAAAGGCGTTTCCAATTGTGGCGGGCGCGACGTTAGTAGTATTAGCGGCTTTTTCTGCGGATACGTGACGAGCCGGCGTTCGCCGTTGGCAAACGGCATCATGATGGTTTCATCCGCCAGCGAAGACCACGGAACCAGCACACCACCCGCGCCTGCCAGGAGTGCCGAGCGCAAAAAACCGCGCCGGCTTAGGTTGAAAGCTTTGCGACCAATAGACATATCAATTCAGGCCCCCGAACGAAAACGGCAAATCCTCTGTGATTGGCTCCATTATATGCCGAGACACATTTTTCGCAATCAAAAATAAATGGCCCGGTCAATGACACGGTTCTGCGGAAGTTGACGGCGCGGCAGCGCCGCCCTACCGCGTCCTCTACAAGAATCCGGGGATTTCCGTCGCCATGACGGCAATTTTTTTTTAACGCCGCCAACCTGTCGCATGGGCATTTCACAGTTAACCCATTTGAAATGTGGAATTTGCGTTTAACCTATTGGGGCACATTAAATGTTTAAAATAAATGTTGACGCAAATGTCATAACGTGATACAAAATACTACATCTCCACCACGAGAAACGTAATGAGCACGACTTAACCTGTTCAACCATTATGAAATCATCAATCAATACCCTCCTCGTTACAGCCCTTGCCGCCGCCGTGAGTTTATGCGGGGCATTTACCGCTAAAGCACAAACCGTCCAATTAACGGTCGACCCCACCCAGACCTGGGTTGGCTACATGAATGCAACCGCATTCGTTGGAACAAATCTGTTCAACAGCACCTATGGGACCGGCGCATTGCAGGCCTACTTTGTCGGCACAAACCTGATTTTACTGCCATGCACAAATGTATGGGAGACCACAGACGCGACCTATGTCCAGGCGAATGGAACAACGCCAAATGCCAACATGGACGCCAATATGTACGTGCAAAATGACGCTCTGGTGAACTCGTACCTGAATTTCAGTGGAAGTTGTTTGTCCAACACATTGACCACGCAGCCCGAGCCGCTGAGCGGCAGCAACTACACGTCGGTGGCATTTATAAAAGCTTTTGACGGCAGTTACAACCTGATTGGCGAGGCAACCAGCAACCTCATTGGCGGCAATTCCTTTTCCATCAGCCTGGGGACAACGAATGCGGCGCACGTTCAATACGGGTTTGAAACCACGGGGCCGGATGCAAACCCGGCAACAGCGTCGAGTTTGGGTTATGTCGTCATCGCTGTCGTGCCCAAGACCCTTCCAGTGCCGACGAACAACGCCCCTGTTCCGACCAGTCCAGCGCCGATCGTGGCGATGTTTGACAGCAGCGGCGTTTATCCGGAGGTGTCAGTGGATGATTGGGACGCGAGTTGGAGCGATGGCGCCGAGGCAAATTTCACCATCACCAATACCGGCAGTACGGTCCTGGAATACACGGCACTCCAATACGCAGGCGTGGAATTTTACGATCCGGATCAAATCAATACCGCCGGTTGCAACGAGATGCATGTGGATGTTTGGACGCCGAACGCCAATCAATTTGGCGTGGAACTGGTGAGTCTCGATAATGGTACTCAAGGGGCCCAGGTCAATTTCACACCGGCCAGCGGAACGATCGTCAGCAACACATGGATTAGCCTGAACATTCCGCTTAGCCAATTTCTGGCTGTAAACGGCGCGCTGGATTTGGCCAACCTCCAACAGTTGCTTTGGATTGATAACCAGGGCGGCGGGGTCGACGGCGGCACATTTTACATTGATAACGTCTACTTCTACAGCAATTCCGCGCTGGCGCCGCCGCCGCCGCCGTTGCCGCAGCCGACCACCGCCGCACCAACCCCGCCTCAACAGGTGGCGCTGGCAATGTATAACAGCAGCGGAGTTTATTCTGACGTAGAGGTCGTTGACTTTGACGCCGCCTGGAGTGATCCAGCTTCCGGGGTCACCGATTTCACTATCACCAATACCACCAGCACCGTACTGGAATATAACAATCTGCAATATGCGGGCGTGGAGTTCTACAATGACGCCGACGATCAGATTGACGTCAGCAGTTTCAACACAATGCACGTGGACGTTTGGACGCCGGACGGCAATCAATTTGGGATTCAATTGGTGAGTCTCGATGCCGACGGTGGCAACAACACCCAGGCGGGGCAGGTCAATTTCACTCCTGCCAGCGGCGCCATTGTCAGCAACCAATGGGTCAGCCTGGACATTCCGCTCAGCGAGTTTACGTCTCCACAAAACGCTGTTTATCCTGCGCCTAACAACAACCTGGATTTGACTGACCTCCAACAGTTGCTGTGGATTGACAACCAGGGAGGCGGGGGTGTCACCGGCGCGTATTACTACATTGATAATGTTTATTTTTACAACAGCTCTGTCGCACAGCCCCCGCAGATCACGTTCAATATAGCCGGCGGCACGGTGAATTTCTCATTCCCCACGGAGGAAGGATTTAACTATATCCTCCAATACACCACCAGCCTGACAAATCCATCCTGGCAAACATTGGGCAGCGTGAGTGGAAATAACTACACACAGTCGCTGACAGATACCCCAGGCCAAACCCGGTTCTACCGGATTGTAGCGACAAAGCCGGTGCTGGATTGAGGAGTTATTGGGAAATATATTAATATTAACACCGAAAATCCCGGGCCTGACCAGGCAGGCCCGGAAACCTGTAAAAGAAGTGAACGAGGAACTGGAAAAAAGACCGCGGGTGTCAGCGTTTACGCTCATTGAGTTGCTGGTCGTCATCGCCATTATCGCCATTCTCGCGGCAATACTCCTGCCGGTATTAAGCGCCGCCCAGGAGAAGGGCAGAAAAATTACCTGTATCAATAACAACAAGCAAATCGCCGAAGCGTTATTGATGTATGTCTCCGACGATAACGGAATTCTTCCGCCTCTAAACGAGAAAAACCTGGCGTTTCACACCACCAACTGGTGGTGGGTTTATATCAATAATGGCAATTACATCACCAAAACCGGAGTCACGAACAATGTCTGGCGATGTCCCGATGTAAAGCAGTCGGACATCAGTTCTGCCACCTGTGCCTATTATGACGCGATTGTTGAGGGCTATGGCCCGTTTGAAAACTATCAAAACGAACTGAATTCTCTCATCCGTTACAACCTGACCAGCACCGGCCAGGTGGTCGGCGGCCAAAACATGAACATCGTCCGGCGATATAGCCAAATTTGGCTGATTGGGGAGGTCGCCGATCCACTGGTCAAACAAACGGTAAATGAAATGCCTTCCGCGTATACCACCGAGATTACGACGTTTCAGCCGGCCATCGGCCAGGGCTTTCTTAATGGCAGCCCTCAAAAGCAACCCGCCTGCTGGCACACAGGCCAGGCGGTCGAGTCATTTTGCGATGGTCATGTTGAAAGCTGGAAATGGGCGCTCTTGGACAATGATTATAACGACATCTTTGCTGAGAATTCCTTTTGAGTCGCATGGACCGAAAAAGAAAGCAAGCCGTTGGACGCACGGCAAAACACGTTCGTATGCGAGTCAATTATCAAATCATTTGCAATGCGGTCGTCGTTTGCGTGTTTTTCACTTTTGGCGGCGGCGCTTATGCGGGGGATGTACCCACCGGCGCCCCCGTGCCGCTGCCATTTACGGTTTATACTGAAAAAGGGGACACAAACAACCATTACATTCCATCAGGCTGGATGGGCAACATGAAGGGCATTCGGATGGATGAGGGCTGGCCCGCTAAATCTCCCGGCGGCAATACCTGTTGCCGTTTTGAGTATAGTGAGCCGGGCGACTGGGCGGGCATTGCCTGGCAGGATTCTGCCAACGATTGGGGAGACCGGCCCGGCGGGTGGAACCTGACTGGGGCGAAAAAACTCACCTTCTGGGCGCGTGGCGAGAATGGCGGAGAACGGGTCACCTTTAAATTCGGGATTATCGGCTCGGAGAAAAAATACAGGGACAGTTCCGAAGGCGAGATCGACAATCTAAAGCTTACAAAAAGATGGAAGCGGTATAGCATTAAAGTGTCGGGCAAAGACCTGAGCCGAATCAAGACGGGCTTTGCCTGGGCGCTGAACGGCCAGGGCCAGCGGGTTGTTTTTTACCTGGCGGACATCAAGTTTGAATGAATTTCCTTTCAGCTATATGATTAAGCGGCACAAAAATATCTTCGGAATTTTTTTCATGCTGGCCGTCGCCGCCATGCCGTTGCGTGCGGCAAATGTTTTGAGCAATCCCGGATTCGAGACGGGAGACCTGGGCGGCTGGACTTCGTACAGCCCCAATACGTATGTCCTGGACAATGCCGCGATCGCTCACAGTGGAAGCAATTACTTTAAGGTTTATCAGACTTTCAACAGCCAGATTAACTATAACGGTATTTTCCAGGATAATGTGTCCGGTCCGGGGGCGGTCTATTCCGCTGACGGCTGGGCCTATACGCTTTCGAGCGATGTCCTGGGCGGTCAAAACCAGGCCTGGATTGAAGTTACATTTCGGGATGCTTCTGGAAATATACTGGCGCTTTATCGCTCTGCGATTGTCACGACCAATGCCATCGCAACCGGAGCTTTTCCGGAAAACACCTGGGTGGACCTCCGCGTCACAAACCAATACAATCCACAAACCTACGCCATCACCAACACCGTCACCAGCCTGGTCGCGCCGCCGGGCGCCAGCTTTGTGCGCTACCAAATTATGTTTCAGGGAGACCAATATAATTCCGGCGGCTCGATGTATTTTGATGATGCGACCCTCAACCTGATGAGCGATTCCGCGTTCGGCCCGGATTGGAACGTTGTCTGGAGCGACGAATTCAACGGGACGTCTCTCAATACAAACAATTGGACGTTTGACATCGGCAACGGGTTTGAATCCGGGGGCAATTACGTTTCCGGTTGGGGCAACCAGGAGTTGGAGTATTACACCAGCAGCACGCAAAATGTATATGTTGCCGATGGTTACCTGCACATTCAGGCCCTGATACAAGCGACCAACAACTGCCCTTATACTTCCGGCCGCATCAAAAGCCTGGGGCTTTATTACACGAACTATGGGCGCATCGAATGGAGGGCGCAACTCCCGTGGGGCGCCGGTTTCTGGCCGGCGCTGTGGATGCTGCCGGAAAATTCGCCTTACGGCGGCTGGCCCAATTCCGGCGAGATTGACGTCATGGAAAATAACGGCAGCATTACCAACCAGGAGGGAGGGACAATCCATTTCGGAGGCGCTGGAGGCAACGACGTCTATTTCGGCCAGACCTACACCTTTCCGGGCTCGGATTCTGCCACCAATTTTCACGTCTATCTTCTGGACTGGTCCACCAATGCCATCAGCTGGTACGTGGATGGACACCTTTACGAAACTCAAACGAATTGGTGGAGCAATATCGGCACGAGCACCAACACCTATGCTTATCCCGCACCGTTCAATGAGCCCTTCTATATCCTGATGAACGTCGCCATCGGCGGCAATTACCTCGGAAATCCCAGCACCAATGAAATTAACCCGAGTCTCCCGGGTCAAATGCTCGTGGATTACGTGCGCGTCTATGAGATGACGGCTCCTCTTGAACTTTCCGCGGTGCAATCCCACGGTAAAGTGACGTTGTCCTGGCCCTCCAATGTTGTCAGCCACTTGCAGTCCAGGACAAATTTACTGTCATCGGAGGAATGGACCGATGTCATCGGTTCAACCAATCCTTTCGTGGCGCCGACCTCTGGCAGCACCGCTGTCTTTTACCGTCTCGAATCACCCTGAATGTGACAGGGTAGGGCGGCGCTGCCGCGCCGCCTGCTCGGTGTGCACACTTTAGCGTGCCAGCCACGACGAGCAGCTAAAAGAAGAGTGGCAATAAACATCAAAGCATTTAACATTAAAACTTATGAGGAAAGCATCAGAAGCCATTTGCTTTACCCTTGTTTTGGCCTGCGTCATCGCGCATGGCAACGCCCGTGCCGGCTGGAATCTGGTTTGGAGCGATGAATTCAACGGCACCGCGATAGATACAAATCATTGGACGTTTGAAAGCGGAAACCAAAGCGGCTGGGGTAACCATGAACTGGAATTTTACACCGGCCGGCCTGACAATGCCTACGTGAGCAACGGCATGCTGCACATCGTCGCCCGGCGTGAATCCACCAATGGTTGCGCGTACACATCCGCCCGGATGAAAAGCGAAGGCCTGTTTTCCCAAAAATACGGCCGATTCGAGTTTCGAGCCAAATTCCCACAGGGCAAAGGTTACTGGCCCGCTCTTTGGCTCATGCCGCAGGATTCCGCCTACGGTGGCTGGCCCGCGTGCGGAGAAATTGACATCGTCGAGAACAAAGGCGATTACCCCGCCGTCGTCCAGGGTACGATTCATTACGCAGGCCCGAACGGCGGGCATCGTCAATCCACGGACCTCTACACCTTCGCCCCGGAAGATGGCGCGAACAAATTCCATACCTATACGCTGGAATGGTCCACCAACTCCATTAGCTGGCTCGTGGACAACGAGCTTTACGAAACGCAAACCAACTGGTCCACAGCGGACGCAGCCTATCCCGCCCCGTTCGACCAGCCGTTTTATATCATTATGAACCTGGCCGTGGGTGGCGCGTACGATGGCGACCCCGACACGAACACCGTGTTTCCGGGTGAAATGCAGGTGGATTACATCCGCGTTTACAGCAATAGTGATTGAGCCCTATGTCCCGCGCCCTCTGTATCATTGGATTGATTGCTCTTTTATGTTCTGCCGCACGGGGCCAGGCCACCAATGAACTCGGTGGGGCGGCGCTGCCGCGCCGCCAACTGGCTGAAAGCAGTGCCACCGACGAACTGACTACAGCCGAACAAGTGCGTCAATTGACACCTGCCCAGGCTGCCCTTCATTATCCGGTTCGATTGCGCGGTATCGTCACGTTTTGCGATGCCAATAATTATTACTTCTTCGTCCAGGACAAATCCGCCGGCATTTATTTTCGACTGGATCCTTCGGCACAAGGCGCTCCGCTGGCTGCCGGCCAGATCGTTGAGATTCTGGGCGAAGCCGACCCGGGTGAATTTGCGCCCGTCGTCATGGCCCGCGAAGTTCAGATCATTGGCTCGGGAACGTTTCCAAATGCCAGCCCCGTTTCATTCGAACAAATCGCCAGCGGCCAGGAAGACAGCCAGTTCGTCGAAATCCAGGGCATCGTCCGCGCCGCTCAATTCGACAGTGACAGCGGTCTCTTTCTCGTGGACATTACCACCGGCGGCGGACGCGTCACCGCCTATGCAAAAAATCTTCCCGTCGCCCACGGCGGCGATCTGGTGGACAGCACCATTTCCGTTCGCGGCGTTTGCGTGACAGAGTTCAATCGCCAACGCCAGTTGTTTGATATTCGCCTTCTGGTGCCGCGTCCGTCGGATTTGGTCATCGAAACTGCCGCGCCAAAAAATCCCTTCGACGCTCCCACGCTGCCGATCGAAAAATTGCTGCAATTCACGCCGCAAGCACCCTATGGCCATCGGGTCAAAGTCAGTGGCACGGTCATATACCGCCAGGACGACGATGTCTTGTACATCGAAGATAAAACCGAAGGTCTTTACATCGAGACCCGGCAGGCCGGCGCGGTGCTGCCGGGCGACGTCGTCGAGGTGCTGGGATTTCCGGCCAAGGGCGAATATACGCCCATGTTGCAGGACGCCATTTTCCGCAAGATCGCGTCCGGACCCACTCCGGTTCCGGTTTCCGTGGAGAGCGACGAAGCGCTCAAAGGCACTTACGATTGCCGGCTTGTGCGCATAGAGGCCACGATCCTGGACCATGCCCGCCACAGCAGCGAACAGTTTTTGGTATTGCAGACGTCCAGCGGCTTTATCTTTCACGCCTATCTCGAAAGTAAAACCGCCGGAACGGACTTTTCTTACCTGGAAAACGGCACCCAAGTGGCCGTGACCGGCGTTTGCCTCATTGAAACCGGCAATGCCTGGCAGGCGGGCGAGGCCTGGCGCGCAAAATCATTTCGCCTTTTAATGCGCACGGCTGGGGACGTTCACGTTCTTCAATGGCCGCCATGGTGGGACCTTCAAAAATTATTGTGGGCCCTCGGCTTTTTGGGACTCGTCATGATCGCCGCGTTCGCATGGGTGGTCATCCTGCGCCGCCGCGTCCAGAAGCAAACGCGCATCATTCGCGATAAGCTCCAGGCGGAAGCCGCCTTGAAGGAGCGTTACCAAAACCTGTTTGAAAATGCCAACGACATGGTCTTCACCTGCGATTTCGAGGGGCGCATCACTTCCCTCAACCGCGCCGGTGAACAACTCCTGAATCGTGGCCGCGATGAAATTGCCGGAAAAAAGCTGTTTGATTTCATTGCCGAAGAACAGCGGGCCGCCGCCGAACGCTGGTTTCAGCAAATCGTCCAGCGCCTCGATAGCCCGCCGGCCGAATGGGATTTCACCGGCGGCCCGGGACAGCGGCTCAAACTCGAAATTGGCGCGCGCATCGTCGAAAAAGAAGGCAAGGCCGTGGAAGTGGAGGGTATCGCGCGCGATATCACCGAGCGCAAACGCCTGGAAAAGGAAATCCTCGAGGTCAGCAATCGCGAGCAGCAACGCATCGGCCACGACCTGCACGACGGCGTTTGCCAGCAGTTGGCGGGCATCGCCTACCGGGTGGACATCCTGGCTGACCAGCTTCAGGAAAGGAATTTCCCCGAAGCCTCCGAGGCCGAGCGCATCGGCAGCCTCGTCAACGAAGCCATCACCCAGACGCGCAGCGTCGCGCGCGGATTATTTCCCGTGCATTTGGAAGAAAGCGGCCTCGGGCTTGCCCTGGAAGACCTCGCCGCCAATGCGGGCAATCTTTTTAAAATCAAATGCGACTTTGTTTGCGATGGGCCGGCGCCCATTCTCGAAAATGGCGTGGCCGCCCATCTTTATTATATTGCCCAGGAAGCCGTGCTGAATGCAGTGAAGCATGGCAAAGCGGGGCATATCACTCTTTCCCTCAAGCAGGCCAGAAACCAGTGTGAATTGAGCATCCAGGACAACGGCACTGGCTTTCAACCGGCAAACGGCCATTCCAAGGGCATGGGCGTGCGCATCATGCATTACCGCGCCAGGACCATCGGGGCCACTTTAGACTTGAAAAGCTCTCCCGGCGCTGGCACGCGTATAGCTTGCGTTTTCTACCCTGCGGCGTCTGAACGTCCGCAGAATAATAACTGGAAATCTGTTATATTGTGATCGTGAGCAGGCCGGAAAAGAGCCGTATATTTCTCGTGGACGACCATGCCATGTTTCGGGATGGTCTGCGCCAGCTAATTGATCGTGAGCCCGACCTCACCGTTTGCGGCGATGCGGCCGAGGCCGAGAGCGCTCTCCGCGACATCCGCAAGCTCAAGCCGGACCTCATCGTCGTGGACATCACATTGGGCGGCACCAGCGGCATCGACCTCATCAAGGCCATCAAAAACGAAAGCGAGGACTATCCCGTCCTGGTTGTTTCCATGCATGACGAATCGCTCTACGCCGAACGCGCCTTGCGGGCCGGCGCGATGGGTTATGTCATGAAGCAGGAGCCGGCCAAAACCGTCAAAATTGCCATTCGCAAAGTCCTCGGCGGCGACATGCATTTGAGCGAAAAGATGGCCAGCTCCGTCATCAGCAAATTTATGCGCGGATCCGATGAAGTGCCGCCCTCGCCGCTGGAACGGCTCAGTGACCGCGAACTCGAAGTCTTCCAAATGCTCGGCATGGGCAAAGGTGTCCGCGAGATTGCCGAAGAAATGAACGTGACCATTCCCACGGTCAACTCCTTCCGCAACCGCATCAAGGAAAAGCTGCAGCTTAAAAGCTCGACCGAAGTCATGCTCCACGCCATCCATTGGTCCCGCGAAGGCGCCAAGAACTGAAAGAATTCCGCATTCCGCAATCGGCTAACTTGCTTTGCTTCGAAACTTCACGGATACTAATCCCATGCCCGCATTGGCCCGTCATTCAATACGGTTCTGGACCGTATATGGCTTAAGTCTATGCGTTATACTCGTTGCTTTCCCGCAACGGGCGGTTTCCCAGTCAAAGTATGTTTCAGGCGATTATTTAATAAAAACTTGGGACACCGAAGACAATCTCTCCGGCAGCACCGTCACTGCAATCGCTCAAACTCCCGACGGATACCTTTGGGTGGGCACCTACGAGGGATTGACACGCTTCGACGGAGTGCATGCGGTCACTTATGATTCTCTAAACACTCCTGCATTAAGCCACAGCCGGATTCAAGGACTTTACCTGGACACCAATGGCACACTTTGGATCAGCACGTATCGCGGCGGACTGACCTCGTACCGTAAAGGCGTTTTTCGCCGCGAATGGCCGGACCAACCGTACTTTGATCTTCACACAACCTTGGTCTCGTCTTCGCCCAACCAGGTCACATTTGTCACCCAATACGGCGAAATTTTGAAAGGCGCCCTGGGTGAGACCAATACCACTTGGACTGTGCTGACGCCGCCGGGAAACAGCCGGCCGATTTTCCAATGCGTGGATCAGACCGGGACGATATGGTTTTTGTCACGAGAAGGGCAGATCCTCCGCGTCGTGAATGAGGGCTACGAACCACTGCCCCCGGACGCCGGCCTCGATGGAAAAAAAGTGCTCACTTTGGCTTCGGACTCAGCCGGGTGCGTATGGGCAGGAGCAGAAAACCTGATTGCCCGCTGGAACGGACATCGTTTCGAGGACATGACCCCTACAAATTCGTTGGAAACATTCGACCCCGTGACTTTGTTTCCGACGTCGAAAGGAACCATTTGGATCCTGTCCAATGATCGTCTGCGTGAAGAAGCCGGAAGACAATGGATGGCAGAAGCCGCCGAGTGGAACGGTCTGCTGGGAGCCGCGTCCGGCCGCGCGATGGGCGTCCACGAAGACCGTAACGGCGGCATCTGGTTCAATCATTACGGCAATGGTGTCTTTTACATTACTCCAAACGGCAGCTATCAACGGTTCACAGCTCGGGAAGGATTGCCCGGTGATCGCGTGGGCGCATGGTTCGAGGACCGCGATGGCGGGATATGGCTCGGTGTGGACCGCGGCGGGTTGGTGCGGCTATCGCGACGGCATTTTCAAATTATCGGACAGACGCAAGGCTTGCCGGTATGGCCGGCTTTGTCGGTTTGCCAGGACGGCGACCACACTGTTTGGATTGGGACGGCGGGCGGAGGATTATACGCCTATAAGGAAGGCAGCCTGCAGAGCTGCGACGCAAGCGGCAACGCTAATTTTATATTTTCGATTTTTCCTCAAGCAGACGGAAGTTTATGGCTCAGCGCCGGCGACGGCGAAGACCTGTTTCAATTTCATGACGGCCAGATCCAGCGGTCGCCCTGGGGAGTGCATGGAGTCAAATCCTTGTTGACCGACCGCGCCGGGCGATTATGGATTGGGACCAAAGTCAACGTTGGATGGTATACGTCCACTTCTCGGCACGTTTTTGGCGCGGCTGACGGCTTGGCCGAATCGCCCGTGCGCGCCCTGGCCGAAGCACCGGACGGCACGATCTGGAGCGGCGCCGACGACGGCACGCTGTATCGTTGCGAACCTGGCCGTGTTCAAGCATTCCAACCGACGGATGCGATGGGCGCTCGTCCAATTTGGTCTTTGCTGGTTGATTCAGACGGAACCGTCTGGGCCGGCACGTTTCGTGGCGGTTTGTTGCGGTTTAAAAATGGACAATTCATTCGGTTCAGCACCGCAAATGGGCTGCCCGACATCATCACCCAAATTTTGGAAGACCAGCATGGCCGCCTGTGGCTCGGTACGCATCAGGGCATCTGCTGTGTCGAGAAAGCCGCGCTGGAATCGTGCGCCGCAGGCAAGGCCAATACCGTGGACGTGGTCCGCCACCTGGGAGGTTTGCCGACGCTGGTTTGTTCTGACGGCTATCAACCGGCATGCTGGCGGGCGGACAACGGCAGGTTGCTTTTCACCACGGTCAAAGGCGCCGTGTCCGTGGACCCGGACCAACTGGCGGGCAATTCGCTGCCGCCGCCGGTGGCCGTCGAAGAAATGTTGGTGGATGGCCAGGCAGTGCCATTGTCACAGACCAAAGTTATTGTGCCGCCGGGCCACGAACAGTTCGAGTTCCGTTTTACGGCTTTATGCTTTGAAGCGCCTGAGCAATCCCGCTTTCGTTACCGGATTGAAGGTCTTGATAAAGGCTGGGTCGAGGCCGATACACGGCGTGTGGCCGATTACGAACATCTGGCGCCGAACGATTACTGTTTCCAGGTGATTGCGTGTAATAGCGACGGCGTATGGAACAAAACCGGCGCAACCGTGGCCTTTACCGTTTTGCCTTATTTTTATGAAACACGCTGGTTCATCGTGCTCATGAGTGTGCTGGTTTTGAGCGGCGTGGGCCTGGCGGTCCGGGCCGTGGCCACGCGCAAATATCGCCGCGCGCTGTTACGCCTGGAACAGCAACACGCCATCGAAAAAGACCGCGCCCGCATTGCCAAAGACATCCACGATGATATCGGCGCCGGACTGACGCAAATTACTCTGCTGAGCGAACTGGGACGCCGCGAACCGAACCAGGCGGGCCCGCAATTGGAGCGCATTTCAGACGCGGCACGGGACATGACACGCGCCATGGACGAAATCGTATGGGCGGTGGATCCCCAACGCGATACGCTCGTCAGTTTGATAGATTATATCTCCGCCTACTCCGAAGATTTTCTGAGAGCGGCGGGCATTCGTTGCCGCATGGATATTCCCGCCGCCGTTCCGGCCACCCAGATAGAAGCCGAATTGCGGTACAATCTCTTTTTGGCGTTGAAAGAAACGCTGAATAATATCGTCAAGCACGCGCAAGCCACGGAAGTTTGGCTCCGTCTGCGCCTGGACGCCGGCGCATTTACATTGGTGGTCGAGGACAATGGACACGGTTTTGGCGCCAACGACGGCGGCAAACCGGCCCACTCCAGCGAGCGGCTCAATTCGGGGCTGGGACTTTCCAATCTCAAAAAGCGTCTGGAGGTCATAGGCGGACGCTGCGTCATGCAAAGCACACCCGGAAAAGGCACGCGCGTCGAAATGGCCGTCACCCTTAACGGCACAACATCACCAGTTATGGCGATTGCGGTCACGCCCGCGCAAAGTAACTTCGAATAGCGTCGAATTGCGGGCGCTGTTTTTATGACGATTTCAGTCTCGATAGTCGAAGACGACAGCAAAGTCCGGGAAAGCCTGCGTCGTTTGATTGACAGTTCAGCCGGTTACCGCTGCGTCAGCGAGCACGCCACCGGCGAGGACGCTCTCGATGAAATTCCAAAGGTTCGGCCCCACGTCATCCTGATGGACATCAATTTGACGGGCATCAGCGGCGTGGAATGCGTCCGCCGTCTCAAACCGTTGCTGCCCAACTCGCAAATCATCATGCTGACGGTTTACCAAAACACCGAACACATTTTTGACGCTTTGGCCGCGGGCGCAACCGGATACATGCTCAAACAAACGCGGCCCGATCAGTTGCTGATCGCCGTGCGCGACGTGCACGAAGGCGGTTCGCCCATGAGCAGCCATATTGCGCGAAAGATTGTCCAATCCTTCCAACAACATCCGCCGCGCGAGGAGCCTCAAAGTCTTTCACCGCGCGAAGCGCAGGTCATCGAACTGCTTGCCAAAGGCTATCTCTATAAGGAAGTGGCCGATAGCATGGGCCTCACTTACGCCACAGTCCACACCCACATCCGGCATATCTACGAAAAACTCCAGGTGCGTTCCCGCACAGAGGCGGTGGTCAAGCATCTCAGCCAAACCCATCGCCCCCTCGAGCTCGTTCCGTAAGGCAGGCGAAACTTTTTCCGTGGGAATCCCGGAGGGATTAGTGGAAATAGCCCGGCGTTTTAACGCCGGGTGGCGAATGAATAAGACACGAGTCCCGAAGGGACGGCTGAATATTGTCCGGCCAAATATTTATATATTCGGGCCGTTGTATCCAGCCGTCCCTTCGGGACTTATACGATTTCTGACTCGATCCCGGCGTTGAAACGCCGGGCTAATTCCAATTGTCCCTATGGGACACCATCTTCGCGCCCTCGCTTTAGCGAAAGCATATTCATTCCAAATGAAAGACCTCGATGAGCCGTGTTTCAACGGGCGAATTGTCAGCGTGAACCTCCATCAGCGGCGCCATGTAATCCCACCACTTCTGCATCAGCGGCAAATGAGGAAGCCGGGCAACTGAATTATTGTCGCTCAACTTTTGCGTCGCGAATAGCGTCAACGTCTCCTCGTCAAAAAAGATTGAATAATCGGAGATTCCCGCCGCGCGCAATTCCCGCTGCAATTCCGGCCAAATCTCATCGTGACGTCTCTTGTATTCCGCCACGACGCCCGGCTTCAATTTCATTTTAAACGCTTTACGTTGCATAGACTGACTTAATTTTTGTGTCCCTCGCGTCCTTTGCGTCCCTTGCTGTCGCAGCGCTACGTTTCAACGCTTCAACGCTTCAACCGTCTTCGGCTGCGCCGCCAACTCCAATCGAACGTAGTCATACATAATCCCGCTCGTCAGGCTCCCGCCGGGGATTGTCAGCTTCAGGATATTCGTTCCTGCCTGCATCAAAGACGCGTCAAACGCCACATCGTGCTCGCTCCATGAGCCGGCAATTCCATCGCGATTGATGGTCGCATTATAGACCAGGTCGGTCACAGTTCCAGCAGGCTGGCCGTTGACACTCACCGCGATTTCGCGGGCGCCGACTCCGCAAATGGCCAGGCGCAAAATCGCCTTGCCGGACGGCGCGCGAGACAACGGGAAGATAACAGACCACGTCGTGGCGCGCCCGTATTCAAAGGCGTTCGTGTCCGACGGGTCTTCGTCGTGCGGGACCTGCTCGAAGAACCAGTCTTTTCGAAAATCGCTTCGACCGATCGTGTAAGTCACATCGTCGGGAAAGAATCGCGGATATTGAACATACCAGCCCCAGTGATAATAGTCATCGCCTTTGAAAAATTCACGGGCCGAACGATTTGGAATTCCAATGTCCCACAGTTGCCGTCCGTAACGGACGGGCTGCCAAACGAGACTCCCCAGGTTCAAAACTCCGCCGGCGCTAACCACGACATTGGATACAACGTATTCACCCAGGATGCCATCGGCAATGGCGTGAAGCGTGTACTGCCCGGGCCGGACGTTTGGAATTGAAAAATTCCCGCCGGCGTCGCCGCGCGCCCAGAATTCATAATGTTTCGCATCGTTTTGCCAATCCACGCTCTGGGGCCCGGGCCTGCGCAAACCGGCCCGATTGAAGGAGCTGGAATTGCTCTCGCCCTCGTTGAATGAGTCGTACCAATTAAAACGCCGGGACCTGTAAACGGCCGGAGCCGTGTAAGCCGGGCTCGAAAGACCGACCAATAAATTGCTCATTTGGAGGTTCGGAGCCTGCGGGTCGTTCACGATCAATTTTCCTTCAACCACGCCGCGTTCATTTCGATGCGGGTAATCCACGCCGCGGACCCAGTCGTAAGGCCATGCCTCCGATTCCTGCGCCGAGCGCCGCAATGCGTCATTCCACATTTCATTCGGGCTTTCTCCCGAATTGCAATAAATCAGAAACGGCCCCACGACCTTTGTCCACGCTTCATTGGGGCCAATGTTGCACACGCTGCCGCCGTAATGACTGCTGCGCCAATAATTCAGAAGGCACGGAGGCGCGGGCGCATTTAAATCATCCGTGAACGTGCAGTCGCGATGCGCGCAGAGTTCCACCTTGGTCGGACCGCCGCTGAGATATTCCGTAGCCGGATTTATAAACCAAATCCCGACATGTTTTGCCGTGCTCGACCAGCCCCATGCCGGCGTCTCGAATTGATTGGCGCTGTAATCATATTTATGTTCCACCTGCCCTTGATAGAGCCCGGTGTTCATCCGGCGCGCCTCTGCAAAATTCAACACAGTCCCGTGGTCCCAATCGTACGCCGTTATAGCTTCCTCATTCCGATTCGAGTCCACTGTCATCCAGTCAAAAATCCCATCGTTGAGTTTGGCGCAAAACCGTCCTTCCCCAATGGCTGTGGCGGGATAATTCGTCGGATGCGAAAAAATACAGTATGCGTAAAGGCCCGAGTCGCCCTGTGCCAGAGCATAGCGAAGCTGGATATCCACAGCCGGACCGGCCATCTGCCGGCCGCCAAAAACGCCTTGAATAGAGACTTCACCGAGTCGTCCATCGTTGGAACGCGGATCAATGGTGACGCGGCTCGCCCGTCCTTCTCGCGATACATCGTAAGACCAATATCCACCCGAAGAACCGGCCCCGACGTCCAGCATTTCAAATTGCCGAAAGGCAAGACTGCTCAGGTTCCCCGTTCGCTTCGATACGCGCGCATGGATGATGCCGTTATCAAGAGTAAAACTGTTGGCGTCCTCCGAAATGGCAACCCGGGTAGCCGCTGCCACGGATATGCAACCCGCACACGCCATCAGGACCACAGCAAGCACACTCAAACTGGTGCGTAACAGCGGACGTGAGCCCGCGCTGACTAATTCGCGGCGCATACGGCCGACCTCGGCCGTCGTCGAAGAAGTTCCGCCACCGGACGACAATTCTCCCTCTCCCAGCGGGAGAGGGCCGGGGTGAGAATTCGCCCAAGGAAAACTTCGCGCATTGAACCCCTGAACCGATTGGCACACGGAGCGCGGCTGTGTGCGGGGCAAAGGGGCACCAGCCGCCGCAGCCGCGAACGTTGCGACGCGCTGCGG
>DATJTK010000077.1:0-10133 GCA_035503455.1 Candidatus Sulfotelmatobacter sp. | reverse complement strand
TGCTCCGTGATGAATGGAGGCACACCATAAACCGTGAGTGTCGCGTTGGAACTGACGGTTGAACCGTAAGCATTGGCTACTACCACTGCGTACGTCCCGGCCTGGCTGGGCTGGACGTCAGTCAGTGTTAAAATGGCATTGGTTGCTCCGGTCAGATTTGCTCCATCAAAGGTCCATTGATAGCTCAACGCTACAGCGCCAGTGCTACTGGCCACGACACTGAAGCTTGCTGTTTCTCCCACCGCCACAGTTTCGTTTGTCGGTTGCGTGACAATTACGGGTGGGTTCGGCGGCGGCTCGCATTTTCCTCCGCTGCCGGCGTCGTAAATGTCGGCGATTTCATTTGAAGAAAGCGCCCGGTTATAAAGGCTCAATTCGTCCATCATGCCCGCGTAAGTATCGCCATCGCCGATAACCTCTCCGGTACGCCGGCCCAAGTTGACCGGATATGTAGTCTGGGGTGCAAAATCGCCGAAATTGGCCGAACCCACCACATTGCCGTTGACGTACATGTTCATCTGGCCGCTGCTTTCATCGTATGTCAGGGCCACGTGCTGCCAGGTGTTGCTGTTAATGACACCTCCCGCGGTTTGGAAGGTGTGAGGATTGCCGGAAGTGTCTTTGATGTTGACGTAAAGGCTGTTGTCAGCATCGGCCCAAAACTCGCAACCATCAGTGTCATCGGAGTCCCATTCAATCAACGGACCACCAGCGCCGCCGGGGCTGATGGCGTTGGTGACTGAGGGATTAATCCAGCATTCAATCGTCAGACCGCCGCCGGTGCCAATGTTCAGGCTCGGAGAAGCCGGAACGGTGATATAACTGGTGTAACCGTCAAAAACGAAAGCCTGGCTGACTTCACCGTTGGCGTAGGTGAGGTTGCCATTGGGAGTGCCATTGTTTGCGCCAATGATGTCATCAGCGTTGCCTTCGGCCGGCCACCAGGCAGCAATGCCCGATGGCGGAGGATCGCAAGGAAGCACCGTCAGCACCGCGTTGGAACTTGCGGCTGAACCCAATTCGTTTGAAATGACTACGGAATATGTGCCTGCATTCGTGAGTTGGACATCCGCAAGCACATAAACTGAGTTGGTGGCCCCAATAATTTCTGTTCCGTTAAAACTCCATTGATATGACATCGGCATGTTGCCAACAGCGTCGACGCTGAAAACAACCGTTTGATCCACAACGGCCGTTTGACTGGCCGGCTGTACCGTTATAACCGGCGGAGACGGAACAATGCTCAATGTCGCATTGCTGCTCACGGCAATGCCGGCCAGGTTCGTCACGGTGACGCTATAGGTTCCAACGTCCGCATCCGACACATCACTCACCATCAGATTACTGGTCTGCGAACCCAAAATATTCCCGCCATCCGTCAAATTCGTCCCGTTCAATTGCCATTGATACGACAAGGGCAATCCTCCGGTCGCGCTCACTGTAAATATCGCCGTCGCCCCTTCCAGCACCGACTCATTAGTCGGTTGTGAGGCGATCGTCGGCGGCGCAATCACATTCAAGGTGTATGACACGCCCTGGCCAAACCCGTCATTCACATTCGTAAACCATAGTGTCGCACTGTAGGTCCCTACAGTCAGATTGCTCGCAGTGTTGTTCAGGCTCACAGTCACCACCGCGGCTGGCCCGCCAGGCGTCAATGTCCCTCCCTCCGACGATACGTTCAGCCACAGCGACGTATTGGTGAGCGTCCAGGTCAATACATTGGTCCCGTAATTGGTCAATGACAGCTCATCAGAGGTGACCGTAAAGGGCCCTCCAACGCCGCCCGTTGATACAAAACCCTCCGTCGGCGAGATGACCAGCGCCTCGGGATTGGCCAGGTCGTTAATGAGCTTTTGCCCCGCCGGTGTTCCCCAGCCGGTGCAGAGGTCATAACCCGTCACAGCGTAAAATTTAGACGGACTTCCACTCCAGGTATTGTTTCCGGTGGTAATGTCGTGAAAATCTGAAGCATAGCTCGGCCCGCTCCCAATGGCGTCGAGAGCCGGATTGATGAATCCAACTGAAGATTTGCCGCTGGCGGCAGCCTGTTGATTGACCAACGCCGTAAACCCAGCCCACAACGGCGCCGCACAACTGGTGCCGCCCACCGAATAATTCCCGTTATCCACACGCACATAAACATTGTCCGCCGTCATCGCCACATCGGGCGTGTTGCGCCTCGTGGTTGAGCCCTGATTGGCCGTCATGCTGATGTTGGTCTGCCAGGACGGGATCGGATATTGCGTGCTCACGCCTCCACTGCTGCCTACGCCGTTGTATTCAGAGCCAAATTCGATGCCCCAGTTCCAAACCGTTTCCGATGACCACGCGCCCCCAGGCCCGCTCGTGCTCAAGGTCGTCCCGCCCACCTCGGTGATATAAGGCGAATCACCCGGAAACGGAATCAACCCCGTGTAGGCGCAACTATCGCCGGAGGCGCTGAAAAAGGATTGTCCCTGCGCCGCCATTTGCTCCCAAATCTGGTCCGCCGCCGGCTCCTCCGTCCCCTCAGGCACATACCATGAGCAACTGAATTGCTTGATCTGGTTGCTGAGCACCATCGAATTGAGGATGTCCTCGAAGGGCCGGCCATTGGGCGCGATATAAACCACCAGTTTGGACAGATTCGTTGCCATCGAAATCGCCACCTCCATGTCCAGGGCCACTTCCACGTCAGCGCCACCGGGATCCTGCGGCCCGCCGCTCGCCCCGTCAATCAATACACTTTGCAGCGGAATGTTCGGCAGGCCGGCCTGGCTTTCATAATCATTAATGTCACTGGCAGAATAACCGTCAAATTCCAACAGACCAACCATCTGCCCCGAACCGTCTCGTGAAGAATCAGGAACATATGCCGCCCGAAAGTCCTTTCCCATATAGGCGCCACCGGGACCCGAACCGGAATTGCCCGAGACATTTTGAGTGGTGCCCAGACGTCTGGCGACGAGGCGCGGACGAGGCAATTCAAAGTTGTCCAGCCCGCTGATATGTAGAACGGGCGCCGACAAATCCAGGGAAGGCTCTTCACTCGGAGCAAAAAAGTTCCGATTCTCTGTGGGGTGCCGGTAAACGTTCAGCGTCAGATGCAAGGCGCGTTCGACCTGACCGGCTGTGCCGCTCACATCCAGCAACTGGCGATTGGGCCAGGTGGCAGTCACGTGCAGGCCATTGGCTTTGGCAAAATCGATGACCGCCTGGTAATCGCTTTCCGCTGGACCAAACTCTTCGGTAAATTGCTCCGGCGTCAGGTAATGGTGATAGTTTGGGCTGGCAGGATCATAAATCTGGCTGAGCAAATTTGAAAGCGCGGCCTGGTTTCGCAGTGGCAGCGTGATGGCAAGATTTAAATTGCTTGTTTCGGGCAGCGTTCCCAGCGGCGTCATATGCGCCACAACTGCCGGCACGTGACCATGCAGAATTTGCGGCCCGGCGGCCAAAAGTGTTGAAGCCAGTAGAGACAGAAAGAAGGCAACGCCCCCCTTTTTAAGTCGTTTTACATTCATATTGCCTAAATGTTTAATCCAACGCCAAAATACAAGTCTCTCAACTTTGGTATTTCCCTCGCAGTCATTTTTGGCCGCCCGCAAAGCCAGCATCGCCTGTGCCGTGACAAAATCTTCAGATAATTCAAAGAATTGGGCGTGATATTCTTTACTTTATCAGAAAGCGTAAAAATTTCACGCCTTCGCGTAAAGTTAACGCTAAACTGAAAACTTTTGTTCCATCAGCCTAATACCATCTGAACTATTAGTAATACAGACATTTAGACATGTTTTGAAAACAAGTCAAGCGCTCGATGGAACTGTTTACGCAATTGTCACAGAGGGTTATTTTGGCATCGTTTTCTTTTGGACACTGTACAAACGTCCGGGCCGAACCAGGGTGCCAGAGGGGACGGGGACGATGAAGATTAAAGCCCAAACTTGATTCTTGCGGAAAACGCGGTGACGTTCCAAATTCAGAGTATGGCATTGACACCTTCCACGATGCTGCCGCTGGGCACGGCTGCGCCTGACTTCGAATTGCCTGATACAAACGGAGAATTGGTTTCACTGGCGGATTTCAAGGGCGCGCCGGCGCTCATCGTGTGGTTCATCTGCAACCATTGTCCCTACGTGAAACACATTCGCTCAGGGCTCGCGCAATTTGCGCGGGATTATGCTTCAAAACGCGTGGCCATCGTCGCCATCAATTCCAACGACGTCGCCAGCTATCCCGAAGACAGCCCGGCGAAAATGAAGGAGGAAGTCAAGGCAGCCGGCTACAATTTTTCCTATTTGTACGACGAAACGCAGGACATTGCAAAAGCGTATCGCGCGGCGTGCACGCCCGACATTTACCTTTTTGATAAGAACCAAAAGCTCGTTTACCGGGGTCAATTTGATGACAGCCGTCCCGGCAACGGCGCGCCAGTAACCGGGAAAGACCTCCGCGCCGCGCTGGACGCGGTGCTTTCAGGACAGCCGGTTTCCTCCACTCAAAAGCCGAGCATGGGCTGCAATATCAAGTGGAAATCCGGGAATGAACCGGATTATTTCTAATCTGTCCCTCGCATTCGCGGGGTTCGTGCTGCTCGACGTTGAGTCAAGATTTCATTTTTCGGAGATTCCCGCCGTGACGTTTGGTCATTCAGTCTGTCACTTATTTGCAGGGCGGCGCCATCCCCCTGACCGAAACCGCCCAAATGAAAGCGCGCGGCGATAAAATTGATGGTAGATCCGTAACGAAATGATGACTTCCGTGCCGCCATTGACCAGCGACGTTTCCGGAATTGGCGCTTCAAACCCGGACAAAAAAATAATTCAAAGGATTCAGCACCCAACGGGTTCAAACCCAGTAAAAGCACACAGCATGGCTGAAGCCGATGATGAACTTTTGTCGCAATGCAAGTGCGGCAATGCCAATGCATTTGAAACGCTGGTGCGAAACCATCAACAAATGGTTCATGCGCTCACATTCCGGATGACGGGCTCGATAGCCGACGCCGAAGACCTCGCGCAGGAAGCATTCATTCGCGCTTATGAACAAATTCGGTCGTTTAGGGGCAAGGCGAAATTCGCCACATGGCTTTATAGTATTGCGGTTCATGCCTGCCTGAATTGGTGCCGGGACGAAGCGCGGCGCTTTCGGGCGGAAGCCAATTGCGCCAGGGAAATGCTTGCACAAACAGAATCGAATCATTCCGGCAATGAAATGGCGGACTCGGCACAGGCTGCATTGATGCAATTGACCGCCAAACAACGGGCGGCGATCGTGCTAACCATTTACGACGGATTAAGCCATGCCGAAGCGGCACATGTCCTGCATTGCTCAGAGACAACGGTTTCCTGGCGTGTATTTGCCGCAAAGCGGAAGTTAAAAAAACTGTTAGGCCGCAGCGCCGGGCATGAATTCCTGCATCTCTGCCGGCGCGGCGCAACTGTGGAAAGATTT
The DNA here is from genome assembly GCA_035503455.1 of Candidatus Sulfotelmatobacter sp. Classification (GTDB taxonomy): domain Bacteria; phylum Verrucomicrobiota; class Verrucomicrobiia; order Limisphaerales; family UBA11358; genus UBA11358. The sequence continues at coordinate 4,697 of DATJTK010000077.1, read as the reverse complement.
TCGTAATATGAATGACCGTGAACTGAAAGCCAGGCTGAACGTGGTGCGCGTCCCGGAACGATCGGATGAATATTGGAACGACTTTCCGGCACAGGTGCGTTTGCGGTTGAGCCGTTTGGCGGCAATGGAACGCCCGCGCACGAGTCGGGCGCCGCAATGGGGTTGGAACGGCGGCCTGGCTTTTGCCTGCGCAATTTCTGTCGTGTTGTTCGTACCGCTGCTCAATACGGCGCTTAAAAGCGAACGCACTTTGCAACAGGACGCGGAAAAATTTCCGCGAGACGTACAGGCGCTGATGACAGGCGATCACGGAATGCAATATTTGGTCGCAGACGGAGAATAAATAAATCGAGTACAGGCTATGATAGCAGAAGCAGGCCAATTAAACGGTGAAACACCTGTTGAAGTCTCTGCGCCGCGCCTCCTGGAAAAGCTCATCCATCAGGCCGAGGCGGTTGGGGCGAGCGACGTCCATCTGCAAATGCGTGGTAATTTCGCGGAAGTCGCCTTCCGGATGGACGGCGTGCTCACACCTGCCGAAGAGCTTCCCGCCGGAACCGCCGCCCGAGTTTTTGGGCGCATCAAATTTCTTGCGCGGCTGAAAACGTATCAGGAATCGCTGCCCCAGGACGGGCGCATCCCTCGCGAAGATCTCAAAAGTCAAAATGATGTCCGTGTGGCGACCTATCCGACTGTGACAGGTGAGAAAATTGTCCTACGTTTGTTTAGCGCCCGCTCGGCAAAAACTTTGGCAGAGATCGAGTTTCCGGGATCGGCGCGGACAGAATTGGAGAATTATCTGAGACAGCCAAGCGGCCTGTTATTGCTCACCGGGCCGGCGGGAAGCGGTAAAACTACGACCATCTATGGGTGCCTTCGCCATTTGGCCGAAGGCGGCGGGCGCCATATCATCACAGTGGAAGATCCCGTCGAGCAAATCGTCCCGGGGGCGATGCAAACCGAAGTGAATGAAGCCATCGGGCTTGATTTTGCCCGGGCCGCGCGGCATTTGCTGCGTCAGGACCCGCAGGTGCTGATTATCGGCGAAATTCGCGATGAAGCGACGGCGCAACTGGCGGTTCGCGCCGGATTAACGGGGCACCTGGTGATTTCAACGCTGCATGCCGGATCGTGCCGTGGTGTCTTCGAACGGTTGATGGCAATGTGCGCTGATTTCTCGGCCGTGGCGGGCGCTGTCGAACTCGTATTAAACCAACGCCTGATTCGCAGGCTTTGCGCCCGGTGCGGCGGCGATGGTTGCGGGCAATGTTTGCAAACCGGATATGCCGGGCGCGTGCCGCTCGTCGAATGGCTGCGCGTTAATGATTCGCTGCGAGACCGAATCCGTCGGCGGGAACTGGCGACCCTCGTGCCCCTGCAAACGCTGGAAACTGCTGCGCGCGCACTGGTCAATGCCGGTGTTACCAACGAAGCGGAATTTAGAAGGATCTTCGGCCTATGAAATACGATGAGTTCGCTTTTTTTAACCAGCAACTGGCGGCGATGTTGCGCGATGGCATCCCGCTGGAGGGCGCGCTAAAGCGGTTGTGCCAGGAAATGCATAACGGCAAATTGCGGGACCAGTTGGAGTCGCTGGAGGCTAATCTGGCGCGGGGCACGCCCATGGCTGATGCGTTGAAGTCGAGTCGATTGCCGGAACTTTACAAACGAATGCTTTTGGTGGGGGTCAAGAGCGGCGATTTGCCCGCCATGCTGACTATGCTGGCGGATTATTACCAGCGACAAAGCAATATCTGGATGCGGTTAAAAGGCCTGATGGTTTATCCTTTAATTCTCCTGTTTGTCGCGCTCGTTTTGTCCTGCTTCATATCATATTTGCTGAGCAACTTTATTTGGAACAATTTTGAGGATATCAGCGAATACGCGGGGGGCACCGTATATTCGTCGGCAATCCAGTCAGGTTTATGGATTTCTCCGGTTTGCATTGGGGTGGCTTTTGCCGCGGTTTTGATTGCCTTGGCGGCGGCTCCGGCGCGAGACAAATTGCGCTGGACTTTGCCGGCATTCAAAGAAGCAAGTCTCGCACAGGCGGCATCGGCGATTTCACTGATGCTGAAAAACGGCGTGCCTCTGAGTGATGCGCTGGCATTCGCTGAACAACTTGAGGCGGGGACCCGGGCAGAGCGTGACATCGCGCATTGGCGGCAGCGTCTGGCTTCGGGTCACGGGAAATTTTCTGAAATGACCGCCGCCGGCACTTCAAAGGGCGTCTTTCCGCCACTGTTTATTTGGACAGTGGCGCAATCGGGCGAAGATTTAAAGAGTGGTTTTGACCGCGCGGCGGAACTCTACCATTCTCGCGCCGCCTACCGTGTCGAAATGTTTCTCTACTCGGCGCTGCCCTGCGCGATTCTGGCGATTGGCACGATGATCCTGGCCCAGGTTCAACCGGTTGTGGCGGCGATAATGTCTTTTGTCAGCTCACTTGCTGGCAATTAAACCTTGCAACATTTACGAAAATGAATTTTGAACCCGGCATTGCCTCAATCGTGGCGCCTCTGGACCCCATAGGGGTTGTAGAGTCCGTATTCTGGTTGTTTCTTTGGCTCGGCGGCATATTGACCTCAACCTATGCAATTCATTTTCTTTTCAGCCTGCCGATGCGGCGCGCGGAGAAGGCCCGGCTGTTTCTTGATTTGGTTGATGACGCGTTCAAAAGGGGGCAGTCCATCGAAGGAACGATCCTCTCGCTCGCTCAGAGTAAGGATCGAACGGTGGGAATTCGGTTCCACTTGCTGGCCTTGTATATAGAAGCCGGTTTGGCTTTGGAAGACGCGTTGAAGAAAGTGCCGCGCTTTCTGCCGCCGCAAATCTCCGCGATGCTTTTAGCCGGGCTAAAACTTGGGGATGTCAGGCGCGTGATCCCTGCCTGCCGCGAAATTTTGCGCGATCGCCCGGCTGGTGTCCGTAGCGCCGTACATTACATGCTTTTGGTCCTTTTTATTTTTTTCTCCCGCCTTTATCTCGGTCGTCATATTGACGGCGGTATTCGTGGTTCCAAGGTTCGAAGACGTTGCCGCCGGCATGGACGTCAAAATATGGCCGGAAACACGGCTCGTGTTTGAAAACACGGGAACGCTGGTGGCTTGTGAGGTCGTGGTCTTTGTTTTGATCGCCGCACTCACAATTGCCTACGTTGGCGGCCCAAGGTTTGTCCGGATTTTTCAGTCGCGTGCATATCCGGCAATGGATTGGCTGGCCTGGCATGTTTCCTGGAAGAGAAAACGGTTGCAGCGGACCTTCTCCGCCATGCTGGCTGTATTGTTGGATGGCGGTGTTCCGGAAGTTGAAGCAGTGCGCCTGGCGGGAGAGTGCACGGCAAATGAAATTTGCCGGCGCCACGTGAGCCGCATACTGGAGGCCATTAGGCAAGGCGTCAAACTAAATGACGCTCTTCGGGCGTTCGATGAAAGCGGGGAGTTTCACTGGCGCTTCACCAATGCGATCCATGGGCGCGGAGGGTTTTTGGCAGCATTGCGTGGCTGGCATGAAACCTTGGACTCCAAGGCATTTCAACAGGAGGAAGCGACTGCCCATTATTTAACGACGGGAATTGTGATATTCAATGGCTTCCTCGTCGCATTAATAGCAACCGCAATGTTTGGCATTTTGATTGTCGCGACGAGGGGAGCGTTATAGTTATGAAAAATGCATTCAAATCGTCGTGCCGAAATCGTCGGCAAGAGCACGGTCTTTTGGAACTGGATCTCGTTATTGCGCTGGCGCTCCTGGCGCTGGCCATCATTCCTCTTGCTTTTTCGTTCATCAATGAGCGGAAGGCGCTTCGCGCGGATTATTGCCGGGCCGTCGCAAATGAAATTGTGGATGGAGAGATGGAAGTTCTCGCGGCTGGAGCCTGGACGGAATTTCCCGACGGCACGCGTGTCTACATGGTTCATTGCCGGGCCGCCACGAATCTCCCGGCGGGACAGTTTGAATTAACCAAAAACGGAAAGCATCTGCGGCTGGAGTGGACTCCGAATACGCGCATCGGCACGGGCGCGGTTGTGCGGGAGGTCACTGTTCCATGAAATGTTGTTGCAACCTGGCGCGCAGACGGAGGCAATCCGGGATAACGCTCATCGAGTGCGTGGTTTATCTCATGGTGTTTGTCATCCTGGCGAGCGTTGGCTCGGTCTCATTCTTCGTATGTTGGGACGGTTTTAGGGCGTTGATAGCGACAACCGACGACGTCGGCGCTGCGTTGCGGGCCGGCGAGCGCTGGCGGGCGGACGTGCGCAGCGCAAACGGTACGATCCGCATCGAAACGACAGCGTCCGGACAAGTCGTACAAATTCCGGAAAATGGAAAAGAAATTATCTATTCAATCGATTCCAAAGGGCTGGAGCGGCAGGTGGGCGCTGACGGCTTTTCCCTGGTAGTTTTACCCAAAGTTAAATCCTCCGATATGAAATGTGAAATGCGTGGCTCTGTCAGGGCATGGCGCTGGGAGTTGGAATTGCCGGAACGTCGAAAAGGACCGCATCTGCCGTTGTTATTCACGTTTGAAGCGGTTCAAACGACACAATGAAAATCTCTAGCCCGGATATTTCATAAAGGGATTAACCAAAGAAGCGGCTGGAGCGTCCATAGGCTTGATTTCACTAAGCCAAATGAAAACGCCACACGCCGCTTCTTCGACAACAGACTGTAGAGAACAGCCCTTGCTCTTTCAA
>DATJTK010000076.1:0-28201 GCA_035503455.1 Candidatus Sulfotelmatobacter sp. | reverse complement strand
CAATCCCCTTCAGCCTCGCGGCTGAACAGGCACCTGGCCGTTCCGTCGTGAACCGCCTAATTCGACGGGTGCGACTTTCACGCACGAGTAACACACCCTTCGCGGGCTGCTGCAGGGCGGCCGATACTAGCCCGGGGCAAGCGAGTCCCAGAGCGCCGCCCCGGGTTCCTGAGACTGGAGGGGTGCCCAGCGCTACGTGATCACTATAATTTAACTTGCAGTAGGCCAGCCTCCAGATGGTCTCTTGATTGCAAAGGGCTCGATCGAGCAGTCTTTCGAAAAAAATCCGATGTCCACCTCAGTGATTTTGTTGACAGTGTCCTTAGGAAAATCAAGAGCATCTGAATAGTTTGCCACTCGCGTTTCGCCAATTTGCCACTCAGGAACAAAATAAAAGTTCAGGCATGAATCCCCGCGAGCATTTGAGAAAAATACGGCCACAACACAATTATGCAATTCCCTTCCGGACGAATTCGTTAGTGTCAGCGAATGTCTCGTTCTCGATTGGAGAAATGCAGGTGTTTCGTCCTTAAACGAGCAATCAACGAGGCCCGACTCCCCAATCGGAGCCGAGAAAGTTTTTGCAAGATGGGCCAGGCGAACTGCCAGTATGTCGCGATCATTGAAGAGTTCTTCCTCCTTGTTGACGGCGTCCCAAACGCTCTCAGTGGCGTTTAAAGCCTTCACCCCGCCCGCCCCGGCAATTTCACCCTGGCCTGTGTATAAGCCCAAAACCGCGACTGCAGAATTAAAGACAATTGGTGAAAGTCGCGGAGCATGCTGTTGAAAATATTCAGCCCGGGAGATCAGGCCGGAAAACTGTCCGGCAATTGGCGCCAATCTTTCAGCACGCCCGGAAATCTCGGCAAGCTCATTCTGCTCCTGCTGCAGGCTGAATTCGATCATTGCGGGAGGCAATCGGATTTGCGTCTCGCCCTGTAGCGGTAACGGTTTAAATAGATGCTCACACAGGAAGACGTAGTCGGCCACTGTATCTTTTCGGTGCATCGGAAATGCGCCGGCATTTATCTGAGACCGCTTGTGGCTCATCTGAAAGGCGACACACCAAACGAACAGAAACGCAATCCCACCGGCGAGAAAAATGCCGATGTACTCGAAAATTTGAACCGATTTCGAAGGACTATTTTGACACAAGACGTGCGGGACGGCTTCGGGCTTCATATTTTTCTTTGGTTTAGTTCATTTCTGCGATCATTTGCCTATACGGTTACGGTTGGCCGATCTTGCATTTGATAAGAATAACGGTCCCAAAGGGATATCCCCCGTTTCCACCCTCTGGAGGCTCGTTTTTCAAATTTCCCAATAAAACCGCACTTTTCACCCTCGATTTCTGTTCGTTTCCAGTTTCCCCGCCTATACCCAAAAAATGTGTGCAGGGGTCCGCTTCGACCGCGTTCATTGATTCAACCTTTTCAAGGTTGATGGGAATCCGGGAGACATTTTACCCTGGGTAGCCTCTCAGATTCGGCAACCCAGGGCTGAGTGATGTAACGCCGTTGGCGTATTCCGTCCACATACTTCGCGTGCTGGCGCGACTCCACGAAGCCTCACGCAACGGTCGCCAAGGACGCAAAGGACTGAATTGCTAAGAATCCTTTGCGGACTTTGCGCCCTTCGCGTGAGGAAGGCTCCTGTTTCCAGGCCAACAGATAAAAAGGTCCAATTCCCTTAAAAACGCATTTTATTCACGCTGTCCGGCTTCGTTTCCCTTTTGAAATCCCTATGGCCAAAAAGTGTGCAGGGTCCCGAACGTAGGGTAGGCGTCTCGCCTGCCGGTTCCGCGGGCATCCCTGCCCGCAGTTGATATGCGACGGAACAATCCGGCAAAATTCCGCGATTGAGTACAACAAGCCAGCCGTCCCTGACGGGACTTGAGGTTTTTGCTACCGGGTCCCGGCGTTGAAACGCCGGGCTATTTCCATTAGTCCCTTCCGGGACAAGTCGTCCCACGTTCGATGTTCAGTGTTCGATGTTCGATGTTCGACGTTAGTTTTAATTCATGCAATTCGTAATTCGTAACATCGAACATCCAACATCGAACGCCGAATGCCGAAGTGAGGGGAATGCAAAAGGCCATGGGTAAACCATGGCCTTCCAACTCTTGTGATCGTTCCCGTTAAATTATGCGTTCGCGGATTTTAGAGCGAATTCTTCCCTGCGGCTTTCGCCTTGGCCCAGCGGGCGCGCGCGGCGGCGGCGATTTTCGCCTTCGCTGCGGCGCTCATGGTCCGCGTCTTCGCACCTTTGGCGCGTCCAGACGCGCCTTTGACACCTCGGAACTTGGCCCAGCGGGCGCGTTGAGCCGCGGCGATGCGGGCGCGTCCGGCTGCACTCACGTTGTTCCTTCGGGTGCGGAATGGAGCAGGCACTCCATTGCTGCCGTCGATGATGGATTTCAACTCCTCTTCGAGTGCGGCGATTTGTTCTTTGATGTCAGCGGCGTGCTTAAGCTGCGCCGATGTAAGATTTAGTATGTCCATAGACAAGCGATTGTATCTATTGGGCAAAAAAGAGCAATATTCGATTTTGAGCGGCGCATCTTGATACTGTTCTTGGTAGGGACGCTGCGCTGCGGCGTCCGGCGCCGCGTGCAGCGGCGCAACAAGTGGAATCGGACGTCGGTCCACATATGTTCCGCCCGCTCTACGCGGGCGGGGACATCGCAGCGCGATGTCCCTACCACCAGCGACATCAAGAACAGTGTTCGGATACGCCCAAAAGGCACGGGCGCATTTCAAAATTTGAGCACCATGGACACCCAGTTATCAACACGCTGCTTTAGTGGGGTGCTCGGAATGACGATTCGAGGACGAGGACGAGGACGAGGACGAAAAGAGAAAGAGAATGAACTGAAGTTACTGGCTGAGGATGGAGACGACGTCGCCGGGCTGCAGGGGCACGTCATTGCCGTTGAGGAGTTGTTTGGGGTCAATCTCGGTTTGAACGCTGTTGCGTCTCAAGATGATCTCGGTGGGATCATGCGCGCCGTTATAGCCGGCGGTGGAGATGGCCTGGGCCAGGGTGAGACCGGCAACCCACGGAACCTGGTGCTTTTGGACTTCGCCCAGGACAACGATGGCCGTTTGCGACGACTGCATATTTTGATACGCGGCTTTTTCTCCGGCCAGAAATGCCGCTCTGGCCTGGGCGTCCGCGGTAGCCTTGGTCACGCAGCCGGCCAGCGGGACCAGGGCAATCAGAACCAGAACTAAAAATGGATTAATGGATTTTTGGATTGGTGGATTGGAGCGCGGCTGTGTGGGGGGCGAAGGGGCGCCAGCCGCAGCGCTCACGAGAATTGCTGCGTGCTGCGGCTGGTCTTCGACACAGCCGCGCTCCAAACACGGTTCATGGAGATTGCAACGGGTCTTCATCTTAATTAAGACAGTCGAGAATTCAGAATGTTTACATTGAATCAATTCTTTCTCTTCTCTTGCACCGTTTTTTTCCATTTTTCAACCGCTGATTTTATCTGGGCCGCGCAATCCGCCAGGGGCTGAACAAAGCGGGGACGGAACCATGGGAACATCCCGGCCAAATCATGTGTCACCAAAATCTGGCCGTCGCATCCGTCGCCGCTGCCAATGCCGATGGTTGGAATCGGGATCGCCTCGGAAATTTCTTTGGCAACGGGAGGCGTAACCAATTCAAGCACAACGGCGAAGACGCCGGCGTCGGCCAATAACTTAGCGTCTTCGATTAACTTCTGGTGTTCGTCCGCCTTTTTGCCTTTGACGTGGTAACCGCCTTCTTCGCGAACGCTTTGCGGCAGCATTCCCAAATGACCGCAAACGGAAATGCCCTCGCTCAGGATCGCGCGAATCTGGGGCAATACTTCGCGCCCGCCTTCCAGCTTTACATATTCCGCGCCGGCGTCCGCCAGGCGGCGGGCGTTGGCGGCGGCTTCACCGGCGGTTTCGTAGGTTTTGAAAGGAAGATCGGCGCCCAATAACGCGCGTGGTTTGGCGCGCGCGGCGGCGCGGACGTGATGCTCGACGTCGGCGAGCGTGACATGGGTGGTGTCCGGATAACCTAAAACGACCATGCCGAGCGAATCGCCAACCAACAGAAACGGTATGCCCGCCTCGTCGAGCAATTTGGCCATTGGAAAATCGTAAGCCGTGAGCGCGGCGATGCGTTCACCGCGCGCTTTCATCGCGCGGATTTCATCGGCAGTGATCTTGGCGGCGTCCATTTCAGACTTCAATGTAGCGCAGACTTCCAGGTCTGCCGCGAATCTCACGATCGTCTGCGCTCGCACGGCCTGCCGATTTGGAAATCGGCGGTACGGCAGGTTTGGAAACCTGCGCTACGATGCCGAAAAAGCTCATTTGTGGTTGAAGCTGTTGAGCAGCTCTTCCGGTGATGTTGTGGCTGTGCCGATTTTGCCGACGACGATGCCCGCGGCGTGGTTGGACAGGATGGCGGCTTCCACCAGCGACGCTCCGGCGGCGATGGCCAGCGAGAACGTGGCGATGACGGTGTCCCCGGCGCCGGAGACATCGAACACTTCCTGGGCGACGGTGGGGATGTGGAACGGTTTACGGCCGCGGTGGCAAAGCAACATGCCGAGCTCGCCGAGGGTAATCAGCAGCACGGCCGGGCGCAGTTCGTTCAGCAACCGCTCGGCCACGAGCATCAGGTTGTGGTCGGCGATCGGATTTGCGTTGCGGGTTTCGTCCGGCAAATTGGCCAGCTCGAAAGCTTCTTTGCGATTTGGCGTAATGAGCGAAAGATTGCTCAAGTTGAGATGATGCACGGGCTTGGGGTCCAGGCTCAGCCAGATGCCGCGCTCGCGGCAAGCCATTTTGACTCCATTGAGCAAGGGTTGGGTAATAACTCCCTTGCCATAATCGCCCATGATGACTGCGTCCACCTTGTTCAACCGGGATTTGATTGCGGCCAGAAGGCGGGCGGTCAGTTTTCCGTCCAGGCCATCACGGGATTCGCGATCAATGCGGACCACCTGCTGTTTGTGGGCGACGATTCGCGTCTTGACGCTGGTATGGCGCGCCCGGTTTTCAATCAAACCCGCACAGGCGACGTTTTGTTCGGCGAGAAGTTTTTTAAGTTGATGGGCGGCGGTGTCGTTGCCGAGAACGCCGAAGATTTCAGTTCTCGCGCTGAGGGCGGTTAGATTGCGGGCGACATTTGCGGCGCCGCCGGGCATGAAGCTTTCGCTCTCGAAATCCACGACCGGCACGGGCGCTTCAGGCGAGATTCGCGCGACATTTCCCCAGATAAACTGGTCGAGCATGACGTCGCCAACGACCAGCACGCGGGCTTTGGCGGCGGCGCCCAGGATTTGGCGCGCGCGAGAGAGCGGCAGGGATTCGGGCTTCATGAGTGTTGTGTTCAGTCGAGGAATGCTGTCAAGGGACTGGTTGCGCTGGCGGTTTCACTTTGCTGCGCCAGGCCGGATTCGAAAGCGGCGCGACCGGCTTCAACGGCCATTTTAAATGCCTGCGCCATCTTGTTCGGCTCAGCGGCAACAGCGATAGCGGTGTTCACCAGGACGGCGTCGGCGCCCATTTCCATGGCTTCGGCGGCGTGGCTGGGCGCGCCCAGGCCGGCGTCCACGACGACCGGTACGGTCGCCTGCTCGATGATGATTCGGATTTGGTCGCGTGTCTGGACGCCACGATTGGAGCCAATCGGCGAACCAAGCGGCATAACGGTGGCGACTCCGACGTCCTGCAGGCGTTTGGCCAGGACCGGGTCGGCATTGATGTAAGGCAGGACGGTGAATCCTTCCTTGACGAGGATTTCCGCGGCGCGAAATGTTTCCACCGGGTCAGGCAGCAAATAGCGGGGATCGGGATGGATTTCCAGTTTCACCCATTTCGGAAGTCCGGCGGCAGCGGCAAGGCGGGACAGGCGCACGGCTTCCTCGGCGTTCATCGCTCCACTCGTGTTGGGCAGTAAAAGGAATTTTTTGGGGTCAATAAATTCGAGGATATTGGCGAATGGATCGCCTTTGCCGGACAAATCGGCGCGGCGCAGGGCGACGGTGACCATTTCGGCGCCGCTGGCGTCCATGGCTTCGCGCATGGCTTCGGGTGACGAGAATTTTCCGGTGCCTAGAATCAGGCGCGAGCGGAAAATCCTGCCGGCGATCACCAATGGCTGATTGGACAATGACATTGCTGACAATTTAGGAAATCAGGGCGATTTGTCGAGGCGAAGGTGACGACGGTAGTGAGCCATTCCGGTTTGGTGTCCACCCTTCAGGGTGTTCCGGGTTCGCCGTCCAGAGCACGCTAAAGCGTTTACACCAAACCAATTTAAGGCACTACAGTAATGACCTGGAATTGTTTTAGATCCCGGTTATTTTAACCTCCATTGTCGCATGGATTGCCGGGAGACGAATGACCAGGCGATTCAGGGGTGAGTCAAATTGCCAACCGGATTGCATGGACGAAAATTTTTGGCCCGACTCTTTCGACAGGCGTTTACCATTCAGTGTCACTGAAGCGGCGGATTTCACCCCACAGACCAATAAGTAATCGGGTCCAAATTGATTGAGGGTTACGGTGAATCCGTTTGTTTCGCGGCTCAATTTGACCTCAGCGCCCGGCGTGGGTCGGGCCGGCTCTGGAGAAATTGGCGTTGCGTCGTAATCGAACCTCGCTTCGTCATCCGTGTCGGGAGGAGTGACGATGAGCGCCTTGACGTTCCCATCGGTCATGCTTTGGCCCAATTGCAGGTCACGATTGAGATATACCGGCACAATTGAGCCGCGTTTCAAGTAAACGGGAATGGTGTTCAAGGGAATTTCTGTTGTGAAATTGACCGGGCCCTGGACGCTTTGGCCGTTCCATAAGCTCGTCCATGTGCCGGGCGGTAAAACAATGGTTTTGGTGTTGTTCTCTGTGAGCACCGGCGCAACCAGCAGATCGCGCCCAAACATATATTCGCCGTCGTTCGCGGCGGCGGAACGGTCGTCGGGAAATGCCACGGCCAGGGAACGCATGATGGGCGTGCCGGTGTCATGCGCGTCCGCGGCGGCGTTATAGATATAGTCCAGCAGATTTTCGCGCACCCATGTGCAGAATTTATAATTGGCGACGGCGGCGTCGCCGAAATTCCACGGTTCACGCGGGGTGCGTCCGTGGCAGCGCATTAACGGGCTGAAACAGCCGAACTGGGTCCAACGCATATAGACTGCCGGTTCAGGCCAGCCTAGGAATCCGCCCAGGTCGCTGCCCCAGGTGGAAAACCCACAGGCACAAAGGTTTAAAGCGCCGGTGAATACGGATTGGAGGCCGGGAAAATTTGCCGGGTGGTCGCCGGCAAATTGGCCGACCCAGCGTTGGTCGCCGGGAGCCGCGGCGCGCCCAAACAGTATGAAATCGTCCCCGCGTTTTTCCCGGAACACTTCGCTGCACGTGCGATGATAATCGTAAGCGTAAAAATTATGCATTTCATCGCCGCGCTTCCCGTTATAAAAAATGGCTTGCTCGGGCACGCGGTCGCCGAAATCCACCATGCTTCCGGCCACGCCGATTGTGAGCCTGTGCCGCCACCACTGCCGGAACAGTTCCAGTGCGTTCGGGTTGCTGAAGTCAACGTAACCAAGTTCGCGCGAGGCCTCGATGCTTCCGGCATTCAAGAGCGGCAATTCATTTGTTCGCACTTCGGGCAATAGCCGGGCCTGCTCGGATTCGGAAATGACCGGCCAAAACCATGACAAAACCTTGATATTATGCGCGGCCATGAACTGGTTGAGCTCCGGCGAATCCGCGCCGGAACCTTCCGAGTAAATCGCTGAATGCGGAATATCGAGCGCCGCGAATTGTTCGGTTACTTTTTCTTCCTCCGCGACCGGGTTGTGGGATGGAGCGTTCCAGCCGCGGCCGGTCCGGCCCATCCACGGCTCAAACGCCCATTTTGGCGGCAAGATAGGTTTGCCGGTAAGGGTCGTGTAGGAGGCTATGGCACTCTCAGGCGTGCCGATCCAAACATAATAATCAAAAATGGGCCCTTGCTGCGTGAGCCGATACCGGCGCGACTCAGTTTTACCGATGTCGGCGCGCAATCGATACGTTGAATTGTCAAATATAGTGTAGCCTTTGGAGCTGTGAAAGAGCGCGATGGGTTTGTAGGTTTGGTTCATCAGGCCAATCGTGTTGCCATTCCAGTCGTCCATACCCCACAGCGTGAGGATGTTTCCGTTTTCATTGAAACGGTCGTAGCGTTCGCCAAAACCGAAGATGACTTCGTCCCGGGCGAGGCTGTTTTCAAAGTCAACGGCCGTGACTTTGCCGTCGGGACCGAATCGGAACGATAAATCATTGGGGCCAATTCGCGTCACAAAATTTCCAGCGGTATCGTAAAGCGAAATGGCGAATGGATCCTGGTCAACATCCACTCTGCCGCTTGAAGTGTTAATGGAAAAGGATTCCGCATTCGCAGCCATTGTGTACGGCAATAGGTCCGCCGGCTTGAAATATCCCTCCTCGTCACCGTAGAGTCGAACGCCGCCACTCGCAGGAAATGCAAGGTGCACGTTCACCGATTGACCGCCCGCAAGACAAGCCAGGGACAAAACGTCATGATCGGCTTCAAAGCCGTCCACCCGCGAAACTGGCGTCCATTCCCCGATGTCGCCAGGCGAGCCGTCAGCGAACCATTTTCGTGAGTCGATATCGAGATGACGAAGGTAATTATCGAGAAGTTCGCCGGCCGTCCTGATATCACCTCTTTGCAGCGCCGCATTCACATGGCGCCGGATGTTATAGGGCGACATGTCGCGCGTGACGATGGAGCCTCTTTCGAGGCGAAAATTGAAGCCTTCCAGCGTCAATAAATCCATCCACCGCTGCGTTAGCCAAAGGCGCTTTGCGAGATTGTCTTTTGTCGATTCGTCCGGTGACTGTTCCATTTTCCAAATTTCCCCGACGGTTTCGGAATCGGGATACGTCAGCAACGCGGGTCTTTGCCAGCGCAGGACTCCGGAAGGCAATTGGCACAGGCTGGACCTGGACATTTCGACCGATGGAGCGCCGGCGTAGTGCGTTTCAATGAACAGGTCCATCGGCGGCCTTTCAGGGAAATCAAATGCGACGGGGCTTACGACTTCGCCGTCGCGCCAGCGGGTGCGCACCGGCAGCAAACCGAAGCCGTCCGGCGGCTTTCCGCCGATGGCGTTCCACGGAATGCGAAGAAAGACGGTCCACTCATTGGTTCCCATGGATACTGTAGCTGCAAATTCCCGGATTTTTTTGAAGTGTTCCGGCCCGCTGCCCTTTTGATCTTCATCGGTGTCTTCCGTGGCTTCTATTCCCCGTTCACACGCGAATTTTGAGCCGGCCAATGTTACCGCAAATTGATAAAAAGCCGGCTCGCGCATGTCCGGGCGAATATAAAGGTCCACTTTATCTGGAAAGTCCGAATCCTGGTCGGACGGCACATCAAGAACCGAGTACCAATCCAAATCCCGATTGGTTGCAGGAAATGACAAGTCCGGTTCCGAGCAACGGAAGACGACAAACAGGTTGCTGGAATCGATGGCAAAGCGGCATTCGGTGGAAGCGCGAGCGAGACCGGCGCCGCCGGCGCGATAAAAGCGGTTTAGTGAAACGGTATTTGCAGTGTTGGTCAGCAGATCGGAAGCCGCGGGAGTGTAGGCATAGGCGGGCGCGAGAGTGATTGCGTTGACGCCCCAGACCGGTGTTTCGGCCTGGGCGTGGAAAACGAGCGTAGCAAAGAATAACAGGGTGCAAAAAAGCGAGGAGAGAGGCGGCCGGCCGGAAATTGATTCCGAGGACGAGAACGATTTGGAGCGCGGCATTACAGAAGCCCTTCAAATAATTTCCGGGCGAATTCCGGCATGCCGGCGGTTAAGATTCGTTTGGCATCAAAATGTTCCGCCAGCAAACCTGCGTTCGATTTCGCCGAGGCGTCGGGCTTGCCGAACGAGACCAAAACGACCCGCGCGCAGGCGCGAAAGTTTGGCGGCAGCGCTTCGAGCGTCAGCAAGGCGTGATTCACGACGCCCAGGCGGTTTGGCGCGACGATGATAGGCACGGCGTCCAGGAGCAGAATCAAATCACGGGAATTGAAATTGTCTCCGAGCGGACTCAGCAGACCGCCGGCGCCTTCAATCAACACAACCTCAAATCGTTTTTCCATGGCCCGGGCATGAGCGGCGACCTGGGCGATTTTCAGTTTTTTTCCTTCGCGCCGGGCGGCCAGCGACGGCGCTATAGCAGCTTTAAAGTGCCAGGGATTGATTTCGTCGAGCGACAATGCCCCATCAATCGCGCGGAAAATCTTCCGCGCATCGCCGCGGCCGCCCGAGCACACAGGCTTTAGCGCGGCGACGTTGACGCCCTGCGCGCGCAAATGTTTCGCGAGCAAAACCGTCAGAACGGTCTTGCCCGCGCCGGTGTCCGTGCCGGTGATGAAAAAAACGCGTTTCATCTTAAGCCATGAAACCCGAAAGAGAAGCGGACATCAAGTGTGTCAATCATCAGACATCAATGTTCCCTGCGCCGGCACGATGGGCCGTTCACCCGGCAGTTGTCTGAACGGGACGACGTTGCAGCGTTGCGCCCATGCATCGTACATGGCTGACAGGTCCCTGACTTTCTCCGGATAAAGCGCCGCTACGTTGGTCAGCTCGGTCCGGTCGGTTTTCATGTCGTACAGTTCCCAGGGATGGCCCTGGAGGGCGACAAGTTTCCATCGGTCCAGCCTCACGGCGCGATTGCCTTCGTGCTCCCAGAAAACCGGGACGCGGTCCGGGCGATCTTTTCCTTCGAAGATGGGAAGAAGGCTTTCGCCCTCGAGGGGAAGCAGGGAATGTCCCTCATAACTGTCCGGATGATTCACGCCAGCCACTTGAAGAAGAGTGGGTTTGATATCGGTTACATGGGCGAGCGTTGTCGAGATGGCGCCGGTGTTTTTAATCACGGTGGGCCAACGCGCGATAAAGGGCACGGCTATGCCTCCTTCATGGGCGAAATGTTTGTAGAGCCGAAACGGCGTGGCGCTGACGTTTGCCCAGGGAACGCCGTAGCTTTGCCAGACGTCAATGGGACCGGCATATACGGAATGATTGTCGTTGCCCGCTGAAACATGTTCCCCGTCGCGCGTCTGGCTGGGCACATCATACCATTCCGGCATGACGTCCTCCGCGCAAGCGCCGTTGTCCGAAAAGAAAATGACGAGCGTGTTATCGTCTATGCCCAATTTTTTTAGCCGGGCCATTATCTGGCCGACGCCGTCGTCGAGGTGCTGGACCATGGCGGCATAGGTGGCCATGCGATTGGCCTGCCATGCTTTGTCCACAACATCGGTCCAGGGCGGCACGCGCGGGTCGCGAGGCGACAAGCGCCACGATTTGTCAATGATACCCATTTTGAGCTGACGCTGATAGCGCCGGGCGCGAATGACGTCCCACCCCGCGAGGTACCGGGCGCGATATTTTGCGATATCCTTTTCCGGGGCCTGCAGCGGCCAATGAGGCGCGGTGTAGGCCACGTACATGAAAAAGGGCTTTCCGGCGCCGGCGTAATGATCAAGATCCGTCAGGGCATGTTCCGTAATGACATCGGTATAATAAAAATTCGTGCCTTGCGCCCGGATGGGAGTGTTGCCGTCCACCAGCGAAAACGGGTCGTAATAGCTCGTCACGCCGTGGATGCTGCCGAAGTAACTTTCGAAACCGCGCTGCATGGGCCAGCTATCTTTGGTGTCCCAGAACGGCACATCGGACTGGAAGTTCAACTGCTTCTTCCCGTCGAAGTAAATGTGGCTGAGATGCCATTTGCCGACCATGGCGGTGTGGTAATCGCCGAGCCGCAGTTCTTCGGCAACGGTCATGCAGTTCCGGTTGAGTTCGCCGCGATATCCGGGAATACCCCGGTCCTCCATCATGTCGCCTACCCCGGTCTGTTGAGGATATAACCCGGTTAGGAAAGCGGCCCGCGAGGGACAACATCGCGGCGTCGTATAGAATTGCGTAAGCCGCAATCCCTGGGCCGCCATGCGATCGAGGTTCGGCGTCGGGATTTCAGAGCCGTAGCAGCTTAAATCTGAAAAGCCCAGGTCATCGGCCAGAATCACCACAAGGTTGGGCCGCGCCCTGACAGCATCCGCCGCCCAACTCCTGAGCGTCAATCCAACGAAGAACGTGAAAAACAAAATGCATTTCCTGGCATGCAAAAAGCGGCCGCACAATTCCTGAAGCATGATGAATTTTTACCAGTGAATTCCACCAATTGCCAACTTCCAATCGATTGAAAATTTTCCCATGATTAATATGTCAAAATAAATGACGTATGCATTTTGAAACGATAGTTGCCTGGGGTGTTGCGGGAATTTTATTGGCCCGGCTGTCGGTCGAATTATGGCTGTCGACGCTCAACCGCCGGCACGTGTTGGCGCACGCCGATGCGGTTCCTCCGGCATTCCAGGGGTTCGTCAATAAATCAGTTTATGATAATTCCGTCGCCTATACGCTGGCGAAAGAGCGATTTGGCAATGTTGAGGCCGTTTACCGGACCCTCCTTTTGATCGTCTTTTTGTTCAGCGGAATTTTGCCATGGACATTTGGGCTTTTCGCACACGGTTTGGGCCAGTCGGCCTGGGCCATGGCGGCATTTCTGTTTGTAATCGGCCTCGTCGTGTCGGCGTTGACCTTGCCGTTGGATTGGATTTCACAATTCCGGTTGGAACAGAAATTTGGCTTCAACACGACGACCTGGCGCACCTGGTGGTCGGACCGGCTCAAGGCGCTTCTGCTGTCTGTGGCCCTGGGCTATCCGTTGCTGGCGCTGCTCTTGAAAATCGTCACGTGGGCGGGGTCATGGTGGTGGTTGTGGAATTGGGGCGCTGTCATGGCAGTTCAACTCCTCTTGAGTGTACTGGCCCCGGTCCTGATCCTGCCGCTATTCAACAAATTGACGCCGTTGCCCGAAGGGACCCTGCGAAATGGACTGCTGGATTTGGCTAGGAGAACCCAATTTCGCGCCGGGAACATCCAACTGATGGACGGCAGCAAACGCTCGCGCCATTCCAATGCGTTCTTCACCGGCTTTGGCCGGTTTCGGAAAATCGTGCTGTTCGACACGCTGATTGAGCAACTGTCCGAACCGGAAGTGGAAGCGGTTGTTGCTCATGAAATCGGTCATTACCGGAAAGGGCATATTCCCAGGATGCTGTTATTGTCGGCGGTCAGTTTATTGGCCGGCTTTTATGTCCTGGCGGTGCTGGCCCGGCAGGAATGGTTCTACCGCGCCTTTGGATTTGGGTCCGGGAACATCACTCCCGCGTTTCTGATATTTGGGCTGCTGGCCGGCACTGCCGGATTTTGGATTGGACCGCTGGTGAATCGGTTGTCACGGCGTTACGAATACCAGGCCGACGCCTTTGCCGCCCAGGCCGTGGGGCAGGCCCAATCGCTGATTGCCGCGCTCCGAAAACTGAACGGAAAAAATTTGAGCAATCTCGTTCCGCATCCGCTTTACAGCGGCTTCTATTATTCGCACCCGACCCTGCTGGAACGTGAGCGCGCATTGGGTGGTTCGGCAAGGACCTGATGTAAAGGCAACCAGGCTCAACCCCGTAATGCAAAACGCACGACACCAATCACACGGAATATTTGTATTTATCGCTTGACATATTTTGATTTAAACCGTTAGATCGTGGCGAAGTTGAGAGTTGGGTCGGGAAATCAGAAGAGCATAACGTTTTATCCTTGCCCACAGCCGTAACCCAAAATCACGCCATGAATGCCATGAAAAACCAATCAGATGAAAAATATCGGATGAAACCCTGTTTTTCTTTTTGGACCTGCGTCGTCATGGCCATCATTGCGTTCTGGTCTCTTACTTTTCGGGCGCAAGCAGATTGTGACGTTTATCTTGGGCCTGCCATGTATGCGCAGGACACGAACGAGTATTGGGCCATCTCGGGCGAAACCAATGTGGACTGCGGCGCTGGCCAGGACACGGAATCACAGTTTATCGAAAGTTCAAATGCCGTTTTTGGGTATTTGTGGTTCAGTCGGGTTGTCAACACCAACGGCGTAGTCTGCGACAGATCTTATCTTGCAGGAACTGCCAACGCCGAACCTTCCATCGGCGCCGGCCCCGCCGATACTTTCGCTTATGTTTCCGGAATCATAGACGTCAGCGAAGACGTCCTGGTTCAGTTCGTGCCGACTACCAATGATGAAACACCACCTGCCTCAATTTCGTTCCAAGCATGTTACAATGTGCAAGGCCAAATTTCCGGCCAATACGATCCCCAGCAGGGCATTGATTTCTCTGGCGAGTTTTTGGTCAGTGACGTACAACCGTTTACGATCAGCATCGCGGGCGGGGGGCCTTTGCTATACACTACCGCACGAACCTTTACTATTTCGACCAACGTTTTGGGTTCCGCAATGAGCGGCTGGAGTATCGGGCGGGCTCAGAGCCTGGAGCTTTACCACCTTAATGCGTCCGACGGACCCGAATATCCTGAGTTTGTGGTCACAAATGATTACGGAGACGGTTACTATGTCAATTATGGGCCAGCTACCTCGTACAACGTTAGCTGCTCTTTCTTATATTTCACCAACATCGTGGATCAAAGCAACAATCCTGTTTCCATAACGAATTTGATTTTTTATTGCGTGGACCCTAATGACACAAGCAATTTATGGTACACTCTTGGCCGACCGGGTCCACATTCCACACCCCTCCCGCCGTATACTATCGAGCCTCCACCCATGCTCACCCTGCAGGCCTACCCGAGCGGAAACAGCCTGATAATTCAATGGCCGCTCTATGCATCCAATTTTCAACTGCAGAAAGCCTGCAATTTGACAACCGGCGAATGGACGACCAATTGCTTGCCCGCTCCGGTTCAAGTCGGACCGTTTTTACAGGTCACCGTTCCGATGACAAACTCATGCGCCTTTTTTCGGCTGGTTCCACCGGATTGAAGACCGCTTTTTTCCAGCCTGGACGCCAGTCAACTCAATCTTCATCTTCGAACCAAATGCAAATATGCCGTGAATAATTTCCTATTCCCGACTCAATAAGCAAGCCGCCATCAAAGACAGACTCTGTCAACGACTGCCAGGCCTGCGGCCGCTCCGAGTCAAACCAGCGGCCATTCGTAAAAAACCTGCTCGACTCATCGGAGAACTCCCGCAAAAACTTCTCTGCAAGCTCGCTCGCCAACGCCGGACTCATCAACTCTGACTCATAGGCAGCGTCGCGGTGCAACCAGCAAACGAGAACGCGCGCCGCCTCGTCGCGCCCAATCTCCAGCAATGTCTCTGCCTCCGGCTTCAGATAGCACATTATCAATATCCGGTTGCGATCAAACGGATAGTCAAAAATCGCATGAAAGCGAACGTGCCCGCATTTCCGTGCCTTAACTATTTCGTCGACGGGCATAACTGTGATGGTAAGTCTTGAGCGTGCCCATTATTATGTCTTTATGAAAACAGTTTTGCGAATTTCTGTCAAAGACTGTCGCCGGAAGGAATTGCCACCCGTAAGAACTGTGCATGACGCTGTAAAAGTTCGCGTGGCCTGTCAAATCAAGAAGCGAGGAAAAAATGGTATTTGCAGACGCTAACTCCATGGCGGGAAAGATTGGACAAATAACGTTCTACGTTCTTGTTGCGATTGTCGTCATTGCAATATTGAGAAAAGCGTTCAGGGGATGAAAAAATCAAAAAGAGTTTACCGCCGGGGCGATCCAAACACTGCTTTCGATGTCGCTGGTGGTAGGGACATCGCGCTGCGATGTCCCCGCCCGCGCAGCAGAGCGGGCGGAACATGTGTGGAACGAGGTTCGATTCCACTTGTTGCGCCGCTGCACGCGGCGCTGGACGCCGCAGCGCAGCGTCCCTACCAAAAACAGTGTCAAGAGGCACCCTTTAACGGCGACGCGGTCATTTCAACATTGACCGTAACAGGGCATTTTGATAAGCTTTGGAACGGCCCCCAGCGATGAGGTTCATCATAAGCACGCGGCGCGCATCTTGTGACGGAGACGGTGGAAAAACATTTTCCGCAAGGTCTGCTTTTACCCTGATCGAACTGCTTGTTGTCGTCGCTGTCATTGCCATTATTGCGGCGATTCTGCTTCCGGTATTGAATCGCGCGCAAGAATCGGGGCGAAACATTACATGCCTGAACAATTTGCGTCAGCTCGAAATCTGCTGGCATCTTTACCTTGAGGATAACAATGATGTTTTGGTGCCGAATAATTCGGTCGCGCTCGTTTCAGCCACTACTAATGTTTCGGTGGGCTCCATTTCGACACAAATTTCATGGCTGCCGGACGTGGATGCGACCGAAGAAGTTAACCCTTCTAATATTATTAATGGGCTTTTATTTCCGTACAACAGCCAGCTTGGCATTTACCATTGCCCGTCGGACACGTCCACGCTGGAAACGTCCGATGGAGACCCTTTGCCCCAATTGCGCTGGCGCAGTTACAATATGAGCCAGTCGGTTAACGGTTATCCGACCTTTAGCTGGGAACTTTCGGATTTCATTCCGATGTGGGACAAACTCTCGGAAATCCGGCATCCTGACCCCTCTTCGGTTTTCGTGTTTATTGATGAAAACTCGGATGGCATTTTAGACGCGGAGTTTGGCAATCCGCCGGCTGCGTCGCCCTACTTCGAGCAGGATGTCTGGTGGGATTTGCCATCCAGCCGCCATTTTCGGGGTGGCAATCTTTCATTTGCCGACGGGCACGTTGAACATTGGAAATGGGTTGTGCCCAAGGTCTGGACTGATTATGTCCAGCCGGTCGCCCCAGGCGAGATGCCGGATTATCTAAGGGTTCAAAGCGCGATGGACCAGGTCCTGCCGATCTTCAATTTCTAATTAGCCTGCGAGCCGCCGCAGACTGGCAATGCGGCCAAACGCTGTTCCAGGCGGAATCCCGGCCAATCAGTCCTCGACGCCGCACGGCTCGCAGGAAGTATCAGCAGCACCCGACTCTCCAAATCGCTTCAGGCAAACCATTAGGATTCCGATATCGGCAGGCGATACGCCGGAAATGCGCGCGGCCTGGCCGATGGTGGCCGGGCGGATTTTTGCGAGTTTTTGCCGAGCTTCCAGACGCAGACCGGGCACGGTGGAAAAATCAAATGCGCCGGGAATCTGTTTATCTTCAAGCTTTTTGAACTTTTCGACTTCCAATTCCTGGCGCTCGACATATCCGGCGTACTTGATGGCGATTTCAACCTGCTCAACGACTTCCTGCGGGAGCGAATCGTCACGACCGGGCAAATCATCGTAACTGGTTTCCGGCCGCGAAAGAATCTTTGCCAACGAATCATAAATGTAATAGTTAGAATTCAATCTTCTAATCTCATCATCGATGGCCTGTTTCTTTGCCTGAAATTTCCGATAGTTCCGCTCCGGCAGCAGGCCAATGTCATGGCCAATATCGCAAAGCCGAAGGTCGGCGTTGTCCTGACGCAGCAACAGGCGGTATTCGGCCCGCGAGGTAAACATGCGGTACGGCTCAGTTGTTCCTTTGGTGACGAGATCGTCGATCAAAACCCCAATGTAGGCCTGGTCGCGCCGGAGTACGATTGGTTCCAAATTCTGGGTTCGCCGGGCGGCATTGATGCCAGCCATGATGCCTTGTGCGCCAGCCTCCTCGTAACCCGACGTGCCGTTGATTTGGCCCGCGAGATAGAGATTGCGACAGACTTTTGTTTCGAGCGACGGAAATAGTTGGGTAGGATAAGCAAAATCGTATTCGACGGCATAAGCCGGGCGCATGATCTCGGCGTTCTCGCATCCTTTAATCGTTCGAATCATTTCCACCTGGACTTCGAATGGAAGGCTGGTCGAGCAACCGTTCACATAAAATTCGTCGGTCTCGATGCCCTCTGGCTCGAGGAAAACTTGGTGCCGCTCTTTGTCCGGGAACTTCACAATTTTATCCTCGATGGACGGGCAATAGCGCGGTCCGACCCCTTCGATCTTTCCAGCGTAGAGGGGTGACTTGTGAAGATTATCCCGAATGATCTTAGCCGTCTTGTCGTTGGTGAATGTGATGTAACAGGGTAATTGGCCGTTTAGCTTCGCCAGGACGGAACCAGGGGGGTATTTGGACTCATTCGGCGTTCCCTGGAAGCGGCAGTCAAATTGTTCCACGTGGAACAATTCGTCCTTCCAGTAGGTAAAGTACGGCACAGGCTCGTCGCCCGGCTGAATCTCGGTTTGGGAAAAGTCTATGGACCGCCGGAGCAGCCGGGGCGGTGTTCCTGTTTTAAGCCTAGCCAATTCCAAGCCCAGTTCCTTTAGTGAGCCTGAAAGACTTCCCGCCGCGACGTCGCCCGCGCGTCCACCGGACTGTTGATTGAATCCGATGTGCATCAATCCCCGGAGGAACGTGCCCGTGGTGATCACAACGGTCTTGCCGTGATACTGAACTTCGAGCGTGGTTTCCACGCCGCAAGCGACGCCATCCTTGTGCAGAATCTTCGCTGTCTGCCCTTGCTTGACGTCCAGGTTGGGTGTCGTTTCGCAGACCCACTTAAGCCGAAATTGATAGTGCTTTTTGTCGCATTGAGCTCGCGGCGCCCAGACCGCCGGGCCTTTCTTGGTATTCAACATCCGGAATTGCAATCCGGTCATATCCGTCGCCTTGCCCATCTCACCTCCCAAGGCATCGATTTCCCGGGCCAAGTGACCTTTGGCCAGACCGCCAATGGCTGGGTTACAGGACATCTGTCCGATGGAATCCACGTTCATCGTCAACAATAAAGTTTGGCAACCCATCCTGGCTGCGGCCAGGGCAGCCTCAATCCCGGCATGGCCGGCACCAATCACGATCACGTCGTATTGTTTAGGATAAATGAACATGGACTCAAAAGGCCGGAACTGGGATCCGCCATCTGTGCGGCAGCCCCAAGAATTGATAGACTTTCCAATCAGCCAACTCTTTTTCGGGACTTATGCGCTGGCTGTTGACGCCGCGTTGAAATGTCGGGCAATTGCCACTCGCTACTTTGGGATTGAGCCTGTTTACGAGCTTTGAATTGGCCCTAAAGCCAAAAATGGCATAGAAACAAAGCATTAACGTTATCGCATACGATAAACCCAACATAACTGCGCAAAGTATAGAAACTATTAACGATAACTCAACGCACCACGTTTTCGTAGACCGATTTAGGGACAGAAATAGGGAAACGCTGCCATTCAAACGGCTCAAATGAATGGCGCGAACGAATCTGGCAATTGCATCTCGAAGATGCTTGCACGTTCTGTGTGCAATTTCATCCATATCTTTATTCTCAGGAAAAACAGGATAGACATCTTTTCAAAAACCGCAATCATTGAATAACAATGAGTGTCTCTTGCTCACGTTAGATCCGGGTGCATTTATCCGGACTGGCTTGACTTTTTCTTCGCTCCCGCAACATTAAGGCCGGTCATTCAAGGGTTTGGAGGTTTCAGCCACCTCATCGTGAGCCGCGCATAAGCATATGACAGCAATTAACTTACCGCGGCCTGTCGGACAAAATTTGCAGATTGAAAAAACATGACACACCGGTTTTTGAAAAATGGGCGCCGAACAATTTATTTCACAGTTTCATTTATCCTGGTTTTTCACGTTTGCCGCAGCCGGGCGCAGGATTTTTTTGCCGGCGCGCGCGGCGGGGCGTCCTTTGACGTAGATGGCGGCCGGTTTCGCCAGATGGAGGCTTACGGCGGGGTGGATCTGCCGTGGCGCTGGTATTTCCATCGCGACTGGTATTTGCGTCCCGGGGGCGATATTTCCGCAGGCTGCCTCTGGGAAGGCAATACCAGCGCCTTCGTTGGCTCGATGGGACCGTTTTTCGAGTTGGGCAAAGGCCAGTTTCCAGTTCGCATCAAGGGTGGTTTTGCCCCGACAATCCTCAGCGGGTTTCGCTTCCCTACAAAAGATTTTGGGGATGATCTGCAATTCACAACCCGTATCGGTTTGGAATGGGAAGTAGCGCGTCGCTTCAGCGTGGGCGCGTGGTTCTCGCACATGTCCAACGGCAGCATTTCGCGGTCAAATCCCGGGCTAAACCTGGAAACCCTTTCCCTGCAGTACAATTTTTGAGGGAGGAATGGCAGCGCATACGGGAATCGCATCCGTCTTCGTTTCCGCAATGTAGACATGCATAAATTCCTTAACTAGAACATATTAAAACACGTTGACGCGGGCGAACGTTAGCAGTAAGCTCGGCAGCACCATGCCTTGCAGCGTCGCAAAATGCAAAAAGAAGGAATTCAAAGAAGGCTATTGCGCCGACCACTTCAGGGAGGCCAAGGCCAAGGAGGCCAAGCCCGACAAGCCTGTTTACTCATGGAAGGCGGGGTTGATCGCGGGTCAGACGGATCCCAATGATACATTCTATAATTTATGCGTGTCGGACACGCAGGACGCGCCGTACTTGCAGCGCATCGAGAAACTGTGCTCGGATGGCCCGCAGGAAGCCAAACAGGAAAACGTGCATGGCATCCCCTGCCTGCATGACACTCAAAAAGGGGCCAACGTGACGATCTGGTATTCGTGGAAGGGGAATATTATGACCGTCTGGGGGCTGGGCTCGCACTCCGGCGGCAACGGTGCTCGCAACAACAACTACCAAATGACCTGGTACGACGGCAAGAGCAAGAACTGGGATCGGAGAAACAGCAAGTAGCAATCATGACGGAGTCACGCCGACACAGGCGGATTCGCCCGATCGTCGGTCAGGAGGAATGAGACATGGCAACAACTCAACCAACCGCCACGGTTCATCGCATCCACTTTGAAGACTTTAGCGGGGTGGATTTCGAGAGGTTGGTTTTCGCCTATTTGCTGCGGACCAACGATTGGCTCTCCCTCGATTGGTATGGCCAGACTGGCGGAGATTCCGGGCGCGACATTTGGGGGGTCCGGGAGGACGACCTTTTCCCCAGCGGTCAAAAGCTGTGCGCGTTGTGCGCGAATTGGCAGAAGCTGACCATCACCAAAGCGAAAAAGGACCTTGCGAAACTTCGGACGGGTGCGACCGGTTTGCCTGACAAGTGCATCGTCATCAGCGGAGGAGTCATCTCCGCTGGCCTGCGAGATAACATCAAATCCGCAGCGACCAAAGAGGGCATCAACGCTTGCGAGGTTTGGGCGGGGGCGGAGTTCGAGGAACGGTTGCGGAAAAATGCCGAGTCACTGCTGAAGCGGTTTGTGGTCGGTGAGCCATTTCCAGATTCGCCGCAAGAGTTGCAGAGCTTCGTGGGAAATGTCCCAGCCGAAACCGACGAAGAAAGGCTCGCGTTGATGAGTTCATTGTTCGACCGTCCCGCGTTTTATACGCCCTTCCACCAGGAGAGCAATGTCCCCGCTTTCAAGAAGGCCATCACCGATACAATTGAAGCTCTCGGAACTGGCATTCACCGTCTTCGAGACGGAACGGAAATTCGCCGGATACCAAGCCGGCATGCAATCAAGTCCAACGAAACGAAGAAGGCGCTGGGAGCAATCGAAAAGAACCTCGCCAATTGGAGCACCTGCTGAACCGCTTGCGGCACGAAGGCCGGAAAGTTGCTTGCTTGTCTGATCTCAACACGAATCAAACCGTCACGGAAGCGACAACTGCTTCTTGAGCTTCGCGATAGCGGATGATTCAAATGCCGGAAATGTGGTAGCGTCGCGTTGAAACGCATCCCACGCCTCGGAAACCGTGCGGCAAACGACGGCGCTTGCTTGAGTCCGTTGGTCCGCAAACCGCTTGAATCCTGCTTTGGAACAAGCCGTATAGATGGACTCCGCCAGTTTTTCCAGCAATCGAGTAGAGTAGCGCTTTGCATAGCCGGGCGGTTGAACTGAAGGCGACAGCCGTTTGAGGTCCAACCACGCACGGTCAATTTCACTCGCCGCCTTCGAGTCGCCAGCAAGCTTCAATATGCACTCAATTCCCGCCCGGCGCGCATCGTCAGCCGGATGAGTTGCGCTGTCTTGGTAAGGATCACCGCGAGTTGCGCTCAAACGCAGATTCGCCAGTCCGTATGATGGGCCGCACCAATAAGTCGCAACCATGTCGCAGGCGAATTCAACGTGCCAAGACGAGGTCCAAAGCGCATGGTTGTCGCGAATGATTTCAAGGGATGCCTTCGGCAATCCCTGTTGCTTCCCTTTCCGAATCGCGTCTGCGAAGAACTTGTGAATTAACCCCAGGAGCGGCACTTCAAAATCGCTTCGCCGCCGGAAAAGGACGAAATGAGCGAGTTCATGGTAAAGGTCCGGCAACGCCAACAACTCCGAGGCTT
The DNA here is from genome assembly GCA_035503455.1 of Candidatus Sulfotelmatobacter sp. Classification (GTDB taxonomy): domain Bacteria; phylum Verrucomicrobiota; class Verrucomicrobiia; order Limisphaerales; family UBA11358; genus UBA11358. The sequence goes on along the minus strand of DATJTK010000076.1, from coordinate 5,915 downwards.
GAGTTTGCGGAGTCATGATGATGTCCATGCCCATCAAAGCCTGGAAATACTGGAAGCTCAACGCGCCACAAAGCGGCGCGGGGTCCTTGTATCCGACTTCCCGGCAAATTTGCTGTAAAAGCGCTGATAGAAAGCGGTCCTCCTGCGAACATCGTTTGAGAATCAGTAGTGATGAGTCCTCGACGTTCAGGACCAATTCAGACAGGCGCTTGAAATCCATGAAGAAATTCGGCTCAAGCTTAGGGTTGGCCAGGTCAGGGTCTTTCAGTAGACGGTCAACGACGAGCAGGGTCCGTTCAAGGCGAGAGACCACGCTTGTCCGATGTGCCTCAAAATTGGGTGAAAGGCTTTGCATAGCATTTAGCTCACGCAAAACGCCCTCACCCCTCCGCTTAAGATCAAGCAGCAGGCTATGGAGCAGGCTCGGCATCAGATACGGCGCAAGCGACGAAACGCAGCCGATGCAGTAGCGTCGGCTGCTTCGCAAACACGATCCAGTGCGGCGAAGGCTGCCTCGTCTAGCGCAGCGCCTTTGGTCAAGATTTCTGTAACGCGCCGGAATTCCAAAATTGTTTCCGGCAGTTCGCCCTTCAGACGTTTATGAAGCCGCTCCAGCACATCCGCAGGGACTTGCGCCTGGTCGGCCGTCCAGGTCTTGCCCTGATCTTCAAGGGCGGAAATCAAAGACTCCAACAATTGACGGAGATCATTGCGCGATTTTCCAACATTCGCTTGCGTATCCGGCGTCGCGGCGCGACGCAGGAGATAAACACGCTTGAGATTCAAAACGGCCTCGTTGAACTTCCGCGCGAATTCCGCGTTGAGTTCGTAATCGTGGGCTATAATGGATAGGTCGCTCATAATTATTCTCCTATCTGGCTGCGGCGAGCAGCAGTTCTTCGTCGTTTTCCAATGTTCCACCAAATAACGCGTTGTCTTCGTCCGCTCTCCCGGCAAACGCGCGTAAATGTTCATCGCACAGCTTGAGATCAATGGGCAACCTCATGCAAGCCGTGGGCACAGGCCAGCACAATTGCGACATTCCAAAAGTATCTTCGAGGACCCATTCGAGATTCAAATCAGCTCGAACGACCCTGACCACAAGCGGCTCAACTGTTCCGGGAATGTTGAACGGCAATCCGGTTGTGCAAACGATACCCTCGGTTGCAGTTAATCGCTCCCAAGCACCCAACTCCGGATTTTGCAAGCCATTCGACCCCGATTCCGCCAGCCGAACCCCGTAGGAGTAGTGCTTAGGAACCTCTACTGCTCCCGTAAGAATATCGGCCTGTAACAAGCCTTCAGCTTTGAGCTTTTTAATGGCATCAAGGAATCCCAACCATTCAGAGTCGAAAAGGCGACCGTCCCGCCTTAACACAATTGACCGTGGTGGCTCGTCCAGGTCTGGCAAATCCTGCTTCAGCCCGTCATAGACCAGCTTCGCGACAAGCTCGCGGGACAGTTTTTCCTTATGACTCGATTCCTGGTCTCGCATCGCGCATACTGCGCCGCCCTCGTAGAAAAACGTGAAGGCGGCGGTATGGTCGAGCACATCCAAACCGATGTAAGCGTCGTAATGTGTGGGCTTATTCAGCACCCAGGGCCATTGCCGATTCACAATCATCAGCCCCATCACCATATTCAGAAGATAACTACGGAACTTGTTTTCAGGAAATGGTCGAACGATCTGCTTTTGGCCATCGCGTCCATTGTGGTAGTTTTGTCCGTTGCTGTTGCCTTGGTTATTTCCGCCTCCATTTGACGGGTAAAAACTACTAAGCTTTTCCGCTGACATGCACTGAAATTGCACATGGTTCCGCAGGTTTTTCTTGATGTAGTTGTGAAGGTCAGGCTGTGACCGAGGAGGGAGCACCAGCACACCACGACCACCCTCGACCTCGAATTCTTTCAGCGAACTGACGACCGCCTTCACCTGGTCTCGCAAAGTGCGCTTGTTCTCGTCGTTGTAGCGAACCAACTGAAGCGTGTAGGGCTTCCTGATGAGAGATGAAACCAGCCCCTCGATTCGGGATTTCAGGTCATTGACTACGTCCACCCTCAGAGAGCGTGGTGCAATCAATACTTGGTCATCAAGCTCCGACAGCACAGCAAATCCTACATTTTTATCCTCAAGCATCGCCGCGCGTGTGCGCGCCAAATCTTTCAACAAGACACTCCCGTTGTTTGGTGTTTTGCTGACGCGCAGTACCCTCCCGTTGCCAAATCGGATTTCAGGATAACCAAAGTGTTTAGCCGTCGCCGAGCGAAGGGCGGAACTGAATTTTAAGTTGACGCCCGACAGTCTCACTCCGGTCAAGAAGTTACTCACGATACCGGTCGCTCTCTCAATGCGCTGTCTCGGCGTTCGCTGGTGTTCGCGCCTTGAGCGAGCTACGCGCGAATCATCGTTGTTGAGCATCAGTTTGCATAGTGATAGCGCCCCATAACGCTCCTCCTCGTTGCCGACATTCCGATATTGAATTGCCATTGAATCAGGATCAAGACGGCGACCCGCTGGCGCTTCTCCCGCTCTTTCGACAGTCCAATCGAACACATTTGATATTTTGTTCGACCCCTCGGCGGAGAATTGTTGTGCCCGCAGCGATTTTCCAGTTCGTTTCTGGAATTTCACGGGATATATTTGAGGGCCGAAGTGATAAAGCATCCTCCTTCCGCCAAGGCGCTGAATGGTTCGCTCGTCGAAAGCCTTGTCTGCCCATTGCGCGTCGGTGTAGCAGTAAATCACCGGGACGGCGATATGAAGTAGGCCCTCGATGAAAAGGAATCGTGGGCTGAATCCGCCGTAAATGTCGAACTGTCTCCGTGCATCGTCATTGTTGACAGCTTTTTTCCGAAAGAATGTATTCGGCCCGCTTCGCCATAAGTCACGATGCCCATACAAATGCCCACGCAGTTCCCATCCGAGAAACGAAAGCGCGATCTGTCGTGTCGCCTCATCGAGATTACAAAAATCAACTGAATGAATCTCCTCTTGTGGTCGGAGCGAAGCCACATGTGGTGTGAGTTGATATTCACATCGTTTAATCGGGCGGTCCGCCGCAACGGCCAGCAAAGGCTTTTCCCCGCCCCGGATTATTGCGACCGGAAGTTCCTGCCCAAACGCAACTTTCCTGGCTAAAAGATTGAGATTCTTCGCCGCCAAGTCCGGGTCGTCCGAAGCCGCGCCAAGTTCTCCATCCACCTCAACGTGGCGGTACGAAAACCGAAGTTCATTCTGATTTGTAACTGGATACAGATTGAATACATGTTGCTTCATCTTGTCCTCCTAAAAAAATGCCGGTTGAAGTGTGGGCAAAGGCGTATTCCTCTTTGTCTGGCGAGGAGGCGGCAAAGTTTCAACAACTTCGTCGGGAGCGCGCAAAACGGCTCTTTCGATGCACAACTGCCTGAAGGAGCAATGCTCGCAATTGTTCGGATTGTCCGCAAACGCGAAATCTTGAAGACGCGCCTCCGTCAACTTCTTGGATCGGCAAAGTGAGAATATCCTGTGCAGGCTGCGATAGAGGTAGTCCTCAAGCTCATCAAAAATTTCAAGTGAGCACTCGTGCTTGATTAAAATGCCATCCTGAACTTGGCATTCCAGCAATTCGATGTTTTCGGGGCTGTGGAGGTCATCGAACAGTTTCGATTTCCACAGCGCCCAGCCATAGAGCACTGTCTGAAGACGAGCGTCGGTGTCGCCCCCGACCTCATACGACTTCCAGTCAATAATCGTGGGATGACCAAGGGAACGCGCGAAGAGGAGGTCAATTTGAACCATGATCTTGACATCATCGAACTCGACCCAAATTTGCTTCTCAGCCTCGCAATCTTTCCGGCCCAAGAGCGGTTGCCAAAGTTCTGGCATCGCTTCCAGTCTTTGAAACGCCAGTCGGATTTCCTCGCAGACCTTTTCAAACTCTCCCACGGAAACCCCGCTGCCATTTTCATGCGGAACGAGCGCACAAAAATGTTCCTGCTTGGTCTTTGAAATGCCAGATTCCCGATATCGCTTCTGCTCTGAAAATGCGAGTTGTGCTTTTGCGCGTTGAATCGTTTGCTCGGCGAGAAGCCCCCAATCAAGGGCGACTCCTGTGCGAAGTGCAGGGACGACATAATGCTGAATGCCCTCGTGAATGACCGAACCGCGCCAGAGTTCCAAGGTCTTCAATTGTTTCAACACAAATGCTTCGCGACGCCACGGTTCTTTTTCCGAGTGATGGGCCGCAATCTCGCGGAAGAAGAACTGCCGCTGGCATCGCCTGAACAACTTGTCCGTGGAGAATGACCACCGAAAGCTCATTTGCTACCGCCCTTCTTGGCATCCCCATCCCGCGCGGACTGCCGCGACTCCAAAAGATCGAGCAACGCATCCCAATCTTTCGGCAAGGCAATTTCGCGCGCGCGGTCGAAGAACCGCCTTGCCTTCGCATTGCCCGTAAACGTCGCCAGTTCGGGAGGGAGTTTATTCGCCAATTCCAGTAGGCCGATGGCATCAACCCCCAGGGCCTGAGCCAAGTCTCGAATCGTCTCAGCGCCCGGCAGATAACCTGCCTTGTCGTTTTCGATTTTCGACAAATACGTGAAATCCACGCCCGCAGCTTCAGCTAAGGAGCGCAGCGTCATCCCCTTTTCTTGGCGGATTTCCCGCAGTTTCTGGCCAAAAGTTAATTCCATCGTAGAAGTATTGTCGCAGATGTTGAGTTGAAGTCAACATCAAAAGTGACTTTTTTCTGGCGGGCTAGTTTGACTAATCCGCTTTGGAAGTTTCGACCAGGGGCAGCGCGCTTTTAGGAGTTGCGCGCGAGTGTCAGGCTCGCTACCTGTCCGCGTATAAATAAAACGACATGACGTTGACCAAAGGGCTTTCCTCACTGGTCAAAATGACTTCTCAAAATCAGACTTTCAAAAGGAAGGTGCCTTTTCCCTTGCTCCGCAGCATGAAAATGTGCTGAACTGTATTGCGTATAAGTAAACCAACATATTATTGTTTACGACAATGCAGCCCATCTTTGCACGCGGCAATTCGCGCACGCTCCAACGCCTCAAAGCCTTGCGGCAAGCCGCCCAAACTGACCGCGCAGTTCGTGTCGCCTTGCGGTTGGAGGCCATCATGCTGAGTGTCCAAGGGTTGACCACCGGTCATATCGCTGGGGCCCTGCAAGTGGACCGCACTCGGGCTCACGCGTGGATCGGGGCTTGGAACAAACATGGTGAAGCAGGATTGCTGGAGGGACATCGGAGTGGACGGCCCGCCCAATTGAGCGCCAGGCAGCGGGAACAACTGGCGGACATCTTGGACAGTGGGCCGGTCGCCCACGGCCTGAACACCGGAGTGTGGACTTCGCCCTTGATCGCCCAAATCATCGCAGAGGAGTTTGCTGTGAGTTATCATCCCGGACACGTGCGACGCTTGCTCAAGACTCTAAACTTTTCGGTGCAACGCCCCAAGACGCGTCTGGTGCAGGCGGACCCCAAGAAACAGAACCGGTGGATTCGATTCACCCATCCAAATCTAAAAAAAACGCTCGGAGTGAAGGCGCGTTGATCGTTTATGAAGACGAAGCCTCCTTTCGACAGACCCCAACGCTTTATCGGACTTGGGCGCGCCGCGGTCAACAGCCTGAAATTCCCACGCGCGGCGAACGCCACACCCAGAAGATTCTGGGGGCGGTGAGTGTGCCCGCCGGTGATTTTATCTGGCGGCACCAAGCCCAATACTTCAACGCCGAAACGTACCTGTCGTTCGTGGATGAGGAGTTGCTGCCGCATTATTACCGCCCTGGCCATCGGGTGTATCTGATTCAAGACAACGCCTCCTTTCATAAGAAACCCGAAGTCCTGAAGTACTTTACCAAGCACCAGCGTCACATTGAAGTGTTCTCGCTGCCCCCTTATTCGCCTGACTTCAACGC
>DATJTK010000075.1:0-30336 GCA_035503455.1 Candidatus Sulfotelmatobacter sp. | reverse complement strand
ACGCAAGTCGGCGAGGTTGCGATTCGTCGAATTGATGGAATACATGAATGCCCAGCCGACGCCCGTGGCGTCCGGACCGAGTGAAGGTGTGACACCTTGTGGTAATTGCCCGCTGATGCTGCTCAAATATTCGAGCACGCGGCTGCGCGCCCAATAAGGGTCCGTTCCATCATCAAAAATGACATAAACAAACGAATAACCGTAAAAAGAATAACCGCGCACCACTTTTGCGCGAGGCACGGAAAGCATTTTAGTGGTGATGGGGTAAGTCACCTGGTCTTCGACGATGTTCGGCGCTTGCCCTTCCCACGGGGTGTAGATGATGACCTGAGTGTCAGAGAGGTCGGGAATGGCGTCGAGCGGGATGTTTTTAACCGAGTAAATCCCGCCGAGCACCAGCGTCACCGTCGCCAGTATGACGATGAACTTGTTCTTTAGCGAAAAATCTATGATGCGTTGGAGCATGAGGATTTCCTTCGTCAGTGGGACATTTTCATTCCCGGCGGCATGTTCGTTCCCGCGTCCGGCATGGACATCTGATTTGTGGAGTTCAACGTTTCGCTCGGAGGCGTTTCGACCGTCTCGGTCATTTTTTGGATGGCCTCACGCAACTGGCTTTCCGAATCGAGCATGAACTCGCCCGAAGTCACCACCCGCTCGCCTGCTTCCAATCCGTTCAATACTTGATCCTCATCATTCTCTGAAGCCAGTCCCAGCGTTACCGTCCGGGGATCAAATTTCCCGCCGGGCAGCGCGACGAAGACGGTGTTTCTCTCGCCGCTGCGCAACACTGCCGAATCCGGCACGAGCAATGCGGAAGGATCCAATTCGGCGACAATTTGCGCCGAGACAAACATGCCGGGCTTGAGAAAGTAACCGGGGTTCTCAAATTCCAGCCGCACCCTGGCCGTGCGGGTCTTGTCGTCCACCGTCGGATAGATGTAGGTGACATGCCCCTGAAATGTCCGTCCGGGCAGATAGGAAAGCGTGATGCTCGACTCCTGCCCAAGCTGGACATAGGGCAAATCCTGTTCATACACTTGCGCATAAACCCAAATGATGTCGAGGTCGGCCAACCGATAAAGGGTCATGCCTGCGTCCGCCATCTGGCCTTGCACGATGTTTTTTTCAATCACGAAACCGTCCGCCGGCGCGAGAATTTCGAGTGTCTTGCGCGGCGCGCGCGATTTTCCCAATGCGGCGATTTGCTCGTCCGAAATATCGAAGAATTTTAATTTTTCCAGCGCCGCGTCGCGCAAGACTGTTGAGTCCGGGTCATTTGTAGAATCCAAAACCGCCAAGTATTCCGCCTCGGCGCTATAAAGTTCCGGCGAATAAATTTCAAACAACGGTTCGCCTTGATGCACCAATTCGCCCGTGGCGTCCACGTCCAATTTTTCAATCCAGCCCTTGAACTTGGTCGTCACATCCGCCAGCGCGGTTTCGTTGTAGTCAATCGTGCCGACGGTGCGGATAGTCCGACGCAGCGGACCACGGACGATTTCCGTTGTCTGAATGTTCATCAGTTGAATTGTCGCGGGGTCAATGGCGATGGCGGAGGAACTCGCGGCGGCGGCTTCATTGGCATAAACCGGAACCATGTCCATGCCCATGCTGTCTTTACCGGGATTAGGGCTGGTTTCGCCCACGATCATCGTGGACTTGTAGTAAAGAATTTTGTGGGAGCTTGCGGAAACCGGATCAGCGGTGTTGCGAATCGGCACCAATTTCATGCCGCAAATCGGGCAGTTACCGGGATGATCCTCGATAATCCACGGGTGCATCCCGCAGGTGTAGAGCGTCTTTCCCGCTGAAGCAGCAACGGTGTTGGTGTCCGTAACCGACGAACTTGCAGATACGCCCAAGCCAATGGCCGCGATGAGAAGCGTTGCAAATAATATCAATTTCGATTTCATAAATTTAATGGGTGTCCAAAAATGGCGCATTGGCAGGCGGCAGACCGGCAACCAAGAGTGACAAATCGGCGAACACGATTTCGCGGTCTGTCCGCGTTTCGGCGGCCTCGGTTTGCAAATCCACGAGGATGAGTTCCGCATCCGTCAAACTGGAGAAATCCATTGAGCCTGCGCGATAACCGGCTTGGGTAATTTCCAGCGATTGGTCTGCTTGGGGAATAAGTTCATTTTCGATCAGCGCGAGGTTGCGGCTGGTTTCACGGCAGGCGAATGATTTTTCAGCGAAATTCACGACCAAATCAATTTGCGCGGCTTTCAATCGTGATTGCGCGGCCAGCTCATTCGCTTTGGCCTCGGCTATTTCCGCCGCAACTTTGTCACGCCAAATCGGCAGCGTCATGCCAACTTGCGGCCAATAGAATGGCGGACGGTAAACTTCGGCGGACAGGCCCGCGTTGAAATCGGGCACACGTTCCTTGTAGGCCACCGCAATTCCGGCTTCAGCGGCGCGCACATCGGCTTCCACCGCCTTAAGTTGCGGATTGCGCTCGAATGCCATGCGCAACAGTTCGTCAGTATCAACATTTTCGTCGCTGGTTTCAAAACGGGAGGGCATCGGCGGGTCCGGTTGCTCCGATGCAAGGCCGAGCGCCGCCTTAAAATTTTCCAAGAATGAATGGCGCGAATCTTGCAAATTGGCGAATTCGGTGCGGGCGCGATCCAGTTTGCTTTGTACACTCAGCAAGTCGGACAGCGTTGACGTGCCCGCTACATTTTGGGCGCGAAGAACGCGCTCCTGATTTTGCAACAGGGATATTGTTTCACATTTGAGGCGGATTTGTTCTCTCAACAAGCCTAATTGGTAGTAGGCCCGTTCCAGATTGAACGCGGTTTGAAGGGCGGCGCTTTCAAACGCAAAGTATTTGGCCTGGCTTTCTGCGACGGCGACTCCGGCACGCGCCTTAAGCTTGCCGGGTCCGGGGAATTGCTGCATGAAGCCCGGCATGAGCGACGTGAGCGTGTTTTGAATGTAAGACTGGAAGGTCAACTGCGGGTCCGGCAGCGAGCGCGTCACTGTGATGTTTTCCACGGAAGCCGACCAATCGTAAAATGCCGCCTCTACCGTTGGAGAATTCAGCAGCGCATACTCAACGAAATTGCTCAAGCTCGATTCCGGCGTGAGTTCCGGCAAAGATGCCGGAGTATTGCCGGGATGATATTGACTGGCAACCGTGCCCAGGTCGCGACGCGCCTGCTTTTCGCCCGGCTCGGGAATGCCCCGGCAACCAGCGAGCACAAGCCCGCTGGCGGCGAACAAACTTAAAATGATAACTGGCTTCATAATTTTCGACTACAAATACACTTCACGGCAAAAAAATTAGGGACGCAAAAATCAAACGGGAACGCGGCACGCCGACTATGGGCACACTACGGGCGTGGGAGGGGAAAATTCAGATGAGCCGGGCGCAGTTCCGCGCGTAAAGCGGGCTGCTTTTCGTCACAAGTGATAGTGGAGAAGCGGAAGAAGAAAGTTGGAAGATCGTGGTGTCCGGCAAAACACAAGTTGCGATATTGGCAGCGAAAAGCGAAAGCTGATTTTGGTTGGTTGTTTGCGCCGGGACCGTCGGCATTGGCTGGGAACCGGACGACGGTTTGGCCTGACAGCACGGCATTTTGCAGCCGTGTAGGCAGCACGCGGGAACGGGATGTTTCACGCACTGTGGCAGCGGCGGTTGGGCAAGCAGGAATGGTGTTCCCGCCAGCACGAAGCTGCAAATGATGGCCAACACCGCTTTCATAGAATCAATTATGGCACCTTTCAATCTTTTCGCTAAACCGCTTTTGTTTTTTACACGTCAATTTTTGCTTTGCCTTCACATCCCGCTAAATACCTGCTGGCCGCCGAGATGTCCTTGATACACCAGAGCGCCAATGAAAATGATGCCCACAACAAAATACATAGGCGTGGGCCACTGTTGACGCCGGTGCAGGTTCCAACGCCAGGCGAACAGGCCGAAAAGCAGCAGCACCAGACCGCTGCCCAGCCATTTATGAATGGTCATGCCCACGACGCCGTTATCGTCCGGCATCCAAAAAAGCCAGCCCGTGATGGCCGTGAACGGCGTGATGGCTGTCGCATAAAACAACGTCCACCATGCGGCGTTGCGGAGCGATTCGCTCTTGACGACACAACCGGCGAAATCGCTAAACACTGACACCGGCATCAGTGCGGCGGTGAAATTAACCAGAACCGGATGCAGCTTGGTCGCATTGACAAATTCTTTGAGCACAGACAGCATTCCTGCGCCAAGCATAGGTTCAATCGTTATCATATTGAAGCCCTGTCCGCATGGTTTAGTTTTGGATTTCGCCGCACTCTGACATTTCTTTTCCCAGGTAAGGATTTTTCACGTTCTTGTCGCCTTGAAGCCAACTGGCGTTCGCCATCGGACAATAAACCTGCACATACGCAGCCTTGTCCTTGTGGTCAGCGAGATATTTTATCAGCGAATTGCTTAATGGCTTGAACGCGGCACGAGCAGACGGGAGGTTGGTTGCCTTTGCGACATCCCCCGCTTCTGAAGACACTTCTGCCGGTAGCGCGTTGGCATTGCTCTGAACGACTTTCGTAATGGCATCGGCATTTTCAGCCACGCCGCTCATCGAATCGTTTGCCAGACTGGCTTGAATTTTCAGGTAATGGTCGTAAACGGACCTGATTGGCGCGGACAAAGCAGAATCGTCTGCCTGCGCGGTTTCGCCCAGCAAAAGTCCAGCCGCACACACCGCCAGGATTATTTTCGTGATTTTCATATTTTTTACGCTTTCCCATCAATTTAGACATCCAGCAGGATGCCATCCCCTGTTTCTACACCGCAGAAGGAAAAATCACTCAAACTTTTTAAATCCAGCCGCGAAATGCTGGCGCGAAATATTTTTGCGGGATTTTCCAAACGGCGGTGTATTAGAGCTACAAATATTCGGCGAAGCAATGAAGCTCCGCCAAAGAAGAAAGAAAACTAAAATGAAAACTCGTAATAGCCTGATCACTCTCGGTGCGGTCGCTGTGGCCGCGATAACCCTTAACCTCAACGCCTCTGCCGCATTGCTCTCGCCACGCGCCGCTGGCAATGAGATCATTCACACGGCTGGAACAAACAACGATGTAAATCTGGTGGCACTCGGTTTGACTTCGACCGAGTATGCAGCGCCACGTTTGGCAGGGAACAAGGTCGTAACGGTTGCCGGGAGCAACTTGGCGGTTAATCCTTCGACGCTTTGCAGCCAGAACATGACTGCCAGCCCAAAGGCCATCCAGGCCTGCGCCGCAAATCCGCTGGCCCCAATGCCTTGCTGCACCGTTGCCGCAAAGTAACAGTATCAGCCGGATTGTGCCGATAGGACCAAAACGTTAAAATGCGGGCGGCGGAAAAATCTGCCGCCCACACGATCCATGAATACAAATACAAATCCAGACGACGCGAAACTTTCAGCGCTTTTGCGCCAGTCACGCTCTTCGCCGCCGCTACCGCCACGTTTTCAGGAAAATGTCTGGCGGCGGATCGAAGATTCCGAAGCGACCATGAAGTCTGATACCTGGCTGGATGTATTGGCCGCACTGGTGCTGCGCCCGCGATTGGCGCTTGCCGTTGCCACTCTGCTGGTGATGGCAGGCGCATTGTTCGGCGCGCGTGAGGGCAACCGGATGGCTCAACAGGACGCGCAGACGCAATATATGACCGCCGTTGCGCCAGTGGCCATGCGTTAAGTTATGAACCGTTCTCTTGTGATTGTCCTGGGTGCGCTGGCTTTGGGAGTGGTTTTGTTCGTCGGCTCGTTTGCCATGAGCCAGCGCCTTTGTCGGATATGTGTCCAAGAGCCGCCAGGAAGTCTCCATTGGTTACAGAGGGAGTATCACCTAAACAACGACGAAATGGCGCGCATCCAAAAATTGCACAACGATTATCTCTCTCAATGCGACGCAATGTGCCGGATGATTACTGCGAAACAACAGGAGGTGGAAGCGGTTTTAAATACTGCGACCAACATCAACCCAGTCGCCCAACAGAAACTGAATGACTTGGAGGTTTGCCGCATTCATTGCCAGGCTCAAATGCTCCAATACTTCATTAATGTCAGCCGGATCATGCCCCCTGACCAAGGCCATCGGTACCTGACGGAGATGGAAAGAAATACACTCGGTTTAAGTCCAAAATAAAGTAACCGATGGCCATGAGCATGGAACGAACAGAAGGCGATGCCCATGACCAGGCGGACATGGAACGTTTAGCCGCCGGCCATGATGCCGCACTCAACGATTTGATGGAACGATACGCAACGCCCATTTTCCATTTTCTTTGTCGAATGGTTGGCAACGAGGACGACGCCAGCGATTTGGCGCAGGAAACATTCGTCCGTATTTTTAGATCGCGCGACAGTTTCAGGCGAGGCGAAAAATTTTCCACCTGGGCTTATACCATTGCCGCTAATCTGGCGCGCAACCATTTCCGTTGGCGAAGCCGGCATCCAAACGTTTCGCTCGAAATCGAAACTGGAGAATCTGAAAAAACACTTGGCAGTTCACTTCCGGCAAATGATCCAACACCAATCGAACAAGCTCTCGTCGCTGAGCGATTTGCCTCCGTGCGCAAGGCAGTCAGCAAACTTCCCGAGGATTTACGTGAAGCCATTGTGTTGTGCGAATGGGAAGACCACAGCGTCGCGGAAGCTGCCAACATTCTGGCGGCTACGCCCAAAGCAATCGAAAGCCGCCTTTATCGGGCGCGTCAAATTTTACGTCAACAATTGAAAACTTGGCTATAATATGAACAATACATTGCCGCTGATGGTCTGGCAAAGTTCACGCTTGTTAGTCTAAAATAATCCAAGAAAATGATGCAATAATTCCACGTGAGGTGGTCTTCCGCCCTCACCGTCGGAAAATTCGAGCGTTCGCGTTGACCGATGATGGGCGGACTCGCCCTTGTAACGCTTCGGTCTGGCGTTGGCGGCGGAAAGCGGCAGGCGGTCGGCGAAACGGCATGAGTGAAGCCGTGCGCCGGAGCGGCGCTGCCAATGACAGACGGAAGCGAGGCGCGACTGCGCTATCCAATTTCCGTCCGCGACGAGCGCGCGTTGCACGGCTGTGAACGCGCGTTGGTCGCGGACGCTGAACCCAAAGACTTTTGCTTTTAGGATGGGCGGGTTGCTTTATAGTCGCTCTATGGTCGCCGCGACGGGCGACACTGGCGCTTCGCGCTAAAGCGTCTTCGGATCGGCGATGTGCGGTCCCCGTGGTCTTCGGGAACCGAGACGTAATTGTGCCGGTGATTCGGCGGGCACAGATGCGGGTGGTTGCTCTGTTGGTGTTTTGGGACGGCGCGGCCTTTTCGGCCTGGTTGCGTCCAGCACCTCGCGGCAGTAACGGGCCACGGTCTGGTGGGACACTTCGATGCCGGCGCTCTCGTGCAACAAGGTGCGAATGGTTTCATATGAAGCTTTGCGTTCCCGCAAGGCAATGATGGACTCTTTGACTTCGTTCAGCGCCCGGTATTTCTCCGGCGCGGGCGGCGTATAGTTTTTGACGGCTTCGGCCAAGCGAGCCTTCGCTTCAGCGGTAACGATTGGTGCATTCATAATTTTACGACTGTTGATTATCCTCTGGCATTTTCGTTGTTACGTCTTTCCCTTGCGCTCGCAAGGAGAATAGCGTCCTCTTTCAAAGACAATTACAGGTAACATCAACAGACACTCATTTTGCGCCACCCATAGCGCAAGATTTACCGGATGATGGTTTAACCTATCGTCATGCTGACGATGAAGGCTCAATACAGTTTGAAGAATGCTGAGGATTATTTTCGAGAGCATCTGCGAGTCGGTGATTATTACATGGAAGGTCGAAGTGTTACGGGACAATGGATTGGAGAAGGAGCAATACAATTGGGATTGTCAGGCGTCACCAATGAAAAGGAATTTGTGAACCTGTGTCGAAACCTTCATCCACAATCAGGTGAACAATTAACACCCAGGCTTAATTCAAAACGCATCAGCATGGACAAGGATGGGAATGTCCGTGAATCGGCCAATCGCCGGGTGTTCTATGATTTCACCTTGTCACCGCCTAAATCGGTTTCGATTGCCGCCCTGGTGGGAAATGATAAGCGGATTATCCAGGCGCATGATGAAGCCATTCAAATTGCCATGCGTCATTTGCAGATGTTCGCGGCCACACGGGTTCGGAAAAACCATCAGTATTCGCATCGGAATACGGGCAATATGGTCGGCGCGGTCTTCCGGCATGATACGTCCCGTGCTTTAGATCCGCACCTGCATAGTCACTGCATTCTGTTTAATGCCACGTGGGATACCGTAGAAGGCCGCTGGAAGGCTTTGGAAGCCTGCGACATGGTTGCAGTACAGAAGTTCGTCAGGAACGTCTATTATCACGAAATGGTCAGGTCACTGCAAAGGCTTGGCTATGGCGTTGAAAACAATCCACGCGGCGATTTTGAAATTGCCGGTGTCAGCAAGGAATTGATTGGCCGCTTTTCCAAGCGTCATGACGAGATTGACCGCAAAACCAAGGAACTGCTGGAACGTGAGCCGGAAAAGGCTAATCAGAACATCCAAGTGATTCGCGCCAACATCGCGCACAATGAACGGGCGCGAAAGATCAAGGATGTCGGCATCGTCAAATTACAATTCATGTGGAACAAACAACTGTCATGGAAAGAATGGTGGCTGGTCAATCACCTGGACAAACACCGCTCAAAGGAGATTCCACAAAAGATGACAGCGGGGCAGGCCGTGTCCTGGGCCGAGCAACATCTGTTTGAACGCCGCTCGGTCGTCCATGAGCATGAGATTTGGTGTCATGCGCTGGAACAGTTGCGCGGTCAAAATGTATCACTGGCGGAGATTCAGGCGGCTACCAAAGAGCGCGGCTATATCCGGGATGAATATTTTAACGGCCAGGTGACTACCCGCGAAGTCCTGCAACGTGAATTGGACATCGTTCAACTGGCTCAATATCGGACACTTCAATACCAACCGCTCGCGCGTGATTATCATAAAATCAATCATTCGCTGGATTACGAGCAGGAAAAGGCGGCGAAACATATTTTGTCCTCACGCAATTTCGTCACCTTGTTTCGAGGCGGGGCAGGGACGGGCAAAAGTTTTACCCTGCGGGAAGTCAAAGACGGATTGGCCAAAGAGCGTAGGATTATCCATGTCCTTGCGCCACAGCGCCAGCAGGTCGCCGATCTGGAACGGGACGGCTTCAGAGGCACGGAAACGGTCAGCGCATTTCTCGCGCAAAAGTCAATGCGATGGGGTGCGGTCGTCATCGTGGATGAAGCCGGACAAATCGGCGGGCAACAAATGTTGGAACTGCTCTCGTATGTCCAGGCGAATCAAGGCCGGGTCATTCTGTCGGGTGATACCCGCCAGCATGGGGCCGTTGAAGCATCGGACGCGCTGCGGGCGATTGAAAAGTACGCGGGCCTCGGATACGCGGAACTGACCAACATCCGCCGTCAAAATCCCGCTTCGGCCAAAACTCAAAGGGAACGCCGATGGCTGGAACAATACAAGCTTGCTGTGGATGAAGCACAGCGGGGCAAGTTCAGTTCATCCTTCGACCGGCTGGACAATCATGGAGCAATCATTTCCTGTACGCTGGCCAATCAACGGGAAAAACTGGCGGAACATTTTCTGGAACATTTTACCAATCAGCAATCCACCGTGGTTGTCTCACAAAGCTGGAACGAGATTCACCGGCTTAACGACACCATCCGGCAAAGCCTGAAATCACAGAAATTGATTGGCGATGATGAAACGACGGTCACGGCCTTGGAACGGCAGGATTTAACGGACGCGCAAAAGCGGGACAAACGGTTTTACCAGTCGGATTCCGTTCTGGTGTTCAATCGTCCTGCGGCCGGTTTCAAAGCTGGCAGCGTCGGGAAACTGCGCGGCATAACTGACAAGCATCTGCTGATTGAGGCTGAAAACCGCATTCGGCCTGTGCCAGTCAAGGAACTGGATAGAATCACAGTCTGCCAACCCAAAAAACTATCCCTGTCCAGTGGAGACCGGCTGCAACTCAAGGCCAATGACAAATCCCAGGACGGGCGCAAGCTCGCCAACGGCGAACTGGTGACGGTAAAGAAAATCCATACCGATGGGCGCATTACCTTGGATGATGGCCGGACATTGCCAAAGCATTACCGCCAATTCGTGCGCGGCTATGCCGTTACGTCCTATGCCGCTCAAGGCAAGACGGTGGATTATGTCCTGTTCTCTGATTCAGCCGTTAAGGCCGCTACCAATGAGAAACAGTGGTATGTGACCATTTCACGCGGTCGCAAAGGGGTGAAGATTTTCACAGCGGACAAAATCCAGCTTCGGCAAAACATTGCTCATTCTGGCAACCGGACACTGGCAATGGACATGAAGCCGGGGGCGGTCCAAAAACTGGCGTCGGCCTTGGGTCGCGGGGTCGCCTATGCCCTTAATGTGCAGCATTCGCAGCGCAAATCAGCGGAACGGCAAGCCGAGATGCTGCGGCAGGCTGAAGCGTTACGGCAGCAGGAACAGGAACGCCAGGCCGAGGCTTTGCGCCGGGATGAGGCGGTGAAACAATCGCAGGCCGTCAAGCCGGTTGAAAAGACAACTGAATCCATCAAGCCCAGAGAACGAATCAGAGAGAGTGTCAAAACGTCCGAAGACATCCGGCGGCAACTTGAGATGTCGAGACAGAAACAAAATCAAAAACAAAGCAAAGGCATGAGAATATGAGAACTGAAAATCCCTGTTTCAAGCGACGGACGGGCGTCAATAGCAGTCCTGTTCCGGTGGATCATTTGCGGCTGGAAGTGAATCCGAAAAGTTTCCTCCTGCTGCCCTACCACCATTTGGAGTTGGTCAAATTCGAGACGGGTGACGGGCAGGATACGCTTACGCTGTTATTTCTGAATCGCACCGTTTGCATTACGGGCAAGGGCCTGCGCCAACTGGCATTGAGTCTGCAAGATTGTTGTGTCGAGTTTATCAAACCCCTGTCGGAACGGTATACGTCTCTGCCAGGGGATGAGGTTTCAGTCAGGGCCATCGAAATTGAAGAAAACAAGGAGAATAGTCATGCTTAAAGACAAGAGCCAAATTCCAAAGACAAACCGCAACGGGGATTCGACCAATGAGGAAGCGAAAACTCACATTGAAAAGAAAGGTTTCAAGCGTGCTGAAGCCGCCGTCTATTTGGGCGTTGCTAAAATCACCATTGACCGATTGACGAAACGCGGCCTGCTACATCCGTCGCGAGCGTTACGGCATCCAATTTATTCCAAAGACGATCTTGACCGTTTTCTACGGGAAACGTCCGCGTAAATTGAATCAATTGGCGGCATGTTCGTTGTTGGCAACTTCTGAATTCAGGGCCGGAATTTTAGCCAATAGGTCGCGGCGTGTGGCTTCGGGCGTTCTTTCCAGAAATTCATCCACCAATGCCAAGCGGTCGTCAAATTCCTGTTTGAATACCTGCCGTCCCATTGCCTGCTTTGCCGTTTCCAGAAATTTCTCGATAGGGACAATCCAAACCTGTTCCTGAAGTTGTCCCCAAAAAACTTCCAGCGGATTTTCGGATACCCACCACGGATAAGCGTATTTCGTTTTTGCTTTGGCAATGGCACGGCGGTTGTCAGGTGTGGGATTGGTTTCACCAGTTTTCACGTCCTCTGGTTTTGGCAACGGAATGACATTGGCCGGTTTGTCAAAGCTCACCTTTTTAATCATCGCCAGGCTGTGTTCCTGTCGCAAGTGGCCGTAGCGTTTCATCGCCAGTGCGCCGCCATCTTTGTGGCCAAGCCAACGGCTTACGGTTGGAATATCCACACCGGATTCAATGCATGTGGTCGCAAAGAAATGGCGAAAGTCGTGATGAGTGAATTTCGGGAATTCCAATTTTTTGCAGGTTGATTGCAGACATTTGCGCGCGCTTTTGATTGGAATAATCCGGCTGCTCGGCGTGGGATTCCCCTGTGAATTGAGGCGCGTCAAAAGTGCCCGCAGATTACTCGACATGGGAATGGTGCGCGGAGCCGCTTCGGTCTTAGTGCCGGGCAGAAAAATGGTATTGTTCTGAAAGTTAACGTCTGACCAATACAGTGGCCGCTTCTCATTCGCATCTTTGCCACCAATAACTTCGCCGATTCGTGCGCCGGAATAGGCCAGAAACTCAATCAAGTCCGCCCCGTCCTTGTTCCGCTCTTGATTGCCCTTGTGTCCGTCGGCCTGACGAATGGCCGCGACCAGTTGTTTAAACTGTTCCAAACCAGGCACCGCGATTTGCTTGGAAACAACCCTCCGGCGTTTGATGCGTTTAGCCGGATTGGAGAGAATCAAACCGCGATCTAAAGCAAATTCAAAAACACCTTTCATGATGTCCAATTCATGATTGAAGGTTTCTGGGGCCAGCGACACCCCGCGTTCTTGCACCCAACGGTCACAGTCCTGGTCTGTGATGTTGCGCAAAGGTGTATTCCCAAAGTTGGGGACCAGTCCTTTGAAATACATGCCGCGCCGATGAACGGTATTTGAACTAAGGGAGTGTTTCTCCGTTTCCAGCCAGAGCTTGGCGGCTTGCTCGAAGTTCAATTTCGCGTCAGGGGAAATTTTCAAGCTGCCAACTTTCGTCCGTAACTCGCCTAAGAGGCGGTCAGCAAGCTTTCTGTCTTTGGTCTTGAGAGAGCGGCGAAACTGCTTGCCACCCCGCTTTAACAAGGCATAATATCCGCCTGATGATTCGAGCCGATACAAGTTCTCTGCGACTTTGTGAAACACTGGTTGTCCAACCAGTGGCGTTATTTTCTGCGTCTTTTTCATGCAGAAATATACCACAAATTCAGCGGGTTGCAAGTATGGGTGACAAGTCGTCCTTTCTGAAAGTAGAAAAGCTTCAAAATCGCTTGATTTTACAATAGGTTGGGTTGGTAGCTCAGTTGGTAGAGCAGTGCCCTTTTAAGGCATTGGTCCAGGGTTCGAGTCCCTGCCAACCCACCATTTTTGGCTTCGAGGATAGAATATGGAGGTTGGAAGATGGCGCCTGCGGTTCTCCGTTGATTGGCCTGTCTCTCGCGCGCACAGCCATCCTCAATCCTTTATGCTCCATCCTCAATGGGTCACAATTTCCCCTTGGTGCTGGGAAGGAGCCCGGAGATTCGGACATCATACTGCCGCGCGGCGTCCACGGCCCGGGCAAACGCCTTGAACAGCGCCTCAACGATATGATGAGGCTCGTCGCCGTAAAGGAGTTCCAGGTGCAGGTTGCAGCGCGCTTCATTGGCGAAGGCTTGAAAAAACTCGCGCGCCAGGCCAAATCGGAATGCGCTCGAGGCATCCTGGTTCTTCTCCGCTTCAGAAATTTTCCGGTGCGAGAACCCATCCAGCCCGCGCCACACGAGATGCGGACGGCCGCTGAAATCCACAACGCAACGCGCCAGGCATTCGTCCATGGGCACATACGCCTCGCCTGTAAACGGATTTTTGGGATGAAATCCGGAACCATAACGGCGAATCCCGCGTTTGTCCCCAAGAGCAGTGGCGAAGGCCTGGCCCAGGGCGATGCCGCAATCTTCGACGGTGTGGTGTGCATCCACTTCCACGTCCCCATCGCACTTGAGCTGCAAATCCAGGACAGCGTGTTTGGCAAACAGCGCCAGCATGTGATCAAAAAACGGAATGCGGGTTTTGACCTGGGCCCTGCCTTTGCCGTCCAGGTTGATCTGGACTGAAATCCGGGTTTCAGAAGTGTTTCGGGAAATGTTGGCCCGACGCGTTTTCATCGGCGGAATTAAACCAAACCGGGGCTGGAAAAACAAAGCGCAATTCCGCCGTGCAGTGCCCTAACGATGCTTGTATCTCAATTGATCGATCATTTGCTGAAGCTCAGGTGTCTTGGGCGAGGCCAGTTCCGCCTGTTGCAAATGCTCGATGGCAGCGTCCGTGTTGCCGACGCTTCCTTCCAGTTGGGCCAGATGCACCTGGAGTTCTTCGAAAACATAACGGTCGTCGAAAGTCGAATTGTCGTATTTGAGCCGTTCCGACTTTGGAACTCCCGGTTTCTCCAACGCCCAGGTCCGAAGCCCGGCTTCCCAGATTTTTCGCGCATGGTCTTTATCGTGATAATCATCAAAATAAATTCGGCCGAGTTCGAAGAGCAGTTGCGGATTGCCGGGATTGTTTCGCAGACCTGTGCGCAACACGTGCTCGGCTTCTGAAGCCTGATTCAGGTCGGTCCGGAGCCAAAAGGAGATCACCAGGTAGGTCCTGACGTCTTTAGGGTTCATTTCTGTGGCCAGATCCAGCCACGGCAGGATCTCGCGCACCTCCGAACTCGAGCTGAGATCGTCGTTCGGACCGCCCTGGTCCAGGTGCGTGTGCCGGTTCGGAATGAAATGACGGCCAAACGCATCAATCCAATCACGCGGCGGCCCCATAAACGCCGTTTCCTCCCCCTGATTATGGCTGGCCACCGCCCCGGTGTCCTCGGCCATGTGGGGCGTCTTAAACGCCTCATTGTTGTCAAAAATCGTTGGGTAATAACCGCTGTGATAATAGGCATCCGCTTTGACAAAGGCAGCGTTCGCAAATATCCGGCTGCTGTCGCCGAAGAGCAGGATGAAAAAATTGTCGGATTGGCCGTTGGCATTTTCTATCGCTTGAAATCGCGGCTGCACAGCCGCTCCCAGGCCAAAACACAATACGAAAAGCGCGATGAGCAGGAGCCAGAGCGTTCTTGAAGAATTCATAGCGAATTCAGTTCAGGGCTTTGCGCCGGAAAACCAGGCAGGCGGCGGCGAGGAAAAACGCCATGTAAGCCAGCAGATACAGGCCCAGGAGCCCGACGAATTTCCATTCTACGAGCGGCCAATCGTGAATGATCAGGTTTCGCATGCCGAAGGACCATTCGACATGGGGAATTGCGTAGTAAATGGCATAGACAATGGAACGGCCCGGTTCCTGCATGCCGAGGGCAATCTTGTCGAGATATCTCCCGATGCACAGGATGGTCGCAACGATCGCAAAACAAATAGTCGAATTGGAGGATGGCGCCGCAAACACCAGCGATCCCAACAAAGACAGTGCCACGATAACACCCAGCGCCATCCAGTGCAGAAAAGCCGCCTGCGCATAATTGAGCAGGTGCCAGTGATGTTCCCGGCTTGCCGCCAGCACACAGAAAAAGGCGTAAAAACAAATCAGCGCCAGGCCGCATACCGCCCAGCACCCGAGGAATTTGCCGATAATCAGTTGGGTTCGCGAAAGCGGCTTGGCCAGGAGCGGCAGGAGCGTTCGCTGTTCCTTCTCGGCCGGAATCTGCCGGGCAGTGGTCGTAATGGCGATAATCAATGACGAAACCCAAATCAGCAACAGGCAGATTTCCTTGACGTAACGGATGATGTCCCTGTCATTGAAGACATTGATCGACCCCATGATGAGGCAAATGACGATCGTCAGGATGAACAGGACGTAAAAATCCTTCCGACGATACAATTCCTTGATGACGATTCCGGCGACGGCAAAGGCGTTTCTCATGTCAGTTTTGATACCCAATAATGTTTAAAAACGCCTTTTCCAGGTTTGGATGGCCCTGCATGACTTGCTCGACACTGCCGACGGCTTTTAAATCGCCCGAAGCGACAATCGCCACGCGATCGCAAACCGTTTCCACTTCTCCCATTTCATGTGATGAGAAGAAGACCGTTTTGCCCTCATTTTTCAGACGTTGAATAATGTCGCGGACCTTCATGCGGCCCAGAGGATCCAGGCCGCTCGTCGGCTCGTCCAGGATGAGCAGGTCCGGGTTGTTAATGAGCGCCTGCGCCAGGCCCACCCGCTGCTGCATCCCTTTTGAGTAGGTCTTAATCAGCCGTTTGCGCGCCGAGTCCAGCTCCACCAGTTTCAAAGTCTCGTCAATGCGATGATCCGCTTCCGCCCTGGACAATCCAAAAATCTTCGCATAAAAACGCAGAATCTCTTCAGCCGTCAGAAATTTGTAATAGTACGTCAATTCAGGCAGGTACCCGATGCGGCGGCGAGCAATCGGCTGGCGCACATCGATGCCAAAGAGGGATGCCGCGCCGCCGGTGGGCTGAACAAACCCCAGGAGCACATTCATTGTCGTGGTCTTGCCGGCGCCGTTGGGTCCCAAAAAGCCAAAGACTTCGCCGGCAGAAACCTCGAGGTCCAGCCCGTTCAGCGCCACTTTGGTTTTTTGCCCCAACTCACGGCTCCTATATTCCACGCGCAATTTTTCAGTTTTCAAAATGACGCTCATGCCTGTGATTTCGTTTTAATGGAACCATCGTTGCAAGTCAACGGCGCAAAAAAGTCCGGCCTGTTCGCAGAATTGCCAACAGGCCGGAGTGTCGTTAAATCTGATGCAATAGAAGCATCAATCATTGATAAACATACGTGTGCGGCAGGGTCGACAGTGTGCTCAATGAGCAACTGACCTGCGGCGCTACGCTGACGTTATTGATCGTATAGGTCCCTCCGGACGGACAGGTCGGAATCTTGCCGTTCGCGTTTAACACGATGTACGGTGTAAGATCCGTGTTCAGGCTCGGCGGAGGGTTGCCGGCCGCTTGGCCGGTTTCCATGGCCCATTGTTGAACGGCAGAACTGATTTGCCGCAAGTTATTGATGCACGCATTTTGCTGCGATGTCGCCCGGGAACGGATGAAGTTCGGGACGACGATTGCGCACAGCAGGCCGATGATGCCGACAACGATCAGAATTTCAACCAGCGTAAAACCCCGGTTTCCATCCCGCTGGGAGGGCGTTTTTTTCATAACGTATTCCCTTTCTGAATGCCGGCAAATTGCTAAAAATCCACAGGCCCGCAGCAGGGGCTCCGGGCCTGTGGCAGCAATTAGACCAGTATCATTATGGCGAGATGTGCGGCTGAGAGGGCAGCGTGCTCAAGGAGCAGGTCACTTGAGGAATATTGCCCACGCCATTGACGGTGTAGGTGCCGTTCGCCGGGCAGGGCGGAATGCTCTGGTTGGAATTCAGCTGGATGTACGGGGACAGGTCCTGCTGATAATTTGCAACCGGGGTGCCGGTAACCTGGCCTGTTTCCAACGCCCATTCATTCACCGCCGCAGTGATTTGCCGCATGTTGTTGATGCAGGCATTTTGCTGTGACGTTGCGCGGGCTTTCACAAAGTTGGGAATCGCGATTGCGGCCAGCAAACCAATGATGGCCACGACAATCATAATTTCAACCAGCGTGAAACCCGCTTTACGGGTCTGTTTCATTCTTTTCATAGTTCGACTTCACTTTCTACTGTAGCGGAGTGAACACTGCAACAGGCGGTTTTTATGATGACGTTTGCGTTCACTGAATTGCCTGTTACGACCGCTATGACATGGACTGCCGCCAAACTGCAATCCGTGTCGCGTTTTGAGCTAGCATGTCTAATGCCACTATACACAATGTGTCTAACACCGCGAAACGAAAAAAGGCTCGAAGCGGTTGCTTCGAGCCTGTGAAAGAAATCGAACCTTACGGCGATTTATGGGGTTCAGAGGGCAGCGTGCTCAAGGAACAGGTCACTTGGGGGATATTGCCCACACCATTGACGGTGTAGGTGCCGTTCGCCGGGCAGGGCGGAATGCTCTGGTTGGAATTGAGCTGGATGTACGGGGACAGGTCCTGCTGATAATTTGCAACCGGGGTGCCGGTAACCTGGCCTGTTTCCAACGCCCATTCATTCACCGCCGCAGTGATTTGCCGCATGTTGTTAATGCAGGCGTTTTGCTGTGATGTAGCGCGGGCTTTCACAAAGTTGGGAATCGCAATGGCGGCCAGCAAACCAATGATGGCCACAACAATCATAATTTCAACCAGGGTGAAACCCGCAGTACGGGTATGTTTCATTCTCTTCATGTTTTCTCGTTTTCGCTTTCTGAGTTGCGGTGGAACAGTGCCACAGGCGGGTTAATACTATTGCATTTTCGTTCCCTTAATTGCCCGCGACAACCGCATCTACTGCGCAGTCGAAGCAGCGGCCATGCCAGAGGAAAGTAAATTGTCGCTGTTGCTCACACTTTAACCACATCACTTGAACGACCCGGCGTTTAATGTCCAGAGTTGGACATTTGTGTCCATTTTCCCCAAAGCGTGTATGTTTTTGAGACATGCGTCTCCTCCCGCGTTCAATATTCAATATCTTTTGCCTCAAATCGTATTTGACAACCTTTCCAAAACAGGTAGGGTGGAAGCGAACTGACTGCGAAAATTCCCCTGCTGTGTTGAGGAGGGTTCCTCAGACGCTCGGTTAAACAATCCATTTTTGAACTTTTCCGGTCGCTGGCCGTCCAAACAACGGGCGGTCTTGAAACGTGAGGGATCAATTTCCATCCAGTTCGAACAATTACTACTTTTATGCCACGAGTCGCCAGGAAGCCTAAAGCAAAGCCAGCAGCGGAAGCAATTGCCGCAGAAGCGCCCGAAAACCCGGCGCCCGCCGCGCCCCCCGAAGCCGCCCTGCAGCCGCCCTCCAAGCCCATTGAGCCAACCCCGGCCGAAGAAGAACCCAAGTTGGATGGTGAACGCTCCCCGCAGCGTGACAAAATCGCATCCTCACTCAACATCGCCAAACTCCAGGCGATGAGCATGACAGAGCTGAACGGGATGGCCCGGGAACTCGGTGTCGAAAATTTCGGCACCATGCGCAAGCACGAAGTCATTTTTCATATTCTTCAAAAGAATGCCGAACGGGCCGGCGTACTGTTCTCCGAGGGTGTCCTCGAGGTGCTGCCCGAAGGCTTCGGATTTTTGCGTTCTCAAAGCTTTAACTATCTGCCCTGCCCGGAAGATATTTATATTTCTCCCTCGCAAATCCGCCGCTTTGATCTCCAAACCGGAAACCTGATCGCCGGCCAAATCCGGCCACCCAAGGAAAAGGAAAAGTTTTTCGCGCTCCTCAAAGTCGAAGCCGTGGATGGCGAAGATCCGGACAAGGCCAAGGAAAAGACCCATTTCGATAATCTGACACCCCTGTTCCCCAACAAGCGGTTTATCCTGGAAACTGTCTCGGAAGAACTCAACACCAGGGTGCTGGACCTGGTTTGCCCCATCGGCAAGGGTACCCGCGGACTGATCGTCGCCCCGCCGCGCACCGGCAAGACCGTATTAATGCAAAAAATTGCCAACGCCATTTTGAAGAACAACCCGGAGTCGTACTTGTTCATCCTGCTCATCGATGAGCGTCCCGAAGAAGTTACGGATATGGAACGCACTTGTCGCGGAGCGGAGGTCATTTCCTCCACGTTTGACGAACCGCCCGAGCGGCACGTGCAAGTGGCCGAAATGGTGATTGAAAAGGCGCGCCGCATGGTCGAGCACAAGCGCGACGTCGTTATTTTGCTCGATTCCATCACCCGCCTCGCTCGCGCCTATAACACCATCCAGCCGCATTCGGGAAAAATCCTGTCCGGCGGCGTGGACGCCAATGCGTTGCACAAACCCAAGCGTTTCTTCGGCGCCGCCCGAAACGTCGAGGAAGGCGGCTCGCTGACCATCATGGCCACCGCCCTGGTGGACACCGGGTCGCGAATGGATGAAGTCATTTTTGAAGAGTTCAAAGGCACGGGAAATATGGAAGTCCACCTGGACCGCGCCCTGGTGGACCGCCGCATTTTCCCCTCGGTCAACATCGAGCGCTCCGGCACTCGAAAGGAAGAATTGCTGTATCATCCGGATGAATACAACCGCGTCGTCATCCTGCGGCGCGCCCTCACGGGCGTTCCGCCGGTCGAAGCCATGGAACTGATGTTGAACAAGCTTAAGAAGAACAAAAGCAACATCGAGTTCCTGCTCAACATGGCGGTAGGTTGATGTGTCTTTAAATGCTCGCTGGCAGGCTGATTAAATTTTTCACGTCACTCAGGCTCACGGTGGTCCTGCTTGCGTTTGCCATCGTGCTCGTGTTTATCGGCACGCTGGCGCAGGTGGACGAGGGAATTTACAACGCCCAGGGGCACTATTTTCGTCAATGGATTGTCCTGGGGCTCGATTTGTTTGGGCACAAGATCCCCCTGATTCTGCCAGGCGGATATCTCATCGGCACGATGCTGCTCATCAACCTCCTGGCCGCTCACATCTACCGGTTCCAGTTCGCGGTCAAAAAAATCGGCATTCAACTGGCCCATGCGGGCGTGATTTTGCTGCTCGTGGGCCAGCTTGCGACGGACATGTTTGCCAATGAATCGCAAATCAGCTTCGCCGAAGGACAAACCCGTTCCTACTCTGAAAGCGCCAACCACTATGAATTGGCGTTTACAAGCGCATCCGGTCCACACAGCGAACAGGTCGTCGCTTTCCCCGCGGAAATGCTGGCCTCCGGCGATGACCTCAAGGACGCCAATCTGCCGTTTACGGTCCGGGTGAAACAATATTGGAACAACTCGGACACGCAATTTCGCGCGCCAATGGTGCAGAATGGCCCGCCTCTGACCACAAACGGCATCGCGCTCAATTTCGACTTTTGGCCTACAAACGACGTCAAAACCACCGATGACAAAAACGCGCCTACGGCTCAAATCGAATTACTTGGGCCGAACGGGTCGCTCGGCGACTGGATCGTCTCGGATTGGTCCGATGACGGCGCCAAGATCGAAGAGATACGCGAAAGCTATACTCCGGAGCTGGGCGCCAGCATGGCTGAAAAAATCGTCGGCGAGTTGACGCAACCGCAGTCTATTGATGTGAATGGCAAAAAATTCACATTCGCCATGCGACCGCAACAGGTTCGTTTTCCGTTTTCACTGACCTTGCTCAAGGCGACGCATACGGTTTATGAAGGCACGGACATTCCGAAGGATTTTCGCAGCCGGGTTTTATTGAAAAATTCGCACACGGGCGAAAGCCGCGAAGTGGAGATCTCCATGAACAATCCGTTGCGCTACGCCGGATTGACATTTTACCAGCAGCAAATGACGGCGGGAGACGAGACGGAACAGGCCGGGCTGGCGCCGTGGTCGCTGCTGCAGGTCGTCCATAATCCAAGTTGGTTGACGCCGTATATCGGCTGTGGGATGGTAGCTGCCGGACTTGTCATTCAATTTATGTTCCATCTCGCAGGCTTTATTTCGAGGAGACGCGCGCCATGATGAAGAGGCTTCTCCCGCCGGCTTTGACGCTCGTGATGGCTATTTGGTTCCTGGGCCAGATGCGGCCGCCGCAGGACGCCGGCTTTGCTTACTCCAAACTCGGAAAACTTCCGGTCGTCTTCAACGGTCGCCTGAAGCCCATGGATTCACTCGCCCGCAATTCGCTCCTGCAAATTAATGAAATGCAGACGCTCGACCTCGAACCCTGGAAGTCGATGTGGCAAAACCACAAAAAGATTACTGCAATCGAATGGCTCGCGAATGTGATGATGAACCCGCAGGTCGCGGACAATTGGCCGGTGTTTCGCGTGGACAATCCGGATTTAATTATGTTTCTGAAATTGCCGGACCGGGACACCGACCAGCATGTGGATCGGGAACATCCAGCTTATTCCTGGAACCAAATCGCGCCTTCTTTCGATGCATTTGACAAGGAAAACGAGCGCGTGGAACAAATCGAGCCCGCGCTCCGCAATGCCTACCAACGGGACGTCGTAAAGGTCCATGAACGTATGGAACTCTATGCGCAGCTTGCAAACACGGTGCAACCGCACGAAGCCCAAAATTGGAAACAGGACGTGGTTGATTACGAAAACGCTATTGCGCCGGGCCTGGTAGCGCTCAACGCCCAGCAGG
Source organism: Candidatus Sulfotelmatobacter sp. (assembly GCA_035503455.1). Lineage (GTDB taxonomy): Bacteria > Verrucomicrobiota > Verrucomicrobiia > Limisphaerales > UBA11358 > UBA11358. Next base: position 8,602 of record DATJTK010000075.1, on the reverse strand, counting down.
CAGGGAAAAAGTTCGACCAAGACGCCCTGAACGAGTTTGTCGGGGAATGGAATTTGTTCAATGCCATGGCCGGGCGCGAGCCTCCATTAATTGTGCCGCCGGAGAATTCGGGCAAATGGAAAAACGTCGCCACGGTCATGATGGATGCCGCGAAGAACCAGCCTGTTTCGCCCGTAGTTGGGCAATACGCCGCAATGACAGCGGCGCTGCAAACCCAGGACGTGGCTGGATTCAATTCCGCAGTCACAGATTTGTATTCGTCGTTCAGGTCATCGTTCCCGCGCGCGCTGGCAAGGTCGAACGCGGAGGTTTTCTTTAACCAAATGCAGCCGTTTATTAACGCGATGGTCATCTATATTTTTGCCGGGTTGCTGGCAATATTTTCGTGGTTCAACCTTTCCGAATCACTGCGGCGCTCGGCAGTCTGGCTGATCGGCCTGGCCTTCTTAATCCACACGACGGGCCTTATCTATCGTATCATCCTGCAGGACCGTCCGCCGGTCACCAATTTGTATTCGTCCGCCATTTTCATCGGATGGGGCGCGTGCCTGCTCGGCTTGATACTGGAAAAATTTTACAAGAACGGAATTGGCGCCGTGGTTTCGGCCGGCATGGGCTTTATCACGCTCATCATCGCGCACAATCTCTCGCTCGACGGCGACACCATGGAAATGATGCGGGCAGTCCTCGATACGAATTTCTGGCTCGCCACCCACGTGGTTGCCGTAACGACCGGCTATGCCAGCACCTTCGTCGCCGGGTTCCTCGGATTGATCTACATCGTGCGCGGCGTGTTTACGAAGACGCTGGATGATGTCACGGCAAAATCGCTGGCGCGCATGATTTACGGAATTGTTTGTTTCGCGACCCTGTTCAGTTTTGTCGGCACGGTCCTGGGAGGCATTTGGGCCGACCAATCCTGGGGCCGGTTTTGGGGCTGGGACCCCAAGGAAAACGGCGCGCTCATTATCGTGCTCTGGAACGCGCTCATTCTCCATCTGCGCTGGGGCGGCATGATTCGCGAACGCGGCCTGGCCAACTGCGCCGTGTTCGGAAATGTCGTCACAAGCTGGTCCTGGTTTGGCGTCAATATGCTCGGCATTGGCTTGCACAGCTACGGGTTCACAGACGCCGCCTTCAAATGGCTGAGCCTCTTCGTCTCCAGCCAACTCGGCTTTATCGCCATGGGAATGTTACCGACAAAAATGTGGAAAAGTTTTGCTGATAAATCCCAACTGACACCGGACACGGAAGCCTGCGCCGAAGGCGTGACCAAGAAGTAGCCGACGCCACTCTCCGCGAACCACAGTTTGGTCGAACACGGCGCGCTACGCCGTGTAGCGCCGCGTGCAGCGGCGCAACGAGTGTGGTCAACTGGTGAATCGCGTACGTTCCGCCCGCGCATCTGCGCGGGCGGGGACGGCGCAGCGCGCCGTCCTCCACCAATTTGGTTCACGGTTGCGAAAATATAAAGGAGGCTCGTTGCGAAGCAATGTCCGGCATTCGATGTTCAGCGTTCGGTGTTCGATGTTTTCGGATTCATTCGCCATTCGCCAAAACATCGAACATCGAACGCCCAACATCGAATGAAAGGCGCGCCACAGCCCATGCTAACCGGTTCAAGGCCGGGATGCTCGACTTTATAATTGGAGCAACTCCCCACCCACCCACTCATAAACCGCCCGTAGGTGACGGTTTTAAAAATCAAAAAATTCGGGCAGCAGACGCCAAGGAGGTGGGGGTGGGGAACCCCGCTGAAGAAACGTGCTGCCACCCGAACTGCTTAAATGTGACAACAATGCAACGATTTGTCAACACGTTATTGTTAAATTTTGTTAAATATTTCGGGTTTTCCGTTTAATCTTGATTTACGCCGCCCTTTGTCACATATAGCGGCAGTATGACAGATTCCGGTTTCTCCGGCATTTTCCTGGAGCTGGACCCGCCAGAGCTAGAGGCATTGCGGGGCATTGCCCAGGAACGCACTTTCCCCGCAGGCGCGCGCATTTTCAGCGAAAATGACCCCGGCGATGGCGTCTATGTCATCCGCGATGGATTGGTGGAAATTGCCCACCTGATCGGCGACCGCGCCCTCTGTGTTTTTTCAAAATTCGGTCCCGGCGACATTTTCGGTGAAATGGCCGTAATCGAGGACCGGCCGCGCTCGGCCACAACCATTGCGGTAAAGGATACCAGCGCCTATTTCATTCCCCGGGCTCAAATGACGGCGCTGCTGCGGCGGTCGCCGGCGTTATCGTTCAAGTTATTACAGGAAATCAGCCGCCGCCTGCGCGATTTTAACCAGCATCATCTTCGTGAAGTCATCGAGGCCGAACGTCTGGTCGCGCTGGGAAACTTTGCCCGTTCCATCGTGCACGACCTCAAAAATCCATTGACTGTCATCGGAATGGCCTCCGAAATCATGGCCGCGCCCCAAAGCAATCCGGAACGGCGCAAGGAATACTACGACCGTGTCAAACGGCAGATCGGTGCTATCACTGAATTGGTCGGCGACATTCTGGACTTCACCCAGGCTGCGACCCCTCAAAGCCAGCTTGCGGCCATTTCCTACAAGGAATTTATCGAGGACCTTGCCGTGCAGTTGCGCCTCGAAGCAGAATTCCGCGACGCTGTGTTGAAAGTCGAAAATGATCCGCCCGCCGTCGAATTAAAATTTGACCCGCGCAGGCTTCGCCGCGTGATTGTCAATCTGACTGGAAATGCCCTGGATATGAAGCCGGAAGGCGATGGACAAGTGACCGTGCGCTTCAAACAAACTCAAAATGAAATCATCACTGAAGTCCAGGACAATGGCCCGGGAATAGCCCCCGAAATCGCCGGAAAACTGTTCCAGGCCTTCGCCACGTTCGGCAAGGAGCACGGCACCGGGCTTGGCCTTTCCATCTGCAAAAAAATCGTCGAAGACCATGGCGGCCGCATCTGGGCCCACAACGTTCCCGCTCCCGACCACGGCGCTATATTTTCGTTCGCGCTGCCCCTTCCGAAGACTGGATAGATGGAATAATGGATTATTGGATTAATGAATTGGCAGAGGAGAACAACCTCGGATCACGAACCGTTTCAACGTTTCAACGTTTCACCGCTTCAACGGATCACATAGTGGCCGCGGCGCAAACCGCCTTTACAAATGCCCATTCGCGTCTCACGCTTCACGCCCAATGAACCGCATCAAATTGCTTCCAGAGCAGGTGGCCAACCAAATCGCCGCCGGAGAAGTAATTGAGCGTCCGGCAAGCGTCGTGAAGGAACTGGTCGAGAATTCCCTGGACGCCGGCGCAAAAAAGATTTTGGTCGAAATCCAGGCCGGTGGACGCAGTTTGGTCCGTGTTTCTGACGACGGCATCGGCATGAGCCGCGACGATGCGCTCCTGTGCCTCGAACGCCACGCCACCAGCAAAATCCGGCGGGCGGAAGACCTCGCCGCGATTGGCACGATGGGTTTTCGCGGCGAGGCGCTGCCGAGCATCGCCAGCGTGAGCAAATTCAGCCTCGTCACACGGGAACGCGACGATGCTTCGCCCGAGGGCACGCAGGTCATCGTAACCGGCGGAACGATTTCCGAAGTCAAAGCCGCCGGGGCGGCGCCCGGCACGAGCATCGAAGTGCGGCAGCTTTTCTTTAACCTGCCCGCCCGCCGCAAATTCCTGCGCACCGAGGAAACCGAAGCCGCCCATATCCAGCATTATTTGACGCTGGCCGCGCTGGCATTTCCCGACGTGGCCTTCAGCTTTCAAAAAGACGGGCGGCTGGTGTGGCAATTGCCGGCGGTCAAAAGCGAACCGGTGCTGTCCAGCCGCATTGCCGCGTTGCGCGAGCGCCTGCGCGCCCTGCTCGGCGATGAAAAACTCGTAGCCGTGAATTTTTCAACATCGCTGGAAGAGGATTTTGTGCCGGAACAGGCCGAGGTTTTCGAGACCGCATCGGCTGAAAAATCCGCCGTCGAAAACCCGCGTTCAGCCTTTCATATTTGGGGGTTGATTGGCACGCCGGGCGTCTCGCGCGCCACGCGCGAAAGCCAGTTCGTATTCGTCAACCGGCGGCCCATCGAAAACCGCGGCGTCAATTACGCCCTCATTGAAGGCTGCCATACGACCCTGATGAAAGGGCGATTCCCCGTTTGCTGCCTGTTTTTGGAAATCGACCCTGCGGCCGTGGATGTCAATGTGCATCCGGCCAAGCGCGAGGTGAAATTTCATCGGGAATTTGAGGTGCGCAAATACGTCGCGCAGGCCGTCCGCGACGCCCTGCTCGCCTATCATTCGCAATCTGAGAAAAAGCCGGCGCCGCAGCCGCCGACGCCCGTGGCGCAACAATTGGCGATGGACCCGCCACCAACGCCGCAAGCCCGGCCCTCACCGGAACCCATCGCGCCGCCGTTGCCCGACTTTCCCTTGCCACCGCGGAATGCGCCATTACCGGCAACGCAACCCGCTCTGGCGATGGGATTCTCGAGGGCCGTGGCCCCTGCACCGCCGGCGCCGACCGTCCCCGTCATAGAGAAATCTCCCGAGCCGGCCCCTTCCCCGGTTCCTCCGCCGGCCGCGCTTCCTGCAGCCGCAACCCCGTTGCTAAACGTCCCGCTGCGGCTGGTCGGCGTTATCGGCAAACTCTATGTCGTCCTTGAGTCCGACCGTGGCCTGGTCCTGCTGGACCAGCACGCCGCGCACGAACGGATCCTGTTCGAGCAGATGCTCAATCGCCTCGAGCAAAGTGAATTTGCGCCCACGCAAAAATTGTTGCTTCCCGAGACCATCGAGCTATCGCCGCGCGACGCACATTTTTTGCGCGAGCAATTGGCTCCGCTCACCCGCCTGGGCGTGGGCCTGAGCGAATTTGGCGAACGCACATTTTTGCTCGACGCCTTGCCCGCGTTCGTCAAGGTGGCTGACACCCGCCGGTTCGTGCTCGACCTCGTGGATGAGCTGAAAGCCGCCGGACGCGAAGTCAATCTCGCCCGGCTTGGCGAACATACCGTGGCCAAAACCGTCTGCCGTCACGCCGTCAAAGCAAACGACCCTCTCGCCGGCCCTGAACTCGAAAATCTCGTCGCCGATTTGCGCCGCTGCGCCATGCCCTACACCTGTCCGCACGGCCGCCCCACGCTCATCGAAATGAGCTATCGCGAGCTGGAACGGAAATTTGGGCGCGCGCAATGATGAAAAGAAATGTTTGGTGTCCACGCTTTAGCGTGTCTTCCCGATGACGAAAAGAAAATCGAAGGCGAAAACGGAAAACGCCGCGCCCGCTCCGGCAGGCGACAACATCTCGGGCGAGCATTGGCGCTATTGTCCACAGTGCGGCCACGAACTCATCAATGAAAAGTGCAAACTGCGGTGTCCCCGCTGCCATTATTTCATGAGCTGTTCGGATTTCGATTTTGCGGGATAGAGGCAAGCGCACATTTTTTGGGTATAAGGAAGGAAACGAGGAAACGAGGACGAAAATGCGCTTTTTGTTGGGAATTTACAGGTTTTGAGGAAACGGGCTTTTTCGAATGTGGATTGCGGAATGCGGATTGCGGAATTGCAGAATGGAGGCGCAGCAGGCGAGGATTGAGGTTAACCTGAACAACATCGAACATCGAACGTCGAACGCTGAACCTCGAACATGCCGAACCGTAATTTCGAGGACGATTCCCAGTGGCCCGGTTGCCCAAGTTTAGTAAAAATGGATGTGCTATGGTTTTGCGGGCTAAACTTCGCTAAACGAAACGCTAAATTTGAATGTTTAGGGGGTAAAATGACGCGCTTTTGCTTGAAAATCCGGAGATTCTGCTAAACGAACGACGAGCGCGTTTTCGGGAAAAAAGCTCAATCTGATTGAGGCGAAATTTAGGGGTAAATTAAATCTCGGACCAGGCTACAACCATTCGGCAAAAGAATGAGGCGGCTGGAAGCCGCCTCAACCGGCAGGCAGGATGCCTGCCCTACAAAACCCCTCCCGCTTGCCTTTCGACCAGGTGCAACAGGTTTCCCTCGCAATCTTCAAAAAACTGGACCTTCCCTCCGCCTGCCGCAGGCCGTTCCGGCTCTGAAAACTTGACTCCACGCTTTTCCAGCTCGGCCCTGGCTGTCGCCAGCGAATCCACGCGCAAGGCGATGTGGCGAAAACCGGCGAGCTTGTTGTTGCGCCGATTCTCAGGCACGCCGTCGGAAGCGTAAATCTCGAACCAGCCACCGCCGGGAAGCCCAATTAAAAAGGTGGGCGGCTGTTGGCCGTTATTAAAAATTTCGCGCGCGCCCAGGACGCGTTCGTACCAGGTTTTTAGCCCGGCCGGATCGGGCGAAGGAATCGCAATGTGTTCGATGGAAATGTTCACGGCGGAATTAAAATTTAAACGCGTCCGGTTAGGAATCAAAATCGCGCCCCTAATTTGCGTGAGCGCCACGTTAGTGCGCTCAAATAATTTTTCTTTAGCAATCACAGTCCCTGCCGCCTATGGCCGCTCGCCGTGCGTCGCATAAATCGCAAATCGTAAATCCCGCTACGGCACCTGGCCGGCTCGGAAGAACCGGTGCGGGGAACTGCCAACCGGGTAAGAGAACGAATATGAATCATTCGTGCTGGCAGTATTGGTCACGACGGGCGACCAGGTCAGCAGGTTTGTGGAGCTTTCGATCACGATGGACCCGAGGTTCGGCGCGTTCGTGAGGTTAAACTGGAAGGCGCCACCCGTGAGGTTCGACACACTCAAAAAGCCCTGCGGTTGCAGGTAATACTGGTAGGCGTAGCTGTAGTAAAACCCTGCATCGGAATAGAAATAATAGTCATTCGGCACCTGGAGCACCGTTAGATCGGCATAGGACATTTCATGCGAATCGCCTGTGTCCATGGCAAAATATTGGTTGGCGTCCGGAACGTAGCCAAAATCGTCGGCGTAACTGCCCGTCGGATCAATTGCATTGCCCGTCGTCGGATCCGCCACGAGCCATTGGACGCCGGGCACCGGCAAGTGAAACTCGACGCGGACGTGCCATTGTGAGTTAAAGTCCTGGTAAGTGCTCGGCCAGGTGTCACCCAGCCAGAACCCGGCAATCCGCCGGGCCGGAATCCCGGCGCACCGCAGACTGGCCACCAGCAACGCGGAAAAGCCGCCGCAATCAGCCATGCCGTTGGTTAAGACACCCACGGCATCGTGTTCCGGCGGCGGTTCCAGGTAGGTCAGAGTTCGCATCACCGCCATGTGCAGGAGGCGGGCGGTCTGATAAGGACTGAGCGTGCTCTGAAAATTCGGTCCCAGCGTTTGGTAAACAAAGTTCGTGATGATCGGGTTTGTAGATTCACAAATCGTATCCGGAGTCTGCCATTGGGTCCAGTTCGTTGACATGGCGGCAATATCCGCCCAGGTGGCCGCTCCGAGATTCGTCGTGTTGACCAGCATGCCGTTCAATTGGGCGGTAAACGTTTCGGCGTCTTCGTAGTTGCTCGTTGGCGCGTTTGTCCGGGCAATCTGAAGCACCGGAATGCCGTATGGCGGCGTGACAATGCTGACGGCATCTGTTGGAGCGTTGACGCTCAGAATGGTTTGCGCGCCGTGCGAGGCAGGGTCGCCGAAGATTTCGAAAAAATGGATGTAGCCGCCATCACCGACACCGAGATTGGTATAATTGAGAATGGCGGTTTCCGAACCGGTCACGATGCGCGGTTCGTAATACTCGACGGTATTGGTCGGCTGTATGGGAGTGAAAACGCCGCTGACGGTCTTGACGGGATTGGTGTCGCCGCTGACGCCGGTCGGGTCCATCGTGATGCTCCAGGGGATGGGATCATCTAGGTAAAACGACCAATCGCTATACGCCCAATAACCATCACCCGGGCTCAGATCGAACTGGAAGGTGTTGGTGACATTGGCCATGACAAATTGGATGTCAAAAGGCGCTGAAGGCGTGCCGACGACATTGAACGTCACTCGAACTCCATAATATTCATCGCCTTCAGCCGGCGTGGAGAAAGTGCCATCGGCCAGGCAGGGACCGGCCTGGACGATCTGCAGATTGCACGCCGCGCGGCAGAGGTGCGCGGGAACCGTCAGCGTGAGCACGACAAAGACGGCCACCTGAATGCGCCAGCGGCTATTCGGCGACAAAATACCGCCCAAAAATGAAGCACCCCCGCGTTTGTTCTGTTCTGGACTCACAAAACGATTTCAGCGTGACACACTGCTCCCGTACCACTAACGGTTCATAAAACTGGATACCAGGCAATTTGTCAATCAAAACTGCTTATGAATTTGTTGAACAATTTGAACGACGCGATCAATCCCGCAGCGGCGTCACCTCGGTGCGCTCTAACATTTCCTATGGCAACCGCATCAATTTTGCCGCCGTGGCCATATGCGCGAGATCAGACGCGCTCGCGCTTATAAATGGCGCTCGCGGCTTCGCTTCCAGGCGCTGTGTGTCTGGGTGCGTCTGACGCAGGGCGGCGCTCTCGGACTCGCTTGCCCTGGGCTATTATCGGTCGCCCTGCAGCAGCCCGCGAAGGGTGTGTTACTCGTGCGTGAAAGTCGCACCCGTCGAATTAGGCGGTTCACGACGGAACGGCCAGGTGCCTGTTCAGCCGCGAGGCTGAAGGGGATTGA
>DATJTK010000074.1:0-86398 GCA_035503455.1 Candidatus Sulfotelmatobacter sp. | reverse complement strand
ACTTTGATCGGCCAGCCGCGTTATGCCAGTCGTTGTTCGCAACCTTTACCGACATGCAGCGGCATCCTGAAAAAATCCAAGGCCTGCTGGCACCTTTTTTTTGAGCTTCTCATGTCGTTTTATTTATACGCGGACATGTAGAACTTAAGCTGCGTCTCCCGCGTAATCACATCCGGCGGATCGGGTTTCTGTTTAAAATCGAAGCAGTCCAGCATGTTGTTGGCAGCTTTGTCCCGGTCCGCCAACGGCGGCAGGCCAAAATGATCCTCGATCAATTTTAGCGGCGACGTGAAATCATAATGGACGTGGCAGATGTACCCGGGTTTGGCCCAGGGCGAAATGATCAGCGCCGGAACGCGAAAACCGTACCCGTATTTGTCCACCTGCGGCGGCGGCACATGATCGTAAAAACCGCCGTAGTCGTCCCATGTCACGATAATGACCGAATCCTTCCACGCAGGGCTTTGCATGACGGCGTTCACCAGGCCTGTGACATGCCACATGCCACGGGCGCTGTCGGCGGGTGGATGTTCACTGTCCTTCGCCGTGGGCACAATCCAGCAAACTTCCGGCAATTTGCCAGCTTTCGCATCATGATAAAATTCATCCAATGAGACCAGGTGCGACATCATTTCGGGACTGCTCGAGATGGCTTTGAACCCGGGCATTGGATTCCAGAGTGAATGGGCCTTTGGATTCTTCTTTTCGTCGTAATATTTCCAGCTATGGTTTGAATGCTCGAGCAATTCGGCCAGCGTGGTGAAGTTATAAACGCCGTCCTCCCCGGCGATACCGCGTCCGGGATTATTCACAAGGCCGCCGGACTGGGCGGCCACGGTGTAAAGATGATTCGGCTCGCTCGGGCCCTGCAATGATGAAAAGAACGCGTCGCACAAGGTAAATCGACGCGCGTATTCCCAATAATTCGGAATCTCGTGCCAGTCGTAGTAGGAAAACGTGTTAATCACCCAAGCCGGAGGCGGTCCGGGCGGTGGCGTCGCGCGATGTCTTGTCGGAAGGTTTCCGGCGGCGACGGCTTCGGCTTCGCCGGGATTTTGCTTTCGCCCTGCCCTGCCCCGTCCGTAATTGGCCAGGGTCAAATCCTCCTGCACCATCTCCGGATCATCATCCAGTGGAAAAATATCTTCCGGGTCGACCGTCGGCAGCGGGCCTTTCCAGTAGTAGGACAACGCCATCGGCCATTCGCCACGAACAAAGCCGTCCATCGTTCCGCCGTCATAATCCACGTGCGCCGCCTGCCAGCTATGATTGAGATCGTGCGGGATGAACGTTTGGCGCAAATGAAACGGCGCGTAAACCCGTTCCCCGTCCGGCATATAGGAAAATTTGACCCCTGCCGGAATACCATCGGCGCCTGGATAGGTGCCGAAGTAATGGTCAAACGTGATGTTCTCCTGGATTATGTAGATGAAATGCCTGACCGGTATGTCCTTCGCATCTTCCGCAAAGACGGCCGGCGCCAAAGCCAGCGCACCAAGCCACGCAACTGCCTTTTGTGACGTGCCCATACGCGGCATTTTGTCGTAATCGCAGCCAGCGTCAAGGTTGGTCTTCCGTTCGTTTCAATTTCGATTTTCGATAATTCGGCCCTGTTCAGCATGTCCTAAAGTTTAACACCTCGACCGGCAGGTCCGACCTGCTGGTCCGCCAGGATGCTATATCCAGCTTTGGTCGTTATCGTTTAGCACCAAACTGGCTCGCTCGGTGAGTGCCTTGCCAAAGGTGTAACATTGTCCCTTGTCGGGGTCTGATTCCGACAAAGCCCACATGACTGCATCGTATGACAACCCGTGGTCACGACGCAAAGTCCGAATGGTCTCAGCAAGCTCGCGCGGCATCGGCTGGGTGAAATAGACAACCTCGCTCAAAAAGGATACGGGAAACCTTTTTGTGACAACGCCAGTTTGGAAGCGATTCTTGGCCATGCTCTCGGTGCCGCTAACGCTCCGGCCCGAGGCCAGACGCGACACACGATCTGGACTCGTTCCACAATCCGCAATCCACATTATCTACGCCGCTTCCGCGTCCTGCTTCCGCCGCACAATCGGCTTGCTTTCGCCGCGCACAACTGTCGCGGTGATCTTGACGTGGACGATGTCGGCAACCTCAGGGACGTCAAACATCAGGTCGAGCATCAGCTTTTCAATCAGTCCTCGCAGAGCGCGAGCACCGGTGCCTTTTTTAAGGGCCAGCGACGCCAATTCACGCAACGCATCCGGAGTGAATTCCAGTTCCACGCCTTCCATGGCCATCAGTTTGGCAAATTGTTTGGTCAGCGCGTTCTTGGGCTCGGTCAAAATGGAAATCAACTGTTCCTCACTCAATTCAGCAAGCGTCGTCACAATCGGCAACCGACCGATGAATTCGGGAATGAACCCGAAATTCAGCATGTCTTCCGGCTCGGAGTATTGAAGAATTTCAGAGCGTTCGGCGCTGAAATCCTTCTGCCCCATCGCCCCGAAGCCCATGACATTCTTGCCCATCCGGCGCTGAATGACGCGCTCGAGTCCCACAAAGGCGCCGCCGCAGATAAACAGAATATTCGTCGTATCCACGCGAATGTATTCCTGCTGCGGATGCTTCCGTCCGCCCTGCGGTGGAACGTTGCAAATCGTGCCTTCAAGAATTTTCAGCAGCGCCTGTTGCACACCTTCGCCACTCACGTCCCGGGTAATGGACGGCCCGTCGGCCTTGCGCGCAATCTTGTCAATTTCGTCGATATAAACAATCCCGCGCTGGGCGCGCTTGACGTCATAATCGGCGTTTTGGAGCAGGCGCAGAACGATATTTTCCACGTCCTCGCCTACGTATCCGGCCTCGGTCAGGGTTGTGGCGTCGGCAATCGCAAAAGGAACGTCCAGGATTTTGGCAAGCGTCCGCGCCAGCAGAGTCTTGCCCGAACCTGTCGGTCCGATCATCAAAATATTGCTCTTCTCGATTTCCACGTCCGTGTGACGCGATGCAGGACCGTTTCCAGTACCGGCTGCCTCGTCTTCCGGCGCGGGTTCCGGCTGAATGCGTTTAAAATGATTATGAACGGCCACGGCCAGCGTTTTCTTGGCGTGCTCCTGTCCTACACAATATAAATCGAGCTGGCGCTTGATCTCCGCGGGTTTGGGCACCGAGAATTTCGCGTGTTTCTTCTGGTTTTGCACCTGCAATTCGCGGTCCAGGACATTCTTGCACAGGATAATGCAATTGTCGCATATATAGACGCCGGGGCCGGAGATCAGTTTTCGAACTTCTGCGTGCGATTTGCCGCAGAAACTGCACATCGTAATATTATTTGGTCTTGCCATGTAAAGCCTGCAACTAGCGGATTTTATACCATTGCTTGCCTGTTGCAAAAGGATTCTACATCATACCATAGTTTTTTTCCACTTCGAGAGGTTTTTTTCACTATTGAATCTTTTTTTTGCCTTCTCCCAAATAAACTCAGCCATCGTCCGGGGCGCCCGCGAACCATGACTGAGGCTTCAATTCGAGATGATTGCCATGTTCTTTCAGAAACTCAGTGATGGCAACAATGGCCGCGTCCCGGTCGGTCTGGGGCCAATAGAGCTCAAAATGCGGAAGATTTTTGATCCGCGACAAGCGCCAGGCCATGTCATCACAAACACGAAATGAAATCTGTTCGCCGGCCTTTGGCGCGAGAAGGTCACTTTGCGCAACTCCACCAAAAGTTTCACCTGACTCTGTTGCCTCAAATTGGCCTCCCTTTTTGACAACGACGCCGCCGCATTTCTCGCCGTTTTTTAGAGATTGCAGAACTAAATCGCGAAAGGCTTCGTTTCGTATTAGACGCGTTTGCAAGAGATCCTCACCGTTCACAGCCGCATTCAGCCAACCGGCGCAGCCATTTTGAAAAAGCTTCGCCGAAACTTCGCGTATTGAAGGACGATCCGGATATCGTCCCAGCGGTGCCAGAATCCTTGGCATGCCGTCATGGATTTCGTCAAACTTTTGGCGTGCGAGCCATTTTGCGTAAATGTCCAGGCCGGAGTCGTCTCCAAGCCGGGCCAGCGCGTCGGCCAACGCAGCCAGGTCTTGTCCCCCACCGGACACATCCCAATCGTCTCGCGGATATAAAAAAACAGGACAATGCGGAATCAGTTTTTGCAGGGTGGCGACGGCGCCTTTTGGGTCCACTTCAACGAGCATCAGACCGCAGGCCCAGATCGAACAAAAAATTCGCTGACGAGATGACGTCGAGCGGCAAAGATGCCATCGCTTTGCACCAAGCTTCAACGCGTCGGGTCCATGACACGGCCCAGGAACAGAATACTGCCGGTTTGATTGTCCCGAATGAGGAACAAAAAAGGATGGTCGGCGCGGAAGGTCGGAATCGGGGGTGGCCGCGCCAGGATTAACTCCGTCATCATTACAGCGGTCGCCGCGGCCGCTTCTGTACCCTCTTCGTCCACCTTCACATAGGCTTCATGAATGACGCTGCTGATGTACAAATCTTTGCGGCCATCCATTCCAGAGAAATCCGCCTTGAATGGGTCAAAGGCGTCGGGCATGCCCATGTCCGAGAGCGTATCGGCCAGCAAAAACTGGGACCTGAACGTAAAGCGGGGAAAGAAAACATGAACTTTCTGCCGTCCTAATGGGCTCATCCAGGATTTTAGGTTCGCCGGCGTTAAGTGCGCTTCAAGATTTGTCAGGCCATCCACATCGCGCGGCAGCAGCACGACCATTGAAATTTGGCCGCCGGCATAGGGCATTTCGAGCACCTGCAGGTCCGGAAACTCGGCATAGCCGAAATCCTCCGTCTGTTCCATAAGGCGCGCGGTGATCGACTTCCCGGATGAAATATGAAACGGCTGGTCTTGAGTTCGGTTGGCATTAAATTTTGTTTCCCAATCTCCCTTGAAATAGATGGCATCCACGAGCACAAGCCTGTTTTCCTCATCGAGCATTCCCGGTTTTATGAGCTCAGGAATTTTTTCATTTGTCCTGTCCGAAACCCAATCATTGATTTTTGTCCGGGCAGCTTCTGTGTGATGAACAAAATCCACCGGCACGATGGCAGAGGCATAGTATTGTTCGCAGAGAGTCAAATAGTCCGTACGAAACTTAAATCCAATCTGGGGCCAAAGCGAATTGGCCACGGCGAGGCGGACCTGGCCCTTTTTCTGGATTTCATCGAGATTTGTTTTGAGTTCGAAAAAGGCCGGATGCAATTGCCCTGTTGGCAAAACGAAATGCAGTGTGCGGGCCATTTGATTGGCGGTTTCAGCGCGGGCGCCCGCATATGTCATGGAGAGGGCCGTTGAGATGCTGTAAGGGGAAAAGAAAACGTTGCCTTCGCCAGTCCGCAGGCGGGCATACAAATCCAGGGCAAACTCAGAATTTCCCTCGACGACCTGTTCCATATCTGCCGAGTTAGAATCGCCTAAAGCGCGGTGAGGAAACGATAAATCGCCGGCCAAAGCCAGTGCAAGGAGGAAGAAGGCAATTGGTCTCATGCCTGGTCAGACGGAATGTATTGTGGATTGCTCCAAGAGTATCTAGTCAGAGTGGTGGTAATATGAAGTCGTAGAACCCGCAACATCCGCTACATCGTTGAATATCAACGACATAATGTGCAACAAATCTGCAACAGACCCGCAACAATTCTATAAGTAATTGGTTATAAATGAGTTAAAGTGCAACATCTTTTGCTGCTACTGGGCGCTACATGCCGCTACACGCGTGACCGGGTTGATGGATACGCAGTTGGCGCCGCCGAGTGACTTGCACGCGCCGTCACGGCGGGCACGCCGTGACCCACCAACAATGGAATCATTGGTCGAGGGCGTTCCATGTCTCGCCACCGTCTGTTGTTTTAAGAAGCTGAGTTTTATTGTGCTGATTCTGCGCAACGGCCCATCCATACTCATCATCTACAAAATCCAATTGAACGATAGTTTCGCCGTGGGTCAGATAATTCTCCAGGCTTTTAGAGATCGCCTGCCATGTCTGGCCGCCGTCATCGGTCCGATACAAAATGCCTTTTACTGGCGCGGTCGAATTCGAGTTGTACGGTTCCGGACTCCAAATCCAGCCGGTTTCAGATGACATAAAACTGCTGACACCGGTAAATCTAACGGGAGTGGTTGGCTGCCACGTTTGGCCGTCATCGTGAGTGTCGTAGAAGACGGTGTAAAAATTCGTGGACTCACTGTCGTTCGGAGCAAAGAGAGTTTCGACAATTCCGTTGGTACCGAAGAACCGCGGCAGTGCCCGCGGCTCGATTGAGCCATCGTGGAGCGAAGGCGGCGGGTCAAGCTTTTGCTCCTGCCAATTCACGCCGCCGTCATGCGTGAAAAACAAAAACGCGCGCGTGGTGGTCGTCAATTGTCCCAGTAACCAGCCGTCGAAGGAATTCTGAAAGGCGATAGCGCCGCCGGAAATGAGGTTAGAATGGACGTCCGCGAATCCGGGTTGCGTGCCATTCGGGTCGTTCCAATTGTTCTCACTATTTTCAGTGCTATTGATCAAGCGCCAATCCTCGCCATATTCGTCGGAAGCGTATAAATATCCTGGCATGGAGTTCATTCCGTGGTCCGGCATTAGCAAAATCCAACCTTGATTAGCGGCTGGAAAGGACAATTCACAATCCTGAACGGCGTACGGGCCGGTCAATTCTGTGTCGCCCCATGATCGGCCTCCGTCAATCGTTTGAAGGACCCACACATTGCTGGACTCATCGTAATCGGAAGTGACCCATGCCGTGTCTTTATCATACGCGAATAATGCCATGCTGATATCCGGACTGGCGCACAAGACTACCTTCCAGGACATGCCACCATTTGTGGTTCGCAAAACGGCGTTTTGCTCAAAGGACCATTTGATAACCAGATTCGTCTTTACGAAAAGGGTTGCCGCGCTTTGTGCCCAGCCGTTTTCGCGATCCATCATATGAATCGTGCCGATATAATAAAAGTAACCGGGATCGGTCGCGCTTCCGAACGAGTTCCGAAAAATCTGCCAGTTCTCTTTTGCGCGCGAGGTGTATGGAATTGGGTGACCGGCGTCGTCCAAAACTGGAAACCAGCGCATTAGATCCGCTTGCCGCCCGATTTGCGTATTGTGGCATCGCCGGACGAGCGACTTGTAGATCGGGTCCGCCCTTTTCGGGTCCAGGTATTTTATCCATGAACCGGCCGTGCATAAAACGAATGCAGTTTCCTCGGAATTGTCCGGCATCAGTTTGGCCGCTTCGACGGCCAGGTCCGCCGCTTGATAACGGTAATGGAATCGTTGCTCCGGTTCTACGCCGTTCTGGGTGTAGCGTTGCAATTCGTCCGCGCTTGCCGGGAAAACTTTCGTATCGTTTGTCCTTATTGAATCGCCCAAATCAGTCTCGCCCTCGTAGATGAGCCAGTCAGGTTCCAGTTCTGTGCCGAGCAGTTCCATCCCGTTTGTGCGTGTCATCACTGCGGCGGCGAAAAGCGCTTTGGCGCGTGCGTCTGCAGACAAGCTCGTATCGCGGCCGGTTCTTAGATCATTCACTAATGCATCGAACTGCGGTCGACGCTGCTGCGGATAATAAGCGCGAGCCTCGTCATTGCGATTGAGGCGTGCCAGCCTGCGGGCGAGTAGATATCGGATGCTGGTGGCGGGATCTGTTTCGTCCGGAGACGTCAGATCGTCCTGGTTCCACCATCCGTGGGGATAATTCGGCGGTTGGTTGGTGTCGTCGCTGGACATTACTCCCATTTGATTCGTGGATAACGATTCCAGCCAGTTGCCGTCCACGTAAGCTTTTAATTCATCCACCGTCAATATGCGCTCGGCGACATACGCCGCATCCATCCAAAATCCGGAGCGCAACAATGCATCGAGCGATTCGACGTAATCGCGTTGCGAAAGATGAAAGACGCCCAATTCACCGAGGACTTCGTTGGACGCATCGATGAAGTCCTGGGACTCCTCACATTCTACGCTCAAATTGTCTTTCAATTGATTTGAGATGCCGTCCTCTTTGGATTCCATGAGTTGAACGACTTTGGCCAGCATCGCTCCCGCCTCATCGATTTTGCCCGCGCGTAATAACAACTTTGCCTCCAGCCATTGGGAGACCGGCGATGCCGGCGCGCGTTTTGCCCAACGGCTCGCCGCATCCCACTCGCCCGCCTGATACGCGGCGAGTGCGAGTTCCTCGGCGGAGGCTACGTCGTGCACATTGGCGGCTTCCACGGCACCGAGCCAACTGGCCGCCTGCCCGTATTTGTCCAACCCAGGCATATATGAAATGAGATAGGCGGTGACGACCCGCTGGGTGAGCGGATTCTCGGCCAACTGTTTCAGCATAGCGGGATCATTCGTGGCCAGAGCATGCTCGGCCGCGAATTCAAGTGAATTGAAAGCGGTTCCGTCGCCAGTCGCCAATTGCTGAAGATAAAGCAACATGGCCTTCTCAAAATTCTTGCGATTCAACTCAGCCAGGGCTTCGAGGCCAAAACTGGCCGCTGCCAAACCGCAGGAATCACCAAAGCCCGCTGCCGCGAGTTGGCGCGTCTGCTGGAAATAGCCGATTGCCTTTTGCGGGTCCTTGTCTATCCAATATTTGCCGAGCATAAAGGCGGCCCAGGTGGATTTGAAATGGCGCTGCGATGGCGGCAACGCCAGGACCTTATTCCACGACATACAGGCCAAATCAGAATTAAAGGCTGCCGGATTTTCCCAGGCAATCGCGCCCCCGAAATAATCGGCGAACTCCTCGGGTAATCCCGGTGTGATGCGGATATCAGGGAATGGTGGTGAGGATGGTGAATTCGTCGGATCCGACGGATCTGTCGGATTCGCGGGCATTGGCGGTGAAATCGAAATATGGATATAATCAGTTCCGTCCCACTCGACTCGATCGCCGGACTCCATGTTTTCCTCGAATGCCTGCAATTTCGCCCGCTCGAGTTGATGCGCTTTGATAATCGCTTTGGCCGTCGAAACCGGCGTATCCATTTGCGTTAACGCCTTCTGCAAATCCGCGAGTTCGGCATCCGCGCTGTCTTTGGCGTAACTATTGGTCGTGATAAACGCCCGGAATGAATTCGTCGCCAAATGCATTCGTTCCATCTCGCGCTCAAAATCGGCAACGGGCGCGGCGAGCACGGCGTCGTCGCCACCGTTCAACAAATTGTTTGGGAAAAAGAATCCGCACGCGGGCAACCGGAGCGCTGCAAGACAAATAATAAGGACAAGAACCGGCGCGCTAAAAATTTTTAATTTCAACTTTCACCTCACGATCTTCGCTTAACCGAAGCCAGCCGACGACTCGTTTTTCGCCGGCAGGCAAACGGAATGAATTATCGTCCACTTGAAATCTCGCGGCGCCCGGACCGGTATCGGCTAGATTGAATCCGCCGATGCCATCGCCCGCAACCAACCGGGCGTTTGTCCAGGTCACTTGAACCGCGAGTCGTGAGGAGAGATCGAGTTCGCCGTCGTTCACCAGGCTGATTTCCATCATCCCGGGTTCGACCCTGCGCGCCGCCGCGTGGACATGTTCGCGAGGCACGCGCCCGGCCATCATCGCCGCAAGCGTCGGCCAGCGCAAGTTCAGAAAATCATCCGTTACCGGGAGCCGATACCAGATGATTCCACGCATCGAAGGCGGGTGATTCGTGGTCCAAAATCGGACCAATTGCGCCATGGCGGAGGGGTCCGTTCGAATCTCGCGTAATTGATAATCGGCGGGCCAATCCTTGCGCGGGCCGTCCGCTGACAAGCCGGCAAATTTTCCGTTGCGGTTGAACGCGATGATGTAGCCATACGTCGGCAATGCAACTCGGAAGGGAACATTCCACTGCCCCGCCCTCTCCACGGCGCGTTGCGCTTCCACTGGATCGCATAACGTAAACGGCGCATCGACTGACCTAGGAGCTTCGAGCGAGTGGACTTGCAGCACACATCCATCGGCCGCCGCGATAAGCTTCGGAAACGACGGCTCGTTTAGCCAACTTGGCAGAGCCGTAATGATGACCGGCACCGGGGCAATGGCGCGCCGAATCGCCGCGACCCAGACGCGATAGCCATCGAGCTTCGACTGCGCGCAATCGAAATCAATCTGTAACTCATCTGCCACGCAGCCTTTGGATCGCGCCTCGCCGACGATAGCGGCGGCGACGCTGGTCAGAAACGCAGTTGCTCTATCGCTTTCCAGGAACGGTCCTGGATACGGCCCGACGCGCAACGCCAAACCAATATGGGATCCGGATTTTTTCAGAAGCGCGTAGTCCAATGGAACCTGGACGAACTCCGGCCGTTTAGCGTGCCAGGACACTTCGGCTTTCAGGGCTACGAGCGTTTCGAAATTGGAGCCGTGCTCAGTAATGGCGTCGCGGACGACCTGGTTCCAATTTCGTTGCCAGACATAAACATCTTGTGGCAACGAAAGTGTGCTTGATGCCCTTGCGGATATTGACAGCGAAAACAGCAGAACACATAGAAGGAGTTGGCGGGTTTTCACTCCGCCAATTAAAAACGAAAAATCAAAAAATGATAGAGCGTTATCTCAGTGAAGATGGAAAATCTTCGCCGGGCTTAGCCTCAAGCCATCGATCAATTGTCGGGCGGGCATGGCGGAGAGAGGACAGGATATCCAATGAAAACCTGCGCACATCCTCCGGCGGTTCCATTAAATCCGGAATGACAATAATGCGCATGCCGGCTTTATGGGCGGCACGGGCACCCGGCGCGGAATCCTCGAAGGCGAGGCATTGGCCGGGTGCGACGCCCAGCTTTTTTGCGGCCAACAGATAGAGATCGGGCTCGGGTTTGCCACGGGTCACTTCGTCGCCGCCGGAGACTTCTCGCATATAGCGGAGAATGTTTGCCTGGCCGAGGCGCGCCAGGGCCTTTTGCCGCGTGGTGGAGGTAGCCACCGCACAAGGAATGGAACGTTGCGCCAGGTACTCGAGCAAATCCAGAACGCCTTCCTTCAACGCATGTCCTGCCTCGGCAGTGCCCCGGTCCATAATGACACGAACGTCACAGCAAATTTCGTCATAAGGAAAATCATTTCCGAAATGCATGCGGAATATTTCACGAGTATCGCGATCGTCGCGCCCGACAGCTTGCAGGTATATCGATTCACTGAGCGAATAGCCTTTGCGCTTGCTCACCGCGAGCCAGGCATCGCGATATGGCCTTTCTGAATCCAATAGAAGACCATCCATATCGAATATGACCGCCCTGTTCATGAACTCAACGCGTTTGAGGATGAGGATGACAATAACTTCTCAAGCATCGCTTCAGATTTCCACCCGGCGTTTATTCAATCCCCAGATGCTTCTGTATTCGCTCCAGCGAGATGCCTTTGGTTTCGGGCATCAGGAGCAAAACCCAGAACAATTGGCCGACCATGCACACGGCGTAAAACGCAAACGTGTTGCCACCGGATTTGGCGGCAATCATTGGGAAAGTCCAGGAAATGGCGGCGCACATGACCCAGTGCGTAAATGTGCCGAGGGCCTGACCGCGCGCGCGGACGCGGTTTGGGAAAATCTCGCTGATAAAGACCCAGATGACCGCGCCCTGTCCAAATGCATGAGACGCGATAAAAACGAGCAGGCTAATGAGCAAAAGTTTGCCGCCTGTATGTGTATAAAAAGCATAGGCAGCGGCAACCAAACTGACGATATACCCGATCGAGCCGGCAATCATCAAACGCCGACGACCGAAGTGATCTATAACCGCCATAGCGGCCACAGTAAAGACCAGGTTGGTAAAACCAATAATGACCGACTGCCCCATCGCGGATTGAGTGCCCGACCCTGCCATTTCGAAGATGTGCGCCGAGTAGTAGAGAATGGCGTTAATGCCGGAAAGCTGGTTAAACATGGCAATAGCCACTGCCAGCATGATCGGCTTGAGATACTTCCGGCAAAAGAACGGTTCGTTCAACGCGTGATGCTCAACGTCCAGCGAAGCCTGGATTTCGCGGATTTCATCGTCGACGCCGCCGGCGTCCGTGCCGCATTTCTCCAATACCATGCGTGCTTCGGCAGCGCGGTTGCGGGCCACGAGCCAGCGCGGACTTTGCGGTGTGAAGAAGAGGAGAAGAAAGAAGACGACAGACGGCGCCGCCATCACGCCAAACATCCACCGGTACTGACTCTCGCCGAGCTGCAGGTTCACGATGATATAGTTGGACAGATAAGCCAGCAGCACACCCAAAACAATATTGAACTGCGCAAACGCGACAAGACGTCCGCGATACCTGGCAGGCGCGATTTCGGCTATGTACATAGGCGAGGCTACGGATGCGCCGCCGACCGCCAGGCCGCCAAGAAAACGAAACGCGAGAAAAGACCACCAATCCCACGCCATTGCGCAGCCCAGCGCGGAAACACAATAAAAAGCTGCCAGAATGAACAGGATGCTGCGCCGGCCCAGGACGTCAGCCGGACGACCAATCGCAATCGAGCCAATGATGGTTCCGATGAGAGCGCTGGATACAGTAAAGCCCAGCCAGAAGTCGCTCAGAGCGAAATGGCTCTTTAGCCAATCCGTTGTTCCCGAAATGACCGCGGTGTCGAAGCCAAACAATAATCCGCCCAGCGCCGCGATCAGGGCGATATAGACGACGGTGATATTTAAGCGACTGGAACTTTCGGCGCCGGTTTGGGATGATGGCAATTGAGAAGTATCCGGGGTTTTCACGCGCTTTAATTTAGACGAGCATAAAGAATTGTCACTACTATTAGTCAATGGGGCGCGGCCCGGATACTGGTTTCCAGCCGGAGGAAGGCGGACCCATTTCAATGTTTTTTTCCGCCATCGGCAAACGGATCCCACGGAGGCAACAGAATTGCTTTTTGCTTGGTCAAGGCCAACAGATCAGCCGGGACAAATTTACGCTCAATGATCACCTCGAAGACGTGGCGATCAAACCATTTGCTGTCAATGATGAACCAGCCGTCGTCGCCCTTGTCCGTCCCCCATGAGTTCTCGACCTTCCATTTAACAGGGGCGCCCTGGCGCACGTCCACGCCGGTGATCACCATGGCATGATCGGCGGAGCCGTCATCATAGGCTAAAGTATCGGCCTTGCTCATCGAGAAATTGATGCCAAACAAATCAGACGTATCCTCTACATCCTGGACCCACAGTCCTTTGTCCTTGTCGCCCTCGGCGGAAGAATTGGCCGCAAACCACACGGGCTGGTCGGCCAGCACCGATTTGAGCACCATGGCCGACATTTCCTGCGTTTCAATATTGACGGCGTCCAGGTCAGGCTGGTCTGCCATATTTCGGTCCCAGGCCCATTGAAGACGGGCATGCATCGGCTGGCCCGGGTAATTGACAAAACTCACGTAGTCGTCCAGGTCGCCCAGGAATTCCTGGCTGAAGGATTGTGGTGTGTAGCTTTTTAAGGGTAGAACGTCATCGTCTGAGTTTTCATATCGCCACAAAAACGTCGCGGGCGGCTTGCCCAGGCAAACTTCAAGAATTTTATAAATATCCTGGAGGGCGGCCAATTTTAATTGCCTAAGTTCGGCCTCATCGGCGCCGCCTTGCGATGCCTGGCGAATTTGCACTACCGCCTTGCGCAAGCGGGCCGCAAGCAGCTTGTCCATTTCATCCGAATGGCTGGCTGCATAAGAATCCGGCATGACCGATTCGGGCACGACGCCGTATTTTTTGATCAAGGGCTGAACGTAGTTCCAATCTCCGGAGTCATCCATCACATTCTGAAGTAACGTGTCCATGCGCCGGCTATGAATCGGTTCATTTCGCAGGGTGATGGCCAGTTCCAGCGAGGAGTTGGCCGTTTCCAACGCTTCATAGAACTGCTCATAGGCCTGCGATAGCATGAAATCTTTCATCTTATATTTGGCGATTATCCTGGGCCTCAGCACGTTCAACCCGGCAAACAGCCAGCAACGCCCGGAGTCGCCCTGGTCGGCGATAGAACCGGTATCCTTGATCACATGGGTAAAGAGCTTGTCCGTGCGATCTTCCACCTCCGGATTGACGGCCAGCGACTCGATGCTTTGGTGCGCCAGCGCATTCCGCACGGCGCGCAGTTGTGGAGTCATTGGAACCGACTCTTCGAGTTGCTGGAGCATCTGCGGCGTCAGCGCTGCGGCGTCGGAAGGCCCTTCCCCGGGCAGCGGCTCGTACTGGGCATGAACCGGTACGGCAGCCAACGCCGCCCAGGGCAATAGAAATAGAAATTTGACGAAACTTTTCATATCAATGCGAAAAAGGTCTGGCCTTTCACCTTATTAGCGCTTAATCTCGCTTGCCTCTGCAAGCCTTTTCGCATCCAAAAACCCGGCCTTTCGGTTCCGCCAAAGAAAACCTTGGTTTATGCCGTTTTGGCAACAGTATATTATCGCTTGCCTTTGTTCGGAGAAAAAATAAACCATATTACTGCAAAACATGACGTCTCGACTGATTGAAAAGTTAAACCGCATTCGCAGCAATCCTTCCAGCCGGGAGTTCATTCTCGCCGACGCCCGGGACGCGGACATGGCATGGGGAGCGCCCAGCCCGGGCAATACGTATCCGGCGACTGCGGACGGCTCGCGATATCGGACCATGCCGGAATTTCATGAGCAGATTCGCGCTGTCTCTCGCCAGGGAATTGTGGACATCATGCTGGCGTCCATTTCCACCATGAGCCTGCTCGCGCATCGTGAACGATTGTTCGATTCCCTGGACGTCACCCCGGCAGTGCGCATCAACGACGCCACCGATGTCTGGTGCCCTCGCGGCGGCCGGTACCGCAATTATCCCTCTGCTCCTTTCGCCAGCGGATTCATCGAGGAGGCCCAATACGGAAGCCTCACCGCCGAACCCGGCGGCGACCCGGTGGTCAATCTCGGACTTTATTCCGTCACGCTCAACAATCAGTTGCCGGAGGACCACGACTCCTTGACGGCGTTTAAAGCCTTTCGCGCCGAAGCGGAGCGAAAAAAATTTAACTATTTTCTCGAAGTATTCGCGCCAAACACCGATGCGGGCCTGCGTCCCGAGGAAATTCCAGCCTTCGTCAATGACAGCGTCTGTCGAATGCTTGCGGGCGTGCCATTATCAGCCCGGCCGGTATTTCTAAAGATCCCCTACTTTGGGTCGCGCGCCCTCGAGGAATTGGTGGCTTATGATCCATCGGTCGTGGTGGGCGTCCTGGGCGGGAGCAGTGGAACCACTTACGATGCTTTCAAGCTCCTGGCCGACGCGCAAAAGTATGGCGCGCGCGTGGCACTTTTCGGCCGCAAGATCAAGGCCGCCGAAGACCAACTCCTGTTCATTTCGTTCCTGCGGGAGATCGTAAACGGCGCCATCTCCCCGGAAGAGGCGGTCCGGGCGTATCATGGCGGTTTGCAGACAAAAAACATTCCGCCAGTGCGACCTCTTGCCAGGGACCTCGAAACCGCCGATGCAACATTAAATTATTGAAAGGAGAAACTATGCACGTTCAATTGACAAATAATGTAGCCGAGTTTTTACGGCAACCGGTCCAGCATTTTATCGGCGGACGATTCCAACACAGCGCCCTTGGAACTACCGGGCATGTCGTGAACCCGTCCGACGGCACTGTACTCGCGACCGTTGCGATGGGCGGGGCGGCCGAAATTGACGAAGCCGTTTCAGCGGCATGGAAGGCTTTTCCCGCATGGTCGGCGTTATCTCCCAATGAGCGGGCCGCGAAACTGCATCGGTTCGCGGAACAATTAGAAAAGCATTCCGCGGATCTCGCCCTGCTTGAGTCGCTGGATGTCGGCAAAGCCATCTCCGCGGCCGAGGGTTTCGATGTTCCGTTCGGCATCGAGTGTCTGCGCTACTACGCCGGCCTTTCCACACAGGCGCTCTATGACATTCCGCTCGCCATTAAAAATATAGAAGCGCGCGTTCATCGCGCGCCCTACGGCGCTTGCGGTTTTATTTTTCCCTGGAATTTTCCGTTCACACTGTTGCTGTGGGGAATCGCGCCGGCCCTGGCCGCCGGCAACACGGTCGTCATCAAACCATCGGAGGTGACGCCATTGAGTTCGTTGTTTGCGGCAAAGCTCGCGGCGGAAGCGGGCATGCCGGACGGAGTCATTAATATGGTCATTGGCGACGGACCCAGCGCGGGCGCCCCGCTGGCCGCGCATCCGAAAATTAAACGCATGTCCTTTACGGGCTCGCCTGAAGTGGGCAAAAAGATCGGCGAAATTTGCGGACGCAATCTCGTGCCTTGCAAGCTGGAGCTTGGCGGAAAAGGCGCGGCGGTGGTCTTTGACGATGTTGACGTGGAGTCAACCGCGCAAAAGCTGGCCGGAGCCATCACGTTGAATACCGGCCAGGTATGCTGCACAGCCACGCGCTGGTTCGTGCACGAAAAAATTTACGATCGTTTTGTGGACAAAGCAGTCGCCGCTTTGAAAGGAACAAAAACCGGTCCCGGCCCGGCGCGCGAAACTCAGATGGGCCCGCTGGTGAGCGCGGCGCAGCGCCAGCGTGTCTTGCGCTACCTGGAAAATGGAGCAAGAGAAGGCGCGCAAACCATTCTGCCCGGCGGCACAGCGGCCCCGGCGGGTTGCGAAGGCGGTTTTTATGTTCAGCCCAGTTTGTTGGCGGGTTCGCCCGAAAATGTATGCTGCCGCGAAGAAATTTTCGGGCCAAGCGCCTTTCTGCTCAAATTCAATGACGAAACGGCTGCGGTTTCACTTGTGAACCAACTCGCCTACGGGCTGGCCAATAGTGTTTGGACCGCCGATCTCAAGCGCGCCGCCCGGGTGGCGGAAAAGATGGTCGCCGGAAACAGTTGGGTCAATGCCCACAATGTTTTTGCCTACGGCCTGCCCTATGGCGGCGTTAACCTGAGCGGCTTTGGCGGCGGCGTAAACGGCCCCGAAACGCTTTACGATTATCTGCGTCCACAAACCATTGCCCGCCCGCTCGCGTGATGGACGATCAAGATACATTGTTGCAATTGCTCAGGCGCGACGGGGTCCTCCGTTCGCCGGACCCGCGCCTCACCCCGTTGAGCGGCGGTGTGTCGTGCGATATCTATCTGGTTGAGGACGGCGATGAACGGTTCGTCGTCAAGCGGGCGTTGGAAAAGCTGAGGGTGAAGGCGGACTGGTTTGCGGACATCCACCGCAACCGCACCGAATGGGAATACATCCGTTACGTCTCCACATTTTTGCCCGCCGCCGTTCCCCGCCTGCGCCAGTGTTCCGCGACGGACAATTATTTCGCCATGGAATATTTCAACGGGAAATTTTCCAATTGGAAACAACTGCTGCTGGCCGGCCAGGCGCGTAAGGAACACGCCCGCCACGCAGGAGATATACTGGCCCAAATCCATCGGCATTCGACGGGTGATGCCGGGGCAATGCGCCTGTTTGATACCACGCCCGCATTTTTTCAATTGCGCATTGACGCCTATTTGCTGGCGACGGGCGCAAAGCATCCCGACCTGCGTTCCCTGTTTGAAGCGGAGGCGGCGCGCATGGGCGCAGCGCGCGAATGCCTCGTCCACGGGGACTTCACGCCTAAAAATATTCTCGTGAGCGATGACCGCATGATCCTGCTGGATTGTGAAGTGGCGTGGTACGGCGAACCGGCATTTGATCTGGCTTCTTTGTTGAATCATTTTTTTCTCAAGGCCCTGTTTCATGCGCCACACGACGCGGGTATGAAAGCGATGATCCATGGATTTTGGATGGCATATCAAAGCGCGCACCCATACCCGGAAATTGAAACGCGCGTGGCTCGTTTGTTGTTAATGCTGATGCTCGCTCGAGTGGACGGCAAATCCCCCGTCGAATATTTGGGCCCCGGCCGCCAGGAGATCATCCGGGAATTTGTTCAAAAACAATTGCCCGCACAGAATTTTTCACTCAATCACATCGCCGATGAGTGGTTCAAGCAATTAAGCCGTGTCGCCAAATGAAGATCAGTTCCATTTCCGCCTGGCAGATTTTTGATTCCCGCGGCCATCCGACGGTTGAAGCTGAGGTCGTATTGGATGACGGCATTCGTGGCCGCGGCTGCGCGCCTTCGGGCGCGTCCACCGGCCAGTTTGAGGCGGTGGATCTCCGTGACGGCGATCGAAACCGTTTCCGGGGCAAGTCGGTCTTCAAGGCGATTGCCAACGTACAGGAACTCATTGCGCCGGCATTGCTCGGGCGCGACGTGTCCGACCAAAGCGGACTCGATCAGGCAATGATTGAACTGGACGGAACGCCCAATAAAGGCCGCCTCGGCGCCAATGCGATATTGTCCGTCTCCATGGCGGCGGCAAATGCGGCAGCCGCGGCGCGAGGCGAACCTCTTTTTGCGTACCTGGGCGGCGGAAACGGAAACCTTCTGCCGCTGCCCGAAATTCAAATCATTGGCGGCGGCGCGCATGCGAATTGGCGGACAGACGTTCAGGACTTTTTACTGATGGCTCCGGCGGCGCGCAGCTTTGCGGAGCTCATGGAAATCACGCATAACGTTTATCACGCAGCGGGCGATATTCTGAAGCAGCGCGGAACCTATTTTGGCGTGGCGGACGAGGGCGGTTACTGGCCGGAGTTCAAGACAAACGAAGAAGCGCTGCAATTGATGGTTGAGGCAATCCAAAAAGCCGGTTATGAACCCGGACGTGACGCCGCGATTTCCCTGGACCTTGCCGCAAGCGACTTGTTTGACGAAAAGACCGCAACCTACCGCTTTAGGCTGGAAGAGAAAACCTTCTCCAACGAAGAATTTGCCGCGTTGCTCGTGGATTGGTGCGAGCGTTATCCAATTATTTCCATCGAGGACCCAATGGCGGATACGGACTGGGACGGCTGGCAAATCATTTACCGGCAGCTCGGCGGACGTCTGCAAATCATCGGCGACGATTTATTTACAACAAACCTGGCGCGCATTCAGAACGGTATTCGACGCGGCATCGCCAATGCCGTGCTCATCAAGCTCAACCAAATCGGCACCGTCACGGAAACATTGAAAGCAATTCAACTGACCCAGGATGCGGGATGGCTGCCTGTAATCTCCGCGCGGTCCGGCGAAACTGAGGACGCCTTTATCACCCACCTCGCGGTCGCTACCAACGCCGGCCAGCTCAAAGTGGGTTCGTTCTCCCGCAGTGAGCGCATGGCCAAATGGAACGAGGTCATTCGCATCGAGCGCCAGCTTGCTGGCCGCGCACGATTTATAGGCGGCACGATTTTTCAAAAAATCCTGCGACAGGAAGGAGTTTTGACTTTATGAAACGATCAGAAATCAATAGGGCGCTTAAAAACGCCATGCGTTGTTTTGAAGCCGCCCAATGGGCGCTGCCGCCTAATCCCCGGTGGGACGTCACCGACTGCGGACTCGGAAAATTTGACGATGTTGGCCTGGTTTTGCTCAACCTCGCCGAGCAACCCGAGTACTGCGAAAAGCTCATGTATTCGAAAAAGAAACAGGTCACTCCCATGCATACGCACGCCAAAAAGAAAGAAGACATTATCTGCCGGAAAGGCCGTTTGGCAATTGAACTTTGGAAGGGTCATCCGGAGAGCGCGCGCAAGGGCGAAGCCTTTCAGATCCTTCGCAATGGGGAAAAGACGGAAATCCAATCCGGCCAGCAAATCATTTTAAGTCCCGGCGAGCGGGTCACGATTGTGCCGGGCGTTTATCATGCTTTCTGGCCCGAGAGTGACGAAGCCGTCATCGGCGAAGTTTCAACCGCCAACGACGATGAGAATGATAACTTTTTCGTGGACCCGAACATTGGGAGGTTTCCTGAAATTGGTGAGGACGAACCGCCTTTGGTAAAGCTTTTGTGGGAATAGTTTGTCGCGCGAAAGGCGCGAAGAACGCGAAGAAGTTCGTATGATTCCTAACACGCCAATGAACAATTCAAGACATGGAATCTTAGCCGCCGGTCACTGGATCGTTGACTGCGTCAAGCGCATTGACCATTGGCCGGCGCCCTCCACGCTGGCGCGCATCGAACAGCAGCACATCGCCAACGGCGGGTTTGCGTTCAATTTGCTGTCTGATTTGGCCGCCCTGGATCCGTCATGTCCCCTCTTCGCCGCCGGTTTGGTCGGAGACGACGCCCATGGCCGTTTCATTCGCGAACGCTGCCGCCGATTGAAGATCAATGATGCGATGCTGCGCATCACCACCGAAGCCCCGACAAGTTTTACCGATGTAATGACGGAAACCGGCTCGGGACGCCGCACCTTTTTTTACTGTCCCGGAGCCAATGAACGCCTGACAGAAAGCCATCTGCGGCCCATGGCGTCGCCCGCGAAAATTTTCTGCCTGGGATACCTCGGATTCCTGCCGCTTCTGGATATGACCAACGGCGATGGTCTGAACGCCTCCGCGCGGTTGCTGCGGGAAGCTGCGGAAAACGGTTTCATAACCGCAGGCGATTTGGTCAGCGCGCCAAACCCAAACCTTCGCGCGCAGGTTGCGCCCTGCCTGCCTCATCTCGACATTCTGTTTTTGAACGAATGGGAGGCAGCGCAATTGCTCGGCAAAGACTTGCCGGCGCCGTTCACTGCGACTCAGGCCGGCGAATTTGCCGAGAGTGTCCGGGGACTTGGCATGCGCGGCGCAGTGGTGCTCCATTTTCGCGAAGGCGTGGTCGCTGTGACGGCAGACGGCCAACGTCTGGCGCAAGGCTCGGTGAATTTCCCGGACTCAGAAATCCAGGGCACGGTTGGCGCGGGTGATGCCCTGGCCGCCGGCGTCCTGCTCGCGCGGCATCATGAAATGCCGTGGCCGGAAGCCTTGAAACTCGGCGTCTGCGCCGCCACGGCATGCCTGAAATCGCCAACGGCTTCCGATGGCGTTTTGCCGTGGCAACAATGTTTGGAGTTGGGAAATCAGTATGGATTCAATCCATTCAGACATTAGCAACCGCTTTTTTCTTTGGCACGACGCTTTTCACCCCAACGGCTTTTGCCCGTGTGACGGATGCTCGATTCCCGGACACAACGGGAGCCGGCTGGCCCTTCAAGAGCGCCGTAAGGCTGCCGATTGATCTTAATGGATGATACGCCCGAAAATGAATGTGGAGAACCTCAACATGGGCGATAGTTCACCAGCAATCAACAACCTGACCGGGAACGATACGTCGTTATTGACGACCAACTCGTTTGTCGTCGCGACCAGCGCGGGCAATCTGAGCGAGTTCGCATGCGTCGAGATGGATGACGCCATTATCGCCAGTGTTTGCCAAAACCATCAAACGGCATTCGGCTTCGTTCGAACCATTTCCGATCCCGTTCAGGACGCCGGCCTGCCCTCGCGCGCCCAGGGAAACTGGGGAAGCACCGTTTACGATGCCTACGGCGTCTATACGAGTTACAACGGCGCGCTGGCCGCATGGGCGATCATCGCGGGATAGCGCAACCCGGCGCTCTCCTAAAAAATTCGATGTTCGGCGTTCGGCGTTCGATATTTCCAAATCCGCCGAATGAACGTTCATGCCTTCCCGGCTTTGAAGCCGGGAAGGTTGATCCGAAACGGCGCAGTCGCCAGACGGTCCAACATCTTGCGGAAGTCCTCGCGAGGCCGCAGGTGGAAGCAAAGTCCCCGCCAGACGGCCCGGCCGATTTTTGCCGCGGGTTTCACCACCACTTTAACCGCTTTTTTGTTGTTAATCCTGACCGGCCTGCCGGCCAGGTTCCGCAGAGGTTTAAATGTAATTTTCATATTCACGCCTTGAGCATAGCCGCGGTCCGACACTTCGACTATTACGAAATTTAAAATTGACTGATAGGTTTAAGTTAACATGCTGTCCTAATGGATTTCCTCAACTATCATCATTTGCGATATTTCTGGATGGTCGCCAAAGAAGGCGGCTTGCGGAAGGCGGCGAAAAAGTTGCACGTGTCCCAGCCGACCATCAGCGCCCAAATTGCGGACCTCGAAGAGGCGCTGGCCGAGAAACTGTTTCGGCGAACCGGACGCCATCTCGTGCTGACGGACACGGGCCAGGAAGCATTAAGCTACGCGGAGGAGATTTTCTCCCTGGGCCAGGATTTGATCAGCACGATCAAGCAGCGTCCCACCCTGCGCCCGCTGCGCGTGCACCTGGGCGTGGCCGATGCGCTGCCCAAGCTGGTGGCCTATCGCATTATCGAGCCCATCTTTCGCCTGCCGCAGGCGGTGCAGGTGGCTTGCTGGGAAACCAACGTGTCCGACATGCTCACGGACCTCGCGGCGCATCGGCTCGACGTGGTGCTGGCCGATCAGCCGGCGGCCAGCGGCGTGTCCGGCAACGTCTTTAACCATTTGCTCGAAGAAAGCGGCATTGTATTTTGCGCCGAGCGGCGCCTGGCCGCAAAATTGCGACGCGGCTTTCCCAAATCCCTGGATGGAGCGCCCGCGCTGTTGCCGATGTCGAACAGCGGTTTGCGGCGTTCCCTGGAACAGTGGTTTCACGACGTCGGTGTGCGGCCCCGGTTGGTGGGCGAACTCGAAGATCCGGCCTTTGTGAGAACGCTTGCGTCACATGGTCTGGGTTTCATGGCCATCCCCACGCTGGTCGCCAAAGAATCGGTCACGCAACTGAGTCTGCACACCATCGGAAAAGCCAAAGGCTGCCGGCAACAATTCTACGCCATTACCGCCGAGCGACGGCGATCGCACCCGGCGGTTCAGGCGATCATCTCCAGGGCTAAGCCGGCGGGAGATGGAAGATAGGAGATGGGAGATGGCGGATCGAAGATGGAGGATGGAGGGTGGCAGGCAAGGGCGTAAGAGCGTGAGCAAGCGGAGAACATCGAACATTCAACATCGAACGCTGAACATCGAATGATTTGAAACGCACGCGCCAAGGGCGCCTGCTTGGCGGAAAGGCGGGGCGAGCACGGACCGCGGCTGTGTGCGGGGTGAAGGGGCACCAGCCGCAGCAGCCACGAATGTTGCTACGCGCTGCGGCTGGTCTCCGACACAGCCGCGCTCCGAAGGCGGTTCATGGAAAGTTCCCAATTGCTTTTTGACCTGCTCACGACCCATGAACCCGCTTGTTGCGCCGCTGCACGCGGCGCTACACGGCGCAGCGCGCCGTGTTCCACCACCTTTGGTCCATGGGGAGAGCATCCAGCGTAATGCTTGCGGTAGACGGAAACTGGCACCGAGACTGTGCCCGAACCGGCAGGCGAGACGCCTGCCCCACACCCCGTGGACATTTTATTGTATATAGGCGGGGAAACAGGAAACGAACGGGGAAAATGGGTCAAATGATCCCTTTTTATTGGCAAATTTGGCAAAATGCACCACTGTAAACTGAAACGAACGGTTTTCGCGGGTGCATCTCACTTTTTAATTACGGAATACGTCGCCCCTAACGGGGCTCGGATTTTAATGGGCGCGCTTTAGCTACAAATACACCAGCCCTACGGGCTTTGCGGCAGTGACCGATTCGCCACGCTTCGGCGTCTGCTCGAAGCCCGTAGGGCTGGTGTATTTGTAGAAAACCGACCGAAAAATTCACAAGCCCCGTTAGGGGCGGCGTACTCTCGCTCTAACGCTTGCAGTAGACGGCAACTGGCACCGAGACGGTGTCCGAACCGGCAGGCGAGACGTCTACCCTACGACTTGTGCACATTTTAGTGTATATAGGCGTGTAAACAGGAAACGAACGGGGAAAATGGGCCAAATGATGCGTTTTTATTGGCAAATTTGGCAAAATGCACCACTGTAAACCGAAACGAACGTATCCTCGGCAATAGACGGGTCGAACCTCGAACATGTGAATCGCGAGCGCCGGAGGCGCTCGCCTGGCGGACGGGCACTTCCGCCCTACCCCCCGGGGGGACATTTATCCAAAAATCCATCAATCCAGGCGTTTCATCTTTGGGGTGGCGGCAATGGCAGGCTTGCTTCCACACGGAAAAATCGACCGGGCACATTGGGAGTTTGCGTGAAGCCGGCGGTAGTCGTGGAACCGGCGGAGGGCGCAATCAGGCCTAAAGAGCTGTCCACCCACGTTGCCGTCGTAACGTTCGTGTTTTCCAGGATGTAGTATTGCCGGGTTGGTTCGCTGTCCCAGGTAAGGCTGTCAATGGTTCCCAGCGATGTAAATCTTTCGGAGGTAATCCGGAATACACTCGTGGTTACATTCGGGTCCGTGCCTGCCACGTAGTCCTGGCCGATGGTCATGCCCTTGCCTGTCGGATCTGCATTGGCATTCACATTGGTCGTGCCGAAATAATTCAACAGCCAGGGAATCGGCAGGCCGTTCGGCGCGAGCGGTCCGGGATACAGATAATCCGTTTGCACCTGGGCCTCGGCGTTGCTCAGTGAAATCCAACCGCAATTGGCGCTCCAGACGTAGCCGCTCAACGCACCGGTCAACAGGTTCACTTTCGGTTTGCCGTACGTTTGCTCGAACGTAACCCAGCCAATATTCGCGCCCCAGGCATAGCCGGTGAGGTCCCCCAACCCATCCTGGTTCACGCCAAAATCGCTGGCCGAAAGATTCTGGTAATAAATGCCGTTCGTGGGACTGCCGCTGCCAAGGTTTATCCAGCCGACATTGGCGGAATAAATATAACCGGAGCAAACGTAATCGCCCATGACCGCGCCGTTGTTCGTATCGGCCACGCAGTTGATCCAACCAATGTTTGCGCCGTAAGCGTAACAGTTTACAAGGTCGATTGAGGTGGTGGCGTGAAGCGCGGTCGAAGAACAAATAAAACAGGACGCAATGATCGCAATCGAAAGTCTCAATGATTCCCGAATCATGCGCTGGGACCTTGAACCCGCTTGTTGCGCCGCTGCACGCTGCGCCACACGGCGCAGCGCGCCGTGTTCCACCATGCCGTGGTTCATGGAAAGACATTCGTTTCTCATAGCATCGTAGTTGCGGCTAATTTGAAATGTTTCCCCAAGGGCTCGTATTGGTTGACGCATTGCCAATCGGGCCAACGTCATTGGGCACACTCGAGATGGCATAATTATTTGGCGCGTTGCCTGAGATGGAGTTGCGAACGACGACGTTGTTGGTGCCCAAGACCCAAAGTCCGTAACCCGCCGGATTGTTGCCAATGACATTATTGCCATCGATATGATTGCCGACTGAAGCGATGTACATGGCCGCCCCGTTTCCGTTGTTCCCGGTGTTTATCTCAATAAAGTTGTTGCAGGTCACCAGATAATTCGAGCCGGTTAAATAAATTCCATACTGACCGGTGCGGCTCAGCGTGCAATTTTTGATCACGCCGCCGTCGCCGAAACAGGATATGCCCGTGAGTTCCCCGTAAATAGTAAGATTTTCAAAATCCACGTTGTTCCCAAGGCAAGAAATGCCATTATACAGAGTTCCCCAACCACTAATGATACCGTTCCGGACCACCACGTTGGTTACGGTGGAATAGATGGCGATTCCGGAATACGCAGTCGAAGGACCAATCAACGAAAACCCGTTCAAATCCAGCGTCACATCGCTCGCCACAATGTCTATCCCCTCCTCGCTGCTCACGCCCATGATATTTGTCGTCAGGTAATAGGAACCGGGATTGGAAATGACGAATTCGTTGGCGCTGTTGCCCGGAGTATGAACAGAGTCCACGGGCGTGCGTGGCTGAACTTGCGCGAGCGTCAGCATCCCCGGCGCGGGCGGTCCAGACGGCGTGAGACTGCCCTGCCCCAACAAAGCCAATGGCTGGAGACCCACGGCGATTAACACGGCGAGGATTGAAATTGGAGTTTTCATTGTTTCAGTGCGTTGAAGATTAAAACCCAAAGTTCGCCCAGGGATTTGAATTGGTGATGACTCCGGAAACACTATTGGTAATGATCGGGCCAACAAGTTGCAACGTGTTGAATACATAATCATTTGCGCCGCTGCCCTGCACGGAATTTTGAATGATGATGTTGTTGGTGCACAGGCCGTAGGTTTCGACCACGATGCCATCCCCGCCGGCGCCAGTCCCGGTTATATGGTTGCCTTCAATGCGATTATAGGAACCCAAAATGACTATACCCCCGTTACCCGACGTGCCGCCTATATCATCTCCGGCACAAACATTGCCTGATACCAGACAGCCGTTGGCTTCAATTGCTATGCCCGTGTAATAATTACCACTGGACATACAATTTCGAATGACGCTGACCCCGACAACGACAAGGCCGTAATTAGCGTTACCCGAAACAGACAGCCCCTCCAAAGTCACATTGTTTCCAACACTGTAAACGCCATGCTGGCTCCAGCCGCGAATGGCGCCATTGCGCACGGTTATGTTGGTGCAACCGGGAAATATCTGGACACCCTCGCTAAGACTGCCGCTGACGCCCGTCAGCGAGAAGCCATTTAGATCCAACGTCACATCGTTGGTATAAATATCAATTCCGTCTTTGCCGCTGATGCCAATAATGTTTGTTGTCAGAAAATACGAGCCGGAATTGGTAATGACAAATTCCCCGCTACTGTTCCCTGGGGTATGAGAGGCATCCACCGGTATTCGCGGCTCGACCTGCGAAAGCGTCAGCATCGTGGGCCCCGGCGGTCCCGGCGGTGTCAAAGCGCCTTGTCCGAAAGCGCGCGGCAGAAAGCTAACGGAAGCGATGACGACGCAAATGAGAAGGTTTGATTTCATATAAAAGGCAACTCACAATAGGAACTAATTATGATTACAATTAGGAACGATTGCAAGCAAAATGTAGCAGCCGAATTCGGTTTGGTGTCCACCCTTCAGGGTGTTCCGGGTTCGCCGTCCAGTCTCGAAGCTGCTCCGGAGCACGCTAAAGCGTGTACACCAAACGAATTTAAGACCAAAAGCCATTTTATCCATGTTTCACCTTTTGGTTGCGGCTCCGCCGCGCTGTGGACTTTGCGCCCTTTGCGTGAGGCTGGAGCTATTTCTCACGACCTGGGAACGCCTCGCCCGGCCCTTAAAAACAAATAACGTCTTATAAACCGGACCTTGTTTGACATTTTGTCAGATATAGCAGACACTATGTCCATGTCAAAAACTGGCTCCATTCCGTTGCCGGCATCCCATGCGCTTCGCAAATTGGGACGCGACCTGGCTTTGGCCCGGCGGAAACGTGGTATCTCCACAAATGATATGGCGTCCCGGCTATTTGTCAGCCGCGACACGCTCTGGCGGCTTGAACGCGGGGACCCGACCATCGCTATTGGAACTTTGGCGACGGCCGTTTTTGTTCTTCAATTGCATAACCGTCTGGCAAATCTTGCCGCGCCCGCCAGCGATGAACTCGCCCTGAGCATGGATGAACGCCGTCTGCCCCAACGCATCCATCGCCGCTCCCATTTATGACCCTCGAAGTTCATATTGATTGGAGAGGACAAACGCATCTTGTTGGACGGCTTTTTGCGGCAGAACGGGGAGCGTCCGTTTCGTTTGAATATGCTCTCGAATGGCTTCAACGCGAGGATACTTTTGCCATTGACCCGACATCTCTGCCGTTGCAACGAGGGACTTATCATGGCGCGACTTTGTTTGGCGCGATCCAGGACTGCGGCCCCGACCGATGGGGACGGGTCTTGATTGAACGTGCTGTCCGGAAAAAAGTTCTCCCGCAACAACCATATCGTGATATTGATTATGTTTTGGCACTGGATGATATGTCGCGTGTCGGCGCTCTGCGTTTTCGCCTGGACCCCAAAAGTCCGTTTCTTGCCGCCACGAGCGGAAAAATCCCGCCATTGGTCCGTCTCAACGCCTTGCTGCGCGCCACCGATGCGGTTCACAGTGAAAACGAAACTGCCCAGGATTTGCGCTTTCTTCTTGGGGCGGGTTCGCCATTAGGCGGCGCTCGCCCAAAAGCAGCCGTCGCCCTAAGGGACGGCCGGCTTGCCATTGCGAAGTTCCCGAAACCTGACGATACGCGCGACATCGCCGCAGGAGAAATTCTCGCGCTCACGCTGGCCGAAAAAGCGGGCGTCCACGTGGCAGAGCATCAACTCGTACCGGTCGGCGGATACGGTGTTGCGGTCATTACCCGCTTTGACCGAGTGGACAAAAGTCGCATTCCATTCGTTTCCGCATCGAGCCTGCTCGGTTTGCCTCAAGGTAATCCCGGCGCATACACATTGCTAGCCGACGGCATCCGGCAGTTTGGCAACGACGTTCCCTCCGACCTGCGTGAATTATGGCGCCGTCTGATTTTTTCGCTTCTGGCCAGCAACTATGACGATCATCCTCGTAATCATGGTTTCTTGATGCCCGAGCCCGGACGCTGGTCGCTCTCACCAGCTTACGACATCAATCCCGTGCCGGAAGTGGATCGCGTCTATATCAATAAAATGCCCATTACCGAGGATCTGGCTGAACCGGCCATTGGAATTGCATTAGACGCTGCCGAACGTTTCGGCCTCGGACCCAGTGAATCGAAAGAAATTCTTCGAGAGGTTTTTACCGCTGTCTCCGGTTGGCGCGAAACGGGACGGCGACTGCGCATCAAAGCCTCCACGCTCGATGCCTATGCCAGCGCATTTCAACATCCACTCATAGCCGAAGCCAAACAGTTGATTGGCTCACAGACGTACCGCAGGTTTCCAAACCTGCGAGTCGTTCGTGGTCGCGCGACTCCCAAGCAGAGGCCGCAACGGCCCCGGCTCCGCCAAAGGCTACGCCGGACAGGCGCAAAGGATTGAAAATGCCAAAATTCCTTTGCGGACTTTGCGCCCTTTGCGTGAGGCTGCAGACGAGGGCATTCGATGTTCAGCGTTCGACGTTCGATGTTCGATGTTTCCGGCATTAATTTCCCCTTGCCGTTCCGCCCACTTTTGTTTACTTTTCCAGTGCTATTTGCAAGAGGCGTCCCGATGTCGCTTGACCACGCGGCACCAGTCGCGGATTGAATCTTCAGTATTTCATGGGCACGCATAGCTCAATTGGATAGAGCATCTGACTACGGATCAGAAGGTTTCAGGTTCAACTCCTGATGCGTGCACCAATAAAATCAATGAGTCAGCCGCAAAGCATCTGGGTTTAATCCCCTGCTGCCGCCTTCATGTTCTTGATCCATTCGTCGGAGTTATGGCCTTCGGCGAGGGATGCGATTTTGAATCGGGTGATGTCAGCGATGAAAGCATCCAGCCGGGCCCGAAATGCTTCCCGTTCCGGCATCGTGGCATTCCTGCCGGGGATATCGTTTACCAGTTCAACATAGCGGATCCCCAGCCGGGCCTCCTGCACGCGGCGCTTTATCTCCGGGTTGTCGGCGGCAGTCTCGGCGTGGTCGAAGATTTGGTTGGCCGACTTGAGTAACCCGGCACTGAAAAGCGGAGAGGTGGGCGGATCGTAGAGATGCAGGTGGACACCGGGCTGCTGCAACCGGTCATGGAACAGCCGGAGATAGTTGTAGATATCGTTGCCGGCCTTGCCGTAGTAGCCATCGCAGAAGTCACGAACCAGCGCCCATACATCCTGATGCGGATTCCAAAAGAGGTGGGCCATCACCCAGGTGCGCATGGTCTGCAACTCGCAGTTCCCCTGATAGTCACCTTCGCAGAACATGCCGGAGACGCCATTAGCCCGGTAATAGGCCATGTCGGCGCCCAGTTCGTCCCAGTCGGGATAAGGTTGGAGATAGTGTGCAAAGTTGGTGACATAGTGCCAGACCTGCAAATGACCCCGGGCAACCTTGCTCCAGGCCAGAAGCGCCTCGTTGGACTTTTTGTTCTGCGGGTCGCTGGCAAGCGGATGGCCGTCGCAGGCGTAGATGGGGGCCAGGCAGACCAGCACGTTTTCGGCCGGGGCAATGGTGCCGGGCGTCGGGGCTTTCTCGGTGTATTGATAGGCCAGCGTTTCCACCCAGATCTTACGCCCCGGCAGCGCCGCCTGCACTGCCGACGCGACCCGGTTCACGAAGTCCAGAAGAGTTCCGGCCGGGGAGCCAAACTTCGCATCGGCTGCCCGGCAGTCGTCGCACTGGCAGCTTCCATCTACGGCGTCGTTGGGTGAGAGACCCAGGGTCAGCTCTTTCGGATTGGCCTTTGCCTCCGCCACCAGTTCGTCCACCACCACCTTGAACACGCCGGGATTGCTCAGGCAAAGCTGGGAATCCGGTGAGGACTTTCGTTTTCCGTTTATCAGGCTGTAGTAATCAGGGTGGTCGGTGAAATAGCGGCTGGGCGGAACCAGGCTATAAAAGTTCTCCGCCCCGTTGAAAAGCCGGTTGATGCCACCCAGGTCGGCTTGATCGGGCACGCTGACGCCATTCAGCTTGAGGTGCGCATCCCATTGGGCGTTTCCAAAAACAATCGCCTCGTCGGTGTCCCGATAAGTGAAGGCCGGGGACTGGGTCTCATTCAAACTTGGAACCTGCACCACGTTTTTGGGTGGCAGGATTGTGGCATCCGGCGCATACCAGCGGGCGCCCAATTGGTCTTCAAGAAAGGAGTAAACCGCATACAGCGTGCCTCGGTCGTCGTGGCCGGCCAGATAAAGATTGTGGCGGTCCGTTCGAACAATGAAGCCTTCCGCCGGCAGCGTGTCGAGCCGTTCCTGGCGAAAGCCGGATGGCAAAAACGTACTTGCCCCGACAAAAATCGCCGGGCCGTGGGGTTTACCGTTCACCACCGGCAGCGCCGCGCCCGAAATCTCTTTCAGGTCGTCACCGAGTTCCTGCGCCGCCCGCTTCACCGTCGGACTCGCATCCCTGGCAATGACGATCGTGTAACGACTCTGACCATGGTTGGCGAGGATCAGTCCGGCCGCCGAGCCGGATGAGAGGGACATCAATAGCGAAATGCAGGCGAGCAGTCTGTGGATGGTCCGGCTTCCGTGCGCGGATTCCAGCCAGTTGACTGGCTGGAATCTGCCTTTTTGCCGCGCCGACACCGATGCTGTGGGGTTGGGGGAAGGGGGAAATTGGTTCCCAATCTTACTCATGATGGCGGATGCTGCCAGACGGACAGCAAGGCAAACAAGGCAATTCGTGCGTGATACTTATTAACGACAAACACCCGATATCGAGATGCCATCAAGCGAGCGATTAAGAAGTCTCTGGACGAAATAGAGCGGTAGCAAACACTGATAAAGCGGGGCGACTGTGGCCGAGAAGGGAAGCACGATTCCGGCCCTCGCCTCCATTCAGTTTCTTTGGAAAATGGGGGAAAGCGTGCAGAGCGAAGCAGCCCTGTTCCTCTCCGGGCGTTAGGCTGTCAAAAAATGAGCACAAAACAGAATCCCTGCCCTTTTCCGGTCCCGGCGCGTCCTGCGCGAGCGTAGAGCGCGGCCGGCACGTTTTGCGCACTTTCGTCGAGCAGCGATTGACACCGTTTTGCCATCCCGGATACTGTGCAGTAATGAGTTGGGAACATACAACGTATGAGGCGCATTGCGAAGATTGCGGCGCAAAAGGCTTTTGCATTAGCTCTTCGGATAACTGGGGCCGTTCTGAAACTTCATGGGAAGGATTCAAAAGCGAGAAACCGGATGCCACGAGCGTTATCAGACAGCGGGTGAGCGCCAGGGACATGGTGCCTGTTTGCAAATGCGGCAGCCGCCGAATCAAAGTCGGCAAGGAACTTGGGGCACGTGACGGCAGGGGCAATCTGTCTCGCGTCCGTCGAGTCAGGAAACAATCCGCCAAAAAGCGCAAGTGAACATGACATCATTATGGGAATCGAAAGTTTAACCACGAAGGAAAAGAAAGAAGCCAGAAGGCTGCCCGTAGTTTCGCTAGGAGCAGAACATTTGGCTATGGGTTATTTGATGCGCCGGAACATTCTCGCGTACAAAGCTCCGCCGTATAATGCGGGATACGACCTAATTTGCGTCCACCCAAGCAATGCAAAAAAGCTAATTCGCGTTCAGGTGAAAAGCCGCTACCAGACAGATTGTGACCGCGCTTTTCCGGTCAAAGAAAAAACTATAGACGCGTTCGAGTACCTCATCGTGGTGTTTATGAACATCGGTTATTTCTACCGGCGCAAGCCCGTGCTTGAAGGCTTTACAGAACTGGAGCTATACACGTTGCCTGCGGAATGGATTCGCAAGCACCATAAAATCATGGAATCGGGCTGGCAAAAAGTTCACACCAAGGGAGAAGCGCTGGATGAATTTAAAAACGAAAAGGGCATCGAGGCCATCGCAAAGGCTTTGGAAATTGATTATCCCCGTTAGGACTTCCCTGTGGGCCTCAACAATTCCGCCCCTTCGTTGCGCACGTTGTTCAACGCCCTGCTTACCGAGCAAATGTTGCCGCTGTCACCGTCGCAGCGTTTTCAACCATCGCGCAGCCTCTTTGTCGCCGCGTTCCGCCGAAAAAATAGCCGCCATGACACGCGCTTCGGCAATCTGTTGGTCCGTCATCAGAGCCTCAAGTCGCGTTTGTGTATCGTTCGCCGCATGGCGGTCCCATGCTCCTCCCCGCTTTGCCAGCAGAATCCACTTCAAGCCCTCGACGACGTTCTGTTCCACTCCTTGGCCTTGAGCAAGGTACACCCCTAAATAAAGCTGTGCGGCGTGGTGGTCTTGTTCTGCGGCTTTCCGATACCACTTCCCAGATTCAGTATAGTCATGTGGCAAACCAAACTGGCCGCGTTCGTAGAAACCACCTAGAGTGAACTGAGCCTGCGCGTCGCCAGAGAGCGCCGCTTTCTTGCAGTCCGCGACTCCCGCGTAGTGCGGTATGCCGATAGCGCCTTTCAATAATTTGAACAGGCCCATAACAATTCCAAGATAGCTGGCGGCGGCATGTGCGACAAGCCTTTCACGCGGCACGCCAAGCCCAACCCGACAGCCCCCCGTTCTGTTTTGCTCGCGGTGCTGGGAGCAGGAAAAGGTGGACGTAAAAATTTAGCCAACAGCCATTGACACAGTTATGTGAGCAGCGGATATTACGCTAATATATGGACAATCTAAAAATTAAGAATTTGAAAATAGGCATCGCCGATTTTTTGCGAGGCTGGGGTGGTCCCGTGCCATTCAGCCAAATCTCCAAACAGCTTTCGATTCCTCCAAATACAGCCCATTTGGTGATTGCAGACATGATTGGTGAAGGCACTATCCGCGCAAACAGCCAGGACACGACCTATTTGCGACTCACTGGCGAAATGGTTACTTACTCACTGTCTTGATAGTCGCGCAGGGCAAAGTGCCGAAAATGTCCAAGCGTATCCTGATATACAAGCGAACCCATCCCGGCGACCCACGGAAGGATGGGTGGTTCGGCGTTGAGGACTGCATGGGGAGCGTCCGCAATTGGGAGTTCGATGCTGTCATCGGTGTCGGCGGCATCGGCAGCGAAGCAAGCTCGCATTCTATAGATGGCAAAATCAACTGGGTCGGCATCGGCGCACACAAGGGAGAGATTCACGGGGGTGGCCCATTGGTATGGTTTGACAAATTCATTCTTTACGAAGAAACGGGGCCAGACTTTCTACATTTAGCCCCAAACTTGGCCGCCCGAGTGTATGAGAAGAACATCCGTCAAATTCTGCATAGCCTGACGCTCACCGAAAAACATGAAGCTGAAAATATCCTTCGTCTAGCCGAAAACTCTTCGTCGTCCACTAAGAAAGTTCAAACACTTCAGAAGATTCAAACTCGCGGCTCCTGCGGGCCCAAATGCTGTCCGAGGCCACGTTGCTAATCGTGGGCTGAACATCAAATATTAAGTACGGTGAATCAGACCACACAGGCCGCTACGGCTCCGGGTCGTTCCTGCGTTTTCTGCGGTTCTGCCGCAGACAGTCGAGAACACGTTTTAGCCCTGCGCCTTTGCGAGCGTGCAGGCGCAGTCAAGTATCCAGTAGTCGCCGGACTATCCATCGAAGGGAGAGAGCCTTTCACCCGAAACGGACATTTAATCCAAAACCTTACAGTCCGTCACGTTTGCGCAAAGTGTAACAACGGATGGATGAATGATTTGGAAGCATGGTTTGAGTCGCGGCTTGGCTATCTGATTGAACCACAGTGGCCGAAACTGGCTTTGATGATGATTGAGGAATTGAGGTCAGAGCGGAACAAGCTGGCGCAATGGCTGATGAAAACGGCCATTATGTTCAGCAAGGCCAGCTTGCAGGGCGAGTACCCGGTCGAGTTTTCGGCAGATGTGATGCAAAAGGTAAAGGACGGAATCCTGCCCGAAAACTGCTGGGCAGATTTGGCGTATTCCAAGTCCGTTGCTTCTAAAGTAGGCGGCACAATTACGAGACACTTCCATGTCATAAACGGCGGCAAGCCACAAGACCAGGTCCTAAATAATGGGGACG
Source organism: Candidatus Sulfotelmatobacter sp. (assembly GCA_035503455.1). GTDB lineage: Bacteria > Verrucomicrobiota > Verrucomicrobiia > Limisphaerales > UBA11358 > UBA11358. The sequence continues at coordinate 52,254 of DATJTK010000074.1, read as the reverse complement.
GATTCAAATTCAACGTTCAGTTTAACCATTTGCTTTTGCGTTTGGGGCAAATGCCGAACGCAAATGTAACCTATCAAAGTCAGCGTGGAGAATGCCCGGTTCGACTTTACCCGACGCCGCTGCGCATTCCTGATAACTTTGACTACGAGGACATCATGCAATTTGAGCACTCTTTAGTATTAGAAACGTGGAACGGGTGCAGTGGGAATATCAGATAATCCCTGATGCGTGCACGAGCTTTTAGGCAATTCGTCGCTCAATGCACTGACATTTCGAACGCGACGCTGTAATTGGGTTGCGCCAACCCTGTGACCGCGCCAACGAACGGATCGGAATCTCGAAGCAATCCCCAGCGGAAGGTACCTGGAAACGGAGCGGTCATGCGCGGCTTTTCACCGGTCATGGCATAACCCACGCGCGCGCCGGGGCCGGGGTCGGATGCGCACGTAATGATCACTGCATCCCCGGAAATGGTTACGGACGCAATCGCAATCCTGTCACCAACCGCAGAGCAGACTTCGAAACCCTTGCCATTCCTCCACTCCGCGATGGACCGATGAGGCAGTTCAAAATCCGCGGCCCACATCAGCGGCGGGACGGGAACATGATAGCGAACGGTGATAGTCCTGCCGTTGCGTTCGATGCCAACAGGTTCCAGCAGCTGCCAGTTTTTTTTGAGAATCACACGCTCGTAATAGATTTGTCCGTACTTCTCACCGAGTTGGCGGTATCCATCAGCAGTCAGGTGGATGCAGTCGGGCGCGTAGGGGTATTGATATTTTGGACCCGAGCATGCGATGTCCGCGGGATAGTCCACGCCGATCCTCCATTGCGCGAGAGCGGACGCCGAGTGGTCGGCACAGGAATTTTGCTGTGACACGATCATCTGGATTTTTTGTCTCTGCCCGGTGATAGCCGGGATGTCGGTGTTGTAATCAGACCAAAGTTGCCGAAGTTCATTCTCGTAATCGGCGTTTGTCGCGTCGGTTTCGCCGTGGGTGAGGATAATTGCCCCGACCCCGTATGTTTTACCCGCGGCCTTGGCCAGGCGGGTAATGGCTTTGGTTGCAATCATGGCCGCCTCATAAGACCGGCCGCTGACTCCGTTCTTAACGGGATTCTTTTTCAGGTAAATCATTCCCCGACCGCCTTCACCGACTGCACAGTGAACGCTAACGAAGTCACGGTCCCCGTTTGCGCGGATCAGCGCGGTGATTTCGTTGGCCATAGCCGAATGCGGAGTTTCACCGTAAATGTTTTCCGGCCATGAACTCGGAGGCCCCCAGCGCCGAGCGAGCCTGCCAACGGGTTCGACCAGCGGCGTCAGCGTCAGATGGGTGTCGTTCGGGTCGATCGGCCAGGGCAGGTGATCGGTCGAAAGTTTGAGATTATGATACGGCTGGTTCGTTGAAAGAACCGGCAGGCCGCGCGCGCCGACTGACAGGCTCTGCCCGGTGCCTATAATTCCCGACCAATCCCACGGGAGATTGACATTGACCGCGGGATCTCCTGATTTTGAATGAGTCGCGGCCAAAGAACAGCCGGCGAGTACGGCGCACAAAATGGCTGAACACATCAGGCGAAACAAATACGCCTGTATCGGTCGCAATCTATCTGACATTTCCAATGTGGTTTCCCAGGTTGCCGAAGTATTTGCTGCGCGGCAATCGCTGTCAACACGCAGAAACTCGGTCTGCGGCGCCTGGGAAGGTTTTTTTGGCGAGCGTTTACTACAAATATTGCGCTTCCAATTAACCCCCGGTTTCGGGGAGCCCACTTCGACGCGTCAATCGCCGTTTGAAAGTCCAATGAAGTGCGAAAAGCGGTGTCGCGCAGACTTGCCACCGCACTCCAAGACGCGAAGCGAGTTCTTACGAATCTTCCGGTTCTGGACGGTGTATGGACGATGAGCGGGAAGCGCCGTGTGAGGACACACGGCCTACACTATTCCCGCCATTATATTCCGATTTTGGCGGTTGCTCTCCTACGGAGCTGGAGGGCAGCGTGGCCAATGCCATCGGCGGCTCATTGCCCCCCCTTTAAATTTTTGGCGAATGCGATGACGCGGAATGTCGGTTTTATGCTCCGATTAAAAATACATGAAATCCAACCGAATAGGCTACCAGCGAGCAACAAATCCAGCGCGTTACGCGCCCCCAGGCTGGATAATCTGCCAATGACCGTTCCAAACCAAAGACACCTATGGCAGCCAGCATCATCAGAGCTGGGAGGAAATCCAATTCATAGCGGCTGTAGGCAGAACAAAAGAGGCAAACCGTCAATGCATTAATTACGAATAGCGAAACTATCGCCGCCACAAACCAGCGCAAGCCGGAAACCTCTTCCGCCGGCCTGCCCCTCCATGCCAGCGGCGCAGCCAAAGCCAGCCACGCCAGCGGATAGATGATTAGAATTCCACCGTAAGATCCTCCCGACATTTGGTAACCTGATGGAAGCGGCAAAGAGTGGAAAGCCCGCAAAAGAGGGATATGACTTGTCCAGTGTGTCGGGTCCAGAAAATAGAAGAAAAAGTTGAACCAAAGGTAGCGCAGACTGAATGGGTGGGTGGCAATTTGCCGAAAACCGCCTATCTGATAGTGCCAGCCAAATTCAGATGGGCTGCCAAAACGCAGCGTATTGTAAAGCATCAGCCCAATCCCGATTAGCATCAATGGACCGGCCGCAGCCGCTAAAAGCAACGCAACCCCCCTGCGGGAAACCGGTTCAGTTGCCGAACGCCATGCCTGAGCCACAGGCATCAAAAGTATTATTGCGCCAAACAATAATGAGGGCACCGACCCTATCGCCAATCCGTAAGCCAGACTTGCCGACGACAGCCAAATCACCCGCCGTTTCGGCTCATGCAACGCGCACCAAATCGCCGCCAAAGCGAGCATGGTAAACGCAAACGCACAAGTTCTCGCAACTACATTAATGCCACAGGTCGATAGCACTTGCGGCAGGCCAGGGACCAAAGCCAGTATGAGTATGCCGACGGAAAGAACCCAAATCCTCGCTTCCGGAAAGTAACGCCGCCAGAGCGCCCATAATAAGACCGCGCTGGTCACGAAGCCGATTGCGAGAAAAATCACGACCGCACCCTTCTGCGAAATATAGTGCCCGGTCAGGGTGACATAAGGCCAGAAAAGCACCAAAGCCGGCGAAGGTCCGAAATACAGGTATAACTTCCCCTTGTAATAGCTCATGTCATAGATAATGCCGGATTGCTTGCTGTGTAAATATGGACGAATGGCAGTTGGATTATATGGATCGGGAAGGCGGGCGAGAGCGGGCGGTGGTTCTCGTTTTACATTAAGTTGACCTGCGCGAAATCCCTGCACTAACAGGTTATAGTAGCAATCTTCCGCGCGTGGAATGTCTAATTGAGTAAAGTCCCAGTAAGCGTTCCAGGCAAAAATTGCAATGACTAATGCGCAAACCAGGCCAATTCCAGCAGTTCGTTTTGCGCCAATCGTCCAACTGGGTTTAGACTGGGATCTCCCATTTGGCTTGTTGTTCATGCTGCAATCTGAGTTTTGCGGTCATATCGGCGATTATCCTCCCATCCCTTGGCTTTGCAAGCTATCTTTCAATGCCAAAACCCTTTTTTTATATCGAAGAAAACATAGCGGTGTGCAGCCCATGTCCTGTTAACACTTAAACTTGTTACATTCAATAACTTGCGTATCTTTGTTAACCCCCCGGTTAATGGTTTGTTAACCCTTAAGTCATTGATTTTGAGGCATGTAACCGTTACGGGTGTTACGGGTTTGCGGAGCACACCCACCCACCCGCCGACATGCCCGATTTCGTCTGGTTCGAGTATTTCGCGGCTCCCCATTTCCAGGCGCCATTTCGTGCACGAACTGGTAAACGAACGCATATCAAAACACGCCTGGCGTGAACGAAAAACTATTCGAATTTCCCAATAAAAAGCCCGTTTTTTGGTCTCAAAAAACTTCGTTCACCTTTTCAACACCCTACACTCGCGATTTCGTGAACGAAGCTTCCAGGCCGTAGGGTAGGCGTCTCGCCTGCCGGTTCGGGCGGCGTCTCGCCGCCAGTCTCGAGGAACACGCACCGAGACGGCGGTGGCAGTACCAATTGTACTGGCGTACAGCACTTGGCGATGACCAGGCATCAAAAACGGAAAGGCGAACAACATATGGTAAGCAATCAGCAACCGACGTTTAAAACATTTGCCTTTCCGGATATTAAATTGGATCGATGGGAAATTCAGCAAACAACCAATGGAAAGAAACCTATGAAAGGTCCGCTACAAGTTGCATTCATCGTAATCATCGTCCTGGTTGCAGTTTGGGACGCCGTCTGGAAGATCATTGCCATGTGGAAGTGTGGCCGGCATAACCAACTCGCCTGGTACATATTCATCGCCATCTTCAACACGGCGGGCATCCTGCCTATTGTTTATATTGTCTGCTTCCAAAAACGGGAGCCACCAGCACAAGGCGGGTAGATTACGAGCTTATCCCGGCGCAGGTTCTTCCAGGGACTTGGCCGTATGCCGCGCCGCCAATGACAGCATAAACCTGGATATGCCGGCGAAAAGGATGCTGAAACCAACCAACAGGCCGATCACCCACAAGGCATTGTGGGGCCACCTGTGTAATATGAGCACCGCGAGAGCAAGCGACACCAACCCGTCAACCAACACCCATCCCCAGCCGTTCTGCCGGCGCAGACGAAATGCCAGGGAAAACTCCAACCCCGCATTCACCAGCAGATAAATTCCCAGCAGCAGCGTCAATGAAGCCAGGGCCGCCACGGGAAACATCAGCATGCGAATCCCGACAACAACGAACAGGACGCCCAGCAACCATCCCCACCAAATCCCGGGCTGTTGCCGCCGGTCCCACGTATAGGCCCAGTGTGCCACACCAGACAATATTAACAGCCACGCCACGAACAGCGTCACAGCGATCCCCGATATTGGCGGCACAATGATTGCCAGACAGCCCGCCAGGATCATCAATATACTCACAACCATGGACCATCGGATCTCACGATTAAAATCTGAAAATGCGCTCATAGAATATCCTTTTATTTCCCTGCTCCTTTTTGTGCCCCGAGCCATCGGGCTCCAATCCTCCACCCATCAACGTGCGCCACTTTCAAAATAAGACAAGTGGAATCATTGCGATCAATTTATCGGGAGTGTCCTATTTTGGTTTGGTGTACACGCTTTAGCGTGCTCCGGAACACCCTGAAGGGTGGACACCAAACCGATTAGGCCACTAGCAATTTCTCCCTGACATCCTCCGCCTTTTATCTAAAATTCCATTCATGAATTCCGCTTCTTTCGTCATCTGGACACGCAAACTGCTTTTGGCCGTCCTGTTGACTCCCGTCCTGCTGGCGCCGCGTTTCCTTGAAGGCCAAACGCAGCCCGTCACCATCACGATCGCGCCCAACGGCAGCGGCCCGGAACTGCCTTCCCGGTTCCTCGGCTTAAGCTACGAGTCGTCCATGCTGCTGCCGACCAACGGGAAATATTACTTTGACCCCAATGACCAATCGCTCATCAATGCCTTTCAGACCCTCGGCATCAAAAGTCTGCGCGTCGGCGCCAACGCCGTGGATGACCGGCGCGTGCCCGTCCCGCATGGGCCGGACATTGACATGCTCTTCAAGTTTGCGCGCGCTGCTGGCGTCCAGGTCATCTATTCGTTCCGTTTGAAAAAAGGAGACCCGGCCGAGTCCGCCCGCCTGGCCCGTTACATCGAAGCCAATTATGCCGGCAACCTCGACTCCTTCGCCATCGGCAACGAACCTTCGTTTTATCTCAAGACATTCCCCGCATTTTTTGCCGCATGGAAACCGCACTACGACGCCATATTGAACGCCGTCCCCAACGCGATGTTCGATGGCCCCAGTGTGGCCGGGGCCAACATTTATGCCGTCCAATTGGCCGATGCTGTCGCCGCCGGCGGGCATCTGGCCATCGCGAGCGACCATTATTATTTTCTCGGTTCAGGCCGCGCCGGAGAAACAAACCCGCCTGCAACCCGGGCCCGCTTCCTTGACGACAATCTTCATAACGACTACGCAAAAGATTATGCCCATGTCGGCGCGGTTCTCGCCGCCAAAGGCGTGCCGTATCGGATTGATGAGATGAACAGTTGTTTCAACGGAGGCGCAAAAGACGCGAGCGATACCTATGCATCCACGTTATGGGCATTGGACTGCACCCATTGGTGGGCGGCTCATCACATTGTGGGAGTCAATTACCACACCGGCGAAGCCGTGGGACGCGACGGTGGATTCGCCGCGGCCAACTACGCCGCCTTCGTCCGGGCACCGGATGGCCAGGGCTTTGCGATGCGGCCCCAGGCGTATGCTCTTTTGGCCTTCACCCAGGCAGCCCGCGGACGCCCTCTGCCGGTGAATGCGGACCCGGCGCCGGGTTTTAATTTTGACGCGTACGCCTATCGCGATAATGACGGCTCGTATTACGTGACCCTCATCAACAAAAGCTATGGCGACCATGCCGAATCCGCGAAGGTTTCATTTCAACTCGGACAAAATGCCATAGCCGGATCATGGAAACGGATGGACCTGGCGCAAAAGCAGGCGGACGTAGCCGCAAAAACGGGCGTTACGCTTGGCGGCGCAGCCATTGGTACGGACGGCATTTGGCGGGGCAAATGGCATAAAGTCAAACACGCCAAATCCAGCACCCTCACGATTGAGGTGCCCCCGGCTTCCGCTGCTCTATTGCACTTCATTCCATAAACCGCGATTTCCGGCATTCGATGTTCAGTGTTCGATGTTCGATGTTCGATGTTTTGGATTCATTCACGAGACAAGAGTTTCATTTTTTTTGACGACCGGGCCCTCCCCAACAAATTCAAAAAGTCCGAAACCAATGGATTCTCCCCGTCCGCCCGATAGACGAAAGCATGCTCCAGCATGGGTGCCCGGCCCTTGACTGCGCGAAAGACAACGCCCGGATGGACCAGGCGAGAAACAGCTTCCGGGAGCAAACTGATACCCTGTTGCGCGGCAATCATCGTGAGCACCGCCGGCACCCGCTCGGATTCCTGCACCACTTGTGGATGGATGCCCGCGTCCATGCACACCCGGTCAAATTGCCGGCGATATGCCGGGGCCGCCGTCCGCGCTACCATCACCCAATTCTCATTTTTGAGCGCCGAAAGGGTCACCTTTTTGGCCGCAGCAAATGCGTGGCCTTCAGGCAGGGCGATCAACAATGGTTCCCGTTTCCAAATAACCGACGAAAGGCCTTTATTGAGCTTCTGAGGCGCTGCGCCTATGAACGCTCCATCCACTTGCCCTGCCTGCAATGCATTCAGTTGCGCCGCAGGCGGCAGGTCCGTAAGATGAATCTGGCATTGCGGATGAAGTTTCCGAAACGATTGAAGAACGGCGGCCATGTCTTCCCCCAGCAATACGCCGACAAATGCCAGATTCAGGCGCGAAATTTGACCGGTGCCGGCGCGGCGAACGGATGCCGTTGCGGCGTCAAGCCGCGTCAGAATTTGCCGGATATCCTGAAGGTAAAGGCCTCCGGCCGATGTTAGCGTGACTGAGCGGGTGTTCCGATTCAACAAGCGTACGCCGAGTTTTTCCTCTAGTGATTTGATCTGCCGCGACAAAGGCGGCTGGCTCAGGTGCAAACGCCTGGCAGCACGGGAAAAACTGAGTTCTTCCGCGACAGCGACGAAACATTCCAATTCGTAAATCCCGGCTCTATTCATACCGAAATAGTATCAATTCTATTCATTTATAGCAATTAAACAATATTACGATTTCTGTTACGGTGACCCCATGCAAAACAATTCAACTACCGAAACCTTTGGCTGTCCTCTCTCGGAAAAATCGAGCATTGAGGAAATCAGGGAACGCTTCGATCACGACGTGGAACGGTTCAGCCAATTGGAAACCGGGCAGCAAGCCATAATGGACGCTCCCTTGGTTCTCGAATTGCTGGCCCAATCCGCCGCCCGGCGCCTTCAGCCGGGCAGCACCCTCCTGGATTTAGGCTGTGGCGCCGGCAATTTTACCCTTCGCATCCTCCAGGAAATAAGCCCGCTTCAGTGTCATTTGGTCGATTTAAGCCGCCCGATGCTTGAACGCGCGCGTACACGCATCCAGACAACAGGCGTTACTTCCGTCACTTGCCACCAAACCGACATGCGACAACTGGATTTTCCATCGCATTCTTTCGACTGCATTGTGGCTGGAGCCGTTTTGCACCATTTGCGTGATGAAGCGGACTGGATGAACGTCTTCGCCCGTTTACAGGATTGGTTGAAACCCGGTGGCCGCCTTTATGTCGCTGATTTTACAATCTTTGACGCCGACGACGTCCAGGAACTCATGTGGAATCGTTTTGGAAAACACCTGGAAACACTCGGCGGAGCCGCCTACCGTCAAAAAGTATTTGCCTATGTTCACAAGGAAGACTCCCCTCGTTCCCTTCCGTTCCAGTTTGAACTCCTTCGCCGCAGCGGGTTCAAGGAATACGACGTTTTGCACAGAAACGGCCTGAACGTATGCTATTTCGGGACTAAATGAGCGTGTAATTTGACAACCCCGTAGGTTCCCGCAAGATTAGTATTATCACTTTGAACGATCCGCTAAGCCGCGATGAGGAACTGTTTACACAGGCCCTTGGATTGCCCACAGGCGAGCGCTCCGATTTCCTCGAGCGCGCCTGTGGCGATGACACCCCCCTGCTCCAGCGGGTCAAAGCCTTGCTGAAGGCGCACGATCGCGCCGGCGTATTCCTGGAACAGACGGCGCAACGGATGGCCATCTCGGCCAGGGCGAGCATCCAGGTAGGCGAGAAACCGGGCGATCGCATTGGCCCTTATAAGCTACTGCAACAAATCGGCGAGGGCGGAGGCGGAATCGTCTTCATGGCCGAGGAGGAAAATCCGACGCACCGAAAGGTCGCGCTCAAAATCATCAAGCCGGGCATGGATACCCGGAGTGTGATTGCGCGGTTCGAAGCGGAGCGGCGAGCGCTGACGTTGATGGATCATCCGGGCATCGCCAAAGTCTTCGATGCGGGCGCCACCGAATCCGGCCGTCCTTATTTCGTGATGGAACTGATTCGGGGCATCAAAATCACCGCTTATTGCGATCAGAATTCACTGACGACGGAAAAACGGCTGGATTTATTTATTCAGGTCTGCCAGGCGATTCAGCACGCGCATCAAAAAGGAATCATTCACCGGGACATCAAACCATCAAACATCCTGGTGACAGAACCGGCCGAAGGCCGTCCCTTGCCCGTCGTCATCGATTTCGGCATCGCCAAGGCCACATCCGACCAGCGCCTGTCGGAAGCGACACTTTTCACTTCCTTCGAAATGGTCGTGGGCACGCCGGCCTACATGAGCCCGGAACAGGCATCGCTCACAAGCATGGAAGTAGACACGCGCACCGATATCTACAGCCTGGGTGTGTTGCTTTACGAATTGCTGGCCGGTTCGACGCCGTTTGATACCGGAGCTTTGCTGAAAATCAGTCCAGATGAAATCCGCCGGGTGATTCGGGAACAGGAACCTCAGCGCCCTTCCTCGCGGCTCAACAGCCTTCCGTCGGCAGAGTTGATCGCCGTCGCAAAACGCCGCAAAACCGACTCTGCCAGGCTCATCCGCACGGTGCGCGGTGACCTGGATTGGATCGTCATAAAGGCGCTCGAGAAAGACCGGACGCGCCGGTATGAAACCGCAAACGGCCTGGCGCTCGATGTTAAACGTTTCCTGGGAAATGAAACCGTATCCGCACGTCCGCCGGGCAGGCTCTATAGGTTTCAGAAAACAGTGGTCCGCAATAAGCTTGTATTCACGGCCGGAGGCATTGTCGCAATACTCCTGGTCACCAGTTTGATCGTGGTGTCGGTGCTGCTGGCAAGGGAACGACAGGTGCGCCGCGAGGCGGACACTGACAAGATCGAGGCACAACAGGTCACGAGGTTCCTGGAAACCACGTTACAGGGTGTAGGGCCCTCGGTGGCCCTCGGCCGGGACACCACCATGTTGCGGGAAATACTCGACAAGACAGCCGATCGCGTGGGCGACATGACCAATCAGCCGGCGGTCGAAGCCGAACTGTGCGATGTGATTGGCAATCTCTATCGCGAAGTGGGCAACTACCGGCGCGCCGAGGATTTGCTTGGGACCGCGGTCGCAATCCGGCACAAAGTATCCGGCCCGGAATCCGCCGAAACGGCAACTTCGCTCAACAACCTGGGAGATGCGTATATGGTCCAGAGCAAACTGCCCGAGGCTGAGCAGGCCTACAGCCAGGCCTGGAACATCCGGCAGAAGATTTTTGGCCCGGACAATGCCGATACTGCGGCTTCGCTTAACGATTTGAGCGCGGTTTACAGGCAGGAAGGAAAACATACGGAGGCGGAGACGATGGCGCGGGCGGCGTTGGCAGTTCGGCAAAAATTATCCACCGATGACAGTCTTGATGTGGCGGATTCGCTGCGCAATCTTTGCATCATTCTGGGTGACGAGGGCAAATGGGAGGAATCGGAAAGCACGGCCCGGCGAGTGCTCGAAATTCGGCGCAAACTCCTCGGCCCGGTTCACCCCTCAGTGGCGGCGGCCATGGATGATCTCGCATGGGCCTGCGGAGCGCGGGGGAAACAGGAAGAGGCCCAAAAATTGGAACAAGACGCCCTTGCGATGCGGCTCAAACTCCTGCCCGAGAATCATCCTGACGTTGCCATTTCGCTTTATCTGATCGGCGATCGCATGCGGCAATTGAATGATTTACAATCGGCCGATTCCATCCTGAGAGCGGCGTATTCGGTCCAGCGCAAGCTTTTGGGAGACGAAGATCCCGACGCACTTTACACGTTGCGCAGCCTCGGCCTTGCACTGGAATCCGAGGGCAAGTTGACGGACGCCGAGCAGGCAGATCGCCAGGCCCTGGACACTTACCTCAAGCAGGGCGACACGGAAAATCCGGACGCGCTGTCTGCAGTTGAAAATCTCGTGCGCGTTTTGAAATCCGAAAAAAAATTTAGCGATGCCGAGCGCCTGCTGGATGAAATCCTTACGCCGGAGCTGGCCGGGAAGGCATCCAGCCAAAGATTGCTCTCGTTGCGCGCAGATCTGCGTGCCCGAAGCGGACAATGGAACGAAGCCGCTGACGACGCAGCGCTGGCGTTTGAATATCAACCCACCGACCGTGGATTATATGCGATGCTTGCGGCGCTCTTGCTGGAAGCCAAAGAGCAGTCCAAATATGAACAGTTCTGCGACACACTTCTCTCCAAATTTGGAGACACGACCAATGTTTACGTTGCTGATCAAGTGGCGAAAGCCTGCCTCTTCGCGCCCGTCACAAGGACGAATGCCGATCTTATCTATCGTCTCGCGGATTTTACAGTGACGCAAGGAGCCCGGGATCAGAACGCTATGCCGTTCTTTGAAGTCTGCAAGGCTTTGTCTGAATATCGGCAGGGGCACTATGACGCGGCGCTGGAATGGGCTCAACGACCGCTTAAGATTGAAGGTAATTATTCCCATGGCCATGCCTATGCAGTCCTGGCCATGGCAAACTGGCGTCTGGGAAGAATCGATGAGGCCCGAGCCGATTTGGCCAGGGGCAATGACCTGGCGCCGCCCAGCATGCCCGCAGCCATCGCAGAGGATTCGGGGTTCGCCTGGCAAGCCTGGCTCTTTGCGCGGATTCAATTGGATGAAGCTGCCGCACTGATTCAATCTGGTTCGCTGACCCACAATTGAGGCATCTGCGCGGGCGGGGACAGCGCAGCGCGCTGTCCCTGCCAAAGGCGCCCAATTAAAAAAACGCCGAAATTCTGTCGCTCTGACAGGCGTTTGATGCTATGGTTAGCGGTATCCAATTTGTACTTCGAAGCGTGAGCGACGCCACCTTATTGTTGAACGCCATTGAACAGGGCAATCCGACTGCCGCCGAAAAGCTGCTGGAATTGGTTTACGAGGAGTTGCGCCGTTTAGCCGCCAGCAAGATTTCCCGGGAAGCACCGAATCAAACCCTCCAACCCACCGCCCTGGTGCACGAAGCCTGGTTGCGATTGGTGGGCGCCAACCAGCCAGCATATGAAAATCGCGCCCACTTTTTTTCCGCCGCGGCCGAAGCCATGCGCCGCATTCTCATTGATCGTGCCCGCCGCAAGCTGACGGTACGTCATGGCGGCGGTTACACACGGATCGATTTCGAACAACTGAATCTTGCGGCGCCCGATGCAGACCAGGAGATACTGGCCCTGGATGAAGTGCTCGATGAATTTGCGCGGCAACATCCCGTAAAGGCCGAGGTGGTAAAACTTCGCTTCTTCGCGGGCATGACTCACGAGGAAACCGCCCACGTCCTGGGCATATCGGACGCCACCGCGCGAAATTATTGGACCTTCGCCCGTGCCTGGATACTGAACGAACTCAATCGATCGTAGGTTGCCGTTTTGAAGGTTTTGACCGCTCGCAGCACCGTAGCGCAGGTTTCCAAACCTGCTGTATCGCCGATTTCCAAATCGGCTGGCCGTGCGACGTTGTACGGCGCCGGGGTTTAGAAACGCCATAATTTGTCGTGTTTCCAGGCAGCTTCGCACGCAGTGTGCGCATTCCCAAATTGAACGGGCGCGCGACTTCGCACGGTCAGCGGGTTTAGAAACCCGCGATACAGCTGGTTTGGAAACCTGCGCTACGGTTCACGGCCCCAATGCATGCAAAAAAATTTCCAAAATTATTTAGCGACTCTTCCCGGAATCCTCGCATTGGGTATTGCAGGGGTTAAAGCTCCCGCTAACTGTTGAATTTGGCCGAACATGAAAGTGACTTGCGAAATGCCGCTGGACGTCGAAACCGCCGGCCGGAACCCACAAACGGTGTTCAATATTCTTCGCCGAATAAAATTGGAAGATTGGCACTTACGAATCGGTTAATTTGACATCAATCTGCCAGCAAGAAAGAAAACGAAACGCATGTATTGCACGTTAGACAGAACTTTGCGGGGCAAGGGCCGGTTGGGTGCCAACGCCTCTCGTTTTGGAGCATTCACTTTAATTGAGTTGTTGGTCGTCATCGCCATCATCGCCATTCTCGCCGCAATATTGTTGCCAGTGCTGGAGCGGGCCCGGCTAAAAGCGACGGAAGCAGCCTGCTTGAATAACCAAAAACAGATGGGTTTGGCCTTCACCATGTATGTGAATGAAAACAACAATAATCTCATTCAGTCACATATCATGACGGGAACCTCAGCGGGATTGCCTATCTGGTCCGGCATGTTGGACGGCGGAGGTTTTTGGGGCATCAATCCGAGTCTTCCCCCTCTCAGCGGCGCCGGCGCATCTGTGGGGACCGCTTTGGCGGATATCGAGGGAGATTTTACGACGAATAATCTCCTGGCCCCCTATTGTGGCAATCCAGGGGTCTTTCATTGTCCCGGCGATGTGCGGTTCAATCTGCCGATTGGCAGCAGTCCGGCCATCGGGTGGGCCTATGACAGTTATGCCGTTACGGAAAATGTGGAAGGCATTCCAAATTCGGGATTCGATGAAAGTTATTCAGAAATGTCGCAGATACGCAGAGTTTCCGATTGCATGATCTTCGCGGAGCAATCCGATACCAGGGGATACAACAATGATACTTTCGCGATGAACGTCACTGGGCCGCTCCCTCCAATCACGTTCAATTTTGTTGATATTTTTGCGACCTATCACGGCGACGTCGGCACGTTTTCTTTTGCCGACGGCCATGCCGAAGCCAGAAAATGGCTGGATCCGGCGATTCAGGCAACGGGCACAGCAACATTGGCGGTGGGTTCCGGCATATACGATTACCAATTATCACCCTATAAACCTGACACCAGCGGGCACGATGCGCCCTGGCTTATCCAGCACTGCGTCGCGCCGAACCATCCCTAGTGTTTGTTATTAGTCAACCAGCCTCCGCACAAACTCTCGTAAAACAAAACCACCCATAAAACAACAGATTCCCATGCGCAATTCCTACTGTCTTAATTGGCTCATTGCCATACTCTCTGCAATGGCCACCATCAGCGCCCGCGCTGATTATCAATCAACCGTTCTTTCAGATAATCCATTGGGGTATTGGCCCCTCAACTTCAGCGAGGATACCAATACCGCTGGCGGTTATTCTATCGCCACTGACTTTTCAGGGAATGGCAACTATGGGACCTATTACAATATTACTCCCGCCAACACCGTCCCCGGGCCGACGGCCTATATCACCAATGCCGTCAGTTTTAATGCGGCTGAGGTTGACCTGAGCACCGGGCCCAACACCTCTTTGTTGAATTTCACCGGCCCTACTACCCTGGAAGCATGGGCCCAACCCGCTGATTCAACCACCTTTGGTGATATCATCGGCAAGGGATATGATTCGGACAATTATCAGGAAATCGCGCTAAGGGAAAATGGCGTCTATGGCGCCAACTACTTCGGCTATTTCGGCACCGGCGGGCTTAGCGGCGGCCAGCAAAACACGCAGTGGGTATATATTGTGTTGTCCAACGACGGCACCAACGATTACCTGTATATCAACGGGCAATTGGTTGCCAGCGCCGCGGATACAACAGGATCGATTGCCTTTTCCAATCCTGATACGTGGGCAATTGGAAATGGAACCTCCGGTGGGGATGGCCGGGAATTCTACGGCAACCTTTGCCAGGTGGCCATGTACGACCATGGTTTGACAGCCGCCCAGGTATTAAAGCACTACTTCGCAGCGGAATTGAATGCTTCTCCGGCGACCTCCAGGCCGATTATCATCACTCAACCCCAGTCGCAGTCCAGCTTTGTGGGCGGTTCGGCTACCTTCACCGTCACCGCGGTTAGTGGCTTGTCCACCACAAATCAATGGTATGAGGGCAGCACTCCCCTGCCCGGCCAGACCGGCACCTCTCTAACTTTAAATAACCTGCAGCTCACCAATGCCGGCAACTATAGCGTCGTGGTCGGCAACGCCAACGGAACCACTAACAGTCTTTCCGCCACTCTTACTGTTTCTACTCCAAACCATCTGGAATGGACCGCCAACGGTAACAACGGGCAATGGGACGTGGATACGTCAGCCAATTGGCTGAACCTCTCAAACGATACTCAAACGGTGTTCAACCAGGGCGACAACGTGTTGTTTGACGATACCCCCGGTGTGCCCACGTCCGTCACGGTGAGCGGCACCGTTACGCCCAGCCTCATCACCGTCAACACCTCGACAAATACTTTTGACATCTCATCAGGCGCCATTAGCGGTTCGGGCAGTCTCGTCAAATTAGGAACCAGTCCGTTGACCATTACCAGCGCGGGCAGCTTTACCGGCACCGCCACTATCGCTGGCGGCTCTTTCTACGCAGGCAATAACTGTTTGCGCGTGATTTCGGCAATTACCGTGACCAACAACGCCACATTGGATTTTGGCGGCGGTCAGTTTAACAACATCACCCCCGCCACTGTCTCAGGCACAGGAGTCAACGGGGAAGGCGCGCTTTACAACAGCTATGACGATTATCCAGTTGAACAGCTCAATATCACCCTGGCCGGCGACACCAGTTTCGGCGGAGCCAATCGCTGGGATTTGGGCAGCGGCTCGCAAATCAGCGGCCCTCACAATTTGACGGTGGATTGGTCATCCGATGCAGACAGCCACTATGCACAATGGAATTCGCTGACTATTGGCAATGTCCTGGGCATTACCGTAACGAACGCCCAGGCGGCAAACGGGGTGACCAATTCCCTGGGATTTAGCGGAATGGATGACAGTTTCCAGAACCCCTCGACGGTTATGACCGTCTGCACCAATGACCAGTTGGTCTTTTACGGAGGCGGCTTCAACGGCAGCATTCATCTCGAAAGCGGAGCCGCGATCGATCACTATTCGGCGCCGGGCGGTTTTTATGGCAGCACACTGGTGATGGACGAGGGTTCGACCTTCGAAAGCTATTACAACACCGGCGACACCACGCCGATTGACAGCGCCGTGACCCTGAATGGTGTCGTCCATTTTGTGGTCGGGGACCATTACATGGATTACACCAATGTCGTCAGCGGCGTTGGCGGTTTCGTGTTGGATAACTACAACAATGCCATGCAGTTTTCGGCATCCAATACTTATAGCGGGCCGACGGTCATTGGCAGCAGCGGCAATACGCCAATCGTGGCCTTGACCGGCAACGGCTCCATCACGCACAGTTCCCTGATTTTCTTCGGGGGCAACGACCCCACAGTCAGCCATATCGACGTCAGCGGTCGCTCTGACCAGACATTCACATTGGCCAACGATCAAATCCTCGAGGGCATTGGCGGTATCAATGGAAGCCTCGTGGTTTCCAGCGGCGCGATCATTTCGCCGGGTGGCACGAACACGACCATCGGCATTACCACAGGCGCCAATCCCGTTGGCATCCTGGCGGCGTCCGACAATGTCACCCTGAACGGCACGACACTCATCAAACTGGATGGAACGACAAATGACGAAATTGAAGCTGCTGCAAATATCACCTACGGCGGCACGCTGAATCTCGCCAACGTCAGCAGTTCGCCGCTGACTGCCGGCAGCTCGTTCCAGATATTCAGCGCGGCCACTTATTCGGGCTCGTTTACGAGCATCAGCCCCGCCTCGCCTGGCACTGGTCTGGCATGGAACACAAGCCAGTTGAGCAGCGGCATTATCAGCGTGGTTTCCTCCGGCACAGGACCAGTAGTTAGCAGCACCTATACATCCGGCGGAAACTTCATCTTTAGCGGAACAGGCGGTTCGGACAATGGAACGTACTACGTACTCACCAGCACGAACCTGCTGACCCCGCTGTCACAATGGACGCCCATCGCCACCAACTCATTCAATGGCAGCGGCGGCTTCAGTGTGACCAATTCGCTCTCGGGTCCGCAACGGTTCTATATCATCAGGCAGTAACGTGGATGACGACAACACTCGCATTCTAATTCAGACCGCCGGACTGAAGGAAAAGTCCGGCGGTTTGTTTGATGCAAAACCGGGGACATTCTAAAATAGAGGCCATGCTTAAAACCAAATTCTTTTTTCTCCTGCTCATTCCCGCCATTTTTACATTCACTGAAACCGGTAAAGCGGCCGACTATCCGCCGTCCGCCCGCGAATCCATCGAGTGGTGCGACATCTGGATATCCCACGCCAACGAAACCAATCTTCCTCGCGTATTGCTCATTGGTGACTCCATTACTCGCGCCTACTATCCCCAGGTGGAAAAACGCCTCGCCGGCAAGGCTTATGTTGGCAGGCTCTGCAGCTCCGCCTTTATTTCGGATCCGGTTTTGCTCATGCAAATCAAAATGGTGTTAAGCCAGTACAAATTCGATGTAATTCACATTAACAACGGCATGCATGGCTGGCAGCACAGTGAACAGGAATATGAAGAGGCCTTGCCGGAATATCTCAAGACAATCCGTGAGTATGCACCCAATGCGAAACTCATTTGGGCCAATACAACCCCTCTAAAAGTTTCCCCTCCCTCATCAGAAAACGATACCATAGCGACGGACAAGCGCATCGACGCACGGAATGCGATAGCGGCGAAATTAATGCAGGCCCAGGGCATCCCGGTGGAAGATCTGAATACGCCCATGCGCGGCCATCCCGAGTATCACCAGGACAATGTGCACTTTAATGGTCTGGGCATTACCATCCAATCCGCCCCGATAGCAGCGGACATTGAAAAATTGCTGGAGCAACCGTAGCGAATTCGTAGCAGCGGACATGCGTCCGCTCTAATTAATTCACACTCTGTCAAAAATACCCCTCATTCCTTAACAACCACCGCGCCCTTGCCACCGGCATCAATTGTCAATCTTTGGCCACGAAACGAAACATGGAGCAATTTGCCGCTAAACGGCCTGGGCGTTTTTGGATCAGCCAGGATATTTTCTCCGTCTACCGACGGCGAGAAACCAAAAAAAGTGCTAACAACGACGTCCGCAAATGCGGCGCCGCTGATACATTCCTTCATGCAACCCTCGCGCTCAGCAATCCGAACCGGCGCATCATATTGCTCGCGCTTTGGCCCGTAAAATTCCCGCGCCTGGGCGAACGGACCTTCCCTCGTCACGCCAGCCGTTCGACAATAAAAATTAAATGCGTCGCCTGGAAAACCAAGCCGCCACATTGTCCCGACTGTAAGGGCCGGCCAACCGTCGTAAGCCCCCATCGGCCCATGATCGGGCCGGTCGGAAATTCTTGCGGCAGCGTCTTTAAGGCTCATCGCGCGCATCCAGTAGCGCGTCAATAATTCGCGTTTGACGAAATCCGTCATTTCACGGCGCATGCGAGGCGTCAGGTCGTTGGCGAGCGCATTGCCGACATAGATATAATCAACGCAATGCCGCAATTCGACGCGTTGGCCGTCGTCGTGCAATCCATACCAAACACCGTCGCCGGATTTATAAAGCGACAACACGGCGGGCAAAAGTTTTTCCGCATAGCCCCGCAGTTCTCTGGCGCGGCCGGTATTGCCTTTTAGCTCTTGAAGTTCGGCATCCTTGCGCATCATCCAGACATTTTGTGCGTTGCAGGAAGCAACGCGCCCGATATAAGCCGGCGCACATTCGAGCAGGTTCCGATTCCCTCCATAATCCGCGAGCGGGCTGTCCGGGTGCGTGAGCGTTTGCCAGTCCACAGCCATTTCATCCATGCGCTGAAGCACGGTTTTGCCGTTCTCCAATTTTTCATCGAGAAAATTCGTATCGCCGGTGACGCGAAGATAATCCAGCGTCGTCTTGAAAATCGCGCACGCGTTGAAAGCGTAGCCATCGATGTGATCATACACCGTCGAATCGAATCCGTTCGTCTGCAACAAATTAATCGACACCCCGCTGCGCACGTTTTGAGCCAGCCAACGGCGCAACGTGGATTTCATGCCATTGGGTTCGAGCAGCGCCCAAACGGTGCTTTGCATCGAAGCATCCCAATAAAACTGCGTGCCCGGCGCGCGTTCACCGCTCGTGATGAACGAACGTGGAGACACCGGAAATTGCGTGCGCTCCAGCTCCAGCATCGTGAGGATGCCCATATAATAGTTCCGTTTCATTGCCGCGTTATCCGTAACCAGTACCGGCAGGCTGCCTGAAAAATGATGGTTGCCCGGCGTAAACGCGTCGGCCCAACGCTGCTCCCAACACTGCTTGAATCCATCGAACTCTTTGGAAAAATTCGCCGCCCAGCGCGCTACATTCGCCTGGACATTTTGCGCCTCAGTTGCATGCCCGTCACCCGCGACAAATCCTATTTCATTTGCGCCACGCGCCGGCAGCATCACGTTCCAGGACCAATGGATCATGCCGTTACCATTAGTGACAGCATCGGGCTTCGTTGCGGGACAAATGACCGTCACAAATCCCGGACGTTGTTTGGTGTTCAGCACGGATATTCCATCCGTCTGCAAAATTCCCGGGACCGACAGCGTAATTTGAACATTTGTCCCGGTTCCAGCCGGATTGGAGATTTGAACCTGGACAAGGACGGCTCGCTGCTCGTTAATCATTCGCGTGTCCGTTTGCAGGACAAAACCCGCGCAATCTCTGTTTCGGCGCAAGGCACGATATGGATACCAGCGGCATTCCATTGCCGGATATTCCCTGCCGGCAACCGTCAGCCCGACCAGTGGATATCCAGATTGAAACTTTTCATCTCCCCATCCCCATAACCAGTCTTCCGGATTGCAGAAAAACGAAGTCAGGTCCCGGTTGACCAGCAGCATATCATGAAAATTGTTTACGTCCGGCGGATTGGCCACATTCTTTTCGGGCAGCCAGCTTCCGGCCATTTCATCAAGCGGCGGCACGCCAGCCGGCAATACACTCCCAGGCGCAGCCGGCAACCAGGCTAAAACACCGAAATAAATTATTTTTCGAACGAAGCCGCGAACAATATTCATGAATTATTTTCCCGCGCTCCAGCCACCGTCGATCATCATCGTGCTGCCGGTAACCATAGCGCTTTCGTTCGCCGCCAAATAGAGCGCCGCAGCGGCGATCTCGGGAGGCGTTGCCATGCGCCCGTTCAACTGCGTTGACGCCATCTCACGGTATGCCGCCTGCGGATCGGGATATTCTTTGAGCCGTTCAAGAACAAACGGCGTCTCAACCCTGCCCGGACAAATGCAATTAAACCTGACGCCGGTATGCGAATGATCCAGCGCGAGCGCCTTGGTCAGACCCACTACGGCAAACTTGCTTGTCGTATACGCCAAGCGCTCCCGCACAGCGACGATTCCTCCAATCGACGCCATATTGATAACGCTTCCGCTCTTTCGACTCAGCATCGCAGACACAAACGCTTTGCAACAATTGAATATTCCCCGGACGTTAACCGCATACAGCCGGTCCAGGTCCGCAGCCGTTGTATTGATCAACGTCCCAACGTGGCCAATCCCGGCTACATTTGCCACGATATCCAACGCACCGACCGACTGTGCAGCCTGTTCGCAGGCCGCTTCATGGGTGACATCCAGGGCGATAAATTTTCCGCCAATCCGGTCCGCGATTGCTTTGCCGCCGGGCGCATTTGTATCAGCAATCCAGACAACCGCTCCGGCTTCGGCAAATGTTTGGGCAATCGCCGCGCCGATGCCCGAAGCAGCGCCTGTGACGAGTGCTGTCTTTTTTTTCAAGCTAAACATAATCGATCCTTTCTGTCATATGGACTTCAAGTCGCAACTGGCGCCTGCTTCCTGCGGCGTTTGATACACCCCATTGGAAACGCGACACGGATGCACAAAATGCGCGCGCAAATGCGGAATATGCTCCAGGAAAACAATTTCCTGGCCCAGCGCGATGTGATTGAACAAAACGAGATGCTGATGAAGTTGCCCCATGTCGCCTACGTGCGGCACAACGGGCACGCCAAACTTGCTGCACAGCAAGCTCACTCCGAGAAACTCGCTCACACCGGCCACGCGCACGGCATCAACCTGAATGAAGCCCGCGCACTTCGCCTGCAAATAGTTTTTGAACGCCACACGGTTGGCCACATGCTCGCCAAGCGCGATTTTGACTGGCGCGACGGCGTCGGCGAGCGTTTTATGGGCCAGCACATCATCGGGATGGGTCGGTTCTTCAATCCAGAAAGGATCGATGGCCCGCAATTTCCGGCAGATATCGATCGCCTGGGGTAAATTCCACTGCTGGTTGGCATCCACCATGACTCGGCTTTCGCTGCCTGCCGCGTCGCGAACAATCCTGGCCCGGCGCAAATCGCGTTCCGGGTCACTGGATCCGACCTTTAATTTCATCGCGGTGAATCCTGCCGCGACCGCCCGCCGGCAATTCTCACGTATCCGCGCGTCATCGTAATTAAACCAGCCCACCGACGTGTCATAGCCGGGATACCCCGATTTCAAAACGGATTCGCGGGAGGAGCGCGTCGGCCGCCAGTCGCGAAGTATTTTTAGCGCGAGCGGCGCGGTGAGTTCGTCTTCCAAATACGACAGGTCCAGAGTGGCAACGATCTGTTCAGGCGCAAGATCCAGGAGCAATCTCCAAAGGGGCAAGCCGCGGGATTTGGCCCAAAGGTCCCAGCAGGCGTTTGTCACGGAGGCCAGTGCCAGTTGAACAATCCCTTTATGCGGACCGAGCCAGCGAAATTGTTGTTCATCCGCCATCGCGCGCTGCAGCGCTCCGAAATTCGCCATAATCTCGTCAATCGGCTTGCCAACCAGCCGTTGGGCGTAAAATTTCGCCGCTTCGCAGACAAGCTGGTTTCCTTCGCCCAGCGTAAAGGCCAGGCCAACGCCCGTCGGTCCTTTGTCGTCATGCAATTCCGTGACTGCATAGGAATAGACTGGATCTCTATGGATGGCGTCGCTTCCATGGCCGTGGCCGATTGGGAAACGCGCATCGCGGAAAGAAATATGCCGGATCATAATATCATGAAGTCCGGCGATAGCCCAATTCCGCGCCGCCGCTCACATGCATGATATGCCCGGTAATAAAACTCGCTTTTTCTGAAAGCAAAAAAACGCACGCATCCGCGATGGCATCACCTTTCGGACAGTACCCGAGGGGATGGATGCCATTTAAATAGGACTCGGTCGAATCGGGGTTCGGTTGTTCCTCACACCATTGTCGGAGCATCGGGGTCCAGGCGCCGGCCGGACAAACCGCATTCACGCGGATGCCATATCTTGCGTAATCGAGCGCCATGGATTTGGTCAGCGCATTCAATCCTCCTTTTGTCGCCGTGTAGGCCGCATGAATTTCCTGACCGATGACCCCTACCAGGCTGGACGTGTTGAGCACACAACCCTTGCTCGCGACCAGAGCGTCAAACGCATATCGCATCGTGCGCAGCACGCCTTTCAAATTTACGTCGAACAATTTATCCCATTCATCATCCGTCGTTTCGTGGATGGGTTTGGACGGCTGTGAAATGCCGGCGTTATTGTGAACGGCATTCAACCTCCCGTATTGCGATAACGTTTTATCCAGCGCGGTTTTGACCTGGTCATCACGTGTTATGTCACAGTACAGGGCGAGATGGCCATTGCCGAGTTCGGCCCCGACTTTTTCAATGCCCTCCCGATCATTGGCGGCGATGACTACCGACGCGCCCTCGGCCGCGTAAGCCTTTGCGCAGTCGCGGCCGATGCCGCACGAACCGCCGGTCAAAAAAATCACTTTGTCTTTTAGTAATGAGCCCATGATAAAAAACACATTTCCCTGCTGCCATCCAGACAGCTCGCAATCTTATTTATGTTATGATTCATTTTAACGAAAGGTAAAATAAAGGCCAATAAACACAGCCAGGATAACCAGGCTCGCCAACCGGCAGTCCGCCAGCCCAAATCCCCCGGCATGGCCTCGCAGGGGTTCGCGCCAGCTATCCCAAATGAGCGGCTCAGCTCCGGCCTTGAGCGGTTCGGGAAACAAAAACGTCATGGCGACCATGATGAATATGCAAGCCACCAACAACCCAAAAGCCGTGAGCATAAAATCGCCATGGTAAATGTTGTTCCAATCCAAATAAAAAGCGACAAATCCGAGAGCCGTCCCGGCGAGCAGCGTTATAAAAGCCGCCTTGCCCGAAGCGCGTTTCCAAAAAACTCCCAGCAGGAAGACCGCAGTGATCGGCGGAGCGATATAAGAAATCAGCTTGTTAATGCCCTGAAAAATCGTCGTGTAATGGCCGAATAATGGCGAAGCGATGATGGCAATAACCGCTCCGGCAACCGTTGCGATTTTTCCGATGCGAACCAGTTGTTGGTCATTGAGCCCCGGCTTGTAACGTTTAAACAAATCGTAAGCCACCAGGGTTGCCGCGGAGTTCAGGGCAGCCGAACAGGTTTGCATCGCAGCCGCCAGCATCGCGGCGGCGACCAGTCCTTTCAGCCCGGAAGGCAGCAGGTGGGTCAGCATGAAGGTGTAGGTGTCCGCCGAGGTTTGGGGAGCGGCGCCGTTAAAATAATTTTTTTGGACGAGCGCGACACAGATGACACCCGGCAGCACAAAGAAAAACACCGGGAAAATTTTCAGGAAAGCGCAAAACAACGGACCGAGCCGGGCGTTTTTTTCATCTTTGGCCGCCAGGACACGCTGGACGATGGTTTGGTCACAACACCAATACCAAATCCCCAAAACCGGATAGCCGAGCAGAATGGAATACCACGGCAAACCGCTGGGGTCCCCGGCATTGCGAGCCATGTTCAGAAAATTTCCTGTTCCCCAAGTAACACTACTGCCCGCGACAGCGGCGAGCGGGTGTGGATGGGATGCCAGCGTGCGGGCGAGTTCCGTCCATCCGCCAACTTTCAGATAGCCGGTCACGGTGATCACGACGGCGCCGGTCAGAAGCAAAATGGTTTGCACGCTTTCAGTCCACACCACCGCCAGCAACCCTCCGAATACCGTGTAGATGCCAGTGACGGCACCCAACACGATGACGAACAGCATCAAGGCATTCACGCCGAGGATTGTGGCGTCCGGGGCCAGACCCAGAATGCCCCGCAATACCCAGGCCGCGGTATAAAGCGCGACTCCCATATGGATGACAATGGCCGAAAAAAGCGAGATGACGGACAACACGTCACGGCAACCGCGATTAAAGCGCCGTTCCAGAAAATCAGGCAGTGTCGCCACCCGCGACCGCAAATACAGGGGAGCGAAAAACAGTGACAGCAATATCAGCGTAAAACCGGCCATCCATTCGAAATTTCCAAAGACAAGGCCGAACTTGTACGCAGCTTCGGCCAGGCTCACGAGGTGGACTGTCGATATATTTGCCGCAAACATGGCCAGACCAATGACCGGCCACGCCAGGGTGTTGCCGGCTAAAAAATAATGGCCCCCTTCTCCGCCCCGTTCATTACGGCGATGCACAAAGCCCGCCGCGACGCCAATGCCGCACACCGCGATGAGGTACGCGGCGATCAATGTCCAATCGAGCCTGTTCATGTTTGCTCTGCGCGGCGTTATTTCCCGTCAACTGTCAGTTTAACCTTATCGCGAATCGGACGTTAGCCGAAAATCGATTTGGTATGCCTCTAAAATGCCACAGGCTGGGCAGGTAAGACTTGCAAAATCCTTCGGCGAAGATTATTAAACATTTATGTCCACCACAGAACTCGTCTACCGCGAGCACGACAAGCGCTACGAGGTGGACCTTTGCGAACCGCAAAAAGAGGCAGTGCGGAATGGGAAAATCGAGTTCCACGCCTTGACCAAAGGGCATTACCCCGGCACACCAATCCCATCGGACGTCCTGCCCGGCTTAAACAGCATCGGCTTTTGGAATGCCAATACCTCGCAGGATTGGGGCCTGAATCCGCATCGGAATGAAGGTATTGAATTCGTATTTCTGGAAACCGGGGCGAGCGAGTTCACAGTGGACCAGAAGACGCACCATTTACACGCTGGCCAAATCACGATTACGCGCCCATGGCAGCTTCACAAATTGGGCGCCCCCAATATCGGGCCGGGCAAGCTGCATTGGTTGATTCTGGATGTCGGCATCCGCCGGCCGCATCAGGAGTGGCGCTGGCCCAAGTGGGTCATATTGACAAAAGACGATCTCGCCAGGCTCACCCGGAAGTTGCGCCATAACGAGAATCCCGTTTGGAACTCCACGCCGCTGATTGCTCAATCTTTCCGCGAACTCGCCCGTTGCGTGGCTGCGTGGGAACGCCCGCACATCGTATCCCGCATGGCGGTCAATCTAAACCAACTGCTCATCGGCATCCTGGACGCCCTCGCCGAACAGCAGACGCATGAAAATGAACAACTGGTTTCCCGCAAACGAGCCGTGGAAATGTTCTTCCACGACCTTAAACAAGGCCGAATTGACCTCGGCGATCCCTGGACTTTGGACCGCATGGCCTCACACTGCAAAATGGGCATCACCGCGTTTTCAAAATATTGCCGCGAATTGGTAAATACGGGGCCGATGGAATTCCTAAACCAATGCCGCCTCGAACGGGCAGCCGGGCAATTGCGCTCGAAACCTGAACTTTCGATAACCGATATCGCCTTCGCCAATGGTTTCAATTCCAGCCAATACTTTGCAACTCGTTTTCGTAAGCGATACAAAGTTTCACCGAGTGATTTTTTGAAGAATTCTTAACGAATCTTTCTCGTTCTCGTCCTAAGAAAGAAATTCAACGCATCGACAAATCCCCTATCGCCGTCTCCGCCGCATAGTACCCGCACATCCCGTGCACGCCGCCGCCGGGAGGCGTCGATGACGAACAAATGTAATAACCGGGAATCGGCATGCGGTACGGTGACGATCCTGCGATTGGGCGCGCCAGCAAATGCCGGAGATCGTTCGCCCCTCCATTGATCGAGCCGCCGATAAGGTTCGCATTTTTCTTTTGCAGGTCCGCGCAGTTTTCCGCATGCCGCGCCAAAATCCGGTCCCGAAAGCCAGGGGCGAAGCGTTCGATCTGCGCCTCGATTCGCGGCGCCATGTCAACCGACGAACCGTGAGGAACGTGACAATAAGCCCACACGCTATGCTTGCCTTCGGGCGCCCTCGTGGAATCAAACAAACTGGGTTGCGACAATAAAACGAACGGTCTCTCCGGATGTTCACCGCGAAAGGCTTCCCGTTCGCTTCTGGCAATTTCGTCAAGCGTGCCGCATACATGGACAGTACCCGCGCGCCGGCAGACCTCAGCAGTCCACGGGATGGGTCCATCCAATGCGAAATCCATTTTGAATACGCCCGGCCCGTACGAAAAATGTTCGAGCCTGCGGCGATAGCCCGACGGCAGTTTCTCACGGAAAAGCGGGAGCAATTGCCGTGGTGTCAAGTCGAGCAAAACCACATGCGACTTTGGAAGTTCCTGAATATTTTCAACTCGCCAACCGGTGACGATTTCCCCCGAGAGCGACTTAAGATAAGCCGCGAGCGCATTCGCAATTTGTTGCGCCCCTCCGCGGGGCATTGGCCAACCGACAGCATGCCCAGTCATTCCCAACACCAATCCAAACGCTGCGGACGGAATTTGTTCGAGCGGCAAAAATGCATGCGCTGCCAAACCGCCAAATAGGGCCCGCGCCGGTTCGCCCGAAAACCAGCCTCGCGCCAGCGATGACGCAGCAAGCATGCCCCGCAAGCCGAAGCGGGCAAATTGGACCGGATGCCGCGGCACGTGCAACATCGGCTTCAAAAATTCCGCCGCCAGGTTTTCCCAATTTGATACAAGCGGCTGCATTAACCGTTCATACGGGCGTTGGTCGGGTCCAAGTTCTTTTGCCGTTTGCGCAAGGGAACGGTACAGGGCTGCCGCCCAGCCTCCATCCAGCGAATGGGCAAGCGGGACTTCCGGTTCAATCCACTTCAATCCAAATTGTTCGAGCGGCAATTGGCGAAAGAAGGGCGAGCCCACGGCCAGAGGATGAACCGCCGAGCACACGTCGTGGACAAAACCGGGCAATGTCAACTCGGCAGACCGCGCGCCGCCGCCGACGGTTTCGTTGGCCTCGATCATAAGGACCGAAAGCTTCTCCCGGGCCATGCGAATGGCTGCAGCCAGGCCGTTGGGACCCGCGCCCACAACGACTGCATCGCAGGAAATTTTTGCGCCTGGCCGCATAGACGCAAATTATACGCAATGGAACATCGAACATCGAACGCCAAACATCGAATAAACGGAAATCCTCGTTGAACCGACATCCATTGGAGGCTAAAGTGTACGCGTCAGTAAGAGGAGAAAAACAATGAGTGATATTTCAACGTCTCGTCTCCAGCGGCTTCACGGCCAGTTAGGCGAATTGGTTTACGAAATGATGAAACTGCAGTTCTCGCATTTCAAACCCGCCAGTCCATGGGCGCCTTCGCTGAATGTCTATCGCGGCGAACACTGCATCACTGTTTGTCTGGACCTCGCAGGCGTGGAAAAGGACTCAATCAACCTGAAAGTTGAACCGCAACGTCTGCTGGTCCGTGGCCGGCGCGCCGCGCCCGAACCCGATAAGGACGTATGCAAAGCGGTGCAAGTGCTTGCCATGGAAATTGATTACGGCCCGTTTGAACGCGAACTCACATTGTCGCCAATGACCATAGACACCGCCCGGGTCACCGCGAACCACAAAAATGGATTGTTATGGATCTATTTACCTTTGCGCGCCCAGGCATGATTTATGGCTCTTGAAGAAAATCCACTCCTGACCCGCGCTGATCCCGGCCGCGATACGCGCAATCCGCCGGTCATCGCAGTCACGCGGAACGAGGAAGAACAGTCGCAAACCATTCCCGATTCCCTCCCAATTTTGCCCTTGCGAAACATGGTCATATTCCCGGGAACCGTTGTTCCGCTGACCGTTGGTCGCGCCGCGTCGCGCCGGATGTTGCAGGAGTCCCTGTCGCAGAGCAAAGTCATCGGCATATTCACCCAGCGCAACCCGGAGCAGGATGATCCCGCGGCGATTGATTTGTACCAGGTCGGCACGGCCGCTCTCGTTCTAAAGCTCATCAGCCAGTCGGAGGAAAGCACCCTGGTCGTGGTCCAGGCGTTGCGCCGCATAAAAATCGCGCGCGTGCTCCAAACTCAACCCTTTATTCGCGCCGGCATCGAGATCCTTCAATCCCAGTTGCCATCCAACCTCGACAAACACTGGGAGGCGACCATTGGCAGCTTGCGCGAGAGCGCATTGCAATTGATCGCGTTGGCCCCGGATGCGCCGCCGGAAGCCCAAATGCTGCTTGGCAACATCGAAGACGCCGGCACGCTTGCCGATTTTCTCGCCGGCAGCATGCCCCTGGACGTTCCGCAAAAGCAGGATTTGCTCGAGGAACTGGACGTGGTCAAGCGCGTCCGCGCCGTGCAGGTCCGGGTTTCTGCCCAACTCGAAATCGCCCGGCTCCAGCAAAAAATCCAAAAGGACGTGCAGTCGCAATTTACAGATGCCCAACGCCGCGCCTACCTGCGCGAGCAGCTTCGCGCCATTCAAAAAGAACTCGGCGAAGAATCGCCCGGCTCGCAAGCCCAAATTGATCAATTAAAAAAACGCCTCGATGAATCTCAGCCCCCGGCGGAAGTCATGGAACAGGCGGAAAAGGAATTGAGCCGGCTCAATGTCATCCCGCCCGCCAGCCCGGAATTTTCGGTCATCGTCGGCTATGTCGAAACCCTGGCGGATTTGCCATGGTCGAAAATGTCGCCGGACAAACTCGACCTGGACCAGGCGCAAAAAATTCTCGACCGCGACCATTACGACCTGGAAAAAGTCAAACGCAGGCTCATCGAGTATCTCGCCGTCCGCAAATTGAATCCACAGGGACGCGGCCCCATCCTTTGCTTTCTCGGCCCGCCCGGCGTCGGCAAAACCAGCCTGGGCCAGTCTATCGCGGATGCCCTTGGCCGAAAATTCTCCCGCATGAGCCTGGGCGGCATTCGTGACGAAGCGGAAATTCGCGGCCATCGCCGCACCTATATCGGGGCGATGCCGGGGCGAATCATCCAGGAACTGCGCCGTGTCGGCACCCGCAACCCCGTCATCATGCTGGACGAAGTGGACAAAATCGGCGCCGATTTCCGCGGCGATCCCGCCAGCGCGCTCCTGGAAGTGCTTGATCCCCGCCAGAACAATAGCTTTGTGGATCGCTTCCTGGATGTGCCGTTCGATTTGTCCCAGGTTATTTTTATTGCAACGGCCAATTACATGGATCCCGTTCCCCCTGCCCTGCGCGACCGGATGGAAGTAATTGAAATTCCCGGCTATACCGAAAGCGAAAAACTTCACATTGCAAAAAAATATTTGGTCCAGCGCCAGCTCAAGGAAAACGGAATCAAACCCGAACAATGCGAATTCCACGATGACGCGTTGGAAAAGGTCATCGCCGATTACACGCACGAAGCCGGAGTCCGCGAATTGGAACGCCAAATTGGGTCCATCTGCCGCGCTGTGGCCGCCAGGATTGCCCGGGGCGAGTGCGAAAAAGTGACCATCACGCCTGAGCAGATCCAGGAGATGCTCGGCCCGCAACGGTATATTCGCGAAACTCGGCTTAAAACCGCCAAGCCAGGCGTCGTGACGGGCCTCGCATTCACACCCTACGGCGGGGAAATCCTGCACATCGAAGCCACGCGTTATCCAGGCACCGGCAATATTAAGCTCACGGGACACATCGGCGACGTCATGCGCGAGTCCGCCCAGGCAGCCATCAGCCTGGTCCGCAGCCGCGTCAAAGAGCTGGGCATAGCCGCCGACGCATTTAAAGATACGGATATTCACATCCACGTGCCCAGTGGCGCTGTTCCAAAAGACGGGCCGTCCGCGGGCATCGCTATGTTCACGGCCATTGCTTCCCTTTTCACAGACACGCCAGTCCGTTCAGACGTCGCGATGACCGGCGAAATTTCCCTCCGCGGATTGGTCCTGCCGATTGGCGGCTTGAAAGAGAAATCCCTGGCCGCGGCCCGGGCGGGAATCGATAACGTCATCATCCCAAAGCTAAACGAAAAAGACCTGCCGGAACTGCCCGAGGAAGTGAAACACAAGTTAAAATTCACGCCCGCTGAAACCGTGGATGAGGTCCTCGCGGCGGCACTTGAAAAAAAACGTTGAAACGGCGGCTGCCACCGATGCCTGCACCGTTTCGACGTTTCAACCTTTCAAAGAATTATGCAGAGAGGATTTATGTTGCGCCCGTGGCAGCAGGCGATTTAGAATGGTGACCTTAATGAAAGTCCTGTTCTCCATCCTGTGTCTGGGGTTGGCGGCAGTTGGTTTCAACGCAGCCGCGCAGCTCACCGTGGATTTGTCTCTGGACCAGCAACAGTTTCTGCCGGGCGAAGACCTTCCAGTCGTCGTCCACGTCACAAACCGGTCAGGCCAATTGTTGCATTTGGGCGATACCGGCTGGCTCACGTTCTTTATTCAGGCGGATGACGGGTCGGTGGTGGCGAAAAAGTTGGACCCGCCTGTTACGGGCCTCTTTGACTTGAACAATTCAGACATGGCCATCAAACACGTGAACCTGGGCCCGTATTTCGCTTTGCAACGCACCGGAACTTACCATGTCACCGCCACAGTCCATATCGGCGCGTGGAACGCCGATATCAGCAGCGCCCCGCAGAAATTCGACGTGATCGACGGAGCAGAGTTATGGTCGCAGTCATTTGGCGTGTCAGACCCGGAGATGCCTGATCAGCCCCCGCGCGTGCGGAGATATACGCTGATCGAGGCAAATTATCTAAAGGACCAACTCCGGTTATACGCGCAGGTCAGCGACGAAGCGAATGGCAGCATCCTGGCGGTGCGCGCGCTCGGCAATTTGATTTCATTCAGCCAGCCGGAGGCCCAACTCGACCGCGTCAGCAATTTGCACGTGCTTTGTCAAACCGCCGCTACGACGTTTATTCATTCCGTCGTCAGCCCGGGCGGCAAAGTTATTCAGAAGGAGTACTACGATTACGTCAATACGCGCCCGCGTTTGGGCCTGGACAACGACGGCAATATCATTGTTCGAGGCGGCGTGCGGGAGCCGGAGCCCGGTCAAGTCCCCGCGGTCAAATCACCCGATCAACTGGGCCGCTGAGATCCGGGCGCCCCGCGTTGGCCGTTAAATGTTGCCGCCGGGGGCCATTAAGGATAAACTTTATTCATGCTTCAAACGGCGCTGGAGACCAAGCCGTCTCAGGAAACGAAATCCGTGCGCGACATCCATTTGTCCGCATTTCGGTTCATGCTGCTGGCGCGGTTGCTTGACGATAAACTTGCGGCCCTTTATCGCACCGGAAAAATTCACGGAGGGGTTTACCTCGGGCGCGGACAGGAGGGCCTGAGCGCGGCAGTGGGTGTTTCCCTTCAAAAGGGCGATGTTTTCGCCCCGCTCATCCGCGACGCCGCCGGACGCCTCGCATTTGGCGAAACGGTGCTGGACTCGCTTCGGACGTTTTTAGGGTCGGCTCATGGTCCCATGCGCGGGCGCGACGGCAATGTTCACCGCGGAAACCCGTCGGAAGGCCTCCTTCCCATGATCAGTCATTTGGGCGCCATGATTTCAGTGGTAAATGGTATTTTGCTGGCACGGCGGCTCCAAAAGAAGTTGGGAACAGTTGGCGCCGCATGCATCGGCGACGGAGCCACTTCAACCGGCTCATTCCACGAGGCGATTAATCAGGCGGCCGTCGAGAAGCTGCCGCTCGTCCTGGTCATTGCTGATAATCAATACGCCTACTCGACCCCGACCTCCCGCCAATTTGCGTGCGACAGCCTGGCCGACAGGGCCATCGGCTACGGCGTGGCCGTTCAGACCGTTGACGGCACCGATTTTTCAGCTTGTCTCAAAGTCCTCGGTGAGGCGGTCTCACGCGCCCGTCGCGGGAGCGGCCCTCAATTGGTTGTCGCCAATTTTTTGCGCCTCTGCGGCCATGGCGAACACGACGTGCCCGATTACGTGGACCCCGAATTGAAGAACTCTCCCCTGGGCCGCGATTGCCTGGAAGTGGCGCAGGAATTTTTATTAAAAAAACGATGGCTCGACGACTCGCAGCTTGCGGCCATGAAGGAAGAATTTCACCACGAAATTGAAACAGCCGTTGCGCGGGTGCAGCGGGAACCCGCGCCGGATCCATTCATCGAAGAATGGTGCGCCGTTGCATCTGAACATTTGAACGAGGGAAACATCGCATGAAACGGCTGAAATCGTTTAATTTCCCGCCATTCCCACGACATCGGCTGTGAGCCTGACCTATCTTGAAGCTATTCGCGAAGCCCAGGCGCGCGCCCTGCGCGACGATCCCAGGGTTTTCATCTACGGGCAGGACGTTGGGGCATTTGGAGGTGCTTTCAAAGCCACGAAAAACCTGGCAGTCGAATTTCCGGGCCGCGTGTTGGATTCGCCCATCTCCGAAGACGCAATGGTCGGGATGGCCGTGGGCGCGGCTATCGAAGGCATGCGCCCAATCATCGAAATGCAATTCGCTGACTTCTCGCTGGTGGGCTTCAACCAAATCGTTAACCAGGCTGGAACAATGTATTGGCGCACAAACGTCCCCTGCCCCATCACCGTCCGGCTTCCGTTCGGAGGCGTGTCCGGAAGCGGCCCATTTCACAGCCAGTGTCTTGAAGGGCTCTATGCCTATTATCCGGGCCTGATTGTACTCACGCCGGCCACCGTTGAAGACGCCTATTCCATGCTCCTCGAAGCCGTGGCGCTGGACGACCCCGTTATCTTTTGCGAACACAGGTTTCTTTATTACCATCTTAAGGCCGAAAAATTGCCGGACGAAGCGCTTCCCATTGGCAAGGCCAGGATTGCGCGCGAAGGCCGCGACCTGACAATCGTCACCTATAGCGCGATGGTCCACGAAGCCATCGAAGCCGCAAATGAACTTTCCAGCGAAGGCTGGGAAATCGAAGTTGTCGATTTACGATCGGTCAAACCGCTGGACACAGACACCATCGTGGCGAGCGTCGCGCGCACGGGAAAACTTCTGTGCGTCGGAGAAGCATGGCCATGGGGCGGCGTCACCGCGGAGATCGTTTCACGCGTAGCGGCCGAAGGTTTTGGACTCTTGGACGCGCCGCCGCAGCGTCTCAACGCCAAGGACACGCCGGTGCCTTATCACCCCAACCTTTGGGCGGCGCATCGTCCGACCGCCCGCAGTGTGGCCGCCGCGGCGAGGAACCTGTTACGGCAATAAATTTTAATCCCATGCGCGTTTCCATCATCATGCCGCAGTTCGGCGAGTCCATAGCAGAGGCAAACATTATCTCCTTTCTGGTCAAGCCCGGCGACAACGTGTCGGCTGACCAGGACATCATCGAAGTTGAAACGAACAAGGCCACGATGACCGTGACGTCGCCTTGCGCCGGCAGGATTGAAACGTTTACCGCGCAGTTGAATGAGAGTTACGCCGTGGATGCCGTGCTCGGTTATATCGAGGCAACGCAGGAGGAAGCCACCCGCCTTGGCCTGGACACCGCCGCCCCGTCAAAAACTCCCGATACTGAGCGGACCGCAAAGGCAGGACCCAATGGGCGCACTCGCGTGCAGCCGACCGTGCGCGGCCTGCCCGTTCCCGCAAATGCCGCCGGCGCGAGTTATCTTTCCCCGCGCCTTAAAGCGCGGATGACGGAACTCGGCCTGAGCGCGGCCGATTTGGCGGGAGTGGCCGGCAGCGGAGCCGCGGGCAGGGTCACCATTGAAGATTTCGAGAAATTCATCACCGCCCTTGAAAAGCACAAGATGAGCGGCGCCTCATCCATGCGCGTCGCCGTAGCCGATGCCATGCGCCGCAGTTGGACGCGGCCGCTCGCGACCGTTGGCCTGCCAGTGCAATTGGATGCGGTGCTCGCGCACAGAAAAACTTTGGCGCCCAAACCCGGCCCTGCCCTTTACGCGTTGCGCGCGCTCGCCATGGCCCTTTCGGAAAATTCAGCCCCCGCGGGCCGGCTCGTCGGCAATAAAATTTTTCATCCGGGTTCCATCGACGTGGGATTTGCCGTCGAAGCCGAGGACGGCGTGCTCGTTCCTGTCATCCGCCATGCCGACCAAAAAGGCCTTCGCGATTTGACGGAACGCTACAATGAATTGGTGGAATTGGCCCGCCAAAGAAAACTGCCAGCCGATGCCACCGGCGGCTCGATCGCCACCGTCACAAATTTCGGCACATTTGGCCTCGCCTGGGCAACCCCCATTCCATTACCCGAACAAACGCTGGTGCTGGGCATGGGCGCCGGACTGCCTGCTCCGCATTGGAATGAGCAAAAAGGCCAGTTTGTCCCGGTCATCGAAGCATGTTTGACTCTCAGTTTCGACCATCGCGTCCTCGACGGCGGAGCTGCCGGCCGCCTGCTCCAGCGCATTGCGAGCCTGATGCAGCAGCCGGAACGGCTTTGACTGCGGAACTCGGAAAACATCGAACATCGAACATCGAACGCTGAACATCGAATGCAGAGCGTCAAACTGTTAGCCACCGCTATTGGAACGTTTTTGCTTAAGGGTGTTTTCGTGGGCTGTTTTAATGCTGGCCGAGAAAATACGAATTAACTCATCTGACTCACCTAAGATGAAGCGTAGCGTCGGGTCACTATTTGCCCAATTCATGCGGGCGATCAACCGCGCCCAGCGGCGCGTCTCGCGCAACTCTTTCAGGCAGACCTTCAATTTGTGAATGAAATCTTCGCGCGACTCGGCTGATTCGGCCTCGCCATGATTTGGATAAGGTGATGTGCCGGACCGAAGAATTTGTCCCGCAACGTGATTCCCGGCGCGCGATGAAGGAAGCTTTTCAGATAAATTAATTACCGCAGTTGCAAATTCCAGTAGTCGCTCTTCCAGGTTATACTTACGCCCGTTTTCATTTCCATCGTTCAAAACCCATGCGCTGCTGTCTTTATCGGATCGTCCGTATTCAGTTTCCATGGTCAAATGCAGGTCTTTTCCATTCGATGTTCAGCGTTCGATGTTCGATGTTCGATGTTTTCCGGGTTCTGCATTCATGCTGTCGCCAGATTTTCCTCCAAAACTTTGGAGTGACCCTCCGCCGCTTCGCTGTCGCGGGCAGGATTCATCTCTTCAAGAATCTTGATGGGCTCGTAGAACGTATTGCGCTGAACGGGTGTTCTGCCCGCTTCGCGGATCGCCTTGAGCATGTCCGCCTCGGTTTGAAGCTGGGGTGATTCGGCGCCCGCCATGTGGAAAATATGTTCCTCCACGATGGTTCCATGCAAATCGTCCGCGCCGTAACTCAATGCGACCTGCGCCAGCTTCAATCCCAGCCCAACCCAATAGGCGGTAATATGGTCGAAGTTGTCCAGGTAAATGCGGCTGATGGCGACGGTCCGGAGTGAATCAAAACCCGTCGGCGGATGATCCACCGGAATATCATTGTCTTTGGGCTGGTAGGCGAGCGGCACGAAGCCGACAAAACCCCGCGTTTCATCCTGCAAGGCGCGCAACTGCCGGAGATGGTCCACGCGGTCGGCCAGGCTCTCCACGTGGCCGTAAAGCATGGTGCAGGTGCTGCGCCCGCCAAGGCGATGCCAGATGCGGTGCACGTCCAAATACTCTTCCGCGGATTCCTTGCCCCGCGCGATGGCGCCGCGGACTTCCTTGCGAAAGATTTCCGCGCCGCCGCCCGTCAGCGATTCGAGACCGGCGTCCTTCAATTCAATCAATGTTTGCTCGACGGTTTTTTTGGCAAGCCACGCCAGATGAAGAATTTCGATGGCGGTAAAGCATTTTAATTGCAGGCGCGAATCAAGGTTCTTGAGCGCCCGGAGCATGTCCGTGTAATAACTAAACGGCAGCGACGGATGCAGTCCGCCCACGATGTGAAGTTCCGTAATGCCGATTTTGAGCGCTTCCCGGGCCTTTTCGACGATTTCTTCAGTCGTGAACTGAAAACCATCCGCGTCGCGTTTCTTGCGGGCAAACGAACAAAACTGGCAGGAAAGGATGCAATAATTGGAATAGTTGATGTAACGGTTGACGATGTAACTGGCGCGGTTGCCGACTTTGCGCTGGCGGACGAAATCCGCGATGGCGCCAATGGCATTGATGTCCCTGGATTCAAATAACCGCAATGCGTCGGATTCCGAGATGCGTTCGCCGGCGACAACCTTGTCGTAAATGTCCCGTAATTGGCTCCGTTGTACGAAAAAATTCACCATCTATATTTAACGCAAAGAGGCCGTTGCGCAAAGCATTTTACAAGTCTGACCATTCGATGTTGGGTGTTCGATGTTCGAATGTTTCAGGGTCGGTGAATGAATTCCAAACATCGAACATCCAACCTCGAACATGCTGAACATCGAAAGCCCAGGGGAGATCTATCGTACGAACTTAAGGAATAAGGATCGAAGACAAACAGCCAGCGTTCAATTTCTGGACGCGACCCGGGGCATCGGCTCGGCCAACTCCACGATATTTCGTTCAAGCATCGTGATATCCGGCAAGTCCACAGCCTCCGCCGGCTTCGTCGAGACCGGCAGCTTCAAGGTGAATGTCGAACCGGAGCCCAGGGCGCTGCGCCAGCGAACGGAACCGGATAATGTCTCGGCCAGCTTTTTGACAATGGCCTGGCGAACAACTGCGGAACCGGGCCCGCCCACCGGACCGGCAACGAGTCGGGCGAATTTCTGAAATAGCTTTTGCCGCCCTTCCTCATTGATGCCTACCCCCTGGTCGCGAACATTGACAACAATATTGGCGTCTTCAGCCAACGCATGCACCTGGATGGTGGAATTTGCCGGGGAATATTTTACGGCGTTTGAAATAACGTTGTCGAAGACTCGCCTGAGGACGGACTGGCTGGCTTGCGCCCAAAGGCCGCCCGAAATTCCACTGAGAAAAACAATCTGCTTGCGGGCGGCAGGCAATTTGTGATGTTCAATGCTTTCTTTCAGTACCGCGCCTACTTCACAAGGGCTTTTCTTTGCGATAAATTTTTCCAGCGCATTGAGTTCCAGGAGATTGGCGATGAGATCCTGCGTGCGAAGCGCGACCAGTCCTTCAATGAATTCGTGCAGAATGAATGTGGCGAGCTTGCGGGCCGCATTACCCCCGGGCTGTTTCGATGCTCCCGGCTGCAATCCTGAATCGTAAAATTGTGAGAAACTGTCCATGGGCAAATCCAATAGCTGGATTTATGCCAACCCATTCAAAACCTTTAATAGTCAATGGTTTTTCTGCTTTCTGTTACCGAAACAGTAACGGTCCGCGAAAAACTACTTCCGCGGCAACAACCACAAAAAACACGGCGCTGACCAGCGCGTTGAGCCGGAAAAAAGCGACATTAATCCAATTTAAACTGCGCCGACGCGCAATCCAGTGTTCCAGCGAAAGGCAACCCACAATGATGAACCAGCCGATGAGATATGCCAGGTGGAACCGGCAAAGCAATCCAAACGCGAAAAGCAGGCCGCACATGAGCATGTGTGCCAGAAACGCCGCCGCCAGCGCGTTGCTCTGTCCCCATGCGACAACCAGCGAATGCAGCCCGTGCGCTTTATCGAATTCATGGTCCTGCAGCGCATAAATGATGTCGAAACCCACCAACCACAGGACCACAGCAAGCGCCAAAACGCTCATTTCGAGGATTTCGTCCACGGAGATGTTCGCGCCCTTGACGGCCAGCCACGCGCCGATGGGAGCCAAAGCCAATGAAACGCCCAGAAAAACATGGGTATAATCCGTAAACCGCTTCGTGAGCGAATAAAAACAAATGACAACCAGCGCGACCGGCGACAAATAGAAACAAATCGGATTGAGGAACCAGGAGGCCGCAATCAGGCCAGCCGCGGAAATCGCGCAAAGCGCAATGGCACTGGCCAGGGAAATTTGGCCTGACGGCAAATGGCGGTTTTTGGTGCGCGGATTGAGCGCATCGAATTTGCGGTCCACAATCCGGTTAAATGCCATGGCGCACGTCCGCGCGGAAACCATTGCCGCAAGAATGAGCAGGAACGCTTTCCAGCCGGGCCAGCCGCGGTTGGCGCGGGCGGCGACCATCATGGCCGCCAGCGCGAACGGCAGCGCAAAAACCGTGTGCGAAAAACGCACGAAACTTCCCCATTTTTGTATCGTTAAAATCATTTCCAATGATTTGCCATGCCTTTATTCGTTTTCCTCCGCCCACCGCGGCGCCAGATTGTTTTTGATGCCTAGGTGGTCGAGCACCCGGGCCACGACAGTATCGGCCAGTTCAACAATCGTCTTCGCCCCCGAGTAAAAAACCGGGTTGGCCGGCAAAATCACCGCGCCGGTAAGCAGCAGCAATTCCATGTTCTTGACGTGGACCAGGCTGAGGGGCGTTTCACGGGGAACGAGAATCAATCTTTTCTTTTCTTTTAACACCACGTCCGCCGCGCGCAGAAGAACATCTTCACTGTAACCGTGGGCGATGCGGCCCATTGTCCCCATCGTGCAGGGAATGACCACCATGGCGTCGGGTGGATTTGAGCCGCTGGCAAACGGCGCGTTCATGCTCTTGATCCCATGCATTTTCACGCCGTCGGGAAGTTTCAAGCCGCCGGCCAGTTCCTCGGAGATGACCTGTTGAGCGTAATTGCTCTGCACGGCGTGGATTTCGTGCTCGCGCGGATTCAAATTGTCCAGCAGCCGTTGCGCATAAAGAGCGCCGCTGGCCCCGGTGATGGCGACAAGAATTTTCAAATTGGACGACAGGATACTGACCTTGTTATCGGAAAAAAAGCACTTATCCATCTGAACGGCCACGCCGTCACCTTTCACTCAGCATTCGATGTTGGGTATGTTCGAGGTTCGATGTTCGATGTTTGGAGAATTGTTCTGCTTGGATTTTGGTCCTTGTGATGCAAAGCTTCCGGATGTTCAAAGCCGCGA
This sequence comes from Candidatus Sulfotelmatobacter sp., assembly GCA_035503455.1. Lineage (GTDB taxonomy): Bacteria > Verrucomicrobiota > Verrucomicrobiia > Limisphaerales > UBA11358 > UBA11358. The sequence goes on along the minus strand of DATJTK010000074.1, from coordinate 13,459 downwards.
CAATACTCGCTGTGGCAACTGCGATGGCAATGCTCCACGCCGTCGCCAACGATTTTTCATTTCGCGTCTCTCCCGCCCCGGAATGGAACCAAATGTTCCAAAGAACCAACGGCTGGCTGGGCGCGGACGTGGCGTATTCCGTCCTCCTGGCTGACAACAAAACGCTCTGGGTGTTCGGCGATACATTCGTTGGGCAGATTCGAGCGGGCAAGCGGATTCAGCCAAGAATGATTCATAGTTCCATTGCCATTCAACAACTTGGCGAACAGCCCCGGTTTTACTATCCCGTGGACAAGAAACGCAGCCCGCAATCCTTTATAAAATCGCCCGGGCCAAAAAGCTATTTCTGGCTCGACGACGGCGTGCGAACGGGCCAGGGGCTTTGCTTGTTTATGCAACAAGTGGACACGGTCAACAATTCGGTCTGGGGATTCAAATGCGTTGGCACTTGGCTGGCCTCCATTGAAAATCCTGACGCCCCGCCAGCCCATTGGAAAATTTCGACCCGCAAGCTGCCCTTTACCGGGTTTCCCGGCGGCCAGGACGTCGTTTTAGGGTGCGAAATACTGCAAAGCGGGGATTACATTTACATTTACGGCTACAGTAGCCAGACAAATTCCTCGGCGCAGAAGAATTTAATCCTGGCCCGGGCGCCGAAAAACGAGCCGGGCAACCCGGATTTATGGGAATTTTATTCGAACGGTGGCTGGACGATGGATTTTGACAAAACCACGCCCATCTTTTCGGGCGCCGGAGCCGAGGGATCGGTCTCATGGCAGCCGTTTTTGAAAAAATTTGTCTATGTTTATTCAGTCGAAATTTGGGGCGAAATTGCCATGCGCACCGCTGACGCGCCGGAAGGGCCGTGGAGCGCCCCGACGAAACTTTATCAATGTCCGGACATGAAGATTTCGCCGCATGTTTTCTGCTACGCGGCAAAGGGCCATCCGGAATTGAGCGCAACCAACGAATTGCTGATTAGCTATGCGGCCAATTCGGATAGCGTTTCGGAAGTGCTGAATGACACCCGGCTCTATTGGCCCCGGTTCATTCGGGTGACATTCGAAAAATCCAACGATTCGAATTAGGGGCGGTGTCGAGAGCCGCCTAAAAAGGCTGGTTTTTCTGGCGCAGAAATTCCTATCCTCCCCCCAGTTACCGAAAGCAAGCCGATCACATTCTATGCGACCTGAAGACGCGCCGGGGGATTCCGCTGTCCAGGCAGGCGCCATCCCCAATCAACGCTCCAATTCCAAATGGCGGGACATCATCATTGTGCTTTTGGTCGCCTGGGCGGCGCCGGCATGCTATGCCTTTTACATTATGATGGTTTTCGGCCTCGGCGCGTGCGCAAAGTACATTCAGCAGCAATCCGCCCCATCAGCCGATTCCAATTCCAACCAGCTTGACCACGCCACTCCGCCCTAAACACTGTTTGGTGTCCACCCTTTAGGGTGTTCCAGGCATAATGCAGGAGCACGCTAAAGCGTGTACACCGAACCGCCAACCCAAAAATCCGTCAACCCAATCCGGAATGGTCTTGAGTCCCATTTTGGCTTCAGCAAAATAGCGGCGTGTTCAAATCCGGAATCTTTTTCGTCGCCGTCATTTTGCTGGCCGGCTGCGCTGGAAATTCAGTTCAACGCCTGCCGCCGTCGGAATCGCCGGGAACAAATGTGGTGCACGCGTTTCCCACCCCGTCCACCCCGTCCCCCGTGGTGCAGCCGATTCCGCCCGTTCATGCCCCGTACCCAACGCCCCCGACTTCCGCGCCCACTGCCACATGGACTTCACTCGCTGACTGGGCCGCGGAACATCACCTCGCAGCGCCACGCCGCGTTTCCGACGCGCCAGTGGCTGCATATTCGATCAGTTCCCAATACGGCACGATGGTTTTGGAAATCGGCGCCCGCGAGGCCACATGGAATGGAATTCAAATCTCGCTCGGCTTTGCCCCGCAATTAATTGACGGCGACATCTCCCTTTACGGCCTGGATTTGCAAAAAAATCTGGAGCCGCTCTTGTGTGAACCGCCCCTGGCCTTTACACCGAACGAAGTCATCGTCATTGACCCCGGGCATGGCGGTTCAAATGTGGGAACCCACAGCGTTTTGGACGGACGATTCGAAAAGGAATTTACTCTGGATTTGGCGAAACGCCTCAAACCGTTGCTGGAAGCCGAAGGATGGAAGGTCTATCTCACGCGAGAGAGCGACGTTTTTGTCACAAACTCAGACCGCGTGGTCTTTGCGAATGACCGCCAGGCGGATGCGTTCATCAGCCTTCATTTCAATTCCGCCGCGCCGGACGAAACACAGGCAGGACTGGAGACGTATTGTGTGCCGGCCATGGGAATGCCATCGACCATTTCGCGCGGCAGTTTCGCTGATCCCTGGACTCAAAATCTCCCCAACAACGCTTTCGACGCGCAGAATCTCCGGCTGGCGGTCCGCGTTCATTCCGCGCTGGTGCATACGATGGGCATGCCCGATCGCAGTGTCCGCCGGGCGCGGTTCATCACTGTGCTGCAGGGACAACTGCGGCCGGCAATTTTGATCGAAGCAGGCTATTTATCCAATCCCCACGAAGCGTCCCTAATCGAAAATCCTGATTATCGCCAAAAGTTGGCCGCGGCCCTGGCGGGGGCTTTGAGGCCCATCAGCGAGGATGGACGATAGAGGATTGAAGATGGAAAAGAGAATAAGTGCGCACGAACGAAGAATATCGCGAAAAAAACGATAATAGAAAATAGAAGGTCGACGATGCCAACTCTCCATCCTCCATCCTCGCACATCCTGGTAACAGGCGGGGCTGGCTTTATTGGTTCGCATTTGGTGGAACGCTTGCTAAATGATGGCGAGCGCGTCATTGTAATCGATGATTTCTCGACAGGTCGTGCTGAAAATTTGCGCGCGCTCAGAAAGAATCCGCGCCTGAAAATCATTCGGTCTAAGATATCCGAATGCAAAAACCTGCCGCGGCTCGTTGAGAAATCCGACTTTGTGTTTCACCTCGCGGCGACCGTAGGCGTCGAACTCGTCGTTAAATCCGCCCTTCGGGTGTTGGAATCGAATTTCACAGAAACACAAGCGTTGCTCCGCGCCGCCGTCAAAAGTTCCACGCCGGTCCTGGTGACTTCGACCTCGGAAGTTTATGGCAAAAGCGCAAAAACCGAATTTGCGGAAGATGACGATCTGCTCATCGGCCCGCCCAGCCAATCGCGCTGGAGCTACGCCTGCTCGAAACTTTCAGACGAATTCTTTGCGCTCGCATGCGCGCGCGAAAGACATTTGCCGATCATCATTTCGCGCCTGTTTAACACCGTCGGGCCGAGACAAACCGGGCGTTACGGTATGGTGTTGCCCCGATTCATTGCCGCCGCAAAAGAAAACAAACCGTTGCAGGTTTTTGGCGACGGCAAGCAGACGCGCTGCTTTTGCCTCGTGAACGACGCGGTCGAAGCGCTCGTGCTTTTGAAGAATTGTAAAGAAGCCCGCGGTGAAATATTCAACATCGGCGGTACCGAGGAAGTTTCCATTTTGGAACTGGCTGAACTGGTCTTAAAAACGCTCGATTCAAAATCCAAAATTGAATTCGTGCCTTACGAAAAGGCGTATGCGCCGGGATTTGACGATATGCGGCGACGAAAACCGCGGGTGGAAAAACTGGAACACTTTTTGAAGTTTCGTCCGCAAACGCCGCTGCGGGAAATCATCTTGCGCACGGCGGCGATGTGAGCCCCTTTAATTTAATAAATCGTAGCGCGGCAGGGAGAACCTTTTTGATAGAGTTTTATTTCGGATTGCAGTTCATCTATCAGACCGGCCTTGGATCGTGCGTTTGCCAGCGCTAACGCCTTTTGCGCCGTTGTTATTGCCTCTGAAAAACGCCCGACCTCGGCATAAGCGGCTGCCTGGGTGCGGAGAAATCCCGCATCAGCGCCTCCGCCGGCCTGGCTGACTCCTTCCAATAATGCAACAGCCTCATTTCCATTGCGAACATTTGGATCAGGACATGTGGCAAGTATCCAGGCCAGATGGATTTTCGCCGGCATAAATTGAGGCTGAAGCTTAATTGCTTCCTGAAAACAGGCCAACGCCTCCGTCGCATTACCGCTTCGGCCATACACATAGCCGAGGTTGTAATAGGCCTGGTAACTGGGTTGAATCTGCAAAGCCCGCTGGAAATACTGGATGGCATCGGTCGCCCGGCCGGCTTGCAGGAGCGTGTACGCCAGGTTGTTAGCGGCCTCGGCATCGTTGGGCATTATCTCTAAAGTCTTCCGATATTGGGCGATGGATTCGTCCATTCGCCCAGATCGAGAAAGAGCGTTGCCAAGCGCAAAGTGAAAAGAAGCGGATTGAGGATCAAGTTCCGACGCCTTTTTAAAATATTCGACCGCTTTGGCCGTGTCGCCCTGGTTAAAAATAACATTGCCGTCGAGGTTGTTCTGCATCGCATGAGCTTTCACACCTGCCATGGCGTTGAAGAAAATCGAATAAACCAACAGCAGGCACCATATTCCACGAACAGGCCATCGCCAGGCGATTGAATGTGCCAAAGCGCGTTCCAGCCCGAAGATGCCAATGACGGCCAGCAACATCAAATCGGGCAGAAAATCGAACTCGTAACGGCTGCTGCCGCTTAAGAAGAGGCAAACGGTCACCGCGCTGGTTAGAAAGAGGAGGAATATGGCCGCTACAAACCAGCGCAGTGGCGAAATGTCTTTTCCTGGGATGGCTCTCAATGCCAACGGCGCCGCCAACGCCAGCCATGCTATTGGATAGTCGGTTAATATGCCGCTATAGGGCATCTCAATTCCGCCGTAACTCGGCGGCTGCGGCGACAACGGGACATATTCCAGAAAAGGAAAATGACTTGTCCAGTGCATTGGCCCAATAAAATAAAAACGGAAATTGTACCACAGAAAGGACCAGCCAAGCTCCCGCGTGCCCGTGTTCTGAAGGTGGTCTGTCAATTGGTAGTGCCAGCCGAATTCGAATGGATTGCCGAACCGCCAATCATTGTAAAGCATTAAGCCAAGCCCGATGAGCGTTATCGGAATTACGGCAGGCACGAGCCATAAACCTGCGCGCCGGCGGGAACCCGGCCCACTCGCGCGCGCCCATGCCTGGGCTGCCGGCATCACAAGAATTATCGCGCCAAATAGCAGCGACGGTCTTGCCCCTACCGCGAGCCCATATGCCAGGCTGGCCAACAAAAGCCATTTCACGTTTCGATTTGGCTCGTGCAATGACTTCCATATCCCGGCCAATGCAAGCATCGTAAAGGCAAAGCCGCAGCTGATCGCCACTTCATAGACATCGCATGAAGACAAAAGCTCCAATGTGCCCGTGACCAGCCCTATCGCCATCACGCCAGACGCCGTTATCCATGCGCTTGTCTCGGAAAAATAACGCCGTCTGACAGCCTCCAAAAGACCAGTGGCAACCAACAATCCGACTGCAAAAAAAATCACGACGGCGGCTGTATCGGCCAAATAGTGTTTCGTTAATACGACATACGGCCAGAACAGCGTCAAAGCCGGCGTGATCCCAAAATAAAGGTATAGCTTGCCTTTATAATAGCTCATGTCGTGGCAGATATGGTGGATGTCCCACAAATACGGCTTATTCGCGGTAGGGTCGTACGGGTTTGCCAGCGAAGCGAGGCCGGGCGCCACGTCTCTGTTTACGCTTAATTGACCTTCACGAAAACCTTGAACCAATAAATTGTAGTAACAATCCTGCGCGCGCAGCGTTGCAATGTCGTGGAAACCGGGTGCTGCGGTCCAGGCAAAGATGCCAATCACCAGCGCACATACGAGTCCCGGAACAATCCATTCTGTCCATGCAAAGTTAGAAAGTCGCCGGGTTTGCTCCACGTTACGTGGTCTCCAATATCATCCTGGGCCTGTCCTGCCAGCCAAACATTTTTTCCTTTTTGATGATTTCGACGATGGGCGCGGGCACGTCCTTTTCCCAGGAAACATCCCCGGACTGGAGCTTCGACAGCACAAACGGCGGGAAGAGGGCAAGATAATCCGGATTGTAATTTTGAATGCCGGTGATGAAGCCGTTTTCAATCAAATGCGCATAGAGATGGCGCAAATTGGGCGCGACCTGGAGATTCTCCGGAGTGACAATTTCATTGGCCAGCGATTGTCGCTGCCATATTCCGCTGTCGCTGCCAACGGGACTGATGGCCGCCAGCGCGCTGGCGGACGGTTCGCGCATCGGATAAACGTACAGTTTCGTCATGTCCTTAAACAGCCGCCCCAGCGATTCCAGCAGACCGCCGGACAGGTCGGTATAGAACTTCTCATCAAATATACTCCGCAGACTCGGTATACCCAGCGCAATGCCCTTCTGTTTTTGAGTGTAGCGTGCCAGGTATTCGACAAGGCGATAGTAGCGGCCGAAATTGGAAATGAGCACCGGCTTGCCAAGCGTGCTCAACAGGTCCACGCGGTCGAGAAAATCCTTGTGGGCAAGCGTGGCGTCTTCAAGAACGCTGTGGAGGGTCATCTCCATCAGGACGACCGGCGTCTCGCCCTGCATTTGCGGCTCCCGCAGGAACTGTTCCTGCGCGCGATCCAAAATATCCAGCGTCGTCTTGGTAATGGGCCGAAAACTGCCGCGTTCCACCAGCACGGGCTTTTTATAGAGGACTTCGCTCGGAATGACGACTTCACCGTCTGAGGTAAACATCGCGCCATCGGCCACGTTTTGCTGGACCAGTTGCAGCGCCATCAGGCGATTGTCCACTTTGGCAAAGCACGGGCCGGAAAGCTTGATCATTTCGATTTCAATCCGTTCCCGGTTCAGATCATCCATGAGCATGGAAATGATCTTTTCCGGTTCGTCATGATGATAAAACGCGGCGTAGATGAGATTGACGCCGATGATACCCAGCGCTTCCTGCTCGCGGACAACGACTTTATCAAGGAGCCGCGTATGAATGATGATTTGCGACGCTTCTTCGCGCGGGCGGGCCTGGAACTTGATTCCAAGCCAGCCGTGCCCATCGGTCTGGCGTGAAAAGCTGTGCGTCGCCACGGTATCGGCAAAAACGAAAAACGCGGTTTTATCGCCGCGTTTTTTATCAAGCCGTTGGAGAAGCAAATTATATTCGTAATCCAGCATGGCCTGCAACCGCTGCCGGCTTACATAACGGTCGGAAACACCGTAAATTGCGTCGCTTACGGCCATATCGTACGCGGAAATCGTCTTGGCGACCGTGCCTGACGCGCCGCCCGCGTGGAAAAACCAGCGGCAAACCTCCTGGCCGGCCCCAATTTCGGCAAAAGTGCCGTATTTTGTGGCGTCCAGATTGATATGCAGCGCTTTTTGTCCCGGATCTTTTTTGTCTGCTTCGTTTCCGTTCATATATGGCGCTCCAAGCTACGAAAAAGTACGGCCAATGTCCACCTGTGCTTGCGCCAAACCCCGCCACTACGGTGGAACACGGCGCGCTGCGCCGTGTAGCGCCGCGTGCAGCGGCGCAACCAGTGGACAAAAAAATAGGCCGGAATACAGGCAAATTCCGGCCCTTTTGGGGGTAACTGGCGCTTGTTGATTGCGCCGGGGAGATTCTTTTATGCAGCCATACGCATGTCTTCGCCACTCCTTGCAGCGGGATTGGATTGTTCCAAGCCGAGCTTCGTCAATTTTGCGTCCGCCGCCTTTTCCTCAGCGAGGATGGAGTCAAGGACCTTCGCTACGTCCTCGCGCTGCAGACTCTTGGCCCATTCCCGTAATGTGCCATAGGTCGCAATTTCATAATGCTCAGCCTTTTGCGCGCCTAATACCAGCGCCGCGTTAATCGTAGGCGACTTCTTATTTTCGGCTATTAAATCCTCCGCTTCGTCAATGATGCCCAGTATCGCCGGGCAGCGTTTGGCTTTGGCTTTCTTGCCAAACATTTCGAAAATCTGCTCGCATTTCTGGGCATGTCCTTCGGTTTCAACGAGATGCGATTCAAATGCCGCCTTTAAATCCTGATGCGTGGCCGTTTTCGCCATTTTGGGGAGTGCCTTTTCGAGCTGCTGCTCGCAATAATAGGTATCCGCCAGCGCATCCAAAAATAAATCTTCCAGCATTCTCATAATTCCCTTTCCCGTTTATTACCCTTTTTGACTTGCTGATAAAATCCGTTCGTCCGATGCGGCTGTTTTAGCATTGGGTATGCCGCAGAAATTACGCCGGAAAATCAAGCATTTATAAAAATCGGTCTAAAAAAGGCGCGAAAAAAACTTGCATACCGCAATCTTTTTGAATTAGAGATTGCAGGTTGCAACCGCTTCGCGACCTGGACCTTCACCTCTGCCTGAATTTAACATAAAAATTTAACTTCGGCGTTCGATGTTCGATGTTCGATGTTTGTTCCCATGTTCCTGCAATTACGCAGCTTCAACAGCCTCGATTGCCTCAACAGGACTGGCTGGCGAGGCCGGGAGGGTAAAAAAGAACGTCGCGCCTTTGCCGGGCTCGCTTTTTGCCCACACCTCCCCGCCGTGGTTCTGGACGATGTGTTTTACGATGGAAAGCCCCAAACCCGTGCCCCCCTGCTCCCTGGAACGCGCCTTGTCCACGCGATAAAACCGCTCGAAAATGCGATCCAGCGATTCAGCAGGGATTCCCGGGCCGTCATCCTTCACGAATACTTCGATTTTGCCGTCCTCCAGGCTTTTGCCCCCCACGATGACGTTGCCCTGGGAACGGCCATACTTAATCGCGTTGTCAATGAGGTTGGCAAGGACCTGTTCAAGGCGATTTTCATCGGCATGAGCGGTCAGGTCCGGCAATTCGCTTTTCAGGGCTACGCTCCGCGCGTTTGCGCGTGATTTCAGGTCGGAAAAGACCCTGTCGGCCACCGCCCGGAGCGAAACCGGCTGCAGTTGCAGTTGCACACGCCCGGATTCCAGCGCCGATATGGTCAACAGGTCCTGAATGAGCAAATCAAGACGCTCGGCATTGCGGGCGACGATACGGAGAAAATGTTCCGCAACATCGGGGTTATTCCGCGCCCCATCCAACAATGTTTCCACGTAGCCCTTAATCAGCGAGAGCGGCGTGCGAAGTTCGTGGCTGACATTGGCGACAAATTCCTCGCGGGTGCGCTCGAGCTGTTTGAGCCGCGTCAGATCGTGGAAAACCAAAATCGTCCCTTCCCGCTCGCCGGCCGAGTTCGAAATGACCGCCGCGTTGACCTGCAGCCAGCGTTCATTCAATTCCGGCACCTTTAATTCGTAGTCAAAAACCTGTTTCTCGGATTCGGCGCGCTCGACCAGTTCGGCCAATTCGTGGAGACGCAGCACTTCCATCACCGTCTTTCCGCGCAACTCGGATTTGATGCCGAAAAGGTTCTTGAACGCGCGATTCGCCAGATAAATTTTTCGGCTGCGGTCCAGCAGCAGCAATCCTTCGAGCATGGAATTGAACAGCACCTGCTGCTGCGCCCGGGCATCGATGGTCGTTTGTTGCTGATGCCGTTGAAAATCCTCGATGTCGCCCTGCATTTTGACTTCCAGGCGCCTGAATTTTCTTCGCCAAAAGAGATAAATTGCAATGGCTGCGACGAAGAAGAGAATTGTCAACAATTGCCACATGGCTAAAATGCGGGCTGGACCGGCACGGCATCGTGACAGTCCGCGCCGCGCCCACGCCGTCCGTTACTCCATAAACCGATACCCGACCCCGCGCACCGTGTCCAGATGCTTTGATGCGGGACCCAGTTTTTCGCGCAAACGCCGCATATGAGTATCCACCGTGCGCGTGTCAATAAGGCTGTCATATTCCCAGACGTCGCGCAGGAGCTGGTCGCGCGATTGGACGCGGCCCGCCCGCTGCGCCAAAGTGGTAAGAAGTTTGAATTCAGTGGCCGTCAGCTCGATCGTTTTTCCCTTCCAACTCGCCAAATGCCGGGGCAAATCAATGACCAGGTCCCCAAAACGCATCTGTTCCCGCGGCTTCTCGGTGGACACACCGCGCGCGAGGATTTTTTTGATTCGGAGCAGCAACTCGCGCGGGCTGAAAGGCTTCGTCAAATAATCGTCCGCGCCCAATTCAAGGCCAAGCACGCGGTCAATCTCGGCGGCCTTGGCGGTGAGCATCAGGATGGGAACGCGCGAGGTGGCCGGTTCCAGCCGCAGATTCTTGCACACTTCAAAACCATCCATTTCCGGCAACATCACATCCAGCACCACCATATCCGGTGTCTGGGCGCGTGCCTTTTTCAGTGCGGCAGCCCCGTCGCCGGCCGCGCTTACGGCGTAACCGGCCTGTTTAAGGTTAAATTCCAGGAGCTCGACCGCCTCCGGTTCGTCATCCACGACCAAAATCTTCGGCTTCACGCCCCGTGAATACCACTTTCCAGTTCGTAACACAATCTAAACCGCGCGACAAGAATGTGACGGAACTGTGACGGCCATGTTACGGCCATTGTCCACAAAAACTCACGATTTCCCGCCATTTTCGCATCGCCCTCGTCCGCTTCATTTCGCATGCATTATAACCAAAAACCGTCCGCCCGCGCTTGCCGTCTTGGAGTGCGGTGGCAAGTCTGCGCGACGCCGCTCGGACGGCGTTGGACTTTAGAATAGGAACTGACGCCTCGCAGTGATCCGACTCCCGGGATACCGTTCGGAATCTTTTTCAACTCACAATATTCGGATGCTTTCGGCAATGGCTGCGACGATTCCAACCATGTCAACTTCGAGATTGTAAAACGACGCCTCTTATGTCAAGGAGTAGCCAGTTGTGGTCGCCATTGCAGGACACCATGAACCAAAATGAGCAGAAATACTACAATACTATCGTAGTATTTTCGCGTTGATGGCAGTTTGCCAGTCTGGATTCCGTCGGGACTCATTCGCTTCGTTGCGCGGTACCCAACCATGAATGGTTGGGCTATTTTCAGTTAAACCACATCTAATTTGTAGAGAAAAATAACTGGCCTTGCTGAGAGTAAACTGGCCGTTTCTTGGCATTATTTATACATCTAATGACAAGTGGCAATTTAAAAGAAAAGAATGGCGTCCTTCTTCAGAGTTAATTCGTTACATTTCCCCGCCCATGACAATAACCAATAACCGCCGCCAATCATCACGCCGAAGCGTCCGGCTGGCCAATCGTGCCGCTCAAGGAATGCTGCCCGTTGGTGTTCGTCTGGCCGTCCCCGACGATTTCATACCAATTGATGGAGTAGCTTTGCCCAGAAAACAGCAAAGAAGTTTTTTATAAGGTTCTTAATTACTAATTACTGAATGCGGATAATGGTGCAGGAAAAGCTGGGGCGTGTGGTTCCCAAGCCAAAATTGGAAACCAGCCGGTCATCCGTGCTGCTGCCGGCAAATTGGAACTGCAGGACATCACCGGCATTGAAAGTGGCAATGAAGCTCTTTGAAATCGGCGTGGTCTGGCCGGTCGTGTTAGAGACAGCGGTGGACTGGCTGTCGGTGATTTCAGTTCCGTTATCAACCGCGTGTACTGAAACCGTCGTTGTTGCTGCTGCTTTTGTCGTGGCCTCGGCACAGTATTGAACCAGGTAAAGTCCCGCCTGGGAGCAGGTGAAGCTTTCGATACCGTCATAGGTCCAGCCGTTTATTTGAGCTGTAGAATAACTGGTGATATTCTGGAATGTGCTGGCCGTAACCACAGCATTCGTGACTGTGGAGTAGGAATCGAGGTAATTGGCAGTAGTGGGGGTGTTGGTCAAACCCGCTCCATTCCCGCTGAATGTTCCACTGAGAGTCACACCCGACTCCGTATTGGTGACTACTGTCGAGGGCAACTGTGTTGTAGATACAATGCCGGAGATCTGACTGGCTGGAGTCGCCAGGGACTGCCATTGCCCGTTCCCGATATATTGGACTTCGACGGTTGTGCCTGGTGCGCCCACAAATTCCTCTCCTGCGGAGATGTAAACACCTCCACCGTTCGCTGTTGCGACGAATTCGTTCCCATTAGAAGACGAGGCGACTGAAGACCAATTAGCCGATTGCGGAGCACTGGTTTGCAAAGTCCAATTGACCCCGAAATTCGCCGAAACGTAAACCCCTCCACCGGATACCCCTGCGACCAAGTGGCTTCCGTCCGAAGACGAGGCGACAGAAAACCAATTGGCCGATTGCGGAGCGCCGGTTTGCAAAGTCCAATTGGCGCCGGAATTGGTTGAAGTGTATATACCGCCGCCGCCCACCGCGACCAGATGGGTCCCGTCAGAAGAAGTGGCGACAGAATTCCAGCCGACCGACGGCGCGCCACTTAGTGTCCAGATGATTCCGTATTCGCCGTATTCGTTATATCCAAGGCTTCCAATGTATATCCCGGTATCAGCCGCTGCCGCGACAATCTGGCCGGACTCCGAAGCGATCGCTACTTTCGCTGCATAAACCTTTTCGTTATTAACCAGTTCATCGAAACCATAATCATACCATCCGTAAACACCAACAGCCGGATTCCCGGCCAATAAATAATACCCATCCGACGACAACGCGACAGATAGCCAAGTGCCTGCCTCGTCCCCGTATGGAGCCGCCCAGCTACTCCCGAAATTGTCAGAGGTATAAATCAAGCCATCGTCCACTGCAACCGCCAAAGAACTGCCATCCGGCGACACCGCTACCTGAACATCATACCCAGGAGACGAAACTGCCGGCGCCCCTGCCCAGTTGGCCCCGGCGTTTGCAGAGGTAAAGACATCCCCATAAACGTCCGCAACGACCAGATGGCTGCCGTCCGAAGAAGAGGCCACGGAATCCCAACCGTTTGATGCCGACAAGCCGCTCTGCTCGACCCATTGGAGGCTTGCGCTGCTGCCGCCAATAATTGTTTGGCCCGGTACGGGCACCACCTGCCAACCATTGCTTCCAACGCCGGTGACTGTCACTATATCACCGACATTGGGAGACGCCGGAAGTGTCAGCATGTCCAATGCATTGTTTGTGAACAAGTATGATTCGTTTGAGGCCGCCGACTCGGTCGTGCCCGAAACCGTCTGGCACGATGTTGCCGGGACATTCGTCAAACCGCCCCCATTTCCGGTAATAACACCGGCAATGAACGCCTGGCTCTGGCTGCTGCCGATGCGGATAATGTTGGCATCGGCGGGGGTCCCCGGGTTTCCAATGTCAATGTTCGAACCGCCGAAGATGTTATATCCTGCTTGATAACCAAGCGCGATGTTGTTGCCGCCTGCGGCGTCGTTGTAAAGCGCGCCGAACCCGACAGCGGTATTACTGGATGCGTTGGCAGGGACGAAGGGACTACCGGTAAAGCCAAAAAGTGCGTCAGCACCGTTGGCCGTAAAGGGGTCGTAAAGGGGTCGGTTCCTAGTATCGTAGTATTTGTGAATTGAGGTTATTACGACGGCCCCATCGAGCCAATTGAAGGTTTCGTTAATGTCTGGCCGGTGGATGAAAGCTATATCGATTACACCGCGTCAGAAACAAATGCCG
>DATJTK010000073.1:0-48676 GCA_035503455.1 Candidatus Sulfotelmatobacter sp. | reverse complement strand
TGTTTCGGTTCGGTGCGGCTGCAGACCAAGCGTTCCAGTTCTTGCCGGTCCTCAGCGCCGCAATGAATCTGCCGAGCGGTTCTTGCCATGCCTAAACTTCGCAAACATTGTATCGCTTGTCAATGCAATTAAGCACTAGCTCAGTTTCGTCACGCATAACCCATGTACCAATCAGTAGCTTTAGCCAGTACCGTGCCAGTTGTTGTTGTTATTGTTGCAAAGCCGTTCTCAGTGACATTGACTGTTCAAGGCCGCGCCAGGCGATTTCAGTTGCTGTAAATTGCAATTGGAAATCTGCATATTGCATGACCGATAGCGCAACGGCGAAATGAAACCGTTTAATATCCAATGACTTATGCGGAACCGAATCGGCATTGTTTTTGCAGGCGTCTGCTCGGTTTATTCCGAATCATTTTTATGCCAGACAGAACGGAATATTTAAACGGGCTGGAATCGGCCATACTGTTAAAACACGGCTGCAGGCCGACTCATCGAAAAACGGATTTTGTCCGGTTGCTGACCAGGGACAAAGAAACCGTTTGGGAGGGATATGTCGAAACGTTTGAGTTGATCGGGCATGAGGCAAAAAGCTGCTATGTTTGGCAACACACGGATTCCAACGGGAATGTAAAAATTTTCGCCGTTCTGGGCAACAACCTCATCCAATCACCCGAGAAGGCCGTGCAGGCGGCCATTTTCGCAGATGTTCAGCCTGCCGTCCGCGAATTTACCGACAGCATCGAATCTCTCAAACGCCAGCTTGAGGAATACAAAAGATTGATCGGCAAAATGGGTGTCATCTCGGAAGATTTGAATGCCACTATCAATTCTGCGAAAGTGATCGCGGAAAATCCTAAACCGAGACTGCGCCCCGGGAGTTAAACCGTTACACCAGCAATTCGGGCAGGGTAAAAGCGTGTTTAGAAGCCATGTCTATTTGACCGGGCTGCCGCTGATTCGTCACGTAGCGCAGGTTTCCAAACCTGCCGTATCGCCGATTTCTAAATCGGCTAATCGTACGACGTCGTACCATGTCATGCGACCAGCTCGATACAGTGCGATATAGCAGACTTGGAAGTCTGCGCCACGTGGATGATCACGCATTTGCGGCATTCTGCGGAAGGAAAGCCGCAAACTGCCGTTCAAGCGCTTTGGAGGCGCCGTTGCGCCAGCCCTCGGCAAATGACTTGGACATGGCATCGGGAAAAATCTCATCTTCCTTGTTCTCGAGCCCCTCAAAGATGCCCTGGGCCGTGGATTCGGGCGATGCCTTTGGCACATCGATGCCGCGGGTCATATCGGTGTCAATCGGGCCAAGCACAACGGCGTGAACGGTGACGCCTTGCACGGCGAGCAACGCCCGGAGTGACTGTGTCAGGTTGAACGCGGCCGCCTTCGAAATAGAGTACGCCGCCAGCATCGGCACGGGAGCCAGGGCAACAAGCGACAGGTTGTTGACGACCGCCCCTTTGACGCGGCTCAATTGCGGCAGGAAAGCGCGCGTGACATTGAGCGGTCCGAAGAAATTGACGGCAAAGTGCTGGTCGATGAGTTCCTGTTTGCCAAGATCATCGTATAAGGCAATGCCGGCATTGTTGATCAGGACGTCAAGGTGCGCAATTTCGCGGGCTGCCCGCTGAATGTGCGCGACGTTCGTTACATCCAGTTCCAGGGGAATGACCCGTGCGTCGGGATGTTGCAGCGTGGTGCGCGCCCCGGCGTAAACTATTTTGGCTCCGCGCTTGAGCGCTTCCGCGACGAGCGCCTTGCCGATACCACGGTTGGCGCCGGTGATGAGGACTGTCTTATTTGTGATTTTCATATTGATCTCCTTTTCCGCTAATAATTAACGGTTACTGATTTCGATTTGTCAAATTGCCCTGCCCCTATTTTTTGTGTTCCGCTGTTTCGATTGTTTCTTCTTTTCTTTCTTTTCAGGCTGGCCTTTGCCGGTCGTTATCAGGCCATGCAGGCTTTCGTTGATGTAAATACTTCTTCCGGGGACTGGCTTACCGCGAACGATGTTGTGTAGTTTTTATCTTTCATAGTCTCATTGAGTTGATTGTTCATGTCGTCGTTTCATAGTTATGACGAACGGCTGGCGAGCCTCAGGACATTTATTTAAAGAAACAAACTGATTGGTCGGTCCAGAGATGCGGCCGGGACCGTCGTGAGTTATCAGCCGGCGTCGACGAACCTGTTCCCGGGCTGGAAACGACACCGCCACGGTGATTTTCAGCGACGGTTCGGTGTTGCAGACAGATTCCTGAAACGCTTCCGGTGCTTCCGACTGCCTGGGCGCTTCCGCTCAACGGCAATTACTCGCGCGGCTTTTTCGAGCAGATTGCCAAGGGCGATGACAGCGCAGCCAGCGGCGATTTCCTGCCGAACCTCGCCCGCGCCTTCGCGCAATTGGCTGGCACACTCACCAATTCCAGCACTGGCGTGCCGTATCCCAATGAAGCCCTGATAAAGACTGAATAGAGAATCCCCCCGGGGAAAAACGCAAGTAGGGCAGGCATCCTGCCTGCCGGTTCGGGCGGCTTCCAGCCGCCCGTTTTTCAGAGCCTTGCCCCGTTAAGGGCATTGATCCGTCGAATCCGTCCGATCAAAACCCAAACGCCGCCTTGCGTTCCAGAATTTGGAGCACCATTGCGGCGGTTTCGTCCATCTGCAATTTCGCTTGCGCGGCGGCTGAGCGGTCGGCTGCAATGCTCTCTGCCTTGGACAGCAATTCGTCGAGCGCCAGCAGGCAAAAATGCGACCACGATTCATAGGAGGAAGCGTCATTGACAGCTTCGGAGAACGAAATAAATTCCGGATGCACGACCCCATGACGCCAGCGGGCCAGGGATTCGTCGGCCACGCGCACGACGTGCACAACGCCAAAATGACAGCGGCCAACGTCGTTGCTGTCGTCATTGATGACGGCCACGGCGGTTTCGCCAGCCACATCGATATCCAGTTCCTCCCTCAGGCGGCGGCGCATGGCTTCGCGATAGCCGAGCCCCCGCAAAAAAGGCCAATTGTCCTGTTCCAAAATGTGGCCGCCCACACCCACGGAATAAAGCCCGTGCAAACGGGATTCGGCGCCGCGTTTGCCCCGGCGGTAACGCAGGATTTTATCGCCGCAGACAATAAGGGCGTAGGGGATGATCTGCTTGTAGTGATTGTCATGCTCCGCCTGGGTGCGATCGACGTAAAGGACGTTGGTACGGGTCGTTAAAGCGGACATGTATTTCCCGATGTCGAGACTCATGCCTTGAAACACGCCGAGCCGTTGGAAAAGCGTGTGCTCGAAACAAAGAACTTTTTCTTTAGCCATAAGAAATCAACTCTTTCTACCTTGCCCCCAATTTGATACCACCATTTTAAACTGCGAGCAAAAATTATTTTTATTTATTCAGACGTTATTCACAACCCGGCCCCGCCGACGACCTGGTCAACCGTGATGGTTGCGGCCTCTGCCGCGGATAATTGCCTGGACCATGGAACACGCGCAGACGGATTTGCGCCGGTACCGGTACTGTTAAACTCCGCATAGCGGACAGTAGCATGGCTTTCAGGTTTTTTCCAATCGAACCATCCTTCCGGGCGGACGACGCCGGACATTTCACAATTCAGCCACGTCACGCTCGCGTGGATGCGCCAGGGACGGCCCAAAAATGTTTTTACGCCCGGCTCGCCGGTAATGCGGCAGTGTGAAAACACGAAGCCATAGGGCGAATCCTGGGGGGTCGATGCCGCGGTGATATATCCCGGGCGCAGGCAATGAATTTCGCAGTTTTCGAACCACGCCGTCGCCCCGCCGAAGATGAAATCCACGTGGCCGGCAATATAGCAATCGTCAAAGTATTGGTGTCCGCGATTCAAAAGTATGGTGTCCTGCCAGCCCAGGAAACGGCAATGGCGAAAAGCCGCGTGATCGCCATCCACCCGGATGGCGAGGGCCTGGCCGACGGGACCCGCCGAGTTTTCAAACGTGATGTTCTCCGCGGTAAAATGGTCGGCATCAATCGTAGCCGTCGGAGTTTTGAATGTGCCGAGCGGTTTGCCATCCAGATTGGTCATCCCGGCGTAAAGATTGAAAGTGACGACCGTGTTCGAAGCGTCATCGCCAATCAAAGAAAAAAATGATTTTTCGCGCTGAACGTACACCAATTCATGGTAAATGCCGGGTTTAATATGAATGATCACCGGATTGGCCGCCGTGCCCGAAGGCACGGACATGATAGCGTCCTGAACGCTTTTAAATCGGCCTGAGCCATCGGCCGCAACAATGATGTTCGTCTGCGCGTGAAGGGTCACGCTCGCCAGGAGAGCAGCCGAAAAGACAAACAGTCTCATGCCGATGCCTATTGTCTGCGAAACGCTGTCGTAGCGCAACGTTTGGAAACGCGTGTTGCGTCAGTTTGGTGTACACGCTTTAGCGTGCTCCGGAACCGCCCGAAGAATGGTATCAAGCCGGCAACACCCTAAAGGGTGGACACCAAACTGACGCAACACGCGTTTCTTCAGTTCCATTTTTTCACTTTAATTTGCCAAAAATGAGTTTTTGGAACGGGTCTTACCGGCCTTAAACTATTCCCAACTCATGAAAACATCGCTTGCGCTCATTGTGCTTTTGTTTGTCTTGCCGGCGCTCGGGCGCATTTACAATGTGCTCGATTACGGCGGAAAACCGGATGGCATCACCCTGGACACTGCTGCAATACAAAGGGCGCTCGATGACTGCGGGAACGCGGGCGGCGGGACGGTAGAATTTCCAGCGGGAATTTACTTAAGCCAGCCGCTGGAATTGCGTAGCGCGACCACGGTGGAACTGGATCCCGGCGCGACGCTGCTGGCCGTCACGAATCAAAGCGATTTTATGAAGTCGCCCGGCAATTGGCTAAAGGCGAGGAGCAGCGCTGATTTCATTCCGTTTATTGGCGGCAGGAATTTGACGAATATAATATTTACCGGCGGCGGTGTCATTGACGGCAGCGGCTATGTCTGGTGGGGCGAAGCCGAGAAGGCCCGCCAAAAAGTGCCCGGTTACACATTGCCACGGCCAAATTTGGTGGTGTTGCAGCGGTGCAAAAACGTGCTGATGGAAAACATCACCCTGGAAAATTCTCCGAAATATCATTTCGTGCCGGACGAGTGCGAGGATGTCATCGTATCCAACGTCACGGTTCTTGCGCCGGAACATGCCGCAAACACAGATGCTATTGACCCCGGTGATTGCAGGAACGTTTTGATCACACGGTGTCACATAGACACCGGTGACGACAATGTGGCTATCAATGCAGGGCACAAGGTGCCAGGGCGCGAATTTGGCAGTGAAAACATCACAGTGTCCGACTGCACATTTTTGCACGGCCACGGCATGTCTATTGGCAGCGGGACAATCGGTGGCGTCCGAAACGTGGTCGTGACCAATTGCGTCTTCGTGGGCACGGAAAACGGAATACGGATCAAATCGCAGCGCGGAAAAGGAGGCCTGGTGGAAAATATTCTCTATACGGACATTCGCATGACAAACGTGGACCCTGCGGTGACCTTTACCTGTTACTACATGGCCAATTCGGCAAAAGATCCTGTGCAAAAAGCCGTGCCGGAATCCGATAGCGCGCAGGCTGTCACGGAAGGAACGCCCATCTTTCGGAATATTTACGTCCGCAACCTCACAGCCACCTGCCAGCGCGACGCGGGAATGATCGTCGGTTTGCCCGAAAGCGCGATATCCAACGTAGTCTTTGAGAATGTAAACATCACAGCAGTGCGCGGAATGAAAGTGGAGAACGCAAAAGGAATTCAGTTCAAGGATTCGCATGTCACGCCCGATGAAGGCGAACCATTTATCACAAAAAACGCCGAAGTTGAAAACCGTTGAGCTAAAACAGTCGGTCATCGAACGCAAAACACTAAACGCCAAAACGGCCAAATTCGATGTTCGGCGTTCGGCGTTCGATTTTCGATGTTTTCCAGGTCCGCTTCAACGCTTCAACCTTTCAACGCCAACTCATCGTGGCAACGAGTCCCTGAACTGCTTGGGCGACTTGCCTGTAGCTTGTTTAAACGCCACGCAAAAGCTATTAGCGCTTTGGTACCCGCACATGTTGGCAAGCACTTCGAGTTTATGGTTCGTTTCGGCCAGGAGATGTTTGGCGCGCTCGATGCGGACGCGCTGGAGTTCCTGGCCGGGGGTGCGCCCAACGTTTTCGAGGAATGCCTTGTGCAATCCGCGACGCGACATGGCGGCGACGCCCACGAGGTCTTTGACGCTGATCGGCCGGCTGGCGTGTTCCCATATAAAACGGAGGCTGTTGGCCACGCCCTTGTGCCTTACCGCCAGGAGGTCGCTGCTTTTACGGGTGACGATGCCCACGGCAGGCACGCGGATGGGTTTTTGCGGCGCGGATTTGCCGTTCATCAAATCATCGAGGTTCGCAGCGCCGGTATAACCCAGCATTTCAAGGTTCGTATCCACGCTGGAAACCGGGGTATGAATCGCGTCAGGCGCGAGCAGGTAATTTTCAGCGCCCACAATGGCGACCTGCTCGGGAACATTGAGCCTGGCGCTTTCGCAGGATTCAAGGACTTCGAGGGCTTGTTCGTCATTTGCCGCGAAGACGGCCAGTGGTCCGGGGCTGGCCTTCAACTGGGAGATAAGCCATCGGCGTTTGCGCTTCCATTGCTCGCGGTCATTGCGATAGTCAGGCGAGCGATGCCAGCGCAACCAGACGCATTCGTGCCCGGAACGCTTGAGGGCCTCCAAAAAGCCTTCGCCTCGCTCTTCATAGGACCAATTGTCGGTGTCGCTGTAGAACATGAAATGGCTGAAGCCGCGCGAAAGGAAATGTTCGGCAACCAGTTGCGCCGCGTGCGCATGGTCCTCCAAAACTCGGGCAAACTTCAGGTGCTTGCGGCGAAAGCTGAAGTCCACCGTCGGCTTTTTTGCCTCCACGACGAATTCGGCCAGGTCGTCGCCGGCGCCCAGCCAGGCCAAAATGCCGTCGCCTTCCCAGCCCCAGGGGATGACTTTTTCGCGGGTGAGATTGGCCGAGAGATGCCAGTGATGTTCCTGGGCGAATTTCTCGATGCCCCGATGCAAACGGTAGTCATACCAGCCAAGCGCGACCAGGACCCGTTTTTGATTTCGAGGCATGAGCTAGAAAATGAGGGAAAGGGAAGGGCGCGTCAATCGGGATGCGTAAGCGTTGCGTGGGATTTGAACATCGAACATCGAACACTGAACGCCGAAATCCAACCTGGTAGGGCGGACGTACCGTCCGTCAGGCAAGCGCTCCTTGGCAAGTGGCGCTGCCACCGCTCGCGTTTCAGGCATTCGATGTTCGGTGTTGGATGTTCGATGTTTTGGCAGCGGTTTGACAACTGTGCCGTTTAAGGCGATAGTGCCCTGCGTCTAACTAGCGCGGCCAAAAAAAGGAGTATGGAAAAATTCGTATGTATTCACGGCCATTTCTATCAGCCGCCGCGGGAAAATCCGTGGCTGGAATCTGTCGAAATGCAAGGTTCAGCGGCGCCCTATCACGACTGGAATGAGCGGATTTGCTGGGAATGTTACGCCCCCAACGCCCGCGCCCGGCTCATGGATGGCGAGGGGCGCATTGAGCGTATCGTCAGCAACTATTCCCGCATCAGTTTTAATTTCGGTCCGACGCTGTTGTCATGGTTAAAGGACAACCAGCCGGAAATTCATGATGCGATTGTGGCAGCGGACAAGGAAGCGATGGACCGCTTTTCCGGCCACGGCACCGCCCTTGCTCAGGCATACAACCACATGATCATGCCACTGGCGAACGAGCGTGATAAACTGACTCAGGTGATATGGGGTATCCGCGACTTCGAGACGCGATTTGGGCGCAGGCCCGAAGGCATGTGGCTGCCGGAATGCGCGGCGGACGTCGCGTCGCTGGACGTGCTGGCGCAACATGGAATCAAATTTACAATCCTCTCTCCCTTCCAGGCCGCCCGCGCGCGACCGCTCAAAGAGGCGGACGAATGGCAGGATGTCAACGGCGGGAAAATAGATCCGAAAATTCCTTATCTCGTTAAACTGCCGGAGGGCCGTTCAATCGTTGTTTTCTTCTATGACGGCCCGATTTCCCAGGCGGTTGCTTTTGAAAAACTGTTGGGCAACGGCGAGACGTTTGCCGGGCGCGTGCTGGGGGCGATTGATGAAAACCGCAAGGAGGATCAACTGGTCCATATCGCGACGGACGGTGAATCCTACGGCCATCATTTTCATTACGGCGACATGGCGCTGGCGTATGGGCTGAACCAGATTGAAACCGGCGACAAGGCGAAACTGACTGTCTATGGCGAATATTTGGAAAAGCATCCGCCGGATCACGAGGTCGAAATTCATCAACCCAGTGCCTGGAGTTGCCAACATGGCGTAGAACGGTGGAGGAGTGATTGCGGCTGCAATGCCGGTCACGCCGGTTGGAACCAGCAATGGCGCGCGCCGTTGCGTCAGGCGCTGGATGATCTAAGCGGACCGCTCGCCGAATTTTTCGAGAAGAGGGCTTCGGAATATTTGCGCGAACCGTGGAAAGCGCGTAACGATTACATTGACGTTATTTTGGACCGGTCGGACGAAACCATTTCCGAATTTTTTGAAGAGCACCAGGCGCGTCCGTTAAATGAGGCGGAACGGATTTGCGCGCTTCGCCTGCTGGAAATGCAACGGCACGCGATGCTCATGTTTACCAGTTGCGGCTGGTTCTTTGACGAGATCTCCGGTATTGAGACGGTGCAGGTCATCCAATACGCCGCGCGGGCGCTGCAATTGGCCACTGAACTGGGCGCTGAACACCTCGAACCGCGTTTCCTCGAAACTCTTGAAAAAGCAAAGAGCAACATCCCGGAACACCAAAACGGGCGAGTCATCTATGAAAAATTCGTGAAGCCCGCCATCATGACCCGCGAAACCGTGGCTGCGCACTATGCCGTCAGCTCGCTCTTCGAGTCCTATCCGGAGTCGGCAAAGATTTTTGCCTACACGGTCCGGCAGGAAGACCGCCAGGTTTGGACCAAGGGAAATTCCCGGCTCGCCGTGGGGCGAATCCATGTAACCTTCGACGTCACTCGCAATTCGGATGTTCTTACCTACGGCGCGTTGTATATGGGCGGCCATAACTTGAGCTGCGGCGTTCGGTTTTTTCATTCGATGGACGATTACAACAGGATGGTGGCCGAAGTCCGCCAGACGTTTGACGCCGCCGATTTAGTGGAAACCATCCGGGCCCTGGACCGTCATTTCGGTGAAATCCATTACTCGATCAAGAACCTCTTTCGCGACGAGCAGTTCAAGATACTGGACCAGATTCTCGTGGCGACGCGCGAGGACATCTACAATGCCTACAAATCACTCACGGACCGTTATGCGCCGCTGGCGCATTTCCTGAACGATGTCCACATGCCCTCACTGCAATCGCTCGCCCCGGCCGTCGAATTTGTTATTAACGCCGAGTTGCAGAAACAATTTGAAAACGGCCACCCGGATGCCGAGCGCGTCCGCCTCCTGTTGGAGGAAGCCCGCACGACCAATGCAAGGATAGAAGAGCACTTGCTCGCGTTTGCCGCTAAAAAACATTTCGACCGTTTGAGCGACGAGCTTCTCAGGTCGCCCTTCGACATGGAATTGCTCCAGCGATTTTCAAACTCGGCGGCGCTCCTTCCGGTGCTGCCCGGGGCGGTGAATTTATGGAAAGCCCAAAATGTTTATGATCAGGTGCGTACCACGGCCCTTCCTCGCATGGAAGACCGCGTCAACGGCAGGGCGGAGTCGTGGAAAGACATGTTCTTGACCCTGGGTGAACGGCTGGGCTTTCACATTGAACGAGAACGCAAAGCACCCACGACGATAAAAGAAGCAGCATGATTGCATCAACGGTTGCGTCCGCGGAACAAATAAAACCACTGGGAAAGGCGACGGGAAGAACCTGCCCTCGCGCAACCTACCGCCTTCAGTTTAACGAGCATTTTCGGCTGGCGGACGCATTGGCGCTGGTTCCCTATTTGCAGGAGTTGGGCATTTCCCACGTTTACGCGTCCCCGCTGTTCAAGGCGGCCGCGCACAGTGTTCACGGCTACGACGTTTGCGATTTTGGTCGGTTGAACCCTGAACTCGGCACTGATGGCGACCTCGAAAAGCTGGCTTCCGCCCTTCGTGAACGAAAAATGGGGTTGGTTCTGGACATCGTTCCCAATCATATGGGAATTGCCACGCCGGAGAACGAGTGGTGGCAGGACGTTCTGAAAAACGGCCGGGCCAGTCAATTTGCGGACCATTTTGACATTCAATGGGACACGGTGGACCCGAAGCTGCGCGGCAAAATTCTGGTTCCGGTTTTGGGCGACCATTATGAACGCGTATTGGAGCGCGGCGAACTGAAGATCGAAACGGATGAGCATGGCCCGGTCATTTGTTATTTCGAACATCGGTTTCCCATCAGTCCCGAATCGATTGGAAACGAATTTTCGACTGAAGCCCTGAATTCAAACCCGGCCGCGTTGAATGAACTCATTGAAAAACAGCATTACTGTCTGGCGTTTTGGGGTGAAGGAGATTTAAGGCTGAATTACCGGCGTTTTTTCGCGGTGAGCACCCTGGCGGCTGTGCGCGTGGAGGACGAAACGGTTTTCAACGATGTGCACGCATTGCTGGGGCAATGGTTGAAGAAAAACCTTCTGGACGGTTTGCGGGTGGACCATCCAGACGGCCTGCGTGACCCCAAAAAGTATCTGGACCAGTTGCGGGCACTGGCGCCGCGCACATGGATGATTGTGGAAAAAATTTTGCAGCCGGGCGAGGAGATGCCTGATGACTGGCCGGTGGAAGGGACGGTTGGATATGATTTTCTAAACGAGGTCAATGGCCTGTTTATACAGGCCAAAAATGAAAAAGCGCTGACAGATTTTTATTCCGGATTCACCGGCGAGCCAATGGATACTGGCAAAACCGTGCGTGAAAAGAAGGTATTGGTCCTGGAGACGCTATTTGCCACTGAAGTGAACCGGCTGCTGGATTTGCTGGCGCCAATAGCAAAGAAGCGGGCTCCCCATAAAGAATTCACAGGCGAGCAGCTTCGCGAGGCGCTGATAGAATTCGCGGCGTGCTTCCCGGTTTATCGCACCTACGTCCGGCCGGAGGACGGTGTTGTGAATGAGAGCGACCTGAGAAACACCAAATACGCGTCCGCGCAGGCGGCCCGGGCGCGCCGGGACCTGCCCGCGGGGATTTTCGAGTTCTTGCGCGGGCTGGTGTCATTGACGTTGCAGGGCGAAACGGAAAGCGAGTTTGTGGCGCGCTTTCAGCAATTGACCGGTCCGGCAATGGCCAAAGGCGTGGAAGACACGACGTTTTATTGCCTGAACTATTTCACGTCGTTGAATGAAGTCGGGGGAGATCCCGGAAGGTTTGGGGTGAGCGTTGACGACTTTCATGATTTTTGCCGCCGGCAACAGGAGCGCGGCGGTTACTCGATGTTGTGCAGTTCGACCCACGACACCAAGCGCAGCGAAGACGTGCGGGCGCGCCTGAATGTCATTTCTGAAATGCCCGAAGAATGGGTTCAAGCCGTGTCGCGCTGGTCCAAAATGAATGAGAAGCATCGCAAAAACCATTTTCCCGACCGCAATGCGGAATATCTTTTTTATCAAACGCTCGCCGGGGCGTGGCCGATTTCGTTCGAGAGAATTTTGGCTTATATGGAAAAAGCGAGTTGCGAAGCCAAACAGCACACGGACTGGAACCATCGTAATCCACAATATGACAGCGCACTGAAGCATTTTGTGACGGCGGTGCTGGCCGACAAAGACTTCCTCCGCGACCTGGAAACATTTTTGGCGTCGTTCGCGGAAGCGGCGTACGTGAATGGACTCGCGCAAACGCTCATCAAACTGACCGCGCCCGGTGTTTCCGATATTTACCAGGGGAATGAAATTCAAGATTTCAGCCTGGTTGACCCGGATAATCGGCGTCCGGTGAATTTTCAAGAGCGAATACGGTTGCTTGATGCAGCAAAGAGAATTTCCGCTGAAGAGAGTTGGAAACGCCGTGATGAAGGCATGGCAAAGCTATGGTTGATTCGAAAAACGCTGGCGTACCGGGCGCGGCATGAAGCCACCTTCGCCGCGGAGTATGAACCCATCCATGCCGGCGGCGAAAATGCGGACGATATCGTCGCTTTCCTTCGGGGCGGCAAGGTCATGACCGTTGTGCCTCGTTTCAATCGCAGTCGCGCCGGAGGGTTGCCCACGCTCCTGTTGCCGCGAGGAATGTGGCGCAACGAATTTACCGAGGAGATGTTTATAGGAGAAATTGCGACGGCCAAATTATTCAGAAAATTTCCAGTCGCTCTGCTGGTGCAGGAATGAACGCACAATTCATGGAAAGACTTTCCGATTGGCACACGGGGCGCGGCTGTGTGCGAGGCAAAGGGGCGCCAGCCGCCGCCGCAGCGAACGTTGCGACGCGCTGCGGCTGGTCTTCGACACAGCCGCGCTCCGAAAGCGGCTCATGAAGGGATGAAAAACCCGTTATGAAAAAATTCGCCGTCTGGGCGCCGTTGCCGCATAAAGTCGAGATCCAGTTCGACGGAAAATTATTGCCCATGCGGCGCGCCGGCGGCGGGTGGTGGACGGCGGAAGTTTCGGAAGCCAAACCCGGCGATCGTTACGGTTTTGTGCTCGATGGCGCGGGACCATTTCCCGATCCGCGTTCGGCATCGCAGCCCGATGGCGTCCATAAATTGTCGCAAGTGGTGAATGAGAACGCATTTTATTGGACGGACAGGAATTTCCAGGCGCCGCCGCTGGCATCGGCGATTATTTATGAATTGCACATCGGGACGTTTACGCTGCAGGGAACATTTCTTGCCGCGATTGAACGGCTTGACCACCTGGTCGCGCTTGGGGTGACGCATGTTGAATTGATGCCCGTGGTGGAATTTTCAGGTGACCACGGCTGGGGTTATGATGGCGTGGATTTATTTGCGCCGCATCACGCCTACGGCAGTCCGGATGATTTAAAGAAGCTCGTAGCCGCCTGTCATGCGCGCGGCCTGGCGGTCATTTTGGACGTGGTTTATAACCATCTCGGGCCTTCGGGAAATTACCTGGCCAAATATGGGCCGTACTTTACGAAGAAGTTCGCGTCGCCGTGGGGCGAGGGGATTAATTTTGACGGTCCGGATAGCGGTGAAGTGCGCCGCTTCTTTTGCGACAACGCGCTCATGTGGCTGCGCGATTTTCATTTCGATGCTTTGCGCCTGGACGCCATTCATGGAATCCTGGACACCTCGGCCATCCATATTTTGGAACAGCTCGAACTTGAAATGGAACGGTTGTCCGCGCAACTGGGCCGGCATTTGGCGCTCATTCCTGAAAGCGATTTAAATGATCCGCGCCTGCTTTGGCCGCGTGAACGCGGCGGTTTTCAATTGGCCGCGCAATGGAGCGACGACTTTCATCACACCCTGCACACGGTGCTCACCGGCCAGCGCACTGGCTACTATTCGGATTATGGAACACTCGCGGCATTGGCGAAGGCGTTGCGCCATGCGTTTGTTTATGACGGCGTTTTTTCGGAGCATCGCCGGCGTGTTCATGGCCGTTCGACGGACGGGCTGAGCGGGCATCGTTTTCTTGGCTACCTGCAAAACCATGACCAGGTGGGAAACCGCGCGCGCGGCGAGCGCAGCAGCCATTTGATGAGCCTGGGAAAACTGAAGATTGGCGCGGCGCTGGTGCTGGCATCGCCGTTTCTGCCGATGCTGTTTCAAGGGGAGGAGTGGGGCGCGAGCACGCCGTTTTTCTATTTTACAGATTATCAGGAACCGGAATTGGCCAATGCCGTCCGCGAAGGCCGCTGCCGCGAGTTTGCCGCCTTTGGATGGAAACCGGAAGACACCGCCGACCCGCAAGCGCGTGAAACGTTTGAACAATCCAAATTAAAATGGGATGAAGTGTCCAAATCGCCGCATGCCGATATTCTGGATTGGCACAAGCGATTGATACAGTTGCGACGGGCCGAAGCTGATTTGTCAGATGGCGAATTAACGAATGTGCAGGTCACGTTTGACGAAAAAGAACGCTGGCTGGTGATGAAACGCGGCCGCGTCAGCGTGGTCTGCAATTTATCCGAACGGCCGCAACGTATCCCCATTGGCAATGGGACGTGGAAAATCCTTATGACTTTGGAAGAAAAGGTTCGCCTTACAGACGGTTTCGCCGAGATGCCTCCCGAATCAGTCTCGATCTTGCGTAGCAGCGTCGCGTGAGCGCGCTCTTACTAAATTTATTGCCTTGCCGTCGACCCATGTGCCCCGTCCGCACACGGTTGATGCGGTGGTACGATGGCCTTGTCCCGATAGGGACAATTGGAAATAGCCCGGCGTTTCAACGCCGGGAATCAATCGAAAATGGCTCTAAGTCCCGAAGGGACGGCTGGACAACGTCATTCCGTGTTCAAATTCACCGAAAAACCAACGGAATTGCATAGTCTTTTCACATTCGACAAGTCATCGGCGTGAAAATTTTGATTTTTCGCGTGAATTTCACGCTTTTATATAACCCGGCTTGGTGTACACGCTTTAGCGTGCTCCGTGTTTGTGGTGCCTTGCAATTTGGCGGAATGCGAACGCAGAGCACGCTAAAGCGTGTACACCAAGCGCTCGACCGTAGAATGAATTCATTCATCCTTGAATTTTCAACGGCGCACTCAATAATTCCGCCCATGTCAAATTCACAAAATGAAACTGTGCTTCAACTGGAACTGCCGGGCGTCAAAAAGATCAAGAGCGGCAAAGTACGCGAAATTTTTGACCTGGGCGAACGCCTTCTCTTTGTCGCGAGCGACCGCATCTCCGCCTTTGACGTGGTGATGCCCAACGGCATTCCGCGCAAAGGAGAAGTGCTCACGCAAATTTCCTATTTCTGGTTCGGGCAAACGGAATCCTTCCAGCCAAACCATTTGGTTTCAAAGCCGGGTGATCCGTTGCCGGCCAATTTGCAGCCCTCCGCTGACAAAATCGGACGTCGCTACATGATCGTCAAAAAGTGCAAGCCGCTGGCCATCGAATGCATCGTGCGCGGCTATCTTGCGGGGAGCGGATGGAAGGAATATCAGAAAGCGCAGACGGTTTGCGGCATCAAATTGCCCGGCGGCCTGAAAGAATCGTCTGAATTGCCGGAACCGCTTTTCACTCCGTCCACCAAGGCCGAGTCCGGCCACGACGAGAACATTTCGTTTGAGCAGGCCAAAAAAATCGCCGGCGATGCCATCGCAGAACAGGCGCGCGCGGCGAGCTTGAAGATCTACAATTTCGCCCGCGATTATGCCCGCAAGCGTGGAATCATTATCGCGGACACAAAATTTGAATTTGGGATCGATGATGCCACCGGCAAGCTGGTGTTGATTGACGAAGTGCTTACCCCCGATTCCTCGCGCTTCTGGCCGGCGGACCAATACGCCCCGGGCAAGAGCCAGCCCAGCTTCGACAAACAATTTGTCCGCGATTATCTCGAAACGCTGGATTGGGATAAAACGCCGCCCGGCCCCAAATTGCCGGACGACGTCGTCTCCAAAACAACGGCGAAATATTTGGACGCATACGAGCGCTTGACCGGGAAAAAGCTTTAACGGAGCGCGGCTGTGTCAGAGACCAGCCGCAGCGTCGAGCATTACATCACCGACTCTTGAAAGACGAGGATCCCGCCTCATCCAGCGTGCTGCGGCTGGTGTGCAGTGCACACACAGCCGCGCTCCGTCACAATTCGACGTCGTATTCGTCCGATATCGTGTCGCCACAAGGCGGTTCTGCTATCTCCTCGGATCATATCTCATTGCCACGGCCCCGGAACCAAACTCCAGCCGGCTGACGAGCTTCAAGTCGATGGGCGCCGAGAGCCCCGCGAATAAGGTCAGCCCATGGCCCGCCAACCTGGGATGCACGACGAACTCGTACTCGTCGATCAATCCCATCTCCGCCAGCGCCATCGGGAGCTTGACACCCGCCACGAACAGCCCCTTGCCCGGCTCCCGCTTGAGCTGCTCGACGGCCTGTCTCAGATCCCCGCGCAGAAGCTCCGCGTTCCAATCGACCCGGTACAGCGTCTTCGACACAACGTACTTCTTTGCGGCATTGATCGTCCTGGCGAAGGGTTCCATCCAATCAGGCCTCCCGTGTGTCAGGGCCGGTGACCGCCACGCTGCCTCCATCATTTCGTAAATCACCCGGCCAAAGATGAGAGCATCGGCCTGGGCGAGGATCTCGACCGCGTGACGGTGCAAATCTTCATCCGGCACGATTGCTCGATGATCGCAGCACCCGTCCAAAGTGACGTTGATGGAATAGCGAAGAGGTCGCATTAAACTTTATACTACGAATTCTGCTCTAAAATTAATCTCAAGCTCCTTGCATTTTCTCTCAATTGCTGCGCGTTTTCCAACTGAATCTGTAAATCGTCTTGAAGTTCCTTTCTCTGTTCCTCCGAAAGATTCGGAAGATGCAAACTGATCAATTCAGATTTTACGCCGTTGGCGGTAACTAAAGCTGCTACCGCGCCCGTCAGGCCGGCAATCATTTCTAAAGCCAATTTTTCGTATTTTGTCATAGCTCCTTTTAGATATAATGTTTTCTTCTGTGAATCTCATTCCGTCGCTTTGCTTTTTGTGCCGGGCCTGCAATTGCCGGAGAATGTCATCCTCGTCTTCGCCGTTTCCTCAAAATCCCTAAATTCTCCAATAAAAAGCCCATTTCCAGTCTCGTTTCTCCGTTTACTTCCCTATACGCAAAAAAATGTGAAACGGACTCTCTTAGACTATTCCAACCCGGCATTGCGCCGCGCGCGTTTCAACACCGGTTGCGCCAGCGCGCGCGCCTTGGCCGCGCCATCGGCCAGAACGGTGTTCACGTAATCCAAATCGGCCGCCAGTTCGGCGCGCCGCTTCCGGGCATCGGCGAAATAACTCCAATAATTCTCGAACAGGGCTTTTTTGAGGTCGCCGTAGCCGAGTCCACCGGCGCGGAGGCGGTCTTCGAAATCCTTTCCGACTTCAGTCGAGGAGACCAGTTTCAAAAGCTGGATGGCCAAATTCTTGTCCGCATCCGGTTTGGGTTCCTGCGGCGTTCGCGAGTCCATCGTGATGCCCATGATTTTTTTGCGCAGCGATTTTTCATCCCCGAAGATTTCAATGGTGTTCCCGTAGCTCTTGGACATTTTATCGCCGTCTGTGCCAGGCACAACCGCCGTGTCTTCGCGAATTTCCTCTTTCGGGACGACAAATGTCTCGCCGTAAGTATTGTTGAATTTGATGGCAATGTCGCGGGTGACTTCGACGTGCTGTTTCTGGTCCTTGCCGACGGGAACGATGTTTGAATCGTAAATCAAAATGTCTGCGGCCATCAACACCGGGTAGGCGAAAATTCCGTGGTTCGGAGAAATCCCGCGCGCGATTTTGTCTTTGTAGCTGTGGCAATTTTCAAGCATCGCCATGGGCGTCAATGAGGTCAACAGCCACGCCAATTCGGTGACTTCCGGCACGTCGGATTGCCTGAAGAATATAGATTTTTTGGGATCGAGGCCGCACGCGAGAAAATCCAGCGCCACGTCGAGCGTATTTTTGCGTCGTTCTTCGGCGTCGAACAACGACGTCATGGAATGATAATTGGCAATAAAATAAAGGGCCTGGCCGCGGTCCTGGAGCTCGATGGCCGGGCGCATCATCCCGAAATAATTGCCCAGATGCAATGCGCCGCTGGGTTGGATGCCGGATAAAATTCGCATCGTGGGATTTTAACCGCGAGAGAACGCAAAGAACACAAAGAAAAATCGGGATTTGTATTTGGACCGAAATTGGCCTATTTTTGGTCCATGACAGTTCTTAAATCAAGCCAGCTAAAGTCCGAGACCGGGAAAGTTCTTGACCGGGCCATTCGCGAGCCGCAATACGTCGAACGGAATGGCACGCTTCTGGTGATTACTAAAGCCACTCTTGTTCCTGCGCCCGGCGACGCGCTTTTGTCACCATGGGAAATTCGGGCGAAGAACCTGGAAAGCTTCTATGATCCAACCAAAGCCTGGTGAGGTCTGGTGGATTGATATGGGGATGAAGGCGAAATTCCGGCCGTTGATGGTCGTTTCACGCGAAGATCCCGATGCGGAAAGAGCATTGAGCGTTTGCGTGCCCTGCACGACGACGGTTCGTGGAGGGAACTATGAAGTGCCCCTACCTCGCGTCAAGTGGATGCCCGGCCCGCACGATGGAGTGGCGAATGTTCTGGGCATTGAATCCGTCGAGCACCACCGCTTTGACCGACGCGCGGGGCGTTATGAGGTCAGCGTACTTGAGGCGGTTCGTAAACGTATTGCATGGATGATTGAAATTTAGGTTTTCTTTAGCGTCCCGGTAATCACTTCCCACTTCTGCAAATCTTTCCCCAATTCTCGCGGCCAGTTTTCTTCGGTTGCGGTCATGAATACCTGGCCGCTGGTTTTGCGGGCTTGTTCGAGCAGGGGCAGGAAGCCGCTGCGGCGTTTGATGTCCAGTTCGCCCATGACATCATCAATCAATAGAACCGGGGCGCTGCCGTGAACGCCGCCCAGAAATTCTGCTTGCGCCATTTTAAGCGCGATGGCGAGCGTGCGTTTTTGGCCTTCGCTTCCGAATTGCGCGGCGGATTTTTCATTGAGCAGGATCTGCAAATCGTCCCGATGCGGGCCGATGAGCGTGGCGCGAAAGGTCCGTTCGCGCGCGCGTGATTGGGCCAGTTCCAGCGCAAAATCATTTTTCACGCTCGGGCGATATTCAATTCGCAGTTCTTCGGCATCATTGGAAATACGGCGATAGGCCAGTCGCGCGAGCGGAGAAAATTTGGGAACCACTTCGCGGCGCACGCGAATAATTTCGTCGCCCAATTTCACCATCTCCCGGGAAAAACTGTCGAGTGACGCTTCATCCGCCGAGCGCTGTTTCAGCAGGGCGTTTCGGGCGCGCACAGCGCGCATGTAGCGCTGGAGCAACGGCAGGTAAACCGGATTCGATTGGGTAAGGAGCAAATCCAGAAAACGCCGCCGGGACCGCGCCGCGCCTTTGACCAACTGCAAATCTTCCGTGCAAAACACGACCGCCCGCAACGCGCCCAGGTAGTCCGAGAGTTTTTTTACCGGCCGTCCGTCGAGCGAGAGGTTTCGCTCGCGCGGGGACCAGAACATTTTGATTTCGCGTTCGCCAGCGCCGATGATGTTTCCGCCGACGAAATAGCCGCGTTGTCCGTGCCGGATCATCTGCGCGCCGCCGACGCCGCGGAACGAGCGCAGCGTGGCCATGAGATAGATGGCTTCGAGGATGTTGGTTTTGCCCTGGGCGTTATCGCCCAAAAGCAAATGAAAGCCGGGCGCGAAATCCGCGTCCAGCCGCGCGTAATTGCGAAAATCCCGCAACCGCAAATGGGCTAAATGCACGCAGGGAAAATAATGGGAACGGAAAGGCGGGCAAAACAAATGTTGCCGGATTATTGGATTGGTGGATTATTGGATTAATGAAAAACGAAACAAGCCGCAAACTTTGGATAAAGGAGGCCCTACGTCGGCGCGATGAGGTACGCAGCGGCCGGGTGAAAACTATTCCGGCGGATACGGTCTTCGCCGAAATCAGGGTTATGCTGCGGAACAGGGCGCGGGAGTCCCGACAATCCAACAATCCATTAATCCGATCTTAGTCTCCGGGCGTAACTGTCATTGGCACGACCTGGTAATATTTTGCCGCTGAACCGGGCGCATCGGGATCAATAAAATTGACGAAGCCGTTGACAACCTGATTCGTGCAGATCGAAGTCCAATTCACGAGGTCGGTTGAAGCCTCGATGGAGAACCAGGCGCCGTCGGGTCCTGGCGTGGATAGCCGGAAACATCCGTCCGCCAATGTGCTCGCCACTGGAACCGGTCCTGGCGGATTGACGATAATCGCCGCAGCCCGGCGTGGAATGCCGACGATGTAGTCAGGCGGGACGTTAGTGGACGGAGTCAATGTCAGGATGACGGTCTTGACCGCAGCGGGTGACACAATATCGGTGGGCACGATGTTAATTGAGGCTGAACGTTCGCCCGCGGGCACCGTGACGTAACCGGGCAGCGCGATGTAATCCACGCCGTTGCTGGCCGTGCCGCCAATATTATATGTCACGTTTAAATCGTCATTCGTATCGCCAAATCGATGCACGGTGAATGTCGCGGGTTTGGGCCCGCAATTCGTAAAGCACTGGCAGACGGCGGAGGACCACGCTGCCCACGTGGGCGGCGTATTGCTTTCGCCCATCCAAATCCATGAGTTGGTCCCTGCGACGGCGACTGGATCGGTGGCGACGATGTTCACAATCGGAGGCGAATTGGTTGGTGGCGGCGGCGAAGCAAGGACCGTGATGTCTACGGGAGGAGAAGTAAGTCGCAACAGCACAGTATTGAGAGGAAAGCCAATTGTCGCGACAGCCGTTAAAACATTGCTTCCTACGGGCGGATTGGTCCAAACCAGGAGAAACAAGTGGTTTGTGTCGCTGAACGGCGGAGTCGGACTGGCGCCGGCAGAACCGGTCGTCGCAACCGGGACAGGCACAGAAACTGGCTGGCCGATTCCGATGCTGGTCGATCCATCAAAGAACTCCACGCTGCCAACATAAGAATTCGTTGGATGCGTGACGTAAGCAAAAACCGGAATTTCAACCGGCGCAAAAAAGTCCGCGCCGTTGGGCGGACTGACGATGCGTACTGAGAATAGTTGGTTCGTGGGCGGCGGACCCTGGAGAACGGAGATGTTTACAGGGGAAGAAACGGTCGAAGCGCCGTTGTTATCCGTGGCGACGGCTGTGATAGAATAGTTGGTTGGGGCCGGATTCTCCCAATCGTATACGTAAACCACGCCGGTGACGCCGTTGACCCCGGGGGGATCGAGCACTATTGGGGCGCCGGGTCCGAGGTCAGTTGAGCCCGCAAAAAATTCGACGTTCGTGACCGTTCCATCGGGGTCGCTGGCCTGGGCTTCCAACTCAATGTTAGTGGGCGTATAAAAGGTTGAACCGTTAGCCGGACTGAAGATTCCCACTGTTGGCGGCAGGTTTGTGACGTTGGGACCGGTAACGTACACAGTGGCATTGCTTGGAACGCCAATTCTGTAACCGATTAGTATCGGATCATCCAACGCAGTCGACGGCACGAGTTGCAGGGTAACGGTTTTAGTAACCGAGCTGGATGGCGTCGCCAGGGGTGTGATGACGATTGAATTTGAAGTTGCTCCGGCGGGAATCGTGACATTATCGGAGATTTGGGCGTAATCCACACCATTGGAAGCAGTGCCGCCAATCATGTAAAGCACGTCTAGGGCCTCATTTGTGGCGCCCTGGCGGAAGACGGTAAAGACACCCGGATTGGCGGGGCTGGAGGCCAGCGGCTGGGTTGCCTGGATGGTGACGATGGGAATGGTGTTGGAGGCGGCAGTTTGCGCAAAAGTCCTGATTCCCAATGCACAAATCACCATGGAAACTGAGAAGATCAGCAAGCGCAGCATTTTCATGCGTGAACCTTTCTTTTGGCCGGCTAATTCGGGCCGACAGAACTTTTAATGACTATAACCCCATATATAGTCCGGTTTACGTTACCGTCAAGCTGAAATAAGTTACATTTTGATGTCAGTTTTGGTTCGTACTATCACTAATTGATGGTCCAGACTTTGCGCCGGCTTCCTTGATTTTTGGAAAATGCCGATTAGCCTCGCGCATGGCATTCGAAGATGCGATGTTATTGAAATGAACGGCCTTTTGCCTTTCTTTGTGATGGGAGCAATTGTCGTTGCGATCGTCATGATGATCGGAATGATCATTGTAATTCGAGGGACATGATTGCAAAAATGAATCAGGCGGTTTTTCTCGACCGCGACGGAACGATGATTGCCGACGTCAATTATTTGAGCCGTCCGGAGGAGATTGAAATTTTTCCAGCGACGCGAACCGGGTTGAAAAGGCTTTGCCAGGCGGGTTTCAAATTATTTATCGTTTCAAACCAGTCCGGGGTGGGGCGGGGTTACTTTACTATGGCAGACGTGGACAAGGTCAATGGAGCGTTATGCGATGATCTGTTGCGGGACGGCATCCGATTCGAAAAAATCTATATTGCGCCCGAGAAGCCGGAGGACCCGAGCTACGGACGCAAGCCGTCGCCGCAATTTTTGTTCGATGCCCGCGACGAATTTGGCGTGGACCTCTCGGAAAGTTTTATTATTGGCGATAAGCTGATTGATTTAGAATGCGGTTGGAACGCCGGCGTGAAAAAGAGCATCCTGGTTCGGACCGGCTATGGAGCCGAGGTGGAGCGGGCATCCGGGCAACGGCTTGCCGACGCGATGATTGTAGATGATTTGGACAAGGCCGCCGGGCTGATTTTGGGCGTGTCTGGGACTGGCGGCGAGACGCCGCCATAACCCGCAGTCCCGATTGATCGGGACTGCGCTACGCCGTTTTGCGATTTTTTTCTTGGTTTGAAGGCGGGCGTGGGAGTAGTTTGAGGTTGCAGCCTGATTGTTCAGCTTATGGAAATCGTTTTTAACTGTCCCCATTGTGAACAGGAATTGTCGGTCGACGCGGAAGGCGCGGGCGAGGAGATTAGGTGTCCCACCTGTGGAGAAAGCATTACAATTCCTGAGAAGTCCACTAAACCTGTTCCTGAAGTGCCGATTGGCACGCCAGGTTCCGGTCCGGTCAACGCCATTGCAAGTTCTGCGGCAGCCAAAATGGAACTGAGGCTCAAAGTGCCTGTCCGCACAACGCCCGCCGCGCCGTTGATTGAGAAACCCAAGGTGCCGCTCGATGTCGTTGCCAAGGGAGGAGACAAAAGGATCCGCGTTCATACGATACGCCGGGCGCAGTGCCACGAGTCGGGCCATGACAAGTTTGACGAAAAGGTCACGGCTTATCTCAATGAAATCGGCGAGACGAATCTTTTGGGGATTCATCCCATCAGTTATGAGATTTTTGACGTTGGGACGCAAAAAGTGATGGTGGATTACGGAGTGATTATCGTTTATCGGGGTTAAAAGGATGAGGAAATCGGGAAGGATTTCCTAAAACACCGAACATCGAACGTCGAACGCCCAACATCGAATGGGCGAACATCAAATTTTTTTTCACAGTTTCTTTCGCGTGGTTTGGTGTGCCTGCAAAAGAGTGGCGTCGAAACCGCCGCCGAGCGCTTTGATCAGTTGGACGGTGGCAATCAGGCGCTGGCCGGCGAGTTGGGTTGCGGCGCGTTGGGCATCGAGCGTGTCGCGGTTTGCGTCCACGACTTCAATATAGCTGACGATGCCGGAGCTGTAACGTTCGGCGGCGAAACCGGCAGATTGCTGCGCGCTGGTGACGGCGCGATTCTGGGCCGCGGCCTGGTCAGCAAGGTGCTGAATATCGGACAGGCTGTCTTCGACGTCGCCAAATGCCACGAGCACCTGCTGCCGATACGCGGCGACCGACTCTTCATAGGCTGCCCGAGAGCGCCTGTAATTGGCGAGGTTGCGACCGCCGGTAAAGATGGGCAGCGAGATACCCGGCCCGAACGTCCACGCGCGGCTTTCCCAATTGAACAGGGAGCTGACATCGGCGCTGACGTATCCGGCTGAACCAGTCAAGGTGACTACCGGAAAGAAGGCGGCTTTGGCGACCCCGATTTTGGCGTTGGCGGAGGCCAACTCTCGTTCAGCCTGGGCGACATCCGGGCGGCGCTGAAGCAAATCAGCGGGCAGCCCGGCTGGAATTTGCGGGGGTTCGGGCGCCCACTCGTTCGTGTTTTGGGAGATCCGGAAGTCAGCGGGATTGGAGCCAACCAGGATGGCGATGGCGTTTTCAAGTTCGTCCCTGCGCCGGGCCAGCGACGCGGCGTCGGCTTCGGTGGTGGCCAATTCGGTCTGGGCCTGGGCGATTTCCAATTCGCTGCCGACGCCGCCCTCAAAACGGCTCTGCACGTATCTGACCTGTTCATTGCGCAAGGTGATGGTTCCGTTGACGATGGCCATTTCCTGGTCCAGTTCGCGCAAGGCAAAATAATCCTGCGCCACGTCGGATTGGAGGGTCAGGAGGACGTTGTAATAGTCGGCGAGGGACGCCTGGGCATCCGCGCGCGCGCTTTCAAATGAACGCCGCACGCGCCCCCAGATATCCACTTCGTAGCTGAAATCCAGCGGCGTGTTGAATGTATTCGCCGTGAGCGGCCCAAAGCTGGGCTCTTCAGTTGGAGAATAACGCTGTCGATAATAGCTGGGATCCAGGCTCACTTGCGGGAGCAATTCTCCGCGCGCGACGCGAGCGGTGTCGCGCGATTGTTCCAGGCTCGCCAGGGCGACTTTGAGTTCCTGGTTTGCCTGGAGCGCCTGCGCCTCGAGCGCATTTAAGTTTGTATCGCCAAAAATTTCCCACCAGGTCCCTTTTGGCAGATCGTCGAGCGGCTGGCCTTCCTTCCAGGCTCCGAATTGAGCGGCTTTGTAAGAACCCGGGACCGAATTGGTCAACGGCTTGTAATCCGGTCCCACTTCCAGCCAGCCGGCGCGCGCGGATGGCGCAGCAGCCAGCGACAACGCCAGAATCACGCTTGCGGCGGCGCCGGCTGTGCCAAAGCCAATACGGTTCGGTTCAGACGCGGTCTTTTTCTTCGGGCCAAGTTTCATCAGGGTGACATAGAACACCGGTGTGAGGAACAAGCCAAATAAGGTCACACCGATCATTCCCGAAAACACGGCGATGCCCATGGCCTGGCGCATTTCCGCGCCCGCGCCGTGCGAGACCACCAGCGGGAAGACGCCGGCGATAAACGCGATGGAAGTCATCAGGATGGGCCGCAGCCGGAGGCGGCAGGCTTCTATTGCGGCGGCGAATGGATCGAGCCCTTCATCCTGTTTACGTTTGGCGAATTCGACGATAAGGATTGCGTTTTTGCAAGCCAGGCCGACCAGCACGATGAATCCGATTTGGGTGAATATGTTATTGTCGCTGCCTTTGAGCCAGACGCCTGTGATGGCGAACAGCAGGCACATGGGCACAATCAGGATGATCGCCAGCGGCAACCGGAAACTTTCATAGAGCGCCGCGAGTACGAGAAACACCAACAGGATGCACAAGGGTCCCACATAAATTGTGGTGTTGCCCGCCAAAATCCGTTGATAGGTCAAATCAGTCCATTCGTAAGACATACCGCGCGGCAGATTTGCCTCAGCGAGCTTTGCCATTACCGCTTCCGCCTGGCCGGAGCTGTAACCGGGCGCCGGGCCACCGTTAATTTCGGCGGCGGGATAACCGTTGTAACGCATGACGCGATCCGGGCCGTGAGTTTCGGTCACCTTGACCAGGGTACCCAACGGGACCATCTGGCCCTGGTCGTTGCGCGTTTTGAGGCGGGCGATGTCTTCGGGATGTTCGCGAAATTGTGAATCGGCCTGAGCGATGACTTCGTAGGTGCGGCCGAAATCGTTGAAGTCATTGACATAAAGCGAGCCAAGGTAAACCTGCAATGTATCGAATAGGTTGCCCAGCGGAACGCCCTGGGTTTTGGCTTTTTCGCGGTCCACATCGGCATCCAATTGCGGTGTATTGACCGTGTAGGTTGAGAATAGACCCGCCAGTTGCGGCGTTTGATATCCCGCGCCAATGAGGGTTTGGACGTTTTGATACAAGGCATCGTAGCCCAGTCCTGCGCGGTCTTCGACATACATCTTAAATCCGCCGAACGTGCCCAGTCCCATGACGGCGGGCGGCATTACGGTAAGAACGAATGCGTCCTGAATGCCTGAAAATTTTTGGTTTAATGCGGCGGCGATGGCCGGCCCGCTCAGGGCGGCTGAGCCGCGCTCTTCGAAAGGTTTCAGGGTAAAAAACACGATGCCGGAATCCGACGCGACGCTGAATCCATTGATGCTCAATCCGGGAAACGCCACGGCCGAGTCAATGCCTGGTTGTTTGAGGCCGATGTCAGACATCTTGCGAATGACGGCGTCCGTGCGGCTGAGCGAAGACCCATCGGGCAATTGGGCGAAGGCGATGAGGTATTGTTTATCCTGGGTGGGCACAAAGCCGGTCGGGACTTTCATAAAACTCCAGCCCGTCATCGCCACAAGCCCGCCGTAAATGACAAGTGCGACCACTGACTTCCGAAGGATGCCCTGGACGCCGAGGCCGTATTTTTGCCCGGACCATGCAAATACCCGATTGAAAGGACGGAAAAACCAGCCGAATGCGGTGTCCATGGCGCGCCAGAGCCAGTCCTTGGGCGAATGATGGTCCTTGAGCAGTACGGCGCACAGGGCAGGGGAGAGAGTCAGTGAATTAAACGCCGAAATGACCGTCGAAATGGCGATGGTGATGGCAAA
The DNA here is from genome assembly GCA_035503455.1 of Candidatus Sulfotelmatobacter sp. Lineage (GTDB taxonomy): Bacteria > Verrucomicrobiota > Verrucomicrobiia > Limisphaerales > UBA11358 > UBA11358. The sequence goes on along the minus strand of DATJTK010000073.1, from coordinate 22,266 downwards.
CTGTTTATAGAATTGGCCGCTCAGGCCGGTGATGAACGCCGTGGGAATAAACACGGCGCACAGAACCAGCGCTGTGGCGATGATAGGCCCGGTCACTTCGTTCATGGCCCGGCGCGCCGCATCCACGGACGACAGTCCCAATGCAATGTTTCGTTCCACGTTTTCGACGACGACGATGGCGTCGTCCACAACAATGCCGATGGCCAAAACCAGGCCGAAAAGCGACAGGGCATTGATGCTGAAACCGAACACCAGCATCATGACAAATGTGCCCACGAGCGAAACCGGCACGGCTGCGAGTGGAATAATCGCCGCGCGCCAGGTTTGCAGGAACAGAATCACGACGATCACGACCAGAAGAATCGCTTCGGCGAGCGTATGCACGACGGCCTCGATCGAATGGCGGACGAAGATCGTTGGGTCATAGACGACCGAATAATCGATGCCTTCGGGAAAATTCTTCTTAAGTTCCTCCATCGTTTTGCGGACGTTTTTGGAGAGTTCGAGCGCGTTGGCGCCTGGAGTCTGGAAGATGGGCAGGGCGACCGCGGTTTTGTTGTTGAGCAATGACTCGAGGGAATAATCGCCGGCGCCAAGTTCGATGCGGGCGACGTCTTTGAGCAGCGTTTTTTCGCCGTTGGGGCCGACCTTGACGACGATGTTGCCGAACTCTTCTTCCGTGGTCAGGCGTCCCTTGACGTTGACGAGCAATTCAAAATTTACAGGGTTGCGGGTTGGAGGCTCGCCGATGACGCCGCCGGCTACCTGAACATTTTGTTCGCGAATGGCCGCCACGACGTCGCTGGCGGTGAGATTGCGGTCAGCGAGTTTGTCAGGATTCAACCAGACGCGCATCGCATAGTCGCCCGAACCGAAGACTTCCACGTCGCCCGCGCCCGGTATGCGCGCCAGCACGTCTTTGACCTGCAGCGTGGCGTAGTTGCGGACATAAACTTCGTCGTAACGATTGTTTGGCGAAAACAAGTGGACGACCATGGTCAGGTCCGGCGACTGTTTCGTGGTGGTGACACCCAGTTCGCGAACCTCCTCGGGCAGCTTGGGCAGCACCTGTTGGACACGATTTTGCACCTGCACCTGCGCCTTGTCGGGGTCCGTGCCCAGATTGAAGGTTACTGTCAGGGTCATGACGCCGTCTGCCGTGGCCTGCGAATACATGTAGAGCGAGCCTTCAACGCCGTTGATGGCTTGCTCGAGCGGTGAAGCGACGGTTTCGGCGATTGTTTTTGGGGTTGCGCCCGGGAACGTCGCGCGCACGACGATGGTCGGCGGCACTACCTCCGGATATTCAGCGATGGGCAGCTTGAACATCGCCAGCAATCCCATCACAAAAATGGCAATGGACAGCACGCCCGCAAAAATTGGGCGGCGGATGAAAAAATGAGAAAAGTTCATAGTATTATCGTGGGAAACGAGGTGACTAGTCCCTGATTCTTTTTCAGCGCCGCGCTGTCTGCACGCTCGACATGGCAGGCTCTCTTGTGGCGGAAACGGGCATGCCGGGGCGGACACGCTCCAATCCATTGATAACAATTTCGTCGCCGGCCACCAGACCGGACCGGATGACACGCTGGCCGTCAACGAGCGGCCCCAATTGCACGGGTTGATACGCCACGGTGTTTGTGCGCGTGAGCAAGAGCACAAATTTCTGCGACAAGTCGGTGCCGATGGAGCGTTCGTCCACCAGAAATGCCGGATGGCGATCGCTCATGGGAATGCGGATTCGGGCAAACAGCCCGGGCACAAGGCTGCCATCATCGTTCGAAAACAAAGCGCGCACAAGGATGCTTCCCATGTCTGAATCGAGGTGGTTATCAAAGGACTCGACGTAGCCCGCGTGCGGAAAATTGGTTTCGTCGGCGAGTTCCATTTGCACCGGGATTTTTCCATCGTTGTCGTTGCCGAGTTCATTGGCATGGACCAATTCGTGGAATTTGAGATACGAGTCCTCGTCGATGTCCGCATAGACATAAACCGGATTGACGGAGTCGATTGTTGTCAGCAATGACGCGTCCCCGGCAACGCCACTGGCGTAGTTGCCCTCGGTCAGCAGCGCGCGGCTGACTCGTCCGCTGATGGGCGCGCGCACTTGTGTGTATTCGAGGTCCAGTCGCGCGGAATCCAGCAACGCCTTCGCTTCTTCATAGCGGGCCTTGCGGGCGTCGGCTTCCTCCACGGATATTGCCTTGTTTGTGAGCAAATCCGGCGTGCGATCTTCTTCGCGTTTGGCCTCGTCGTATTCCGCCTGGCGCTGGTCGAAGACCGCCTGGTTCCATCGCGGGTCAATCACAAAGAGCACGTCGCCTTTGTTGACCAATTGTCCCGATTGGAAACAGACTTTCTGGATGTACCCGGACACGCGCGGCCGCACATCCACCGCGTCGACCGGCTGCACACGTCCGGTAAAGTCGCTCCACTCGACGATTTCCTTTTCCTCAACCGGCGCAACCGTCACTTGTGGCGGCGGCATCTGCGGTTGAGCGGCGGCGCGGCCGCAACCCGCCACGAATCCGGCGAGTCCGGCCGCGCCAACCATTACTGTTCCCCACAAAACAAATTGAATCCATTTTTTCTTCATAAGTCTCTCCTTGTACATGACGAACGACCCCATTTCGTTCGGACATTTATCGGTCAGTCTTTTGCGGAATTTTTTCTGATTGGTATTTTGTTACACCGCGATAGCGTATTCGCTGTGCGAGTTTCCGCCGCGGTTGTACCAGGCTGAAATCGCGGCGATTTTTTCTTCGGCCAGCGTTGGAAACACGAGTTGAGGATATTCCGTGTCCCAGGCTAAAGCCTCGGCTTCGTTCAACGCCACCTGAAATAACCGTTGCGGCAATTCCAAATGGTCCTTGAATTGAGCGATGAGATTCTGTTTGGCGCGCTCGATGCCAATGATAAATTTCTGGCCTGAGGCAACCCACGAATCCGGCACTATTTTCACGACAGATTTGTCTTTGGTATTCATGTTTTTGGTCTCTTTTGTAGTTGTCTGTTTAGTAAAGTAAATGGCTAAAAATTTTTTAAACGGGCGCTGGTTCTCCCTCTTTAACACCCAGCAGGGCAAAGATGCCGCCCACACTGTCGCGCAGGACCTCGACGTCATTTTGGATCCGCGCCTGGGTCAGCAGGCCTTCATAATAGGCGAGAATCATCCGGGCCTTGGCCCCGGCATCCGGCGCACGAATGATTCCCGCCGCGTCAGCATCGCGGATCGCCGATTCCAGATATCGTCGTTTATAGTCCAGGATTTCCTGGATTTTCTTTTGCAATTGGCCCTCCAGCGTGGAAACTTCGGCGCCGAGGCAAAACTGCGGACATCCGAGCGCCCGGCCGTATTTTTGCTTCATTTCCTGCTGGATTTTATAGGTAAAATCGCAATATTTGCGGATCCGCTCCAGGGGAGGGACCATAGGCGAAAAAATCCCGTCCAGCTCCGCTTGCTTGGACTGCCAACTGGCTTCGAAGGCTTCAGTTGCCAGTTCCGCCTTGGATTGAAAGAAATAATAAAAGCTGCCTTTTTTGACCTGGGCCTTGTCGCAGATCTGATCGATGGTCGTGCTGCCGTAGGATCCCGTCCACAGCAGCTCCAGCACGGCATCCATCAATCTCACTTTTGCATCACTGACACGGCCCATAACAATTTTTCTTTCAATACTGTTTCTTTGTTCCCAACTCTTGGGAACACAAACAAATTACCATACTCGACTAAACAGTCAACTATTATTTTGAAGAATTTTCTCTCAAGAATTTTAATTATGTAAGGCGTTCTCCTGCAATGCCTGGTATCGTGGAAACCGTGGCAACCTCTGGCGGCGGCCGTTCCAACGACCTCAAAGTTTGAGAACGGGACGCATGGTTGACCTCCGCAGATTTTTGTGATACTAGTTTGATACTGAAATGCCGCGACGAATTCGACAACTGATCGCCGACTTGGAAAAAGCGGGATTTGTGAATCGTGGCGGCAAGGGCAGTCACCGGAATTTCACGCATCCGAAAGGGTTGCGCGTGACATTGAGCGGTAATCCGAGTGATGAGGCGAAGCATTATCAGGAACGCGACGTGCGCAGAGCGCTGGACGCGGTAAAATAAAATTGAAAACGGGATTTGAGCTATGACACGCAAACAGATCAAAGAGCAAGCCGCGCATTACGCGAAGTTCGTAGAATGGAGCGACGAGGATCGATGCTTCGTAGGCCGCTGTCCTGAAATCATGTTGGGCGGCGTTCACGGCGATGATGAGGCGAAAGTTTATGCAGAATTGTGCCAGGCTGTTGAGGAAATGATTGAACTTGTGCATGCTGACGGAGAGGAACTGCCGGAGCCTCTCGCGGGGAAAAAATTCAGCGGCAAATTCATCGTGCGCGTTGAGCCGGCATTGCATCGCCGTTTGGTGGCCAAGGCCCAGGCCGCTGGTGAAAGCCTCAACAGTTTCTGCGCAAAGAAACTTGCCCAGGCTGACGCGTAGCGATCGACTACGATGGCTTTACGCTTTCAGGGCGGTTGTGCCGGCTGGTTGCGGCGCCCCGGATTTTGTAAAATCCATTTCGATTTCTTCGAGGGTTTTGCCTTTGGTTTCTTCGAGGTACGTCCAGCAAAATAACAGGCAGAGAACGCACATGGCGCCGTAAACGACGAATGAATACCCATGCAGATGCTGGAGAAGGGGCGGGAAAGTGTATGAAACGACAAAGTCGGCGGCCCACAGGGTAAATGTGGAAATGGCGACCGCAAAACTGCGGAGGCGATTGGGAAAGATTTCCGAAATCAGCACAAACACGACCGGTCCGAGTGAAAAGCCAAACGAAGCGAGGTAAAGCATGATGCAGGCAAGAACGAAATAGCCTTTTGCATGGCCGGTAATAAAGACCAGTGCCAGAAGTGCCATGGCAATGCTCATGCCGATTGAGCCGATCAGCATCAATGGTTTTCTGCCCATTTTGTCGACGAAGCACATGGATATGCCCGCGAAAGTGAGGTTGACCATGCCCATAATGGCAGTCTGCAACAATGCCGAGTCCTTTGGGAAACCCGCGGATTCGAAAATATTGGGAGCGTAATACATGACCACGTTGATTCCGGTGATTTGCTGAAAGATGGCCAGCAGCATGCCGATAATCAAAATTCTGCGCATTCCCGATTGGAACAGTTCGCCCAACCGTCCGCGGGACGCGTTGATGGTGACCTGGATTTCCGCGAACTCGCGATTCGCTTCGGCGACGCCGTTGATGCGAGTCAGGATTTTCATGGCCTCATCGTTTTGATTTTTTTCAGCGAGCCATCGGGGGCTTTCCGGAACGAAGAGCAGGAAAACGAAAAAAAAGAACGAGGGCACGGCCATGACGCCGATCATCCAGCGCCAGTTATTGTCTCCGCCAAAGTCGCGAAGAAGAAAATTGGAAAAAAATGAAAGGAATTGGCCGAGAAAAATCGCAAATAAATTGAGCGATACCAGCTTGCCGCGATGTTGAGGTGGTGAAATTTCGGCGATATAAATCGGCGCCAGCATGGATGCCGTGCCTACGGCTAATCCAGCCACGATTCGGTAGACAATGAAAGTGGAATAGTCGTGCGCCAGAGCGCAGCCCAGGGAGGAAACCAAAAAAATAACCGCTGAGAGAATCAATATGTTTTTCCGTCCAAATCGGCTGCTCAACGGGCCGGCGAAGACGCATCCGATCATGCAGCCAACAATGATGCAACTGACCGTCCAGCCCTGGAGTTCAGCGCTCAGGTTAAAAAGTTTGGGGTCGGAGATATACCCGATGACTCCCGAGATGACGGATGTATCAAATCCAAACAGGAATCCGCCTGCGGAGCCAACCAGACAGACCAGGATGAGGTAGAGGATTGGTTTCATGGGTCCGGCTTTCTATTTAATAACGTTTCTCGGGATTGCACAAGAATATGCCGCAGATCGGATTCGCGGTGACATCTTCGGAGCGCGGCGGTGTCGAAGACCAGCCGCCGCGCGCCGCAATTTTCGTGAGTGCTGCGGCTGGCACCCTTCCACCCCGCACACAGCCGCGCGCCGTGCTTAAATCAGTCATAGTCAACGCGTTGGCGCTTTCCGGAAGCGGCGGAACGTTCGGCGGCCTTGATGATCCGCAACGCATCCGCGGCGTCATCGAGCGTTGACAAGGGCTTTTCGTTTTTGCGAATCACGCGGTTGATGAAGTGATCAATTTCGCCGCGAAAACCGTCTTCATAGCAGGGCAGGCCCCACGCGGGACCGCCCGTGTCGTCGAATTGAGCTTCGTTCCACGAATAGGTTAATCCGCCGCGCTCGCCGAGCACCTTGTACAGGACGGTCCATGGGTCGCTCGTCGGATCGTCCACGGCGAAGCTGCACCAAAGATGCGCGATGGCGCCATCCGGGAACTCGCAGGTGATGGCCGCCTGGTCCTCGAATTTCAAGCCCTGGTGTGCCGCGTTGGAAACGGTCGCCGAGACTTTTGCCGGCCTGCCCACCAAATAGAGCAACGAATACGCGTGATGAATGCAAATGGCGCGAAGCACACCGCTGCCGCATAGGGCGGCGATTTTGTTCGTATGGTAGATATTATAGAGAATCCAAAGCGCGGCGATGCGGCCCAATTTTTTTTCGGAGATGAGCCGCCGTGCGCGTTGCAGGGAGGGAACGTAAATGTAATTGTGCGCGGGCATGCAAACGCGGCCGGATTTTTTTTCGGCGTCCTGCAATTCCCGGATTTCGCGCACGGTCATCGCGACGGGTTTTTCAACCAACGCATGTTTTCCCGCCCGCAAGACTTGCAGGGCGATGGGAACGTGCTCCCGGGTGGGTGTCAGAATATGGGCTGCGCCGACCGTTTCGTCCTGAAGCAATTCGTCCAGATTTTTATAGACGCGGCCGCCGAATTTTTTCGCGACTTTTTTTGCCTGGGACGCGACGGGGTCAAACACACCGGCAAGCCGGGCGCCCGGCGTGGCAGCGAGCGCGCGTCCGTGCATTTCGGCGACGATCCCGGCGCCGATGAAGGCCACGCCGACTGCTCCGTCGTCGATCATAGTTTATAGAAACGCGCCGCGTTATCGCCGAACACGGCGGTTTCGCCGCGCTTGTCCAGGTGCGGTTTTAAGACCGCCTGAAGGGCTGCGGCGACCTGGTCATAGGAACCAGCCAGAAGGCAGACCGGCCAGTCGCTGCCGAACATGACCCGCTCGACACTGAAACACTTCAGGACATGTTCGACGTATGGGCGGAGGTCGTCAGGCGTCCACGTTTTGTGGTCCGCTTCGGTAATCATTCCCGAAAGCTTGCAATAAACGTTTTGGTGTTTGGCGACGCGGGCCATGAGAGTGCTCCACCGGTCCAATTTACGATTTTTTATCTCAGGCTTGGAAACGTGGTCCACGACGGCGCGGAGGCCTGGAACGGATTCGAGCGCAGTGAGGACATAGGGCAGATGCCGGGTGTACGTCAGAAATTCGAAGGGCATGTCCTGTTGGGCAACCAGCTTGAGCGATTGGATGACGCGCGGACGCAAAATCCAATCGTCCTCAGGAATGTCCTGAAGCATGGGGCGGATGCCAATAAACTTCGGCTTTTGCGAATACAGTTCGAGTTGTCGCGGGAAGTCCGGGCTGTCCATATCCAGCCAGCCGATGACGCCGGCGATGAAGTCGTGGTTTGCCGCCAGGTCCAGGAGAAAGTCCGTTTCTTCCTTCGTTTGCGCGGCCTGGACGAGAATGGTTTTGTCGATTTTATTTTTTTTCAGCAGAGGCTGGAGGTCTGCCGGAAGATAATCGCGGCACAGGACCTGGACTGCGGGGCTCATCCAATGATAATCGCCGCGGGAGGCCTTCCAGAAGTGCTGATGGCTGTCAATTCTCATTCGCGAACCTTGTATTGTTCGAGTTTTTCAAAGTCCCATGGGATTCCCAGGCCGGGATCTTCGCTGGGACGGAAATAGCCGTCCTCAAGGACCATGGGTTTTTTGAGGACTGCGTCCAGCGACGGGATGTATTCGACAAACAAACCATTGGGGCTGGCCGCGACCAATGGCAGGTGCAGTTCCATGACAAAGTGAGGGCTGATGTGCATGTTGTAGCAGGCAGCCATGTGCGCGATTTTCTGCCATTCCGTAATGCCGGCGCAACGGCAGGCATCCGCCTGGACAATGGAAACGCCGTCGCACGCGATATAGTCCTTGAATTGATGGCGATTAAACAACGATTCTCCAATGGCAATCGGAATTGAAGTGTGCGCTTTGAGCGCCGCATGGCCGGATATGTCTTCGGCAGGCAGCGGTTCTTCGAACCAAAACAGATTGAATTCCTCCCACATGGCCGCGCGCCGTATGGCCTCGGCCTGAGTAAAGCATTCATTGGCATCCACCATCAGAGTGCGATGCGGGCCAAGGACCTCGCGAACTGCTGCGATGCGCTCGACGTCTTCCGCCGGGTCCTGTTTGCCAACTTTGATCTTCGTGCCGCGGAAACCGGCGCGAACAATTTCACGCGTCTCTTCAACGAGCTGTTCCAGGGTATGATTCAGCCATCCGCCGTCGGTATTATACACGGGCACCTTTTCACGAAATCCTCCAAGCAGCCGGTGCAGCGAAACTTTTGCCGTTTTGGATTTGATGTCCCAGATGGCAATGTCCACGGCGGCGAGCGCAAGCACGGCAATGCCGCCGCGCCCGACCCAATCCATCCGCCGCCACATCTCGTGCCAGACCTGCTCGTTGTTCAACGGATTCATTCCGCTGATCAGCGACCGAATGCTCGTATTGACCACCGAACAGATTTCGCGCGCGCCGTGGGGAATAATGCTGTATGTAAAACCATGCCCGGTAATGCCTTCGTCAGTTTCGATCTGGACGAAGATGACGTCCATTTTATTGAAATGCCGGATGGCATCGCGCATGTCGCGATGCACGGGGACTTGATAGAGATCTGCGGAAACTTTAGTAATTTTCATGAATCATTAACGAACGCCTTACTGGTCGTCGGCGGGAGAAATAGCGATAGTCTGGATTGAAGTAAAGAATTCGATGGCCGCGCGGCCTTGTTCGCGGGAATGAGAGCTCGACTGCTTCAATCCGCCAAACGGCGCGTGCGGTTCCACGCCGGCGGTCTCGCCATTGATCTTAATCATGCCGGCCTCGGCGGATTTGATGAATTTCAGGATGCGGCTGATGTCGCGCGAAAAAATCGCCGCGCTCAAACCGAATTTGACGTCATTGGCAAGTTCGAGCGCGTGCTCCAAATTGCGCGCCGGAATAATGCCTAAAACAGGACCAAAAATTTCCCGCTGGCCCAGTTCCGAACTCGGGTCCACCCTGCCAAAAATCGTTGGTTCGATGAAATATCCCTGTTTGCCATCGGGCGCCTTGCCGCCGGTCAGGAGGCTGGCCCCATTTTTGGCCGAGCGGCCAACCGAGGCCAGGATGTTGGAGTGTTGTGTCTGGGTCACCACGGGCCCCAGATAGCAATCGTCTTCCAGGGGATCGGACAGCTTGATGCTCCTGGCCTTCTCGACAATCATTTCAGTAAAAGCCGGGACGATGCTTTCCTCGACAATCACCCGGCTGGTCGCCGTACATTTTTGACCGGCGAAACGCATGGCCGCGCTCAGCGTGAGGTCCACGGCTTTGCGCATATCGGCATCCGCGGCGACGATCGTCGGGTTTTTGCCGCCCATCTCGAGTTGATATTTGACCCCGCGCTCGACCGCGGCCAATGCTACCTTGCGGCCGACATCATTCGAGCCGGTAAAGCTGATGCCGTGTACCAGCGGATGCGATGTGATGCATTGGCCCACGATAGCGCCGTTGCCGGCGACCATATTGATGACGCCTTTGGGAAAACCGGCTTTTTCCAACAATTGCATCAGTGCGAATCCGGTGATGGACGATGGTTCCGCAGGCTTCCAAACCACGGTATTTCCATAAATCAAAGCCGGAGCCATTTTCCAGAGGGGGATGGCCACCGGGAAATTCCACGGGGTGATGATGCCGACGACGCCCAGGGGAATGCGATTGCTGTAAAGGAGGGTTTTGCCATCGGACGCGGGAAACACTTCGCCCGAAGGCCTCATTCCTTCGCCCGCGTAGTAGCGGAGGAGGACCACGCCGCGTTTGAGCTCCCCGCGGGCTTCGGCGATGGGCTTGCCCATTTCACGCGTCATCAGCCGCGCCAATTCCTCTTTGTTTTCGTCTAAAATATTCGCAGCGCGATGCAGAATTTCCGAACGCGCGGGCCAGGGCATCGCTTTCCACGCGGGAAGCGCCCGATGAGCCGCTTCGATTGCCGCATTGGTTTCTTCGGCGCTTGCCAGCGGATAATTGCCGATGGTTTCGTTTATATTGGATGGATTTTCCCTTGTCGCCCGCTGTCCGGACGCGCTTCCGGTCCATTCTCCATTGATATATTGTTTGGCCTCGATGGACATAACCTCAAGATTCTTTGACAACCGGTATTCCCAAATCCGCTGGACCGGGCTTTGACGTGACGGCGTCGGGATAATAGCGCTTCACCATTTCCATTCCCAGCGACGCCCGATGCACCCGCTCCTGGCACAGTGAAATGTTGGTTGCCTCAAACTGTTTGCCCGAAGGATAGACGTCCGGATGATTTCTCAACCCGAATTTGATGTAAACCGGCGCCAGAATCCGAATGAATTCCGGAATCTCGTAATGCCGAATGAATCCGCCGAAATTGTCCGGCGCTTCCACGTATAAATCCAAAGGAATGCTCGTGGCCTGCCGGATCGCCGCTAGTTTCGGCAGCGTAAGCCCTGTCGGCAGATTATAAGTATCCGCTCCCAAATCCTGGATGAGACGCACAGATACCGGATTGGAAGCCATCATTTGAACGGAACATTTGATGATAAAATTCTGCGGCAGCAGGTTTTTTTCCTTCATTTTTTTTGCCAGCAACACCAATGCTTCGTCGCCGACCAGGGCGCCGCGAATGCCCAGCGCGGCGGCGCGTTTCAAATCTTCGATAGCATAAACCAATTGGTCCATGCCTTCGTGCCGGATGCCTGCCGCTTTGCCCGCCGCAGTCAATGGCATGGGGCTGATGTCCCATGTCCCGCGCGGCCCGACAAAAAGGCTCAGCTCCATTTTCCGCGAGGCGCAAAGCCGGCCCATCTCCAGGATTTCATCGTCCGTCAGCAGCATGATGCCGCTGCCTTGCGAGATGCGATGGACGGTCAGGCCGTACCGGTCAATTTCCTTGAACGTGGCTGCCAGCGCCGCCGGCCCTTCCACGCTGGGCAATTCGACGCGATATTGCGCGCCATCGGGAAATCGCTTTGAAGAAGAAGGCAAACTGTACAGGTCACCCTCGGGGTAACCCAGCGAAGCCAAAAAGTTTCTCGTTTCTTTCACAAATTAGCCTGATAGAAAAGTCTCAATCGGCAGACAGCGCTGGGCGCATCTTGACACTGTTCCTGGTAGGGACGCTGCGCTGCGGCGTCCAGCGCCGCGTGCAGCGGCGCAACGAGTGGAATCGGACCTCGTTCAACGCATGTTCCGCCCGCATCTTGCGCGGGCGGGGACATCGCAGCGCGATGTCCCTGCCACCAGCGACATCAAGAACAGTGTTTGGATGCCGTTTATGACCCGGATTCAATTTTTTTCCTTTATTTCGGGGAACAGCAAGTCGCTGCAAATTTTTGCCGAACTCAATATATGACGGTGCATCGCTTGCGCGGCTTCATCGCGCTGATGATTTAAAAGTGCTTCAATGACGGCCAGGTGTTCAGGCAAAGCCAGGTCGAAAGGATAATGATGGTCCGCCACGGCGCGCCGAATGGATGTGAGCAACGAGCGATACCGGAAAATTTCCTCTTTAAGCCGCAGATTGCCGCAGGAACTGGCGATGGAAGTGTGGAAGTCATCGTCGCTGGCAACAACCAAAGACGTCCAGTCCGGCGATTCCTTTGAAATGAGATCGTTCGCCTGCGATTGAAGTTCGAGCAGGGCCGCGCGATCCATTTGCTGGCAAGCCAACCGCGTTGCCTCAGCCTCCAAAATGGCCCGGACCTGAAAAATCTCGAAAAGCTGGGCCGGCCCAAATGGCCGCACGATCGTTCCCCGATTGTAATGATTTTCTATAATGCCGCACGCGGCCAATTCCTGGAGGGCCTCGCGCAGGGGCGTAACACTCACGTGGAGTTGCTCGGCCAATAACTTATGGTTCGACCAAATTCCCGGCCTCATTTCGCCGCGCACAATCGCCAAAAGCAGCACCTCAAAGACTGATTCCCGGAGAGCTCGCTGCCTGACAGGACCCAAGGTTGCCACCGGCCCAGACCGCTCGATTGCGCTGGGATTTAATATGGGCGGCGGGACCGTCGGCATAAGTCGTTAATTACGAATGGCTTTTTGAGTAACGTTCAAAGGTTTTTAATATGTAGCTTTATAAAATTATCCATGGCTAAAACGATGATGTCAACACAATGTTGTAAAATATATTATACTTTTTGTTTTTTGTTATTGACATAATCCATTATCTATGTTTTTTTAGCTCCATGCCCCTCTTGAAACAGTCGAGCAATCGCGGCTTTGCCTGCTATCTCGACATTCGAAATTCCAATGCTTTAACCCTTTAATTCGTCCGCCGCTCAAGAACCCAAATCCCGAAAAATTCCCATGAAAACAAAATTCTCTAAGCTGTTTCGTGTTGGTGTGGCAGTGTCCGCGTTCCTCCTGCCGATTGCGTTGCATGCGCAATCCCTTTATTCCAACGCGGTGATGAGCCTGAACCCGGTCGCTTACTGGCCATTGCAGGAAACAACACCGGCGCCGCGATACGATATGGAAACGAACTACGGCTCCCTGGGATCCATCGCCAACGGGTATTATTTTAGTTCGTCGGCACAGGCCACGAACTTTGGGGCGATTGCGGGCGACACCGACGGCTCCAGAAATTTTTTGAGTGGCGGCAATGCGGGCCTGGTTGTGCCTACGACAGATAATCGCGTTTCGCTGGTCGCGGGGCAGCCGTTTACAGTGGAATGTTGGGTGCGTGCGACGGAGGCGAGCACCTATTGCGGTATCATAAATCAAACTGCTGGCATTGGTTCCGGCGGCCTCAACGGTGCGGCCAACGATTACGGTTGGTCGCTGGTTCAGGGTTATGCTGCTTACCGTGGTGGCCCCACTCCGAATAGTCCTGCGTGCTTTTGTTTTCACGTTTTTAACGGCTACGGCAACCTTGGCGGCGGCGAAGTGGAGTTGACCAACGCGGCTTCGGGCGAGTGGCTGTCAGGCGGCGCTACGGGTTATGAAAACACATGGATTTATCTTGTCAGTGTGTTCGATGGCACTAATTGTTGGATGTATATGTACGGCACCAACCTAAGCAGCGCCTACTCAGGAACAAATGCCATGGTTTACGAGACTCCGATTACTAGCGAAGGCGGGCAGGCCTATTTCGGTACCCCGACACTCTTGCCGACCGCGCAGTTTATGCCAGACACATGGGACCCGATCTTGTTTGGCGAAACCCGCAGTTACACCGTCAATCATAACTGGGGCGGGTTTATGGACGAAGTGGCCATTTACACCAATGCTTTAACGTTTCTCCAAATCTCAAACCATTTCAATGCCGGGACCAACGGATTGGGAAATTACAAGGCGACCATTTTGGGAGACAATCCTTATATGTATTGGCGGATGGATGCGCCGAAATGGACGTATCCGGCGCTGAGCAGTTTGCCGGGGGCGATGAATTATGGAAGCGCTGCGGCGAATATGACCAATTTCTTTACGGGCGGCCACGGGGCGGACTGCGCCGTTTATCAACCGGGGACTCTTCCCGGAGTGGCGGGGCCGACGTATCCTGGATTTGGGCCGTTCACCAACGCCTGCGCGTTCAATGGGCAGGTTGGCGCGGTAGATGCGGGTTACAATACGTTGTTAGACCCGACAGGCGCAGTTAAGAACTTCACACTCGTCGGCTGGTTCAAAGGAAATCCGATGGACACCCTCGGCGCTCGGACCAACAGCCTTGTCAGTCATAGTGGTCAGTCGTGGAAAGCTTCGTTCAGACTTGGCACAGCATATGTAGCTAAAGGAGCGGGAGCATTTGCCAGCCTCGCTCCGACGGCTGCGTTCAACGGAAACGACGGAAAATGGCACATGTTCGCCCTCGAGTCCGGTTATTTCAATGGCAGCACCAACGTGGCATTCTATCTTGATAGCGGCCTGACTTCCGCTTCGGTCGTTAATTCGAGCCCAATTCCCGGCACAAATGTTGACGTCTGGATCGGTGGCGCTCCGGACGGGGCATATACGCAGCTCACAAACGAAACCAGCTATAATGCAGCGGAGCAATATCTGGCTGGTGAAGTTGCTCATGTCGCCTTTTTCACCAATATCCTGAGCTTCGACCAACTTCAGACGCTCTTTTTCACCGCCCAGCCCGCTCCAGTCATCTCGCGGCAACCTGTGTCGGCAGTGGCCGGCCTGAATAGCGCGTTTACCAACTCGGTGAGTGTCGAGGGCACTCCGCCATACTTCTATCAGTGGTACACAAACGGTGTTGCCCTCGGCGGAGCGACCAGTCCCAATCTGGTGATCAATCCTGTGGTGCCAAACCCTGCGTATACCAATTACTATGTGGTAATAACAAACACCTACGGCGCTGTGACCAGTTCTGTCGTGAGCTTGACCGTCGTCTCAAATTTGATGTTCATAGCCCAATATCCCGTTTCCTACACTAATCCAATATCGTTGTATGGAGGAACCAACATTGACGGAACTAATTATTTCGGCTCGACTCCCACGTTCACGGTTGACGTGGTGGGCGCGTCGCCTGCGTATCAGTGGCTGACAAATGGCGTTGATATGGGCGGCGCCACCAATACCAGCCTGACGATCGAGGACATCCAGATGAGCGGTCCCACCAACTTTAGCTGCGTAATAACTAACATCTTTGGCTCGATCACCAGCACGGTGTGGTCGGTGGCTTACCTTCCGGCTCCGACCGCGCCCTTCCCGCAGGCAGTTCTCGCGGCCCAGCCTTTGGCGTATTGGCGGTTAAGCGAGGGGCCGGATAACGGTGCCGGCGATGACGGCGCCATTTGCAATGATTATCAAAGCGGCAACAATGGCATTTATACCAATGTGTTTCTGGCAAATGCGAATGGCGGCACCGGCTATAGTACCGCTACCGATCCGACAGAAACGTCAACATTCTTTGGCCAGTTGTCTCCTTCTTTTGCCGGATTGATAGCATCGAACATTGACTTCTCCACGCCTGCGGGCGGCAATGGGGAATTTACGGTCGCTGTCTGGGCCAATGGCAACCAACTCGGCCAAACCGCAAATGCCGGCCTCGTCACGAAAGGTCATTGGGGCGCTGAACAATTCACGTTGGACGAAGGCGCTTCACCCAACGATTTGCGGTTTGTCGTGCGCGACGCCCTGACCGGTAATTATTATGCCGCCGCCAGTACGGTAAATCTGGGCAACGACGCTAACTGGCATTTTGTGGTTGGTGTATGCGACGAAGCCAACAGCCAGTTGTTGCTTTATGTTGATGGCAATTTGGTTGCCACCGGCACGGTCCCGGCTGGGAACGGAATTCTTAATATCGGCCCGGTTCCGATCGACATTGGCGCCCGCGACTCTTCGACCACTCCTGCCGGCGTCCAATTTCACGGGTATCTCAACGACGCGGCGATTTATAACTACGTCTTCAGTCCAAGTGAGGTTCTGAATCAATATTATTTGGCCGGTATTCGGCCCTACTTTATACAACAGCCTGTCGGTGGCACAAATGTAGATGCAGGCAGCACGCTTGTCGTTTCCGCAACGCCGGGCGGTTCTCCGACGTTGACGAATCAATGGTTCGACGTCCTTGCGAACAGCTACATCCCCGGCCAAACCAATACGACGCTCGTGATTAGCAATATCCAGGCTGGAGACACTTACTATTTGACCTCGGCCAATGCCTACGGCTCGACCAATTCGAGCACAGTACAAGTGTTTGTAAGCTCTGGAAAGCCGGCGATTTCCGTGGACGTTCAAAGTCCGTTCTATGCCGTCCTGGGCCAAAACGCCAATAATTCGGCAACCGTCTATGGTTCATACCCGCTCGCATATCAATGGCAGTTCTCCAACAACGGCTCGACCTGGGTGAATCTGGCCAACAACAGCCAGATCTCCGGCGCGCAATCCAGCTCCCTGAGCCTCACCGATGTCCAGGCCGCCAATGTCGGCGATTATCAGTTGGTGATTACCAATGTCTACGGTGCCACCACAAGCAGCGTGGCCCCGCTCGTTATTTCAGGCGATCTTCCGTTGTCGTTCTACGGCAACACCGGACTGGGTTGGAAGACCGGCGGAGGCGCCAGTTTCGCCAGTGGCGTCTTGAGCCTCACCTACTCCGGAGAAGGCAATGGAACGTTCTTCTTCGACATTCCCCAATACATCGGCGCGTTCCAGGCCTCATTTATCTATCAGGCGCAATATTTGAGCACCTACCCGCTTGCCGATGGCATCACCTTCTGCCTCCAGAACGATCCTCGCGGTCCCAGCGCCACAGGCTCAGGCGGAGGAGACCTCGGATATACGGGAATCACTCCCAGTGTTGCGTTCCAGATCAATATCTACCCCGGCAATAACTATGGCGGCACCGGAGTTGGCTTTGGCGTCGACGGAAACCTCGATTCGACCATTCCGACAGGCAGCGTCAATTTGACCAATGGTCTGGTCAACGTCTGGCTCAATTATGCCAACGGCAACCTGGGGCTGACGTTATCGAATGAACTCAGCGCCGCTACGTTCAGCACGAATATAGTCACCGGAGACATCACGCAACCTTTAGGCGGGGATACCGCCTACGTTGGGTTTACTGGGGCATTCGGCGGGGATACGTCCATCCAGACCGTTCAGAACTTCCAATTCGTGAGCATTCCGCCCCAGGCCATCGAGGAGGCGGACGGCAACGCCATGATTGCCTGGCCGGGTTCGGTCAATGGCTACTCACTCCAGGAAAATTCCGATCTGACGACGACGAATTGGGTCAACGTCACGAACTCCGTGCTCGTCTTCTCAAATGACATGAATATAGCGATAGTGCCTGTGACCTCTTCGAACCAGTACTACCGCCTCGTTCTGCCCCTGTCACAATAATCATTTAAATCAGAGAAAATGAATAGAAAAGTTTAATGGTGCGAAAATGAAGACAGGCTATTCATCCTTTATAATGGATAACCGGGCCCGTGCCAGGGAAGGGGCGGGCAGGACAGGCAGGAGACGACGCCAGGATTCCCGAGGCGCCGCCGGGCGACCTGAGAGTCCGGCCACGCACAAAGGCCGTGCGGCCTTTACGCTTATCGAACTGCTGGTGGTCATCGCCATTATCGCAATTCTTGCCGCAGTTCTATTGCCGGTATTGAGCGCCGCCCAGGAAAGCGCGCGGCGCACGCAATGCCTCAATAATCTCAAACAGTTGGCCACGGCCTGGGTCATGTATTCGAGTGATAACAATGACAAGATAATGCCAAATCCCGCCCAAACCGTTGTCCAGGGAGTCGATACAACTTACCAAAACTGGGTGAATGGCTATCTAAGCTGGGCTGATCCTAATCCGGACAACACAAATGTGGTTTATTTGCAGCGCGCTGCGACCGGCCCCTACTGCAACTATGCCATCGGCATTTTCAAATGTCCCGACGATAAATTTAAATGTACTGAGGGTGGCGTCCCATATGCCAGGGTCCGCAGTTACTCAATAAATTATTGCATGGAAGGAGACGCAGAAAACCTCGCAAAAGTGACCAATAATTGTCCGATTAATGCGGTTCTGTGGACTTGGCCCGGTATTCCACGTTACGGTTACCAGAGGCTCACAGATATCGGCACGCGTCTGAAGGGTCCTGATCCTGTGGATGCCTGGGTATTTTGTGATGAAAGCGCCGATACAATAAATAACGGCTGCATTGCCTGGGGCAGTTCGTCGCAATGGGCGGACACACCGGCGTGCCGGCATACCCTGGGGAATGATTTTACTTTTGCCGATGGCCACGCCGAGTATCATCGATGGGTGAGTGGTTATAATCCTGCCAGCAACTCCGGTATTTGCGAGCCCGAGAAAGGTCCTGGTGGAGGATGGGTTTCTCCAGCCGTCGGTTTCAATCTGGGGGATTATGACTGGGTCACCTCACATGGTACGGCTACTTATCCGTGAAATGGGCCGGGCGGGACGAGTGTGTAAAATGTTCATCAGGGATCTCCAACTGATTTGCTAAGCAGCCTCAAAATTCGTTATCTTTTCTCCCGTAAAGTGGTCGGTTCCTAGTATTATAGTATTCTCGCGTTGACGGTTGGATTTCACTTGGTAGTAAAGGTTAAAGTGGTCGGTTCCTAGTATTATAGTATTCTCGCGTTGACGGTTGGGTTTCACTTGGTAGAATTTGACACATGGCGCGAAAGCTGCGCGTGGAATATCCAGGGGCGATTTATCATGTGATGAGTCGCGGGGACCGGCGTGAGCTGATCTTTAAGGGTGACCAGGACCATCGCTGCTTTTTAGGTAGCCTGAGAGAGGCGTGCGAGAAAACCGGGTGGCAGATTCATGCCTGATGCCCAATCATTTCCATCTGGTGATCGAAACGCCTCAGGCCAATCTTGTGGCCGGCATGAAATGGCTTTTGGGCACTTACACGTCACGGTTCAACCGGCGCCATAAGCTATTCGGGCACCTGTTCAGCGGGCGTTACAAGTCGCTGATCGTGGATGGCAGCGGCAATGGCTATTTGAAGAGCGTCTGTGATTACGTGCATTTGAACCCCGCTCGGGCAAAGATGTTGCCGTTGGAGCGTCACCTGGTCTCTTTTCCCTGGAGCAGCATGGGGTATTATTTGCAACCGCGGCGGAAGCGTCCGGCTTGGCTGCGAGTTGATCGGTTGCTGGGGAGCATGGGATTCCTGGAGACAGCAAGGAGGGGCGGCGCGAGTTTGGGAAGCGAATGGAGTTGCGCCGAATGGCCGAGGACGACCCGAAGCAATTGAAGGCAATGCGGCGCGGTTGGTGTTTGGGGACTGAAGAATTTCGGAGGGAATTGCTGGCACAGATGTCTGAGCGGATCGGTGAAAATCATTTTGGGGAAGAACGGGCACAAAGCGAGGCGGAGGAAGCGGATCGAATTGTCCGGGAAGGACTGAGGCGGCTGAAATGGACGGAAGCGGATTTGGAAGTTCGTTCAAAGGGCGATCCGGGAAAGGTGAAACTGGCCCTTCAGTTGCGGTCAGAGACGACAGCGACGATCAAATGGATGGCTCAACGCCTGAAGATGGGTACTTCAACACACCTCAACCACTTGCTATACTGGCATCGGCGTAAAACTTGATAAATGAATGACAAATACTACGATACTAGGAACCGACCCCTTTACGTTAACACGTCTTCAAATTCATTGGCGGGAACGTAATTGGTAATGACGTTTGCGGTGGCTGGTGTCGTGATTTGAAACGTGGCCCAGGCTCCTCCAGCAAGTGTGTTAACAAGTTCAATGTTCGTCAGGCCAACCACTATTTGCGAGGTGTAGGCCGCCGTCGTCATGCCTATAACCATCCTATTAGTCATGCAACACGCAACGCTAGTATCTGGCCCGTAACCAACCAGGCAAACAAGCTGGATTGGCTGCACCGGGAAGTTTGCCGGAAAGTTGGGATTTGAATTTGTACAGCTAAACGTGACGTACTGGACAGTTTGCGCCGCCGATTGGAATGAAACGCACGCGGTTAAAGGCAAGCACAGTTGCCATTACTGATAGTGCTTTTTTGGTGGCAGACGGACGCCGCCACCGCCACAACAACGCCGCGCCCAAACCTGCCAGCGCACAACCGGACGGCTCCGGCGCCGGACTGATGGCGAGGCCAGTGGCCAGGTTCAGCCCGGTAACCAGCGAGGAATTGATGGTTGACCCGGAAGTTGTGAATTCGCCGACCTCCCCGGCGTACCACTCCGAGAGAAATATGTCGTTCCCCAAAACGGTGATGCCAAAGGTATTCGGTTCGAAAAACAGCGAGGCGTTGATGGTCTGTCCCGAAGTCGTGTATTCGCCGACGCCGTAACGCATGACAAACAAGTCGCCCCGTGAAATAGCGATGCCTTCAGGGCCGCTCAACCCGGAGATCAGCGAAGCATTGACCGTTGACCCATCCAGTCCGTATTCGCCGACGGTGCCGGTTTTCCAATCTGCGACAAACAGGTCATCACCCGAAATCGCGATGCCGCTGGGGTTGATCAACCCGGAAATCAGCGAAGCATTCACCGTCTGTCCTGAAGTTGTGTATTCGCCGATGGTGCCATTGTTATAATTCGCGACAAACAAGTCGTTCCCCGAAATCGCGATTTCAACAGGTTCACTTAAGCCGGAAATCAGCGCTGCGTTAACCGATGACCCATCCAGTCCGTATTCGCCTATTGTGCCGTTGGCAGAATTCACGACAAACAGGTCGTTTCCCGAAATAGCGATGCCTTCGGGGTAATCCAGGCCGGAAATCAGTGAGGCATTGATGGTTGAACCGTCCAGTCCGTATTCGCCAATGCTGTTGTTTCCGTAATTGGCAACGTATATGTCCTGCGCCTTGAGGGTGACTGCAAGACTACACGCTAGCGCCAAAGGGATAAAATAGATTTTCTTCAGTGCTTTCATGCTGAGTTATTTTTTTTCGGGGGGTTCTCAAACTGGACAAGCGACGACGCGACAACAACGCTGCCGCGCCCATGCCTGCCAAGGCCAGCGATCCCGGCTCAGGCACCGCAAAAGCGATGCCGACCGGATTGTACAATCCCGTGATCAATGAAGCATTCACCGTGGCTCCAGAAGTCGTGTATTCTCCAACCGAATCGGAGTTGTCGACGAAAAGGTCGTTGCCCGAGATCGCGATGTCAGCCAGATCACCCAAGCCGGTAATCAGCGACGCATTGACGGTTGCCCCCGAAGTCGTGTATTCGCCAACGGTGCCGTTATTGTTCACGATAAACAGGTCGTTCCCCGAAATGGCTATGCCAGACGGGCTATTCAGCCCTGAAATCAGCGACGCGTTGACGGTCGCGCCAGAAGTCGTGTATTCGCTGATGTAGGCTGTGTTAGGGGTGGGAGCATTCACGACAAACAGGTCGTTCCCAGAAATCGCAACGTCTCTGGGAGTTATCATAGAGCCGGAAATCAGTGACACATTAACCGTCTGCCCGGAAGTCGTGTATTCGCCAATGTATCCTTCGCCGTCAGCGGGATCGTTATCAACAAGCAGGTCGTTCCCCACAATCGCAACGCCCCAAGGGCGAACCAACCCGGAAATCAAGTCGGCATTGATTGTCTGCCCGGAAAGCGTGTATTCGCCAATGGTGCCGCCAGACTCATTCGCGACAAACACTACGTTGCCCGAAATTGCGACGCCAGCGGGAACATCCAACCCGGAAATCAGCGAGGAATTGATTGTCGACCCATCCAGCCCGTATTCGCCAATCGTGCCGTTTCCACCGTTTGCAACATATATGTTTTGCGCTTTGAGGGTGGCCGCCAGGCTACACGTCAGCGCCAGGGCGATTCCATAGATTTTCTTTGTGGTTTTCATAATTAGTTCTTTTTTTGGGGTTAGACGCAGCCAGTTCGTGCGTGCAGCATGTCTAAACAAACAGGCTGCCGTTGTCAAGTAAAGAAATAAAGCTGATGAGGCAGGGACAAACAAACCCATTTAGCGGGCGCACAGCATGGCTCGGTTTATGGTTTCAGTAACGCCGCCCTCAAAATCCGTTTCACAAAATCCCCGATCTCCGATTCCTTTGACCCTCGTGGCCCAACCATTCGGAATGCGGATTCGGTTTGTTGTGACGAGCTCCAGGAGTCTTTCGCCCGGTCGGTCAGTTTTGATGCAAACATGAATCACCGGCTTCCGGCGCTTCGGCCACTTCAGTCGCCATATTTCCGGCATTGCGTACAAGTATTATCAACTCATTGAAATTGGCAAGAGGCGGGACTTGCGTCTCTCAACTCTGGAAAAAATCGCCAATGCTTATGGCATCGGTGTGCATGAACTACTCGCGCCGGAACTTCCAAAGGCATCGCGGGCAAAGCGCGAATGATACATAAAGGGGTCGGTTCCTAGTATCATAAAGGGGTCGGTTCCTAGTATCGTAGTATTTGTGAATTGAGGTTATTACGACGGCCCCATCGAGCCAATTGAAGGTTTCGTTAATGTCTGGCCGGTGGATGAAAGCTATATCGATTACACCGCGTCAGAAACAAATGCCG
>DATJTK010000072.1:0-19166 GCA_035503455.1 Candidatus Sulfotelmatobacter sp. | reverse complement strand
TTGCGACATTTGCGTCGGTGTCAATAAGTTCACATTTAGTGAGGTTATTGACACCAAGCCAAAAACGGCTTTTCGGTCGGTAGAATCAACGAATTTACTAGCCTCATGGCCATAGACACGCATTTTTGAGGTTGAAGCGTTGAAACGGTAACGCACCGCAGGAGGCGAGGTAACGAGTCTCTGAATAATTCGCGCGTCGCCCGGCCGGGGACAAAAACCGGCCCGTCCAGGCATCTCCCGGACCTAAACCCGTTTCAACGTTTCAACGGCTGCCAATCAAAACCATTCCCTCCTGCCATCAACGTACGTTCGCACAAACTCATCGTCAGATTTGCACAGGTAAATGATGCCTTCAATAATGCCGATAATGTGGGTGATGGGCAGAAGAAAACCGCATGTGAGGATCGTTACGAGCAGCACGATCAGTCCCGCGCCGGTATATCCCAAAATGAACTTATGCACACCCAGGCTGCCGAGCAAAATTGCGCAGACACCGGCCGGTATTTTATTTGATGCGCGGGGGTTGTAACTTGAGCCCGAGGGGCCCGAGGCCGGCGGCGGCGCCAGGTTGAATTCGGAAGTAAATTCGGGAAATGAAATCAGCGGTTTCCATTCCGTGGAACCTTCACTTTGGGCGAGGGTCTGGGCGTTGGCGCGGCGTTCGGCAATCCACTGTCGAACCTGGTCGGCGGTGATTGGCCCGTATTGCCTGCCGTCTGTTCCTATGATTTTATACATAATCTGTGTTTTCTGATTTTAATCTTCAGGGCTGAGAGCAATTTCAGGGCGCCGACCACCATGAGACACACAGCGGGCGCCATAATCATGGTATCGGGGACTGCGGGAGGCTGGCTGCCGGGCAGCGGTGATATTGGAGGGAAGCCCGCCTTGATACCGCACTCGGGGCACAAACCGAATAGCACTTGGGGCGGCAAAGGCTTTCGGCAATTTGTGCAGACTCTTTCTGTATACATACCAACTATTACTTAGGAATTGGCAGCAGGAGGTTACAGAAAAAATGGCGTAAAGGCGTAATAAATCGCCACCTTGCCAAATCTCAAATGTCAGTGCTGTTTCTATTCGTTTCATAGCTGCGGCCAATCATCTTCTTTCCAAATGCCTTTTAGGACGTCATCGAGCCCTTTGTTATCATTGGCGTTTACCATAATAAAATCTCCACTTCGTCCGCCCGCGCGCCCATGAGGCAGGCACAAAGGACAACCCAGCAGACGGACATTTTTTTATTTGTTCCCGGGATGGAGTGAAGAAGGATCGTTGGTTTCATGCCGATTGTTTGAGTGTCTTCGGGCTTCACAATTTGCAAGCCATCGTTTCATTACTCACTACGGAATCGGCAGCGAAAGGTTGCGGAAAAAATCTCAGACTTCTCAACTAATTTGCGCTCCATTTGTAGTCGTAGCCCGGGGGCGGATTATAGGCGTCTGCCGGCAAATAGAGATTCGTGTAAAGGTAAATCGGTATGTAGCTGGCGTGGCCATCTGCGAAGCTGACCACATTTCTGGCATTGTTAAATCCAAACGCTCCCGGCGGCGGCCGCATCGGATCGTGCCATGTAAATGGCCAGCCGGCGGAGTCCTCGGTGACGATAACGGTTTTGGAGGGGCCTTCTATGGCACCGAGTTTCCAGCCATAAAGTCCGGGAATGCCAGAATCAATGTCTGGAGGCAGGTCAGGCAAAACGTCAGGATACTGCCCAAAGCCGTTGTACTCATAACTGGAATAGTAGCTGCCGGGTTGGTCGTGCAAGCTTGTGGGAGTAAGCTGAGCAGGCGAAGCGTCTTCGTCAAAATAAAAGAATGTGTCTGCCGGGCACGCAAAAAGCCGGTCGTGCGGTGAAGGCGCGCCATGGAGACCGAGATAATTCATCACGAGCGGTTTGTAGAAAAACATGAACGTATTGGTTCCGATATAAGTAGTGGTCGTGTTGGTAATCATCGGCAGCAAATCACCGTTGTCCGCGGCATATAGCTGAATGGCGTGATTGATTTGATCGAGATTGTTCAGACAGGTGGTTCGCTGCGCGCTTACCCTGGCCTTGCTTAAGACGGGCAACAATATCGCTACCAGTATGGCGATAATGGCAATGACCATGAGCAATTCGATGAGTGTGAACGCATCATTCCGGCGCGACAAAGCTCGCCCGCTCTGAGCATCGCGGAACGTCATGCATCGGTCTCTTTGCATAGCCGTGGGTTCGAATTTATCATTTCGCTGTGCGCATTTGAAATTCTGAATAGTTTGCCTGAGTCAAGGTCATTGACGAGGAAAAGCCGTTTTGAATCCAAACACCGGCCATTTCGCTGTTGCCGTTGTGCAACCGGCCTTCAAACATGCCCAAACCATCCATTGGCGTCAGTTTGACGGTGGTCCCGTCGTAACTCACCGCGGTGGGCTGGCTGTTTGTGAACCCATAGGGATCGTACAAGTCAGCTCGGAATGTTCCATCGGATGCCTCCGCAATTTTTACCTGGATGTCAGAGGCGTATTTTCCCCGGCCAAACGTTCCGGCCCAAAAGCCCTGCAAATCCGAACCGGCGCGTGGCGCAAATTCGGCATCGGTCAACGGTTCGGGAACTGGAGTTGGATTATTGGTTCGCCGAAATACCGTCGTCGCGATGACAGCATTTTCCCGCCGCAGCATAACCTTCCAGGTTATTTCGTCCCCGGAACGATTCACTGTGCCGACAAAGGAGCGATCCGCCCACGCGATTTCGCCGTGCAGGTTGGGATACCTGTAGGTGAACGTATCAATTGGGAAATCGTGCTCACCCATGCCTATGTCGTCATATGTCACCTGATAAACGCCATTCACTTTGGTGATTCGCATGACGCCTGTATCCTTTGCCGGTTCTCCCGGTCCAACGCCCGCGTTCGGCACGCTCGCCGTGCCTTCCCATGTGCCCTGAATGTCCGGCACGGGCAGCAATGTGTTCACGACCATCGTTGTTCCGCCAATGCTTAGCAGCGCGATCGCTACGCCGACAATGGTTGTTTTTGTCTTTGACCATGCCATAACTTTCAATGCTCCTTTTGCGAGGGTTAAGGTTGAAGTGGAAGCAGCCGCGCCTTTGGCCAGCGCGGCGGCGGTTGACATCTTCGCCAGCGCAGGGGGAGCGGCCATCACGAAATTGGCCGACATCGCCCCGGCAATGGTTTCCGCCGTTGAATTCACGCCGTGCCTCGAAAAGTAGACCCGCAATTTTTCCAGTGCCCGGTTCACGCGCATTTTTGCCGCCGCTTCGCTTGCGCCTAAAGCGGCGCCGACTTCTTTTAAACTGTGTCCTTCAACGAAACGCAAAACGAGCGCATCACGGTCGGCCTGACTTAGCCGCATTATGGCGTCTTCGAGCAAAGGCGTGATTTGTGACCAGACTGCCGGATCTTCTTGATTTGAAGGAGATTGCATATAAGCCTCCTGTTCGCGGCGTTGACGGCGAAGTTCCTGTTTAATTGCGTGGCCGGAAACGTAGCAAGCCGAACGATAAAGCCAGCCGGGAAGAACGGTCTTTTTATTGAGGGTATCGGCTTTTTGCGCCAGAATAGTGAATACTGCTTGCGTGATTTCTTCGGCCAATTGCGAGTTTCCCACCCGCCGGAACGCCGCCGAATAGACGAGATTCGTATAACGTGAGACGAGCGCAGCGAAAGCGCTTTCGGATTGGCTGGTGACGAATTGCCGCACCAGTTCCATGTCATCATTGGCCATTCACCTATTCATGCACGCCCATACGAAAAAAGTAACAAAATATTTGGCCGAAATTGCCGGTGAAATTGCAATGATTGTTAGCCGTTAACCCACGTCATCACGCTTCAATGGACCTTGAGGATTTCAATGTTCCCACCCCCGGTTCGCAGTTCCAGCGACGGGCCGCCGCCGTTAATGGTTCCTTTCAACCGATCGCCCGAAAGTTTGCCTTCAAACTCGACTGGCAGGTCGGTTCTTACCGTGCCTGACCCCGTGCGGGCATCCAGGTTTAGCGCCGAGTTGCCCGGAAGACGCACCCTCACGTTGCCGCCGCCGGTGCGAAATGCGCTGTCCGCCGTTGGCGCGGCAACAAAATCGGCCGAGACAGATCCCCCGCCGGTCCTGGCCTGGATATCCGGGCCTGTAAACCCTTCGATGGTGATGTTGTCGCCCCCGGTTCTGATCTGCAGCGGGCTCTTGCAATTGTGGGCATAGACATGGCCGCCACCCGTCTCGCCCTCAACGTTTCCGTCAATGTCTTCGAACTTGATGTGGCCGCCACCAGTCCTGACGTGCAGATCTCCGCGCAAACTATCCAGTTCAACGCCACCACCGCCGGTTGTCACCCGGACGTCGAATTGCCGCGGCACGGTGATTTCATAATGAACATTCAGATTGGGCTGGTTCCACCCAAAAAATGAGTGAAGGCTGTCTGGCTCGGTCGAATTGATGGAAATGGAGCTTCCGGTTTTCTCAATCACCACATGTTCTTCCCGCAAAATTTTAGCGGCGTCCGAATCGCTCGCGCCCGTCACGTCGCGTTGCACCTCGATTCCGATCGTGTTTTGATCCGCGCCGGCGATATGGACGCCGCCGCGTTCCACGCTCATAGTCAAATTGCCGCCCGGTGCGACAGCGAGAGACTTCGAAAAATTGGTGGCATCTCCAATGTCAATCGCCTGTCCTAAACCCTGAGAACCGGCAAAAAGCGTCAGGCCGACGCCGATAAGAGACGAGAGAAGAATGTTTTTCATGGGCTTTTATTTTCATGCATTCTGTTCATTGCTTATATATCTACTACGGAAATCCGCCACCAAAGGTTGCGCGAAATTTACGCTTTACGCGCAGTAGGAGACGAGGTATGCCAGTGGCGCTGCCACCGAGTCTCTGACTAATTCGCGATTTGCCTGGACAACTATCAAGCGACTGTGCGGAGATAGATATTGATATATGAGGTCTGAAAATCCGCAACATCCGCTACAGCGTTGAATATCAACGACTTAAACCGCAACAAATCCGAAACAAATCCGCAACAGGGTCGCAACAACTGGCTAACCATCACCCGAACCAAAAACCACTTCAACACTTCAACCCCCTTACACCGCAAGCACCGCGAATAAATGCCGCAATTCCGCATCCACTTCCCCCGGTTCACCAACGGTATGGGCGATTTCATCGCGGAGCAATTGGCGATAGCGCTGGCGCATTCTGTGGACGGCCGATTTCACGGTGCCTTCGCTTACGCCCAGCTTTGTGGCCAGTTCCGCGTATGGATGCGTGGCGCGTTCGCCGACCAGGCAGGGGTTCAGTTCGGCGAACAATTCCGCGCGACCCTCCTGCTTATATTCATCAGCGAGCCGGCGGAGCACTTCTTCAAGCAGGGCGAGCGCCCATCGCCGTTCATAATTTTGTTCGGGCGTGGTTTTATCGGCCGGTTCGTGTCCGTAGCGCGTTTCGGCGGTTTCGAATTGGAGCGGCAAAATGGTTGCGCCGCCGCCGCGTTTTTGGGCGCGCGCGCGCGTCCATTCATTTGCCAGAAAATGATTCATGACGCCGAGCAGGAAGGAGCGGAATCGTCCGCGGTTCGGGTCCGCGTGGGCGAAGGATTGCCGTTCGAGCAGTTGGGCGAAAAACGCCTGCGTCAGGTCCTGTGCGTCGTGCGCGGAATAACCGCGTCGGCGCACATAGGCATACAGCGGATACCAGTAGGTGGAACACAATTTGGCCAGGGCATTTTGCGCGCGCGGGGTGTCTGCGCGCCCGGCGGTCAGGACGACTGACCAATGGGTTGTGGCGAAGACCGGTTGTCGGCCGGGGGTGTTTGTGTTTGTGCCTTTGGGGTCAGCGCTGGTCACGGCCAAAGCGTGACCGTTATTGGGTCAAACGGCAAGCCTATGAATCATTGTCATCGTCATCCTCAAACCGGGAAAGGGGGAATCGTCCTCGTCCTCGTTCTCGATATTTATTTAGCCACAGATGAACACAGATGAAACACAGATAAGAACGTCCGCAGATTTCGCAGATGAACGCAGATTAAATTCGCAAGTTAGCCAAATCTGCGAAAATCGGCAAAATCTGCGGATAAGACATCTGCGTTTCATCTGTGCATATCTGTGGCTCAAAAAATCTTACGCGTCCAACACCAAAACCGGCAAACGAAGTGCCAATGATTTTTCAATTTTTACCTTTTAATTTTGTCCAGACGCGCCCATCGTTTTCCCATGCAATCTCACGAATTGTTTCGCGAAGTATTTGAAAAGAAAAAACCGAAGGAAATTGCGGCCGACCTCGGGCTTTCTTCCTCGATGATTTACAAATGGGGCGAGCCAAACACCGCGGGCAGCGGCGTGGGCAATCCGCTCGACCGCATCGAGGCGCTGCTCAAAAGCACCGACGACCATCGCCTCGTTCAGTGGATTTGCGAGCGCGCGGGCGGCTTTTTTATTTTAAATCCAAAAAACATGCCGCATCCGCATCATCTAATTCCCGCGACAAATCAAATTGTCCAGGAATTTGCGGACCTCCTGCACGTCATCGCCAAAGCAACCGGCGACGAATCCATCACACCGGCCGAAGCCGGCCAAATTCGAGCGCGCTGGGAGGAGCTGAAATCTGTGACGGAAGGCTTTGTGAATGCCTGTGAACAAGGCGATTTTGCGCGGCTGCGGCATCACGCTGCCACGCGACAAACGGGACAAAATCAGTTGCGCGCGTAGCTCACAGAGCGCAATTTGACAATTCTCAAACCGGTGTTACGGTTCGAACCATGGAGCGTTCGGGGCTTAAGGGCCAAGTAATGGTCGCAGGTCGTAGCGGAGTGTTGACGGCGTGTGGGATTGTATTTTTTCTTCTGACTTATCCAGTATTTTCTCAAAACCTTGTGCAAAACGGGAACTTTGAAGCAGGGGGCGGCAGCTTCGAAGATTGGCAAATCAGTCATACCGGGACCCAAACGAACTTTTCCGGTCCAACCATTGCCAGTCCTGGGTTTGATACCGATCCTTATTACGCCCGCTTTCTTTTTGAATCGGGGTCCGACGATATTCTATCGCAGGACATTTCGACAACACCGGGCGACGTGTATGATATTAATTTCTGGGCAGAGGACGGAGCCGGTCACGATCTCGCTGCTAATCTTGATTTCGGCAATTTTTCCGCCAATTTGCTGACGGCTTTTTCAATTGGCCCGGGAGAATTTTATCCTGGATGGACGAATTTCAATTTTGATGTCACGGCCACGGAATTGGAAACCGAACTGTCGTTTGTCATCTGGGCGGACACTGGCAGCGAGTTTGGCCTCGACGACATCAGCGTCGTTCAGTTTCCGGTTTTTGATGGCGCAGCCGTGGGAACGAACTTCAACGTGACCGTGACGAGCCCTGCCAGCGCAACGGTCGTCCAGGCTTCGACCAATCTGGTCAATTGGGTAGCCGTCTTCACCAACACGCCGCCGTTTACGTTCACGGACTCGATATCACAATTTCCGCACCGGTTTTATCGCGTGGCCGTCCTGGTCCAACCGTCTCAATGATGCCGATAGACGGCGTCAGGCCCTGGGCTGTTCTTCCTTCTTCTTCGTAAAGATGTGCGTCGCATGGCCGTAAAATGCGTCGGCGGCTTCCATCAACGTTTCTGAAAGGGTTGGATGCGGATGAATAGTTTCGGCAATGTCCTCGACCGTCGCGCCCATTTCAATCGCCAGGGCAGCCTCGGAAATCAGTTCTCCCGCGCCGGCGCCGCAAATTCCCACACCCAGCACGCGGTCGGTATTGGCATCGCCGATGATCTTGGTGACGCCATCGGTGCGATCAAAGGACAGTGCACGGCCGGAAGCCGTCCACGGGAATTTGGCCACCTGGTACTCGATGCCTCTTTCCCTGGCCTCGGTTTCGGTCAAACCGCACCAGGCCAGTTCCGGGTCGGTGAACACGACGGCGGGAATCACGCTGTCGAACACGGCCTTGCCGCCGCAAATGGCTTCCACGGCAATCCGCGCTTCTTTGTGCGCTTTATGAGCGAGTAAAATGCCGCCGGCAATATCGCCAATGGCGTAAATGTTCGGGTCGTCGGTTTGGCATTGTTTGTTGATTTTGACAAAGCCACGTTCGTCGAACTGGATTTTGGTATTTTCCAGGCCCTGATCGGCCTTATTCGGGATGCGGCCAACGGCGACCAGGACGCGGTCGTAAAGTTCCTCGAGTTGTTGACCGTTGTATTCCATGACCACTTTGATTTGCTTTCCGACAGTGGCCATTTTTGAAACCTTCGCCTTGAGCCGGACTTCCTTAAACATCTTTTTGGCGCTGGCGACCACAGGACGGGCCAGGTCCGGGTCCGCGCCGGTCAGGATGGAGTCCAGCGCCTCGGCCACGACGACTTTGCTTCCGAGCGCCGCATAGACAAATCCCAATTCCATGCCGATGTAGCCGCCGCCCACGACGAGCAGATTTTCGGGAACGTCGGGCACTTCGAGCGCTTCGGTGGAGGTCATGACGCGAGGATTGCCCAGGTCAAATACCTTGGGCATGGCCGGGAGGGAACCGACGGCGAGTATCGCCTTGTCGTATTCGATAAATTGCTGTCCCTGGTCGGTCTCCACGCGCAATTTTTGCGAGCCTTCGAAATAACCCCGGCCCGCAATGACTTGCACGCCGCGCATTTTAGCGAGTGTGTTCACGCCGCCGGTCAATTTGGCAAGGATGGAGTTTTTCCAATGACGCAATTTCTCCAGTTCCACCTTCGGCTCGGCGAATTCGATGCCGCGGTGCGCGGATTCGCGGGCGTTGACGATTTGGTGGGTCGCGTACAGCAACGCTTTGCTCGGGATGCACCCGCGGTTGAGGCATACGCCGCCGAGAACCTTATCGCGCTCGATTAGAATCACCTTTTTTCCGAGGTCGGCTGCGTAAAATGCCGCCGCGTAGCCACCGGGACCGGAGCCGACAACGACGATTTCAGTTTTGATTGAATCCATAAATGTCTTAGAAAATAATGTTAATGTTTATTTCGTAATCGTCCTCGTCCTCGTCCTCGTCCTCGAATTGAACGATAGCTAACTGTCTCGTGAATTTCTGACCCGCCATTCTCGGTTCCGTCCGACTCTTCATGCAAAGCACCCGGCGAATCGAACCGCTCAACCAGACGGCTGAGCATCGAAACAATTCGTAAAAGCATGGCCTTTCCGTCAAGCACGCGGTCTTCAGTCGTCACGCCCTTTGCAACCAAAGCATCCAGGCAAGCCGCGCACTCCATCGCCGATCCGCGAGCATCATCAAAAAACTTCGCGCGCACCTGGCGCTGCCGTTTGCCGTTGCCTTCCGCAGTGTTCAGTAGCGAGGATAAACTCGCTCGATCCAATTGGCCTCGAACCTCGCTGATTTTGCCCGCTTCATTTCTGGGAATCTCTTCGAGAAGCGCAGTCACCCAGGCGATGAATTTCAACAGCAAACGATACACGTCCAGTTTTTCATGGTCGAATAATGTGACCATTCGAACGTCATTTCGTGCAGTTGATTGTTCTTCGCTCATTTTCGAGGACGAGGACGAGGACGAGGACGATTACGATTTTAACGTCACATTCGCCTCTTCAAAATTCTCCAACTGTTTCACCAAATCCACCATAAACCGCGCCGCGGCGCCGCCATCAATCACCCGATGGTCATAACTCAATGCCAGTGGCGTCATCATGCGCGCTTCGATCCTGTCCCCACGCACGACGGCCTTCATGACGCCGCGACCCAGGCCGAGGATGGCCACCTCAGGTTTGTTCACAATCGGCGTAAAATGACCGCCCCCGATCGCGCCCTGGTTGGAGATGGTAAATGTCCCGCCTTTCATTTCTTCCGCGGAAATTTTCCGCTCACGGGATTTGACGGCCAGTTGCTCCAGTTCTTTTGCCAGGTCCAGGACGGATTTTTTGTCCACGTCACGAATCACCGGCACCATAAGGCCCTGGTCCGTGTCCACGGCAATGCCCAAATGAATGTATTCCTTAACGATGATTTCGTTCGCCACTTCATCGAGGCTCGCGTTGAAGGCCTGATGTTTCTTCAGTGTCGCCGCGACGGCTTTGAGGATGAGCGGCGTCAGCGTCAGTTTTGCCCCCTTGGCTTCGTACGCCGGGCCGAATTTCTTCCGCAATTCGTTGAGCGTGGTGCAATCCGCCTCATCGAATTGGGTCACACGCGCGACCGAGTTCCAGCTTTCGAGCATCCGCCGCGAGATGACTTCCCGCAGTGGCGTCAGCGGCCGTTTTACGATGGGTCCCCACTGCGCAAAATTGATCTGTTCCGCAGGGGCCTTGGCGGGAGCGCCGGGCCGCGCCTTGCCCGCCTTCGCGGCGGCGGTCATCAGCCGATGGATGTAATTTCGCAGATCCGCCGTGACGATGCGCCCGTCTTCGCCGCCCCGGATCATGCGCAAATCAATGTCCAGTTCGCGGGCCATTCTCCGCACAGACGGCGAAGCGACCGGGTTTGGATTGACGATTTCGCCTTCCTCTGCCGGTGCTGCTTCCTCCTCAACTTCTTCCGGTTCCGGCGCTGGCGCTGAAGGCTTTTTCGCGGCCGGTTTGGACGCTGCCGGGGCAGGGGACGGCTGGCCTTCACCGGCCAATGCAATTAATCGCTGTCCCACGCTGATACGGTCGCCGTTTTTGACGAAAATTTTCTCAACTTTGCCCGTGGCGGTGGACGGAATGGATGCGACCGCTTTCTCATTTTCCAATTCGATGATCGCCTGGCCGCTGGCGACCGAGTCGCCTTCTTTTACGAAGATATTGACGACAACGCCGGAATCCGCGCCCTCGCCCAATTTGGGAAGTTTTACGTCCATATAATTTTTACAGACGGATAGACTGCCTCAAAATGCCGTTGTATTCCAGAAAATTAATTTCCAAGGGAAAGGGGACCATAGTGGTGGAGCACGGCGCGCTGCGCCGTGCAGCGCCGCGTAGAGCGGCGCAATGAGTGTCGTCGGACGTTGCAGCGCCCACCGGCAATTTACGATTTACGATTTACGATTTACCCGAAAGAATGGACGCGACATGAGCATTGTCACCAAAACCGGCGATTCCGGAACAACCGGCCTGATGTACGGCCGGCGCGTGCCCAAGAACCATCCCCGCGTCGAAGCCATGGGCGCCGTAGATGAGCTGAACGCCGCCATGGGCATGGCGCGCGCGACCGCGACTGATGCGTTCATCTCTGAAAACATATTGTCCATCCAGAAAAATCTCGTCGCGCTCATGGGCGAGGTGGGTGTGCTGCCTGAAGATTTGCCACGCTACGCCAAAGATGGTTTCCCGCCCGTAACGCGAGACATGACCGCCCAACTGGAGAAACTGGTGGCGGAAATCGAGGGACAGAACATCAGTTTCAAAGGCTGGGCTACCCCCGGCGCAACTCAAAATTCTGCCGTGCTCGATGTGGCGCGAACAATCTGCCGCCGCGCCGAGCGTCATGTCTGCGAATTAAACGAAGCCGGCCAAATCAAAAACCCCGAAATCATCATCTACCTGAACCGCCTGGCCGATTTGCTCTGGCTCTTCGCGCGTTGGGCCGAAAAATTGGATTAATGCAAATGCCTTCGTTTAATACAAAAGAACCGTTCGATAAAATTGCGTACCCGCCGTCGCGGCATTGGTCACGGTAATCAAACCGTTAACCGGGCAATTGGTGCCAATAGTCGTCCAATTTACGAGATTGGGCGAAGACTGAATGGCATAAACATAGTTGTCATCGCCGGTGAATTGGATGATGACGCTGCCATTGGCGGTCGTCATCGAGCCAATGGAATCCACGCGCAACAACGGGAGGAGTTGGTCGGGAATCGCCTCGTATGCCGCGTCGCTGATACCATATTCAACTTGAAGGGTGTCGATGTCCAAATATGGGGAATCCACGCTGAGTTGTGGAGCGGCAAAAGCACTTCCCGGCGTTGCAAATACCTGTCCGGGCAAAGCCGTGCGCGCGGACTCGATGGCACTTGCAATTTCAGCGGCCTGGCTTGAAGCGGACGAAATCGTGAGCGTGGCATACTCCGGTCCGGCCTGTTGGACAATTTGGTTGGGAACATCATTCGTCAGCACCGTCATGCCATTGAGCAAATTTTCCCAATCGTAGGGATTGGAATCATTCACAGAAAAGACCAAGGCCTCATTATTGGTATTGAAAAGAGATGCCAGCAGAGACGCCATTTGCCAGTCCGCAGTGGGTCCCATGGAAACCGCATCTGCGGGATTTAAGTCGCCTGTCCAATCCTGCCAGGTTGCGATTCCCGTAGCCATCGTTTGACCGTTCGAGACGGTTGTTATCTCGTCCACAATGCTAGGTGACTTCAAGTAAATCGTTTGCCACGGTGTGCCGCGATGGACCTGCCCGAGCCACGACGCATTTAGCGTCTCGTTTGTCGGAAAATTCCAGTCATCTGAAGTCCAGACCTGCGGGTCCTTATAGGAGAGATTGTAAGGGTTTTCGTCGACCGGGACGCCGTAAAAAATTGTCAACTGGTTACCGGAAGGGGCGCCATCCGGGGCTGTGTTGCCCCAAGGCATATAGCGGTCGCTCAAGCGACCGATAGTCCTGATGATGTTCGTTTGAACAGCCGTTATGTTGACCTTGTTGCTTGTGTCATCCACGAAGTCGTTCAAGTCGGAAGTCAGGTAATGAACCAGCGGATCGTTTGCCTGGAATACGAACCGCTGGACAATTTCCCGCATTGGAGTGAAGGGTGCCTGGACGTAGAGCGCCAAATTCGTAACATATCCTCCAGCCTCTCCGAAATAGGGAGCTATATCGCTTGCCGAGAAGAATGCTGTGAAGTAAGCCTGTTGCGCAGATGGACTGGTGTCGGTCCCCGCTCCGGGAACAGGTGTCGTGACCCATTGACCTCCTTCTCCGCCGCCGTCCAGATCTTCGGTTGGCACAGTGCCTCCTTGTAATGACGCAATAAATTGGTTTACGACCCCAACTGGCGTAGTGCCGCTGAAATAATTCGTGCTCCAAAGACCGGATTCATCCGGGTCTGCAATAGCCGCATTAACGTCAAGGCTGCTGTCCATGTCTCCGTATTGTACGTAATCCAGGATGTGAACATTTCCGCCCGAGTCAGTGTCCAGCATATATGCCTGCAAATGATTCGTTGTCACCAGGCCGAATTGTGGCAGCGGCGGCGTGCCGGCATCCAAATAGTTGGAGGGATCGAGCGACGCTGGAATGAAACAAGGGCCTGTAAAGTTATATACCCCGAGATCGACCGAGCCGGGACTGTAATAATAAACGTACAAACCATTGGCGGATGGAGGCACGAAGGGAGAGCTCAAGTTCTGCATTACGGTTACATTTGTGCTAAAGGGCAGGGCGAAGGCCCCTGAGGGCCAAACTGAAATTGTAATTGCCGTGTTCGTAACGAAGAGGTTCCCAACCGAAACCCCGGCATCGTTGGTCAACGCAAACGAAAGGCTGTCCTGTGCCACGATTGTGACATGATTGGTGTAATTCTCGGCGTAGGAATTCCAGTCGTCCATCGCGAATGCATTGCTGATTCCTATGACGTACATCTGGTTCGTGGTGTAAATCCTGGCTTCAAAAGGCGTAGTATTGTTTCGCGTGAACTGCAACTTTCGTTCGATAAAAAAACTATTGTCCAATTCAAACGCATTGAAGTTTGGCAACCCTTTCTTCACGCCGATGACCCATGGAAAGCCATAAATATTATTCGTGATGCCGCTCAATCCAAAAGGCACGGACGCATCGCTCACATCCGTTGGTGTGGCGAAGATCGGCGAACCGTTCGTGAGCGGTTCCTGCAGGTATTGGTAGCCGACAATGTAGATGTTCGTCTGCCAAGCCCCGTTGCACTCCTCATTCGTTTTCCAAAAGAGCGGGCGGAACACCGACGGATAATAATTCGTCGTCGTCGCATCCAGAATATTGGCCGTAACCTGAAGCAGTCGATGAACGGCAGGTGTATATTGGTTCGTCGGATAGATTTGAATGTGGTCCAGTTTCACATTCAGTTGCGACGACAGCAGGCGCGATGCGACGTTGGTGAAGAAATTCGGAGGGCAGGCGGGATTTAATTGCGGGGATGCCGCTGCCGTTCTGGCAAAGGCCATTAATGTGCAGACCAAAAGCAGAACCGTGGACCTACGGATTTGTACGCGCGGTCGATTTGGTTTCACAGGTTCCATAATTCATATGCCTTCTGATTCATAAAGAAAATCCTGGGAAAGGTTACCATAACCAGGCAGCAAAGAGAAATCGTGTTTCAGATATTTTGGCCGCATAGCGGAGCCATACAGGAAGGCTTTCGGGCCCAAACTGCTTAGAATTGACAATCACAATCGCACTTCTATCACTCCAACGTGAGTTGATGAAATTGATAATGATTCGATCACATCAATTTTTTCGATGTTTGGTCTGCCGTCGGAAGAAATCCAAACGCGGCTTGACATGGCTGCGTTGCCATTCAATCCTCCCTGCGATGTTCCAAATCATCTTTACTCCAGTCAGCGCGGCGGAATTGGCGCGGATGCCCAAGGAATTGCAATTGCAAATCCTGGGTGATTTTCGAGGCCTGCCGCAACAGGTCATGGGGACCGAACTGGACCAATTCGGCAAGCTCGAATACGGCCGGCGCATCCTCCATCGCTTTCGCCTGGGCGATTATCGCGTGTATTTTGAGCGCCACGAACTGGGCGTGCTCGTGCATCGCATTTTAAGCCGTCATTCTCTCAAGGATTTTCTGTTCCGTTCCGGCCTGCCCGGCGGTGAAGACGCCGCCCTTCAGGAAAATCCGAAATTCTGGGAAATGATCGAGGCGGCGAAGAATTCGGCAAAAGCTTGAGCGCGGTTTGCGCAAGGACGGCAAAAGAACTCCGTGCGTTA
Organism: Candidatus Sulfotelmatobacter sp.; assembly: GCA_035503455.1. Taxonomy (GTDB): domain Bacteria; phylum Verrucomicrobiota; class Verrucomicrobiia; order Limisphaerales; family UBA11358; genus UBA11358. Next base: position 4,292 of record DATJTK010000072.1, on the reverse strand, counting down.
CTTGACGCAACACGCAACGCGTTTCGTTTTTGCCGCTACGCCAGCTTCCCATATCGCCGCACCTGCGGCCAAATCCAGCCCACCGCCAGGACGGCCAGAATCGTTCCGATGCCCCCGACTATGACGGAGACAATGGAACCTGTGGCATTGGTAAATCCCATCCTTTGCCCGAATAACCATGCCGTGAAACCGGATTCAAATCCGCCAAGCTCGTTCGACGTGCCGATGAACAGGCTGTTGATGGCTGAGATGCGCCCGCGTTTTTCGTCCGGCGCGAGCAGTTGCACAAGCGAATGCCGCACGACCACGCTGACATTATCCACCGCGCCGCAGATCACCATCATCAGGAATGCCAGCCAAAACCAGACGGCGTTGGGAATCGCCGTCCCAAAGACATTCTGGTTTGCGACGCCGAAGACGATCGTGGCGACACCGAAAGCGGCCACCGACAGCAGCATCGCGCGCCCGGCTTTTTGCATCGGAGGGCGATGCGCGAGAATCAATGCGCACAGCACAGCCCCCATCGGCATGGCGTTCAGGAGGAGTCCAAAGCCGCCGGGCCCGCTTTTCAGAATCTCCCTCGCGTAAACGGGAAAGAGAGACGTCGCGCCGCCCAGCAGCACGGCGAACAAATCGAGCGTGATGACGCCGAGAATGATTTGGTTTTGAAAAATGAAGTGGATCCCGGCGCCTAGCACCGCCAGGGAAAACGGCTGGCGCGGAGCGGGTTTATGCTCCCGCCGGATGCAGAGGAGCATGACGAAGTAGGTGAGGGACGTTACCACGGCGACGGCATAGAGGGGCCATGTTCGATGTATCAGCGCCATGAGCAGGCCGCCGGACGCAAAGCCCGTCATCTGCGCGAGTTGAAACGTCCCGCTGTTGAACGTCACCGCCCGCGGAAATTGTTCGCGCGAAACGATGTTCGGCAAAAAGGCGGCATTGGACGGCCATAGGATCGTTTTTGCCGAACCAAGAACAACGAGGCAAGCGTAGATGTAAAGGATTGAGCTTTTGGATACAGAGATAAACGTCAGGCTCAGGGCGGAAAAGCATATAAGCAGGTTCATCAGGATGACGACCCTCTTTCGATTGAAGTTGTCCGCGATATAGCCGGCCGGCAGGGTCCACAAAAGAATGCCCACCATTTGCGAAAGACTCACGAAACCAAGAGTCAGCGTGGAATGTGTGCGATCATAGATCTCCCAATCCACCCCCGCTGAAAGCATCTGCTGCCCGAAGATAGCAACGAATCGGCCGACAAGAAATAGCGTGAAATCCCGGTTTCGAAAGACGGCGTATGGGCTGTCGGCTGCAGTATTTGCCGGGGCTTCAACAGTGTCCGGCGAATCCGTTTCATTCATGTTCCATTAGATTCGAATTTTGCCGCTCAACTTTCAAGATTAACATCGTTGAACCGGCGAAACTCCTCGGGTACGATTCAGGAATGACTGACGAAAAGCCGCGATACAAATGGCCGCGATATCTGCTGGCCGCTGTGATCATATTTTTTGTTGCGGCCATTATCTGGGTGGTCATTGATGTCCGCAAAGTCGAGCAGGAAGGAGACTTCAGCGCTCCAATCCAAACTCACTGAAACCGCTTCAACCAACCTCCCATTTTCAATTCCGGCTGGCCTCGCGCCCGAATATGACTGGAAGCAGCGAAACGCCCTCGACGTCTTGCGGTGTTTGTGACCGCCCAATTGCCGCCGCCGTGGGCAGAAAGTCCCGGGCCGAGCAACTCACGCCGCTGACCTGGCCGCCGGGAATTGTGCCGGGCCACGAGACGATGAATGGAACATGCAAATCGTTGGTGCCCGCGTTCTCATGGAAATATTTCGGATCCACGCCGCCGCCGTTTCTGGGAACAGTGTCGCTGGTGAAAAAGATCACCGTGTTGCTGACTTCGTCCTGGTCGGTTAACCGGCTGACCAATTTGCCGATGCTGTCGTCCAGGCGCGCAATCGTAGCGGCGCGATTTCTTTCAGCCTGCGGCCACGGTTCATCTGAAAACGGCGCATCGCTTGGCACTTCGTGGTAGCCGTTTCCGGGAATGGTTTCGTCCAGCATCACAAAGAATGGCCGGTGATTATACTTGTCCTGCCTGTATTCCTTTGAAAAGTTCATGGTCCATTGCACCATTGAATCAGGTATATACATTCCTTTTTGTCCAGCCGTGTTGTAGTACAGCTCCTCCCGGTCGTTAAACACTTTGTAATTCCCGTCTGGGGTTGGGGTCTCACCGTATTTCCACAAGTAGTCGGGATATGGGTTTATGCAGTCCGCCGGGTTAAAATAACCGCCGAATTCATGAAAGCCGTGATGCCACGGCGCCCCGGCGGAATTTTGATCGCCAAGATTCCATTCTCCAATCACGCATGTCATGTAGCCGGAACGGGACAGCGAATCGGCAACGGTGATGTCGCTGTCGTTGAGCGAATAATCCGCGTCCGGCTGGGACGAGGTATTTTTTCCGAGCAACAGTGCGGCGCGAGCAGGGGCGCTGGCCGCGCTTCCGGCGATGTAGTTGGTGAAACGAATGCCCCCAGCCGCAAGCTGGTCCAGGTGCGGCGTCTGAAACTGCGTTTGGCCGTAACAACTCAAGTCTCCGGCGCCCAGGCCATCGGCTACAATCAAAATAATGTTTGGCCGGCGAGGCTGGGCGTGCTGGGCCGCTGCCGGAAGCGTGAAAGCGGCCAAACCGAGCACTGTGCAGAATAAAATGTGAAACAGCTTCATGCGAAATTGGATTTAAATGCCCGTATTACTGTTCAAACACGCTAATTCGCGAGCCAGGGCGCGATTTTCTCGCCCGCCCACGTCTCGGTTATTGGCTGCCGGTCCCGAACCACGGCCACGTCTTTGCCATTGACCAGGACTTCCGCGGCAAGCGGACGGGTATTGTAATTGGATGCCATGGCGAAGCTGTAAGCGCCCGCCGACAAAAGCGCGAGGTAATCGCCCTGTGCCACCTTGGGCAGGGTACGATCTTTGGCAAAATAGTCTCCGGACTCGCAGATGCCCCCGACCAGATCCGCCTTCATCGTGGACTCGTCCTTGCGCGACAGCGAAACGATTTCATGGTAGGCGTCGTAAAATGCCGGGCGAATCAAATCGTTCATCGCCGCGTCCACAATGACGAAATTTTTCGAGCCTGTCCGTTTCAGGTATTCAACGCGTGTCACCAAAATGCCGGCGTTGCCGCAAATAAAGCGGCCCGGTTCAATGAGTATTTTGAGTCCGAGCGGCTCCAGCAGCGGCGCCAAACGCGCGGCATATTTTTGGGGCGTCAAAATTTTATTGGCCGAGGATGATTTCCACCACTCTTCCGCGCCGCTCTCCAGGGCCGATTTGTAGACGATTCCAATGCCCCCGCCGATGCTCAGGAATTCCAATCCATGCGCGCCGGCCAGGGTGCGGACGAGCGGCAGGATTTTTTTGACCGCCTTTTCAATCGGCCCGATTTCCGTCATTTGCGAGCCGATATGCATTTGCAGCCCGCGCAGGCGCACATTTTTCAATTTACTGGCGCGCGCGTACAGCGCTTCGATTTGCTCGAACGCCACGCCAAATTTGTTCTGGTAGGTGCCCGTCGTGATTTTGGCGTGCGTATCCGCCGAGACATTCGGATTCACGCGTGCCGCCACCGGCGCTATTTTTTTCAGGTCGCTGGCGATGTCATTGATTCGTTGCAATTCCGCTTCACTTTCGACGTTGAACGAATACACGTCCTGCCGGAGCGCAAATTCGATTTCCGCCGCGGTTTTGGCCACACCGGCAAAAACGCACGTTCGCGGGTCGCCGCCCGCGGCGATGACCCGCTGCAATTCGCCCGCGCTGACGACATCAAAGGCGCTCCCGAGGTTGGCGAGCGTTCGCAGGACCGAGAGATTGGAGTTTGCCTTCATGGCATAACAAATCCGATGGTCCAGCGAGCCGAGGGCACGGTCGAGACTCTTGAAATGTTCCGTCAGCGTGCGTTGAGAGTAGACGTAAAGAGGCGTCCCAAATTTTTTGGCGAGCGTTGAAACCGGCACACCCTCACAAAACAACTGATTGCCTGCGTAACGAAAATCGTGCATCGAAAGAGTCTAGGGAAAGCAACCCTCAATTCCAATATCGAACTCAAAAAAACGTTGAACCGACGAGAACGCTTCAACCTCAAAAATGCGTGTCTATGGCCATGAGGCTAGTAAATTCGTTGATTCTACCGACCGAAAAGCCGTTTTTGGCTTGGTGTCAATAACCTCACTAAATGTGAACTTATTGACACCGACGCAAATGTCGCAA
>DATJTK010000071.1:0-12690 GCA_035503455.1 Candidatus Sulfotelmatobacter sp. | reverse complement strand
TTGCGACATTTGCTTCGGTGTCAATAAGTTCACATTTAGTGAGGTTATTGACACCAAGCCAAAAACGGCTTTTCGCTCGGTAGAATCAAAGAATTTACTAGCCTCATGGTCATAGACACGCATTTTTGAGGTTAAAGCGTTAAAGCGCAAGTAAGCGAGCCACCGCTTCTTACGGACGGACCAAACCCGCAGGGATTGTGACAACCATGACCGCTTCAACGCTTCAACGCTTTAACGCTTTAAGGTGCCACGCCACTCCTCGCCCGAAATGGTGATTGCCTTCTCAAGCGAGTTCGACAATAGTTGAGCGAAATTTCCATTTAGCGCAACGAGATTCACGCAATTGCCGTGAACATCCATTGGAACTCAACGCGGTGGTCGTTAAATGGCTGAACAGAACAGAATTACGTCATGCAAACAAATCCCTTCATTGGTGTCTTTTACCATTGGCTCGGTGGTCTGGCATCAGGCAGTTTTTATGTGCCCTACAAAGGCGTCAAAAGGTGGTCATGGGAAACCTACTGGCTCACCGGCGGTATTTTTTCATGGATTATCTGTCCATGGGGTCTTGCTTATATCATGACGAACGATTTGTTCGGGGTGCTCAGGCAACAATCCTTTGAAACACTTGCGTGGACGTATTTTTTCGGCGTGTTGTGGGGGCTTGGAGGGCTGACATACGGCTTGACCATGCGTTACCTGGGATTATCGCTGGGCACGGGCGTAGCCCTCGGATTTTGCGCCGCTTTTGGCGCCCTGGTGCCGCCGATTGTCAAAGCGATGTTTCCCAATTTTTTTGTTTTTGCGGGCAGCACGAGCATTGTTGACCTGGTTGAACACACTTCAGGGTTGGTCGTTTTGGCTGGCGTGGCCATTTGTTTCGCAGGCATCGCGATTGCCGCGCTGGCGGGCTATACGAAAGAATCTCAAATGCCGGCGGAACAGAAACAGAAGGCCATCAAAGAATTCAATTTCCAGAAAGGTATTTTGGTCGCCATTTTTTGCGGCATCCTGAGCGCCTGTTTCGCCTATGGTTTGCAAGCGGGCAAGAGCATCAACGCGGCTTCGTTGGCAGCCGGGACCAAAGAGCTTTGGACCGGATTGCCCACGCTTCCGGTTTTGTTGCTGGGCGGATTCACGACAAATTTTATCTGGTGCTTGTTGCTGAACATAAAAAATGGGACGGGCTATCAATATTTTGCTTCGCATGTGAAACCCGAACACGCCCATCACGGTGGAACCGGCAGCGAACAAGCTCCCGTGGAGAGCGTTGCCGCCGGCCGCGAAAGTTCCTCCGCCTATGCCACGGTGGGCGGGCAGGCCGCCGTGGAAACTGTTGCGGCCAATCCCAGGCCGTTGGACCTGAAAATTCCCTGGCTCACAAATTTTATTTGTTGCGCAGTGGCCGGCACGACGTGGTACTTGCAATTTTTCTTCTATACGATGGGTGCGACGCAAATGAAGCCGTACGACTTTGCGTCGTGGACGCTTCACATGTCGAGCATCATCATTTTTGCCACGATGTGGGGCTGGATATTCCACGAATGGAAAGGCTCCGGCGCGAAAGCGCATCGCTTGATCACCGCCGGCGTGGCCACGCTGGTCCTGTCTACGGTGGTCATCGGTTTGGGAACGGCCATGGTCAGTGGAAGGTCTTTCCATGATATGATGAAACTCTTGTTCGGGCACTCGCAATAATCCGATGTGATCCAAATTTTTTTGGCGAAGTCGCCGATTCGAGTGTACAGTCGCATGTGGGTAGGCACGGGAGAATAGACGAAAGGAGATTTTATGACTGTCCTTGAAAAAGCGGGGGAACCCCATGCTCGTTCCAATCATAACGCCGGACTTACCGTGGATCCGACGGACATCACATTTGAAGATTTAACGAGGGATACCGTGATGATTCGAGTCACTATCCGGAATGAAGGGAAGAGTCGCTCAAGCCCGGCTTGTGTCCGGCTGGAATCCGCACCATTTGGAGCATTCGTTCCATGGCGTCCATTGGCTAGTTTGCCGGTTCCGGCTCTTAATCCGGGCGAATCGCGTGAATTGAGCGTCACCGCCACCCGATCCCATCCGGTCCCGCTGGGAGATTTCAATCGCGTTCCGCCTGTGAGCCTCCTCAGGGCATTGGACGCCTCGCCAGATAAACAGCCTCCACAGCCCGGTCGCCGCTTCGTTGCGCTATGGGTTGCGCTATGGAATCTAATCCGGCGACGCGGAACCTCTACCGGTCATCCCACGGCTGCCAGGGAAGCGATGTTGCCGCCCGATCTCTGGGAATGGTTCGGACGGGAACAACAGCATTGGGCCGGGAACATCAATGTGTTTGTTGGCAAGCGCCCAGTGGAGCGGCATGTCGCCAAAGCCCTGCGAATTTATTCCGGGCGCACAAACCTGGCCATGTTTGTCGTCGGAGGAACCGGCCGGCGCGATGCTTACTCGTTCGACCTGGTCGGCTTGCCCTCGGATTGGAAAGCCGCCTTGCACGATGTGACCGCCGCAAAGACGCTCATCGTTTCTTCATCCGATAAACCGGTTCAGGAAAGGCAATGGGTGCAAGCTGTTGGAGACATGATGGTGGTAATGCTTGTAGTGCGTCCGCCGCTCATTTGCGAAGATGGAAAAGTGCAGGTCCATGTGACCAGCCGGTACAGCCGGAAAACGGCCGTGGTGGAGTTTGATATGGACCCGACAGCGCAAGGAACGGGTTGCTACGTTGCGTAGCGCAGGTTTCCAAACCTGCTGTATCGCGGGTTTCTAAACCCGCTGATCGTGCGAAGTCGTACGCCCGTGCGATCGTCAAAACCCGTGGATAACCGAAGCTACGCAGGTGCGCAACAATCGAAAAGGCTTCGGACGCGAAGCTGTTTCATGAACTCGTCAGGGCTGAGGTCTGATTTTGGCTGAATCATAATTCTACGCGGCTCGCCAGGCAGGCAATGGAAAAAATTGTCGCTATAGTCAGCGTCCACATTCTCGAGTTCGAGCCAGGTCCAGAGGGCGGGCGTCTCGGATGTGACCCTCACAAGAAACGCTTTCGACATTAAGGTGGACATGCCGTCAAGGTGAACAGCCAGTTTCGGATTAGTAAGCTTATATTCCTTGGGCACGCTGAAAAGAATCAAATTCTCCGAAACACTTTTGCCATGCACGCGCAGGTCCAGCCACGTCAAAATTCCATTTGCCCCGTATTCAGCGACTTCTTTACCAAGATCCAGCGTTTCTACTTTAACGCTTTTGCGGGAAGGAATTTCGACCTTGAGGGCGCCGTGTTTCAATGTCGCGCCGTTCAAGTCAGTCACTTTCCATGAAAGCTGCCCGTGATGCGATTCCAGCAGGTCATTGGTAACAAAAATATCGGCCGTTCCGTCCGTTGGATGTTCGTAGGCTGAAACGAGAATCGGCGAATAAAATTTCCGGGCCATGTAGTGCAGCGCTTTCCAGCGGCCAAAATAATCCACCGATGACCAGCTCATCCCCGGCCAGATGTCATTGTATTGCCAGAAAACGCAACCCATGGATTTGGGCATGGTTTGCCGCCAATATTCGGCGCCAATCTTGATGCCGTATCCCTGGAGGATTTGGCTGAGCCACAACGTCATGTCAAAGTCCTTCGGCGGATTGAAATACCTCAGCATCATATCCAGCATTTGCGTGTTGCCGTCCACTTTGCCCGTGCCGGAGCGCTGATGCCATTTCATGACCGGCGTCAAGACCGATGCCCTGTCTTCTTCCGCTGTAAAGGCGCGGACCGTTTTCGGCTCGGGAAACGATTGATAGCCGAACTCGCTCATGAAACCGGTGAGCGAGCGGTAGGCGTCAAACATTTTGGGACCGTGCCACACTTCCCAATAATGTGAGTCGCCGCACTCAGGACTGCCCGAGACGTAGCAGGCCTGCGGCGCCAATTCCGCGACCTGTTGCGCAATTAAATCCTTGAACAATTTATCGTAATCCGCCCGGCCCATGCTGTGGGCCGACCACTCATTGCCGGTCATCAGGCTGATTTCATTATTGCCGGACCAGACACCGATGCACGGATGATGGCGCAGTCTCCGTACATTGTCCCGGGTCTCGGCGCGTACATTGTCCATAAACGCGTCGTCAAATGCCGGTTGCGCCGAGCAGGCGAATTTGAAATCAAGCCAGACGCAGATACCCGCTTCGTCACAGGCATCAAACAACGCGTCGTCTTCATAATAGCCCCCGCCCCAAAAGCGCAGCGTGTTCATGTTCACCGCGGCGGCGTCCTGGACGTAACGGCGCAGGATTTCCGGCGTAACGCGACTGGTAAAGGAATCGCAGGGAATCCAATTGGCGCCCCGGGCGAAGAAAGGAATGTTGTTCACTTCAAAATGAAGCGGGCTGTCGCCTTGCGGCAAAACGATTTTCAATTCACGGAGACCAATGCGCCTGGCGGTACTATCGATGGGATTGCCGTCCGCATTCTGGAGTTCAACTGAGACATTGTAAAGTGGTTGGTCGCCCATGCCTGCGGGCCACCAGAGACGCGGATGCTTTATGAGCAATTGGCCGCGGCCCTGGCCGTTCGAAATGGGGACCTGGCATGAAGCGACTGGCTTGTCCGGGCGCGCAGGGTCGAAGACGGACAAGGCAGCCTGAAGGGGGCGCGTACTTTGGCCTGGGACTTCAGCGTTAATTTCAACATCAAGGTTTACTGTTTTGTCTGAATGATTCTGTAGAACCAGCATATCGGTAATGCGTCCCTGACTGAAAGTTTCCAGGCTGATATTTTTCCAAATACCGCAGCCGGGCAGGCACGGACCCCAATCCCATCCAAAGCTGCACGGCTCTTTGCGCACGTACGCGCGGCCCTTTGGCTCATGCGCGCCAATCCATTCATAAAGCGGACGCTGGCTTTCGCCTTTGTCCATAGTCGGATACGGTGACTCGATCAATATTTCAATTTCATTGCTCCCGCTCGTCAGCGCCGGCTTCACGTCGAATTCCCAGGTGCGGAACATGTTGCTCGCCGCGCCAATTTTCTGGCCGTTAATTTTAATCGTTGCCAGCGTATCGAGCCCGTCGCATCGCAGCAACACACGGTCATTGTTCAAGATGTCATCGGGCGCGTCAAAAGTCCGCTTATAAACCCAATTGCTTTTGCCAACCCACTGGAGGGCGCCTTCGTTGTCACGATAGAAGGGGTCCGGAATCTTTCCGGCGGCGAGCAAATCAGTGAACACATTGCCGGGAACAGTTGCTGGAATCCAAGCATCCTTGCCCTCTTGTGAGACTTGCCAGGCGCCGCCAGTGAGATCCAATCGCCGTCGCGAAGGAATCGGCGTGGCGTTGCTCCGGTTAACAATTGGTTCCCACGCGCATATCGCTCCAACGGCGAGAGTCATCGTGGTTAGAAAATCCCGTTTCGTAATTTTATTGTCCATAAGCTTAAGACCGCCAAACGATGCCCCATGGTTCGCAAGGTTCTGGTGGCGAATGGAATTTTGGTTACATTCGGAAAAAATGTAAATCCCCGAAAAAAGTTAGGGACGGCGCACATCGCAAGTGGCGCTGCACCGCCGTCCCGGATTCCCCATTTCCGCAATAGCGTTACGGGTTGGCCATATCGAAGAACGCGGCCGCGGTCCCAAGCGGAACGTCGTTTGTCGTGACCAATTGATAATCTTCTCCCACGCCGGGTATGACTAGATCGTCATTCAAGGCCGTCCAGGGACCCATTATGTTCGATGCAGTCTGTAAATGAAACCCGGCGGCCGGAATATTCCATGTCAGCCAATATTCCGCGTTAGGGGGCATGACGAAAACGCCGGCCGGGCCGTCGGCCATAAAGTTGAACCAGAGGTTCGCATTCAGATTGGAATCGGTCAGGAAGTTGTCACTCATGGCTGCGGGTACCCCTGAAAGAGAAAAATTTGAATAACAGACAGCCTGATTCAGAGAAGCCGCATTATTGGCTTGCATACCCAGATACAAATACATGCCGGGATCGGCCGTTTCGGCAAAGTAGGGGGCGTCGGTGAATACAAAACTGCTCGTGTTGCCGTTCGGAGCAGTCATGGTGACCTGCGTGTCCGAGGTGAAGGTGACGCTCCATGTTCCCAGGGCAGTTCCGTTGTTAGTGACGGTTCCGATCAGTTGGTCAGCCGAATCGTCGCCGGGGTCGTTGACCTTGGACGTAAAGCTCATGAGAGTGGTGCCGTTCGTCGCTTGCTGGAGCCAAATGATCACGCAATTCGTTTCATTCCAGTCTATCGCATTATCGTAATACGCCGGATTTGGGGCCATCATCAAATAGGCTTCGCAGGCATTTGCCGTCGCCGGGCTTTGGGGAAAACCGTTGATTGTAAAGGAATACGTGACCGGATTACCTGCAGTCGCATTGCCGACCCATGATACTCCGTTGCTGGCCACCAGGGCGACTTCCTGGCGGTCAAAGTATGTGTTTCCGGCTGTGCTTGCGAACACGTTCAGTCCTGGAGTTGTCTTTCCAGGGAGTTGAAGAATCGGCGGCGGGGGTGGGGTCGCTTCTCCCTCGAACCAAATGTTGCCAATCCAAAAATAGACAACATTGTTAGTGCCCAGTTCACCCCATGGCTGGTTTATATATTTTTTCAGGTAGATGCCGCTGGCTCCATTTGTAAAAGCGCCTGCTGAATCTTCGTCGATATTTGGGAGAGTTGGATCAATGGGAAGGGTGATTGAAACCCAGCCATTTGAGGCTGCGTCCGGAATATCGACATTGCCAAGAAACGCCGGTTCCCCGCCCGATCCCGCCCCGAGGCCCGCCACGTCCACCTCCAGCCCATCTGAATAAGGTTCGCTTCCGGCCATATAATTCGTCGGCGCCCAACTCTGCAAGAGGTCGGCTGGCCAAATCGACACATTGTTAAATTGATCAATCGGAATGGCGGAATTAACGGTGTCCCACAGAACGTCAAAATGGATCGCCTTATATTGTGAAAGAGGAACCCCTACGGGCGACGAATCCCACCACAGGTTGTCTCCGGGGGTCGCGCAAAAAAAGGCGGTCAAGCAATTCTGTTGGTTTAAGCTCATAGACACATAGCAGGAATAGTCGCCGGGCCCGGCGAGTGTGTCCGGCGTTGTGCCGTCCCAAAGCTGAACCGAATCGGAGGCATACCAATTACCGCAGCCGACAGCCGTTACATCCTGGGCGTTGCCGGCTGACGTGAAGGCGTTGACATAATAGTTCGTTGTTTGGCCGACTGCCAGGTTCGCGGCGCACACGAGAAGAGCTGCTGCGGCAAGGCCTTGAATGGAGGGAAGCAGATTTCTTTTCATAATGTTTGGGTTGACGTATCAGTTAGGGATTGGCGGTTGAAGACTCGCCGGTTATTCCCGGCCGGGAAATCATGGGCAAACGACATGGCAAACCATTCATATAAATAGTCGTTTTAGCTGTTTCAACAACCATACACGATTGCATAAAACTGTCTTGTCACGAAAACAAGGGACAAGCGCCTGGACTGCCGGATTAGTGGATTATTGTAAGTCAAGGAATCAGCGAAAACCATGAGCGAACATCAACGCGAGGGCTGGATACCCGATGATGGGACGTTTTTCCCAACAATCCACTAATCCACTAATCCAACAATCCAGGCGCCGCTCAATCGGCGGTATTGATATTCCACATCCCATTGGGAACCATGTAATCCACCAGTGCCCCGACTTTTGTGGGCTGGCAGGTCTGTTGCCACTTGAGAGCTTCCACGTGGCCGTCATGGAAGGCGTAGTTGAACCGGCTCTGCTGCATCTGGTACAACATAGAACCTTCACTCGATGCGCTGCCGTTTACGATTTGCCCGAAGCTCGTAACGGTCGGATCGATTTGATAGAAAACCTCATAGGCGTTTTCGCCGGAGCCATAGGGCCCTTCGACACAGCAGGGCCAGATGTTGCCCTCGGCATTCCAATTGTTGACGTCTTCGGCGAGCATAATCGTGCCGGAGGGATGCCGAACAACGCTGTCAGGGTATCCTGGAGGGTTCCAATCTGGAGTTGAGGCCTGGTCCAGCCAATAAATTCCGACACCCTGGATCTGGGTTGAGGGCGGCAAACCATTTTGTGTCTCACGTTGAAATAAATTATCGGCCCCATAGTCTGACCCGCCTTGTGTTGCAGTGGAGATCATCTCGTAATCCTTGACGACACACGACAATCCGCCATTGGCGTTTTGCATAAAGCTATCTTTCGGAAAGGTTGGGTAAATATCGAAGGGACAAGTCATGACTTTAAGTCCCATGGCCCAACCATATGTCTCCGCGTCCTGCGGGTCGGCGGCATATTGCCCGAAAGTCATTGAAACATTCGGATTACCCGGGTTGCCTCCGCCCATGTAAGAATAACAAAGGGTGTCCCAGGAGATTTGCAATCCGGAACTGGAAGACCAGCCTGCCGGGGGAAAACTGTTGTTATTGTCGCTGTCAAACGTCAGGATGCCACCCGCACATTGTTTGATGTTGTTCATGCACTGCGCGCGTTGCGCCCTGACTCTGGCGCCTTGAAGGACGGGCAAGAGAATGGCAGCCAGGATGGCGATGATGGCGATGACGACGAGAAGTTCGATCAGCGTGAAGCCCCGCCGGGCCTCCGGTCTTTTTGCGCCGGTCCGGAATACAACGTTTAAGCGAGCCTGGGCTGGGATTTTCATCAGAATCTATTGCGTAGATATGTCCACCAGGACAATGAATCCTCTTCCATTTAACGTATATTTTTTTCCAGGAGGCGGATCGGGTATCTGAATATTGGCGCTGCGGGCAAAATCTTCAAAATTTTGCGGATGCCGGCCGTTCTTTCTCATCCAGCCCACCATCGCCCGATTCAAAATCTGCAGAGTGGTCAGCGAACCCGAGTTGGTTGTGGTCATTGGCGATGGATTTGCCATCGGCGCCGGCGCCGGCACGGGCACGGGCGCGGGTGTTGAAGAAACTGGCGCAGAATCCGCAGATGGCGTTGGAACCGGCGGGGGAGGCGCAGGCTGGCTGCTTGATTTGCTGCACCCTGCGGCGACCGCTGCAATGAATACGAGCGACAAAGGTATCGTTCTTAACCGCCAGCCGGGAACCTGGCCAAAGTCAAAAAACGCTTTCATAGCACGGTGTGAACTTGCTCAAAACATAATGTGCCGCGCCCACAATTCAAAGTAGCGAAAATTAGGGACATTGCGATTTACGATTTGGGATTTACGATTTGCGCCTCTGACGCGTTTCGGCGGCAGGAGTTTATTGAAGGCAGCGACAGCGCGGTTGACTAACCCTTGAGCGACAGAAAGCGCATCCGCCGCCTAAATCGTTTCGGCAGGTGGCGCTGCCGCTCGTAAATCGTAAATTCTTAGGCTTGCGTGATGTTCTCAACAGACCCAATATTCGGTCGTTCCCGTGAAACGCCCGAACCCTAATTCGTTTCCGGTGACTGGCGCCTGCATTCGGGCGTTGGTTGGCGCTATTTCCATCGCTTTGTTTGCCAGCCCAACGGCCTTCGGTGAGACCGCCAATTTACCGGGTTATTTTACGCGCATGTGGCACACGGAGGATGGTTTGCCAAACGACGCAGTGAGCGCCATTCTGCAAACCCGTGACGGCTATCTTTGGCTGGCCACTTACGACGGGCTGGCCCGATTCGACGGCGTGACCTTTACCCGTTTCGACACGAGCACCACGCCCGAAATGCACAGCACACGGGTGACCAGTCTGTTTGAAGACACTGACGGGAACCTTTGGATCGGCTATGAAACCGGCGAGTTGACGCGCTACCGGGACGGCCACTTTTACACGACTGAATTTCGCGCTCCCTGGGAACAAAAGAAAATCCAAACCATTCGTGCCGACTCCTCAGGAGATCTCTGGCTCTTGAACGATGCGGGCACGCTCGCTGACCTCGCGGGCAAGGTCGTCGCCACGCCCAACGCTGCGGGAACCGCCGGCGCCACTGCCCTGGTGTCCGATTCCAAAGGGACCGTCTGGGCAGATTGGGGCGGCAATGCATTTATCCTAAAAGACGGCGCGCTCAGGCCCTTGCCTTCCCGGGCCGGCGATTATGTCAAAGGCATTTGCACCGGCGAAGACGGCAGCCTTTGGATTATCGGCCAAAACTATTTGTCGCAATGGAAGGACGGCCAAATGCATGATGAGGGGCAAAGTCCATTGGGCCAAAGCCCCGTTGTTGCAATGATACAAATGAAATCCGGCTGCCTGGCGATCGGGACTTTGGACCAGGGGCTTTTTCTGATTTTTCCGGGTCGAAACGTCGAGCACTTTAGCCGTGCCAACGGCTTTCCGGATAATTGGGTGCGCTGTCTGTGCGAAGACCGCGAAGGGACGCTGTGGGTAGGCACCGGCAGCGGTGGTCTGCTGGCGCTCCGCCAAAGCCGTGTCACTACGCTCAAGCCGCCGGATGAATGGCAGGGTGCCAGCGTCCTTTCGATAAACCGCTCCCACGACGGGTCCCTTTGGGTTGGCACCGAGGGCGCAGGGTTATACCGCTTTTACGATGGCAATTGGACTCGCTTTGCCGCGGATGAAGGCATTCCGAATCCTTTTGTATGGTCTGTATCGGAAGATGCCCAAAACCAACTATGGGTCGGCACCTGGGGAGGAGGTCTCGCGATCAAAAACGGCAACCGTTTTGACCCCGTGGCCGCGACCGGACCGAGCACCGTGGCCACGGCTATTCTTCATGGACAAAATGGCGTGACCTGGATCGGAACCATTACCGGCCTGCTCAAATATCAAAATGGAGCTATAACGCATTACGGCGAAAAAGAGGGAATTATGCTGCCGGATGTTCGCACGCTCGCGCAGGAGCCGGATGGAACAATATGGTTCGGGATGCTCGGCGGCGGGTTGGGCCGATTAAAAAACGGTGTCATCAGACAGTTCCGGCAATCCGACGGCCTCTCCAGCGATTTTGTCCAGTGCCTTTACCTGGATGACGAAGGCACGCTGTGGATTGGAACCTACGGCGGCGGCCTGGATCGCTTGAAGCAGGACCGCTTTTCAGCCGTTGGCGTTAACCAGGGGCTGCCGAATAATTATATCTGCGCAATTCAACAGGACAGTTCGAAAAATTTCTGGGTCACATCCCACGCGGGTATTTTTAGAATCCAAAAGTCCGAATTAATCCAGTGCGCGGACAAAGAGTTGTCCTCAATCCATCCATTGGTTTACGGCATCGGAGACGGAATGCCGACGGTCCAGTGCTCGGGAGGGTTTCAACCGGTCTCGTTCCGAAGCAGCGACGGTCGCTTATGGTTCTCGACCAGGACCGGCGTGGTCGCAATCAACCCGGACGAAATCAAGGTGAATCAATTGCCGCCGCCGGTGCATATCGAAAGGATGCTGGTTGACGGCCAGGCCGAAGCCGGAATCGACGGCACGAATAGCCTTTTGCGAATTCCTCCCGGCCGGGAGCGCTTCCAGTTCGATTACACCGGGATCAGCTTTATCTCTCCGGAAAAAATGGATTTCAAATACCGGCTTTACGGTTTGGACCCGGGCTGGACGGATGCGGGAAATAAGCGAACGGTTGTTTATAGTTACATTCCGCCTGGCACATACCACTTTCAAGTCACGGCTTGCAACAGCGATGGGGTTCCAAATAGCACCGGAGCAAGCCTGGCTTTTGTCGTGCAGCCGTTTTTCTACCAGACGTGGTGGTTCCTTATTGGCAGTGGCCTTGCAGCGGCAGCCGTTCTGACAAGCGCGGTCCTGGGAGTGGCGCGCTGGCGGATGCGCCAAAAGCTGGAACGGGTCGAACGTCAACGCGCCATCGAACGCGAACGCGCGCGCATTGCGCGCGATATACATGATAACCTGGGCGCCAATCTCACTCGCATTTCATTGCTCAGCCAGTCGGCGCATGGCGACTTGGATCATCCCCGGGATGCTGCCGTGCAATTGGACCGCATTTATCAAACCACGCGCGAAATGACACGCGCCATGGATGAAATCGTTTGGGCCGTCAATCCGGAGCATGACACCCTCGACAGCGTCGTGAATTATCTCGGCAAATTCGCCCAGGAATATCTCGGGTCGCTCGGCATCCGTTGCCGGCTCGATCTGCCGGTGCAATTGCCGCAATGGCTTGTCACCGCGGAAGTGCGGCATCATTTGTTCCTGGCATTCAAAGAAGCGTTGCACAACGTTGTGAAACACGCCGCCGCTTCCGAAGTCAGTGTCTCGCTGACGACGACAAGCAGTTCGTTTACGCTTGTGGTCCGCGATAATGGGCGCGGTTTCTCCCCAAAAATCGACTGTGAAAAAAATCCCGCTGAAAGCGTCCGTTCCTCAGGCAATGGATTGGTCAACATGCGGATGCGGCTGGAAAAAATCGGCGGCCGTTGCGAAATCCAAAGCGCTCCCGGCTCCGGCACAGAAGTAAAATTCATCGTCGAATTGCTGTCCCATCATCTATCCGGCCGCAAATTTTCGCCAAACTAACCCTCCTTTCCGCAGGAGCCGACGTGAGGAGCCTCTAATTAATTCAGGGCCCTGGCCGTACCGCGTTGTCGGCCGCAAGCATGTCCGACCACCGGCGGATAATTCTCCCTCTCCCAGCGGGCATAGGCGCTAACTTAATTTCTGTATTGGTCAATTATGTTCACTAATCGGGACATCTGCGGCAGACGGTTGCGGGGTGGTTCCCTTAGCCTGCGCGAGATTTTCGGTCCCTCGTGGATGA
>DATJTK010000070.1:0-36860 GCA_035503455.1 Candidatus Sulfotelmatobacter sp. | reverse complement strand
TTGCGACATTTGCTTCGGTGTCAATAAGTTCACATTTAGTGAGGTTATTGACACCAAGCCAAAAACGGCTTTTCGCTCGGTAGAATCAAAGAATTTACTAGCCTCATGGTCATAGACACGCATTTTTGAGGTTAAAGCGTTGAAGCGTTGAAGCGGAGGAAGTCATTTGAGCTTATGGCATTGCATATCAGCGGGTAAGAGGCTGACCAATTCGCAACCAAATCGCGCAACGTCTGTGCTCGTTTAACGGGTCAAACCAGCGTTTAATCCGAAACCCGCTTCAACGCTTCAGCGCTTCAACGCCGCTACAGGGAACATTCGACAAACCCGATTGCTCTTATTTAAGCTTGGAATCGCCGACTTTTCACTGAACAATGCGCGCTCACTTTGAAATGAAACGGATTTTGAAATGGGGAATTCCAGCGCTGATTGTCCTGTTCGCCGCGCTGCAAATCGTCCAACCGTCGCGGACGAATCCCCCGGTGAAATCCGATTTTTTGAAAGTCACGGCCGCGCCGCCGGACGTGGCGGCAATGTTTCACGCGGCGTGCTATGATTGTCATTCGGATGAGACGCGCTGGCCGTGGTATAGCTACGTCGCGCCGATGTCCTGGCAGGTGGCCCGGGACGTCAACGATGGCCGCCGCCATGTCAATTTGTCCGAATGGCCGGAAAATCCGGACCTGGCGCGAAAAAAAATCGACAACATGAGCGACGAAATTGACGACGGCGATATGCCGCTGAAAAAATACACTCTTATCCACAGGGATGCGCGGCTGACATCGGAACAGCGGGACACCCTGACGCAGTGGCTTGATGCCCAGGCATCGGCGCTAAAATCACAGGGCGACAAATAGTCACTATGATCGAGAGCGCATTCATCCCCGCAGCCGAAAAGAATTCGAAGCGGCTCATGGTCATGTTGCACGGTTTGGGGGACAGTTTGGAAGGCTACCGATGGATGCCCGAGGCGATGGATTTGCCGTGGCTAAATTTTCTGTTGGTCAATGCGCCTGACGCCTATTACAGCGGGTATTCGTGGTTCGATTATCCGGACAACATGGCGCCAGGAATCCTGCGCAGCCGAAAACTGCTTTTCGAATTGCTGGACGGCCTCGAGATTAAAGGATTTGCGGCGCGGGACGTGACGCTGGGCGGCTTTTCGCAGGGCGGTCTAATGACAATGGACGCCGGCCTGCGTTATCAGCGTCCATTGGCGGGGTTGGTGGACATCAGCGGCTGGGTCTTCGAGATTGAAACGTTATTGAAGGAATTGCCGCCAGTGGCGCGCGAACAACGGTTGATGATTTCGCACGGGCCGTACGACCCGCTCATTCCATTTGAGCCGGTGAAGGAGCAGGCGCGCACACTCAAGGAAGCGGGCTTAAGCGTGGAATGGCATGAATTCCCAAAAGGCCATACAATATATGGCGAAGAAGAATTGTCGGCACTGCGGGAATTTGTCCGGGCGGGATATTAATTGAAACGAGTCGCTTAATGCAGGGCCATAACTGGATCTTTCCATCAGTCTTTGTACTTTTTATCGGTTTGACATTTCAAATGTGCGACAGTAGCGTTCCAGAGAGGGTGGGAGGGCCGGGCTGACGGTGTTTAGTGGTTTGGCAATAACCGATTGATCATGCAAAATACCTTTGAGGAGATACGAGAGCAAATCCATGAGATTCGCAACATGCTCGGGCCGATAGATCTAAAGCTGGATAATTTGGATCACAAGATTACGGCGGGCCGGATTTCATTCGACGCCAAGGCCTCGGATCTCGAAGCCAAAATCTCCGCCGATTCGTTAAGGATCACTGAGCAATGGAACAAGATTTCCGAGCATTCCGATGAGCTTGCCCGGCAGTCCGAAAGAATCAGGCAGATTGAGCTACTTCTGAAAATTCCGCACAACGTTGAAAAATCCATGTCCGCGTCTGCATCTGCGCCCGCGCCAGTGCACGCAGACAAAGTAAATCCCGCAGTTATTCCCTCGCAAAAGCCTCCGACGAAGTAGTCCGACAAATGCTGTGGCATGCCCTCGACTCCTGGGTTTTACAAACGCCAACGTCAATTGCCGGATTGAAAACCGGTAACTCCTGGGGGCATATTGGCGTCTTTCCAGGAACATAGAACGGTTCCGTTCATTTTTTATGCGAAAGATCACCCTCTTTGTCATTTTACTGTTGGGAATTGGTTATATCTCCAGGGCAGAGCCATTTACAAATCAGATGGAAAAGTCGCGGGACGAATTCGCGCGGCAATTTAGTATTCCGATGGAATGGCGGTTTGAACGGGCAGATATCGCCAATTCCGAACAGCCAAATTTTGACGACAGTTCCTGGCAAAAGGTTTCTCCCCGCTTTTCCTGGGCGGGCACGAATACGGTCTGGTTTCGGTCGAAAATTATCGTCCCGGCTGCAATTGCGGGACAATCCACCGCAAACTTTCCGTTGATGCTTGAGCTGCGGATGACGAATTCGGGTGAACTTTATGTGGATGGGCGACTCATCGAGGAGGGCCGCCGGATGAGTGGCCTGGACATATTGACGGAACAGGCGCAACCGGGAACAACAATGGTGGTGGCGATGAAAGTCAAGGGGCAGCACCATAACGCGTTTCAATATGCTCGGCTTTACTGCAATGTTCTGCCCGATTTTGATCGCTTTATCGAGGAGGCGAGGTTCGTGTCCAGTTTGATTCCGTTGGCTTCGCCCGACGCGCAAACTGTCCTGACCAACGCACTGGATGCGAGCGAACGCTGCATTCAATTCTCGGATGTGACACCGGGCAACCTGGAAACGGTGCGGACTCAACTGGCGGCGGCGCGCGCGGCATTGCTGCCGGTGGCGGACATAACCCGGAAATACGACGTCTATTACATCGGCCATTCGCACATTGACATGAACTGGTTGTGGACCTGGCCGGAAACGATCGATACCTGCCATCGCACGTGGAACAGCGCGATGAATCTCATGGACGAGTTCCCGGATTTTAAATACGTGCAAAGCCAGCCGGGGGCATATGTCCCAATTGAAAAAATGTATCCGGATGAGTTTAAACGGATGCAGAAGATGTCCGCTGAAGGACAATGGGACGTTGTTGGCGGACTGTGGGACGAATCGGATACCGACATACCGAGTGGTGAAGGGCTGGCTCGTTCCTTCCTGATTGGACAAACCTACTTCAAATCAAATTTCGGAAAATACGCGGTGACAGGCTGGCTGCCGGATTCGTTTGGGCACACGTGGCAGCTTCCCCAAATCATGGAACTGTCCGGGATAAAATATTTTTACCATATGCGTTGCGGCAACGGGATGGAATTAACCTGGTGGCAATCACCGGACGGGTCGCGGGTGCTCAAGGCGAACACACCATCCTATGACGCGAGGCCCGATCCGGACCAGTTGGTTGTGCCCTGGCAAAACGCGGCGCAGTTGAAAATGCCGCAGTCTGTGGTGATTTTTGGTGTCGGCGACCACGGTGGTGGCCCGACACGCCAGCAAATTTTGCGTATCCAATCCTTCCAGCAGGACCCAATTTTTCCGAAGGTGCATTTTATCTCGGCGGATGATTATTTCGAGCAACTGGCGCAACAGCCAACCGCTTCGTCCCTTCCCGTGGTGGACTCAGATCTACAATACACGTTCGAGGGCTGTTACACGACGCATGCGGACATGAAAAAGGCGATCCGCAGCAGCGAGAACAATCTTTACTCGGCGGAGGTGCTCAGTTCACTGGCGGCCATGACAGGCCTGACCTATCCACAGTCGGGCCTGATGTATTCAACGGAAGCTTTCGACAACGCATGGAAGCCGACCGCTTTTGCCCAGTTCCACGATATTGCAGCGGGGTCGGCCATTCATTCAACGTACGATTGGATGCACGAACAACTGGCGCCCGCATTTAGATTCGAATCGACGCAGATCCGCAACAGTCTCGCCGCATTGACGGATGCCGTAGATACACGCGGGCCAGGCTTTTCGATTGTGGTGTGGAATACACTTTCATTCGCGCGCGATGACGTGATGAAAGTGCCCCTCTCTGGCGCGGGCCAATTTCATACTGTCATCGACAGCGATGGCAGCAAATTCCCCGCTCAGGCCATGGATGGGAACACGCTGGTGTTTGTGGCTCGTGACGTACCGGCGTTTGGACACAAAGTTTATTTCCCGTCGAAAGACTCGTGCGCACCAGACGACGTTTCACTGGATGATATCGGGGACGCCTGTCAGATCGAAACGCCAGCCTTTGACCTTAAAATCGATAAGACGACCGGTGATTTTTCCGTGCTTTATGCGAAGCCGGCCCACTGGAACGTTTTTGGAAAAGCGCAACATGCTGACGCGTTGGAATTGCTGGGCGACAAGGGCACCGCGTGGACGATGCGGTACACGGGTGAAGACAAAATCCTGACGTCGGAGGGAGCTACAGTTTCCGTGTTGGACGATGGACCGGTATTCGCCCGTGTGCGCGTGAATCATGTCTATGGAAAATCCACCTATGCGCAGGATGTGATTGTTTATGGCGCGCTTGACCGGATAGATATTTCGACAACGGTGAATTGGCGCGAAAAAGCTGAGATGCTAAAGATCCGAATGCCGATCAATGGCGCGCATCTCGTAGCAACGGCGCAGATTCCCTTTGGAAGCAAGGTGCGGCCCACCAATGGGCAGGAGTGTCCGGGCCAAAAATGGATGGATGTGAGTGTGACAGATCCCGCTCCGGTGGGCCATGCCACGCCTCTGCGTTTGTCGTCATTGTTTAACTCCCAGTGCGCAAACAACTTTGATGGAGACGGCGCAAAATATCCGCCCGGCCTTCTGCCCGAAGGCGGCATCCATGAGCTGGGGACTTACCAGGTCCCATTCATTCTTCCGGGATATCATGTGGAGGAGCCCGATAACGTGGCGGCATCCGGCCAGCAAATTTCACTGCCCGCCGACGCGGGCGGGAACACACTCTTTTTGCTGGCTGCCCGGTCGAAGGAGAACAGCGCAACGGATGTTGGTTTTCAATTGCCCGATGGCAGGACCGCGTTCAGGGCTTTTGGCCTGAACAATTGGAAAGCCGATACCTGCCCGGACAACGAGGCGGGATTCGATTTTGCTGACGAACATCATGGCAAAGGGCGTCACGCCACCTCGCCCACCATGTGGATCGTTCAAATCCCCATTCCCGAAGGGGCGACCGGACTGATTCTGCCGCAGGACGAAGGCTTTCATTTATTTGCCGCCACGGTTGCGGCGAACCCGCAAGCGCCCGCGCTTTATGGTCTAAGTGTTCTGAACGATTCGAAATACGGATTTGATGTGACAAACGGAGTCTTTCGACTGACGGCGTTGCGTTCCTCCGGCAGGCCTGATCCTGATCCTGACGAAGGCATCCAGCAATTTACCTACAGCCTCTATCCCCACGCGGGAAGCTGGGAAGCTGCGCATACGGACGAACGGGCGCTGGAGTTGAATATTCCCCTGCTTTCATCCATTGGAACGCCGCAACCGCCGGCAAAACATGTCCCGTCAATCTCCGTTCAAAATGTTGGCGGCAAAGGCGACCTCATCGTAAGCGCCTTAAAAAAGGCCGAAGATGGAAATGGATATATACTGCGTTTCTATGAGGCAGATGGCCAGGATACCCAGGCACGCATCAATTTTGATCAGCCGACGCAAGTCACAGAAACGGATATTTTGGAAAGGCCATTGGAGCACCAAACGGCGACAGTTGAGGGTAACTCGGCGACACTGCCAGTGGGGCATAATCGGATTATTACATTGCGTTTCACGCCCAACTCTGGGTAATAACCGTCGCTCCATCAGCCGCTCTGGCAAGACTTGGAGAACGTGAGAGCAGACAGCGAATGATTATGGACAAGATACGCAGTCATCGTGATTTAAAAGTCTGGAACAAGGCGATGGATGCTGCCATGGCAGTATTCGAGGTCACAAAGACTTTTCCAGCCGATGAAAGATTCTCACGCTCTCACGCTCTCACGTTCTCAGCCACCTGTGAGCTATCCTGATGCCATCCAATTTCTCTACGGCTTGCGCCTGTTCGGCGCGAAGCTCGGCCTGGAGAACACCTTCAAGCTGGCCGCGCTGGCGGGCCATCCTGAAAAGCGACTTCGCTTCATCCACGTGGCCGGCACAAATGGAAAGGGCTCCACGTGCGCCATGCTGGAGAGCATCTACCGCCAGGCCGGCTTGCGGACGGGCCTCTTTACATCGCCGCACCTGGTGTCATTCCGTGAACGGATACAAGTCAGGCGCGAATTAATTTCCGAACAGGACGTTGTTCGGCTGGTTGAAAAATTTCGCAGGCTGCTCGCGGATTTTTCGAACGACCACCATCCGACATTTTTTGAAGTGGTGACGGTAATGGCGCTGGATTTTTTTGCGGAACAAAACTGCGACCTGGTGATCTGGGAAACGGGCCTGGGCGGACGGCTGGACGCAACCAACGTCGTCACGCCCCTGGCCTGCGCCATCACCAATATCGCGTTGGACCATCAACAATGGCTCGGTGATACCCTCGAGAAAATTGCATTTGAGAAGGCGGGAATCATCAAACCGGGCATTCCAATCGCGACGACCGCCGCTGAGCCGAACGTGCTGGCTGTCATACGCGACGTGGCAATCCAGAAGAAGGCGCCGCTGACAATTGTGGACGCAGATATTGTTGACCGGTTTCCCGACGCTCTGTCCTTGCGCGGCGGACATCAGAAGCGCAATGCCGCGCTGGCGCTTGCTGTGGTGAACTTGCTACAAAGGGAAATTCCGGTTTCAGCCAAACAAATCGCCGATGGTTTGAGGCAGGTCCATTGGCCGGGCCGCTTGCAGTTGCTGCAACAGCCCGATGGAAGAAAATTACTGCTCGACGGCGCGCATAATATTGCCGGGGCGGAAGCGCTGCGTGAAGCGGTTGAGAAGGAATTCCAGCCGCGCAAAAAAACTCTCATTCTCGGTATTTTTGGAGACAAAGATTGGCGTCAGATTTGCGGGATTCTGGCGCCGCTGGCTGCGGAAATCCTGACGGTCCCGGTTTCAAGCCAGCGAACGGCAAACCCGAATGATCTGACGGAGGCGTGCCGGGCGGCGAATCCATCGGCGAACGTTTCGGTTTGCCATTCGCTGGGCGAGGCGCTGCAAAAATCCACTCCTGATCATTTCATTATTATTACGGGTTCGCTCTATCTGATTGGCGAAGCGCTGGAATTGTTCGGATATGTTTCATCAGCCAAAAGCGAGCGGGATTTGAATGAGTGGGGTGCGGATACGTTGAAACGTTGAACCGTTTTCGAAAATAAGGAATTCCACTGCCATCCAAAAGCTGGCTTATACTTCACTTTCCCTTATTGACGCACACCTTGTAGTATTATTAAGTTTAATACGATATGGCTGATGTCCATGCTCTCCCACAACAACGCCGGTTTGCGGAAACCTCCCGGCCGGATGCATGGTGGGTGCAGCCGCTGGCCGTCTTTTTGGGCTTTTCTGCATTTATTATCTATTCCACCTGGGCGGCATTTCATCCGGGCACCATGGGGAATCCCACCTATTGGTTTCATGGGAATGGCGCTGATTATCTGTCGCCGTTTTTTTCACCGGAGATTTATGGCTATTCCCCGCACGCGCTTTTAGGGCCGCCGCCGGCATGGTGGCCTTCCTGGTTGTTTTTCTCGCCGGCATTTTTGGTCTTGTGGGCGCCGGGCGGCTTTCGTTTTACCTGTTATTACTATCGCGGCGCGTATTACAAGGCTTTTTGGGCGGACCCGTTGAATTGCGCCGTGGGCGAGCCGCGAAAGAGTTATTTGGGCGAACGCTATTTTCCTCTCATCATCCAAAATATCCACCGCTATTTCATGTATCTGGCGGTCATTTTCATTTTCATTCTCGGCTATGATGCGTGGAAAGCGATGTGGTTTGCGGACGCCGGCGGCGCTCGCCACTTTGGCATTGGAGTGGGGACGATTGTGCTGACGTTGAATGTCGTTTTCCTGGCCTGCTACACATTCGGCTGCCATTCGTTGCGGCACTTGATTGGCGGATTTTTGGATTCCCCATCCAAGGCGCCCGTGTGCATGAAAAGCTATGCCTGCGTGAGTTGCCTCAATCGCCGGCACATGCTGTGGGCCTGGATCAGTTTGTTCTGGGTCGGTTTCAGCGATGTATATGTCCGGCTGTGCGCGGCGGGCGTGCTGCCTGATTGGAGAATTTTTGTAACGTGATTGGTTAAAACGTTAAAACGCTGAAACGGTGACACGGTGCAAACTGAAGCGGTCGGACCGTTTCAACGTTTTAGCATTTCAACGTTTCAGCGACAGAGTGACAGACAATAATGGCAAACTACGAGACATTTGACTTTGACGTGCTGGTCATCGGCGCGGGTGGAGCCGGGTTGCGCGCCGCGATCGAGGCGTCGGCGGCGGGCGTGAAAGTGGGACTCGTCTGCAAATCATTGCTGGGCAAGGCGCACACAGTCATGGCCGAGGGCGGCATGGCTGCGGCGCTGGCCAACGTGGATGACCGGGACAATTGGCGCGTGCATTTTTCCGATACCATGCGCGGCGGGCAATACGTCAACAACTGGCGCATGGCCGAGTTGCACGCCAGGGAAGCCCCGGACCGCGTCAAAGAACTGGAAGCCTGGGGCGCGGTGTTTGACCGCACGAAGGACGGCAGGATTTTGCAGCGGAATTTCGGCGGCCACCGCTATCCGCGTTTGGCGCACGTGGGCGACCGCACCGGCCTTGAGTTAATCCGCACGTTGCAGGACCACGGCGTTCACCAGGGCATTGAAGTGTTCATGGAGCACACGATCGTTTCATTGCTCAAGGATGGCGACCGCGTCGCAGGGGCATTTGGATACGATCGGGACCGCGGGCGGTTCAAAATTTTCAAGGCCAGGGCCATCGTGATGGCCACCGGGGGCGTGGGCCGGGCATTCAAAATCACGAGCAATTCATGGGAGTACACCGGCGACGGCCAATCGCTCGCCTATCATGCCGGAGCGGAATTAATGGACATGGAGTTTGTGCAGTTTCATCCCACGGGCATGGTCTGGCCGCCGAGTGTCATGGGCATTCTGGTCACCGAGGGTGTGCGTGGAGAAGGGGGCGTGCTGAAGAACAAGGACGGCAAACGGTTCATGTTCGATGACATCCCGGACAATTATAAAAATCAGACCGCCGATAATCCCGAGGAAGGCTGGCGCTATACCCAGGGCGACAAGAACGCGAGGCGTCCGCCGGAACTTTTGACACGTGACCACGTGGCCCGCTGCATTATGCGGGAGGTCAAGGCCGGGCGCGGCAGTCCGCACGGCGGCGTGTTCCTGGACATTGCGTGGATTAAAGAAAAAATTCCGAACGCCGAAGCGCACATCAAACGCAAGCTGCCCAGCATGTATCACCAATTCATGCAGCTTGCGAACCTGGACATCACCAAAGAGCCCATGGAAATTGGACCAACCACGCATTACATCATGGGCGGAATTCGCGTGGACGGCGATTCGCAAATGACGACTGTCCCGGGGCTTTTCGCGGCAGGCGAAGCGGCGGCAGGATTGCACGGCGCGAACAGGTTGGGTGGAAATTCGCTCTCTGATTTGGTCGTTTTTGGCAAACGCGCCGGCGAATATGCCGCGAAATTTGCCAAAGAAAAGGGTGAGGCAAAGATAAACATGGCCCAGGTCGAGGAGGCCGAAAGGTTCGCTCTGGAACCATTTGAGCGCGGCACCGCGTCCGCGACCGCCGAGGGTCCCTATCAGATTCAATACGATTTGCAGGACATGATGCAAAGCCTCGTGGGCATTGTCCGGCGCGAACAGGAAATGGAAACAGCGCTTGCAGGCATCGAAAAGTTACGCGAGCGCGCCGCTCGCGCGGCCGTTCACGGACATCGCGAATATAACCCAGGGTGGCATACCGCAATAGACTTGAAAAATTTGCTGACCGTATCCGAAGCCATCACGCGTTCGGCTATCGAGCGCAAGGAAAGCCGCGGCGGGCATTTCCGTGATGATTTTCCGAACAAAGACGCTGCCGCTGCCAAATTTAATATCATCACGAAGAAGAACCCGGATGGCATGATGTCAGTCACGCGGCGGACAATTCCCGAAATGCCGGCGGAACTCAAACAAGTGATTGAGGAGATGAAATGATGGCTCGTTGAAGCGTTGAAGTGTTAAAGCGTTGAAGCGGTCGCGATCGGACGAGCTTTTACGTTTTGAAAGAGTGCATATGAATTCGAAAAATACTGCGAGTTACAGACAGAAACCGCCGACGGCGGAGGAGAAGTATCGCACGTTTGAGGATTGGGAAGTTTATAAGGTCGCCAGGGAATTTCGGAAGCAAATGTATGAGGCGAATCGGCGGCTGCCGGCATTCGAAAAATTTGAACTGGGCAGCCAAATTCGTCGCGCGGCGGTTTCGTTGACGAACAACATCGCCGAAGGCCACGGGCGATTTCATTATTTGGAGCAGATCAAATTCTGTTTGAATGCTCGCGGCTCGCTTGAAGAACTTCTCGACGATTTGAACGTTTGCAAAGACGAATGCTATTTGCCGGCCGAGGAAATTGAGCGGTTGAGGCATCAAGGCTGGCGCGTTCACCAGTTGCTCAATGGTTACATCCGCCGGCTGCGCGCCCGCACTCAGGGTGCGCCTATGGAACTGCGCGACGCACCGACTGGCGACTTCACCGACGACGAGTTGAACGATTTGCTCGGAGATACGCCAACCGTTTCAACGTTTCAACCTTTCAACGTTTCAACGACATGAAAGCCACTTTTAGAATTTGGCGCGGCGACGCAAACGGCGGACAGCTCGTGGATTACCCAACGGAGGTTTCCGAAGGCATGGTGGTCCTCGACGCCGTCCACAAAATCCAGGCGACCCAGGCAAATGACCTGGCCTGCCGTTGGAATTGCAAGGCGGGCAAATGCGGATCCTGCTCCGCGGAAATCAATGGCGTTCCGAAGCTCATGTGCATGACGCGGCTGGACCAGATTCCGCTGGATAAGCCGGTCACCATCGAACCCATGCGGGCGTTCCCGAGCATCCGCGATTTGGCGACGGACGTTTCATGGAATTTTCGGGTGAAGAAAAAAATCAAGCCGTTCAAGCCGCGCAAGCCCGACGCGCCGGACGGCACTTGGCGCATGGCGCAGGAGGACATCGATCGCGTGCAGGAATTTCGCAAGTGCATTGAATGTTTCCTGTGCCAGGACGTATGCCACGTGTTGCGAGACCATCATAAGCACGAGGAGTTCATCGGTCCGCGCTTTTTGGTTTACACTGCGGCGCTGGAAATGCACCCGCTCGATACCGAAGACCGGACCGCCGAACTGCGAAAGGCGTATGGCATCGGCTACTGTAATATTACCAAGTGCTGCACGAAAGTTTGTCCGGAACATATCACCATCACCGATAACGCGATCATTCCGCTCAAGGAACGCGTTGTGGATGAATTTTTTGATCCTCTCGGCTGGCTTTGGAAAGCGCTGAGGCCGAAAGAAGGCGCGCCGGTGGATAAGTGACGTTGAATTATCGCGCGGTATTCATTCCCTGATTCCCTGATTTTTCGCGGGAAATTCAATTGACAGTCGGCGGCGGCGGGGTAAAATTAACCCCCTTTTGATAAAACGAAAATAATTTATGCCGAATACGAAGTCAGCTGAACGCCGGATGCGCAGCAACGAACGCAAACACTTGCACAACCGCAGCGTGATGTCAAAATTGCGCCGGTTGGAGAAGGAATTTCGCGGGCTCGTCACCGGTGGAAAGAAGGATGAAGCCTCCAAGGCATTGTCCGGGGTCCATTCCGCTTTTGACAAAGCTGTCAAATCCGGCGTCCTGCCCCGCGCTACCGCCAATCGGAAAAAATCCCGCCTGGCGCTCGCGCTCGCTGCGAAGTAACCGGTCAATCGAAGAAAATAAAGAGTTCGCCCTGTCCCCAATCCTCGGTGGGGTCAAAGCCGGAATCCTGGGCCGATTCGTTGTTCCATTCGAATATCCGCTTGCGCTTCGCCACTTGTTGCGGCAATTCGACAATCAGGCAATCCGTCGTTTCGCCCTGAATATCAACGGCGGTAATCTTGATTGCCCCCAGCTTGTAACCTTCTTCAATAAGTTCACGAGCATACTCGGGAGCGAACTCACCTAAATTTCGGGTTTCGTTTTCAGCGAGCCATTGACGGGCTTCCGCCTGATTCGGTTTAGCGCGAATTTTGGCAATAAATTCTTCGTGCTTCACCCGCTGTGTGGACGTGGCTTTGCCCCTGCGATATTTCGTCGAAGGCAATTTGATCTCAGATTCAGGCTCTGTTTCGTCATAGCGCGGCAAAACGGGATCGGTTTTGCAGGCCTCGAAATATTTCTTTTTGGAGACCTTGCCATTCCATAGGAAATATTGTGTCCCTGCTAATTCACCATCTTCAAACCAAACGCGTTGCCTGCCGCAAAACTGACCACCTATATGTGACATTTCACCTTCCAATTGGCCGTTCTCGTGCCAACTTTTGCTTGTGCCGGTTCCATTTTTCATATGATACTCGCCAAGCAACTTTCCCCTCCTATTCCATTGCCTGGCGGTGCCATGTTCCAAGCCATTTTTAAAGAACGTCTCCTTTGCCAACACGCCATTATCGTACCATTGCCTGTTTGGACCTTCCAATCGCTCGCCTTCAAACGATCCTTCCCATCGAGGCTGGCCATTCGGATAATGCTCACGCTTTATTTTGAGATTTGGCATTTGAATGTAATTTGGTCTCACCAACCGGAAACAACTTCGACCGCATCAATCCCATCTTCGCCAGGCGATATTGGGTGCCGACCGACAAACAGCCGAAACCATATTTGACGCTCCGGCGGAAATTGATTGAGGACGCCTCGGGGAAGTATTTTGTCGGACAACTCACCTCGCCTATGGTAAATCCGTGCCACAGGATTTGCGCGAGCATTTGGTTGTCGAAGACGAAATCGTCGGAGTTTTGCGAGACGTCAATCGTCTCCAGGAGTTGGCGGGAAAAGGCGCGGTACCCGGTGTGATATTCAGAAAGTTTGGCGCCCAGCATCATGTTTTCCACAAACGTCAGGAAGCGGTTTGCCACATATTTCCAGTACGGCATCCCGCCCCGCAGCGAATAACCGCCCAAAATTCGGCTGCCCAGCACGCATGGATGCACGCCATTGGCGATAATCGAGGCCATCGCCGGAATGAGTTTGGGCGTGTACTGATAATCCGGGTGCAGCATGATGATGATGTCCGCCCCGGCCTCGAGCGCGAGGCGATAACAGGTCTTCTGGTTCCCGCCGTAGCCGCGGTTTTTTTCGTGCACGTGCACGCGCACTCCCAGGAGTTGGGATGCCACCGCCACCGTGTCATCGCGGCTTTTGTCGTCCACGAGAATCATTTTGTCCACAATGCCCTGCTGATGGACCTCATCCACGGTTTGGGTGACGGTCTTGGCCGCATTGTAAGCGGGCATGACGACGACGACTTTTTTTCCAAAATACATTGTTTGCGAACTTAACCTATCCTGCACAATCGGCAGAATGCCTGGAAATCAAAAAATACCGGTAAAGCAATTAGAATGCCGGTTTCTCAAAATTCCCAATGGAGACGGCCTGCAAAAATGGACACGGGCCCGCGGTCGCGATTGAAGGCGGGATTCGTAACGTATTGGTAATCCACCGCGCCGTGGATATCGTCCCAAATTTTAAAGTCGTAGCAGGTTTCCAGGATTTTTTCCCAGCCGTAGTTGAATTGGCCCGCGCCGTCCCCCGCAAGGATGCCCACGCCGCCGGCCTCAAAAAATTCCTGTTCAGCCCTGGAACAGCCGTTTGCCAATCCGGCCAGCCCGAATGTATCGTCAGGCCGGCGCCAAAACGCGCCGTTGATACTCAGCCCGACCGAACCCGAATAGCCGACGTCGGTAAACATCCATCCTTCTTCGCGGTCGTCATTCCAGCCCAGGCGCGAAAAGACGCCGACATTTTTGTAAATCTCCTGTTCCCAATTCAGGCCGAAGCCGTATTTATCGTGATAGGTACGCGCATCCAAAAAGCTTTCTCCATTTTGCAGAAGCGTGGTTGCCTGGGAATACTCGGCCATTTCCGCCCTGTTCAGGAATGCCAGGCCGCGGATCGTGCCGGGATGATCACCGACTGTATATCGGCGCTCCAATTCCGTCACCATCGCCCAGGCATCAAAAAACGGACCGTCCCCGGTAACGCCGTTGTAGGGCCAGGTCAGGAATTTGTCTTCCCAATTCAACTCGTTCTGAACCTGCGGCACTTGAAAGAACCCATAACGTAAAGTCCATTTCGGCCGGCTCAATTCCAACGCAATGCCGGTGGTAAATCCGATGGCGTCCGCGGGATAATCCCAGGCCAGGTTGGCGCCCAGTCCCCAATTCAGGAACTGGGTTCGCGCATCATTCGCGTAGGCATTGTTGTCAAAAATGTCCTTGGCGCTGAAACGGCCGACCGTAATCGTGAGGCGAGACACGTCCTTCGACCCGGCTAAATCGAAGTCATCGTCGGAAATCGTTTCCTGCTCGCCACCGAACCCAATGGTTTGGCGAATGAACAAGCGGGCAATCGTGCCGTTGGGAACGGAAGTGCCAATACGGAATGCCTCGCCATTGGGAAAACCCTCGATGCCGACGGTGTTCCCCAGCCCAAATCCCTGCCACATCAGACCGTCAATATGCGCTTCAGCCCCGCGCCAAAGCCGGACTCCACCCATGAGGTCGAGGGAAAAGGTTTCCCGGACTTGCCCGCCCGATGGCAAACTATTCGGGCCGTCGGGATACTGAGAATGAAAACCCGGATAACCCTGGACAATAGCCGTACTCTGGGCATGAAAATTCCAGTTCTGTTGCGCCGATAGCGCGCTCACAGCCGGAGAATTGGTAGAAACCGCCTCCCCACCCGGCGCAGAATTCTGGCCAGGAAAGCCATTGGTCGCCTCCTGCGCCTGCGCTGCGGCGGCGCTGGCGCCCATCAGGGCGACAACCCATCGCAAACCGGCCGCGCCGGATCTTTGTTTCTTCAGCTTCATGCATCAGCTTTTCTTTTTTCAACCCGGGATGATCCGGGGGTTCCAGCTTTCGAAGCCCCGATACTCGAACCATGCTATTTGCCGACAGTTCGCCATTCGCAATTCAAACATCGGGAATCGAAAATGGGTTGACACCCACGGGCCGCCCATATACCCCTATCCCCTATACCGCGTCAAGCGCCATTTTGGGATGGCAGCTTGCGGAGAACGCGTTGAGAATATGATGTGGCAATGAAAATGAAGCACGTCCGGCCCGGACTCGAAAAAAGGGCGCTGGTGGTCCGCCTCAGGCGAATCAAAGGACAAATTGAAGGCATCGAAAAGATGGTGGAGACGGATATGAACAGTTCAGACGTCCTCATGCAGGTGGTGTCCGCGCGCAGGGCGTTAAAGTCCTTCAGCGAAGAGGTCATTGAATCGCAACTCCGCGCTTACGTGGAGAGCGCCGGCAACAAATCCGAGGAACGCCAGAATTTGCGCTCGTTGCTGACCGTGTTGGAACGATATGTAGGCTAAACATTTATGATCGCCGAAAAAAAACAAAATGGCCAGCGCGCCGCCGACCTCTTGCACGACGCGGCGACGGCCCAGATCGCGGACGTTTTGAAGCGACTGAATGCGTCCCCGGACGGGCTGAGTGAAGAAGAGGCGGCCGAGCGGCTGGAGGTTTTCGGACCGAACGAAGTTGGACAGGAGAAGAAGCACGGCTGGCTCTACCGGCTGTGGGTCGCCGTGCGCAATCCGCTGGTGGTGTTGCTGGCGGTCATCGCCACCGTGGCCTTTGCCACGGCAGAGGACCCGAGCGATTACGTGGGCGGATTCGTGATGGTCGCGATGATGGTGCTGGCTGTTTCGCTGCGGTTGATCCTGGAAACCCGCGCGGACAACGCGGCGGCCAAGCTCAAGGCCATGATCAAAGTCACGGCGACCGTCGTCCGCGACGGGCAGCCCAAAGAAGTTCCCCTGCAACAGCTTGTCCCGGGTGACATCGTAAAACTTTCCGCCGGGGACATGATTCCTGGAGACGTGCGGCTGATGGCCGCGAAAGATTTGTTCATCATCCAGGCAACTCTTACCGGCGAATCGTTGCCGGTTGAAAAAAGCGACGCGCCAGACACGCGGCAGAATGTTTCGCCGATCGAACGCTCCAACCTCTGCTTCTTGGGCACGAGCGTCGAGAGCGGCTCGGCCACGGCGGTGATTGTGGCGACGGGGGGGCAAACCTATTTCGGGACGATGGCCAGCAGCCTGGCTGGACAACACGTTGAGACGGCGTTCGATAAAGGTGTAAAAAAGTTTGTTTGGCTCATGATCACCTTTCTTGTGGTCATGGCGCCGGCGGTTTTTTTCATTAACGGCCTGACAAAACACAGTTGGGGCAAGGACACCTTTCTGTTTGCGCTGGTGGTCGCGGTCGGGCTCACGCCGGAAATGCTTCCGATGATTGTTTCGGTGTGCCTTTCGAAGGGGGCCATCGCCATGTCACGCAAGAAAGTGATCGTGAAGCGGCTGCACTCGATTCAAAATTTCGGAGCCATGAACGTGCTCTGCACGGACAAAACCGGAACGCTGACGATTGACCACGTCATCCTGGAAATCCATTGCGACGTGTTCAAGAATGAAAGCGAGGAAGTCCTCCGGGATGCCTATCTCATCAGCCATTTTCAAACCGGGCTGAAAAACGTTTTGGACCGCGCCGTGTTGAGATATTCGGAACTGCACAAGGAGCTTTCCGTGGAAAAATACAGCAAGGTGGATGAGATTCCTTTTGATTTTTCGCGCCGCATGATGTCCGTGGCCGTCCAGGGGCCGGACGGGCAGCGGCAGCTTTTGACCAAGGGCGCGCCGGAGGCGGTTTTTGCGCGCTGCACCCATTTCGCGAGTGACGGGGAAATTTTTCCCATGGAGCCCATCCTGGTCGGCAATTTGATCGAACAAGTCAATTCCTTGAGTGAAGACGGCTTTCGCGTGCTGGCCGTAGCCACAAAGAAGCTCGGCGCTCAAAGCACCTTTACCAAGGCTGATGAATGCGACTTGTGCCTGACCGGTTACCTCGCCTTTCTGGACCCTCCCAAAGACACCGCCTCCAAAGCCATCGCCGCCCTCCGCCAGCACGGCGTAGCCGTGAAAGTTTTGACCGGGGACAACGATTTGGTCACGCGCAAAGTATGTTCGGAAGTCGGCATCCACGCCGAAAAAATCCTGCTCGGAAACGACGTGGAAAAAATGTCCGATGAGCAACTGGCTGAAGCGATTGACGGCACGGACGTTTACGCCCGCCTGTCGCCGGCGCACAAAAAGCGCGTGGTTCAGGCGTTGCAAAAGAAGAAACACGTCGTCGGCTTCATGGGCGATGGCATCAACGATGCCCCGGCGTTGCGCGCGGCGGACGTAGGCATCTCTGTGGACAACGCGGTGGACATTGCCAAAGAATCCGCGGACATGATCCTGCTCGAGAAAAACCTGATGGTTCTCGAAGAGGGCGTCATTGAAGGGCGAAAGATTTTTGCCAACATCCTGAAATACATACGCATGGGCGCCAGCTCAAACTTTGGCAACTGCTTCAGCATGCTGGGCGCGAGCGCCCTGTTCCCGTTCCTGCCCATGCAACCCATCCAGGTGCTCGCCAACAACCTGCTCTACGATTTTTCGCAGGTGCCGATCCCGACGGACAACGTGGGCGAACAGTACACCGCCAAGCCGCGACCCTGGCACATGGGTGAAATCACCAAGTTTATTCTGTTTATCGGCCCCATCAGTTCCATTTTTGACTACACGACATTCGCCGTGATGTGGTTTTACTTCAAATGCAGCCACATTGTGATCACGCCGGAGATCGCGGCGAGATTTCCGAGCGACCCGATCAACCACACGTATGCCGCGCAGCTCTTTAACACCGGCTGGTTCGTGGAGTCGCTCATGACGCAAACACTCATTATACATGTCATTCGCACAAGCCTGATTCCCTTTATTCAATCGCGCGCGAGTTGGCAATTGACGTTGACCACGGTCGTTATCATGGCCCTTGGCGCGTACCTGCCGTTTTCGCCGTTGGCCCGGTTTTTGGGCTTTGTCCCATTGCCCTGGCAATTTTGGCCCATCCTGGTGGTGACACTTCTTTGTTATGTAGGCCTGACGCAGTTGGTCAAATGGTGGCTGGTGCGCCGAAATTGGATATGACCAAATATAAAGCCGTTCCGCATCACACGGAACGGCATTTTAAGGCCTGAGCCCGGTTGATCGAGCCGGCTCAAGTCTGAAAGGATTTTCCGCAACCGCAGCTTTGTTTGGCGTTTGGGTTGGATATTTTGAACCCTCCGGCGGTCAGCGAATCGCTGTAGTCCACCACCGCGCCGCGAAGATAGTTGATACTGACAGGATCGATCAACACACTGACTCCGCTCGTTTCCGAAACCAAATCGCCCTCCCGCTTTTCATCGAATACCATCCCGTATTGCATGCCCGAACAACCGCCCTGCTCAATATAGAGGCGAAGGTTTTTCCCGGTATTTTCTGTCTTGGCAAGAAGCGACTTAACTTCATCCATCGCGTTTTCAGTCAGGCTCACGACCCTTTCTGCTGTGGCTATCTCACTCATTCCTGTCTAACGTTAAACTTGCCGCTGAATCCTGTCAAATGGAAGGTTCACAAATTGCGGAATTTGCGATGGCGACAGCGGATTAAATCGGGACGCCAGCGTAGCGCAGGTTTCCAAACCTGCTGGTCGTACTACGTCACGCACCGCCGAATTTCAAAATGAACCGAATTGGATATGAGCAAGTCTCCGAAATTACTGGTCCCTGGGGCGCGGAACCTCGAGTCTCTTTTTTTCCAAAAAATCCTTCAACTGCGGAAGGTCCGTTTCCATCTGGTCAATGAACTTGTCCGGATCGCCGATGCCCAGGGACTCTACCAATGGCAGCGCCTGCAAACCCGATTTCTCCACCCAAAGCGGACTGGCCGTTTCGCCGGTTCGCAGATTGTTTCCGAAGAAGACGTCAAGGTAATTGTCCAAGGCGCCCCGAAGCAAGGCCGTTTGCTCCACGCCGTTTGTCAGCGCGGCGAGCTTCTCATACACCAGTCCAATACCCACCTGTGCCTGGCTCCGTTCGGCGATCTGCGCCTCCGGCGAAGCAAGGACCTGCGCGTAGGCGTTCGTAGCGTCGCTGTAATACCGCGGTGATTGGGAAGCCAGTTGGAGATAACAGTCGCCGATCTCGCCCGAGGCCAGGGCGGCGAACTCACTGTCGGGAGCATCCTGTTGAACGGCTACAAAATAGTCGATGGCCTGAAGATAGTTGGTCAGCGGAGTGTTGGGATCGGAGGATGGTTCCTGCATCATCACGTTCCCGCTGGCATACCACGCCTGGGCGCGCAGCGACATCCAGATTTGGGGATCCAATTGCGGCGGGCAATTCGACTGGACCATCAACATATTGAAATAGGCTTTCGCGTCTCCATAGCCCTGGCGGCCCATGGCGGCACGGCCGGCCATAAATATGGCCGGATCCACCAGGAACGAATTGGTAAATGGAAAAATCAACTGGTAATAGGCTTCAGCGTTCGTCCATACGCCCTGGCCGGAGTAATAATCCCCGAGCCACCATTCGGCGACCGGCGTCATCTCGTTGGACGGGTATTCGGCAAGAAAATTGGTGAACAGGATGAACGCGTTGGTTTCGCGTCCGTCGCGGAAATTTGCCCAGGCCCGGGCGTATTTGATGTCGGGGAGGTTGCTGTTGGCGGGAAAACGCTTGACCCAGGATTCATAGCAGGCGATCGCCTGGGGCCAATTCTCCTCCTGCTCATAAGTCCGGGCGACGGCCCACTCGACCTCGGGAATTTGCGCCGAATCTGGAAACACCTGCTCAAACCTTTGGAACAATTCCCGCGCGTGCGCCGGCTGCCCTAAATCCGACAGCCCCTGGCCCACCAGCAGAATGCCTTTTTCGGCGACGTTGTTCAGCGGATAAATTTTCAGGATTTGAGACATGGCATTGCTCATGCCCTGCACGTCGTTCAGGTTGAGGCAGACCCGCAGGGTCTGGTAAAGCGCCTCGGGCCCCAATTCCCGGTTCACGACGGGATAATTTGTAAAATCGTTCACCACCGCCTGGTAATTGCCGCGCGCGTCCGCCCACTGGCGGAGATGGAACTGCGCATCGCCCAGTTTGAAATGGGCCACGGCCAAATCCACCGAGGGTGAAAGTCGATTGACCGCTTCCTGGAAATCCGCGGCGCATTCAGGCCATTTTTCGTCAATCCAAAAACACCAGCCCCGGTCGAAATACGCCTTTCCCAGCAGCGGACTATTCGTCCAGGTCATCACAAATTGGTCAAAACAGGACTGCGCCTGCGGCAGATTGCCGCTTGCCGATGGCCAAACAATATAGCTCTTCAAGTGCAACTCTCCCAATGCCAGCAACGCGGCATCCGCATCCGGGGAATCGCCAAAACGCGTCAGAAAATTTTGGAGCGAATCCTCTGCGTCTGAATAGTTCGTTTGCGCCTCCGATAATTCAGCAATTTTCAGGATGGCCTGGCGCTGCAAATCCGGCGGCGCGTCATTCGTCAAATTTTGCCCATAGGCAGCCACGGCATCGGCCAGCCGCCCGATGCGTTCGAGCACTCCGGCCTGGTCAGCCACGACCTGCGCCCGCAAATCCGGTCGCCCGGCGGTTGCAATCAACGGGGCCACCAGGTTGAGGGCGGCGTTGGTGTCCCCCGCCGCAAGCCGCGCCTGGAACAACAAGTACGTCCTGCGCCAGTCCAATTCAGGATGCTGCCGGAATGCCGCGGACGGTTGCAGAACCGCTGTCGCCGAATCCGGATGATGTTCCGCAAGCAATGACTGCGCCAGCAACAGGCGGCCGTTCAGGACACGGTCATCGGCGGCATTGGTCTTTGCCGCTTCCTGAAAAACGCCGTTTTGCAGCAGCGCCGATACCCTCGTCCATTGGTTGAGTTTCGAGCGCGCGATGGCTTCATCGACAACGCCGTCCAGCAGCCACTGCGATTTTGGGAACGTGCGCGTCAGGTTCGCGAACGATTCGGCCGCGGCGGAATAATCGGCATTTTTAAATTGCGTGAGGGCGATCCAATAAACGTATTCATCCGCCAGCAAGCCCGCCGAGCTTTCACGAGCCTGGAGCAATGCGAGGGCTTCTGCCAGCTTGCCCTGATTGAAGTCCGCCTGCGCCTGCATCAGCGTCGCTTCCGGCACCCGGCTCGAATTCGGATGGTCTTCGATGAATTGCGCAAATTCCACCTCCGCCCGGCTCCACATCGAATTTTTAAAAGCCGTGGCGGCCAGGCCAAAATCGTGGGATTCAGACGCAAATACACTCCCGCCGCTCAAAACGAGCGCAATCCAGGTAAACAACCATCGCCGAAACAACGCCATGCTCGATTTTAGACAATTCACTCGGGAAAAGACCAAATTATTTTTCACTGCGCCAAAACTACAATGCCGGCTTCAAATACTGTCCGGTATAACTTCCCTTGCACTGGACAATTTCCTGCGGCGGCCCTTCCGCGACGATTTTTCCCCCGCCCGCGCCGCCTTCCGGCCCCAAATCAATAATCCAGTCCGCCGTTTTAATGACATCCAGGTTATGCTCGATAATCAGCAGCGTATTGCCGGTTTCGCGCAATTTGAACAGGACCTCAAGCAATTTGGCCACGTCGTGAAAATGGAGACCGGTGGTTGGCTCATCCAGAATGTAGAGCGTCCGGCCCGTGGCTTTGCGGCACAATTCGGTGGCAAGCTTGACCCGTTGCGCCTCGCCGCCGCTTAACGTCGTCGCCTGCTGCCCCAGGTGAATGTAGCCCAGGCCCACTTCCGCCAGCGTCAATAGTGGATCATAGATCTTTGGCACCGCCCGGAAGAAATCCACGCCTTCATCCACCGTCATGTCCAGCACGTCCGCGATGTTCTTTCCCTTGTACGCGATTTCCAGCGTCTCCCGGTTGTACCGTTTTCCGCCGCACGCCTCGCACGTGACATACACCGGCGGCAGAAAATTCATCTCGATTTTCAAGACGCCGTCGCCTTCACATTTTTCGCAGCGGCCTCCTTTGACATTGAAGCTGAACCGTCCCGGCTCGTAACCGCGCACTTTCGCCGCAGGCAACCGGGCAAATAGGTCCCGAATCTGATTGAACATCCCGGTATAGGTCGCCGGATTGCTGCGGGGCGTCCGGCCAATCGGTGTTTGATCAATAACAATGACCTTGTCCAGGCCTTCAAAACCCTTCAGAGCGCGGTGCGCCCCGGGAACTTCCTTGGAACCGTAAAATTTGCGGAACAGGGCGCGCTGCAAAATATCGTTCACGAGGGTGCTTTTGCCCGAACCGCTCACGCCGGTCACACAGGTCAGCGTGCCGAGCGGAATGCGCACGTCAATGTTCTGCAGATTATTTTCCCGCGCGCCCAGGAGTTCGAGCCATCCTTTTTCTTCCGACGGGGCGTGTCGATGTTTCGGGATGGGGATGGAAAGCTCGCCGGTCATATACTTTGCCGTCAGGGAACTTTTGCTCGCCAAAATCTCGGGCAACGTTCCCGAGGCCACCAGTTCACCGCCATGCACCCCGGCGCCGGGCCCCAGGTCCAGGATATAATCCGCATTGCGGATCGTGTCGGCGTCATGCTCGACCACCAGGACCGTGTTACCGAGGTCGCGAAGTCCTTTGAGAGTCGCCAGCAGACGGTCGTTGTCACGCTGGTGCAGGCCAATGCTCGGCTCGTCCAGGACGTAAAGCACTCCCACAAGCGCCGCCCCAATCTGCGTCGCCAGCCGAATCCGCTGCGCTTCACCGCCGCTCAACGTCCCGCTCTCGCGATCGAGTGTCAGATAACCCAGCCCGACGTTCTTCAAAAATCCCAGGCGCGCGCGGATTTCCTTGATGACCTCGCCGGCAATCTTCCGCTGAAACTCCGAAAGCTTCAGGGTCGCAAAAAATTCATCTGCCTTTTCCACGGACAGGCCGCAAACGTCCATGATGGAAAGGCCGGGAATTTTTTTAGCTTTTTGCTTTGAACCTGGGACTTTGGGTTCCGGAGGACTCAATGCCGTGGATGCCCCGTTTTCATCGGCGCCCAGAGTGACCGCGAGGATCTCGGGCTTGAGTCGTTTGCCGCGGCACGCGTCGCAAAACTGCGGGCTCATGTATTGTTTGAGGCGGTTCCGGACGAATTCGCTTTCGCTTTCGGTGGCCAGGCGTTCGAGGTTGGGCAGGATGCCTTCGAACGGACGCGAAACCTTATTAATCTGCCCGCCGCGCCAGAAAGAAAATTCAATTTCGTCGCCATTCGATCCGTTCAGCAATACATTCTTAAACGCCTCCGGCAGGCCCTTGTAAGGTGTTTCAAGGTTGACCCCAAAATGCGCGGCGACCGACCGCAGCAGCGCCTTGTAATAGATGTTCATGCGTTTGCCGGAACGGCGCCAGGGCTGGATGGCCCGTTCGAGCGGTTCTTCCGGGTCCGGCACGACAAAATGTTCGTCGAAAACCATTTTCTGGCCGAGCCCGTGGCAAACCGGACAGGCGCCCGCCGGCGCGTTGAATGAAAAGTGTTTCGGTGTGGGCGGGTCAAAGCTCTTGCCCGTCGCGGGCGAACACATTTTGTTCGAGTGCAGCGTCTCAACCCATTCGCTCGGCTGCACCGATGGCAATTGATGCAATGCCAGCAAAACGCCGTTACCCCA
This sequence comes from Candidatus Sulfotelmatobacter sp., assembly GCA_035503455.1. Lineage (GTDB taxonomy): Bacteria > Verrucomicrobiota > Verrucomicrobiia > Limisphaerales > UBA11358 > UBA11358. The sequence continues at coordinate 13,090 of DATJTK010000070.1, read as the reverse complement.
GCGCAACGCTGTTTCAACCGAATCGCCCAGGCGGACCTTGATTTTCTCGTCAATCACCAGACGGTCCACCACAGCCTCAATGTTATGGAACTTTTTCTTGTCGAGTTTTACCGGACGATTCGTGTCGCCCAACTCGACAAATTCGCCGTCGGCGCGAGCGCGCACGAAGCCTTCGCGCGCCAGCCGTTCCAGAACGTCGCGGAACTCGCCTTTTTGGCGGCGCACAACCGGCGCCAGCAGCATGACCTTCGTTTTGGGGGGCAGCGCCAGGATTTTGTCCACGATATCGCTCGTGCTTTGCGGAACAATCGGCGCCCCGGTTTCGGGGCAGTGCGCCTGGCCAATATGCGCGTACAGGAGGCGCAGATAATCGTACACTTCCGTGGTCGTGGCGATGATCGAACGCGGACTGCTGCCGGAGCTTCGCTGCTCGATGGCAATCGCGGGCGACAGGCCTTCGATAAAATCCACGTCCGGCTTTTGCAACTGGTCCAGGAACTGCCGCGCGTACGCCGACAGGCTTTCGACGTATTTGCGCTGGCCTTCGGCGTAAATCGTGTCAAATGCGAGCGACGATTTTCCGCTGCCACTCAAACCGGTCACGACGACCAGTTTGTCGCGGGGAATCTGAAGCGTGAGATTTTTGAGATTATGCTCTCTCGCTCCGCCTATACGAATGAATTCTTTGCTCACAGCCTAAAATCTTTCGACTAAACCAAACTGTAATATTACTCAAAAGTTTCCCGGAACGCAAAGAGCTGTATTGGATTTTTTTCGTAGCGCAGGTTTCCAAACCTGCAAGTCGTCCGAACGCAGAGAATCGTCCAGAACCGAGAAGATTCGTAAGAACTCGCTACGCGTCTTGGAGTGCGGTGGCAAGTCCGCGCGACACCGCTTTTGTACGTCGTTGGACTTTCAAACGGCGATTGACCTCTCGAAGTGGCACAACCTCCTCGCGCAAAAACCGGAATCCTGACCTTCGAACCTGGATCAATTACGAAGGTAGCCTGCAACAGCATGCCGAAAGCGGTGTCGCGCGGACTTGCCACCGCACTCCAAGACGTCAAGCGCGAGCGGATGGTTAAGGACCCCAACGCATGTGAAACAAAATCGAGAGAGGTTCCCCAATGACCATCACGAATTTGCTCATTGAAAATTCAACATTTTTTTGCCAGCTTTTTGCGGCCACAGGCGCCATCAAATGACCGAAATCAAGTCCAACGCGGACATCGACCCTTGCCTCTCCGTTGTCATGCCGGTTTTTAATGAATCGGAAACCATCGCGGTTGTCGTCAAAAACGTGCTGTCGCAGAAACCGGTCCAGCAGTTGATTATTGTGGATGATTGCTCGACGGACGGCACATGGGAAAAATTACAGCCGCTGGCGAAAGACGAACCGCGGATCAAGCTGGTCCATCATCCGTTCAATCAGGGCAAAGGCGCGGCGTTGCGGACAGGTTTTGGCGAGGCCACGGCCCTATTCGTCATCGTCCAGGATGCGGATTGCGAATATGACCCGGCCGAGTATTACCGGCTGCTGGCGCCCGCGCTGGCGGGAAAAGCCGACGTTGTCTTTGGCTCGCGCTTTATCGGTTCGGACGCCCATCGCGTCCTGTTCTATTGGCATTCGCTGGGGAACAGATTTCTGACCATGCTCTCCAACATGGCCAGCGGCCTGAACCTGACCGACATGGAAGTTTGCTATAAAATGTTCCGGCGCGACATCATCCAGGCCATCAGACTCGAGGAAAACCGCTTCGGTTTTGAGCCGGAAATCACCGCCAAAGTCGCCAAGTTGAACGTCCGCATCTACGAGGTCTCTGTTTCATACTACGGCCGCACCTACGCCGAAGGGAAGAAGATCGGCTGGCGGGACGGTGTCCATGCTTTGTGGTGCATTGTCCGGTATAATTTTCTTTAAGTGCAATGAATGGAGGATGCTTCATTTTCATTTTATTTCGCCAGCCGGAAGAAACCGGAATTTCCTGTGATTGGAATGGAAACCGAATAAATTCCGTTTGAAAGTGTTATTGGCTGCGAGACAGACGGCCACGAATTGGACACCAACGAGGTTGTCTCCTGCAGACTAAAATTAAAAGCGGATTGCGGCCAGGCTAACGTCATTGATTGGCCGGCCAGATAATTGGTCACAGACGGAGATTGTGTAGCGGCAGTGGCGGCAGAAAAATTATCCATCCACATTTGCCCGGGAGAAACTGCAATATTGCTGTCAAAGCCATAAATGGTCACCTGAAACGCCTGTGAACCTCTCAATCCCCAGGATACATTGCCGACTACGCCCCCAGAATTATTAATCCCAAACGAAGCAAGCGGTGTCCAATTGTAACCGGTTTCAGCGCTTCCACCGGCATCGTAATAAGTGGTAAAAACTTTTGTTTGCGAGTTGTACACGAGACGCACCGCGCCATTCGTACAGCCCAGGTCCCCGGTATCATTGCTAAAAATATCACTGTCGTTTGTATCAATCGCGGTATAAAAACCGTAACGGGCCGGAAGACTGTTGCTCGATGAGGAATATAATTCGACAAATACTGAATTGTTTAAATTATTGGCGGCAAATACCTGAATACCTAATGATGATACCTGATCGACGGCCGTTGGCGCGCTCGAATTGCCGACGTCCAAAATGACTTCCCAATTCGTGCCGTTGTATGCCGGCTGGTTCAAAATCCATGGACGATACGAATAATCCTCGTCGTTTATCAAAGGCGAAGCGTCAGTGTATTCCACATGCTGATTTGTTTGGGTTAAGGTGCCGCCGCCATAAACGATATCAGAGCCCCAGTTCGTGAGGTTTTCCGTATTGCTATTGAAATTGTCCCAGCCGTTGATGGCGCCTTGCGCGCAGTGGCACGCAATGAATACGTTCAGCAACGTTACGATCCCCAAAATGGATAAAGCTCTTTTCATGCGTCAGCGGCAGATATTTCCAAAGATTTTCTGATTTTGTTTTTCGGTGAGACCAAGGACCAGAGTCACGTTACCGTCTTCTGATTCTTCGGCTCAACTCTTCGCGTCCAAGTCACCATAGAAAGTAAAAAATGTCAATGGGTGAAAACACCCATTTAGTCCGCTGTATGTGCTTGTCATCGTGCGGATTGCACAGTGACCGGCACCCGTCTAATCCTGGATTTGCTTGCGGAATTGGTTCCGGTGGATAATGCCATGGCAACGCTTTATTTGTTTCCAGGGTTTGCTGGTTTATTTTTTCCAGCCATGCTGTTTCCGACCGCACCTGCGCCGAGGGGAAGAAGATAGACGTCCCGGGGCTTGGGCAACATCGAACGGTTCTCCCTCCTCATGAACCGCAACATTCTCATTCGAACGATTCTCCCTCACCCCAGCCCTCTCCCGCTGGGCTCCCGCTGGGAGAGGGAGAATCATCGTCCGATGGTTTGACACAGCGAACAATTATCCAGGTTCAGGGGTTCAATGCGCGAAGTTTTCCTTGGGCGAATTCTCACCCCGGCTCTCTCCCGCGTGGAGAGGGAGTATTATCGCCCGATGGCTGCGCAGAGGTGGAACGAAGCGAATTCGGATATTTGACGCCCAGTACGCGGCGATGATGGGAGATGGAAGATTGATTGAACATCGAACATCGAACGCTTGACCCGCGCCAAGGGCGCGTGCCAAGCGGACGGGCACGTCCGCCCTACCAGCGCCAGGTGACACATTTTTTGGGCCTAGGGAAGTAAACGGGGAAACGAGGCTGAAAATCGCGTTTTATTGGGGAAATTGAAGAATTTGAGGAAACGGCAAGGGAGGGCGGGGCGAAGATAGAAGATGGGAGATGGAAGATGGAAGCAGAGGACCCTGGCTTCGGCTCGGTAAGCGATTCCTGTGTCCAAAGGCCGAAGTTTAGTAAAAATGGATGTGCTATGGTTTTGCGGGCTAAACTTCACTTAACGAAAGGCTAAATTTGGATGTTAAGGGGGTAAAATGATGTGCTTTTGTTGGGAAATCCGGAGATTCTGCTAAACGAAGGACGAGCGCTTTTTTGGCAAAAAAGCTCAATTTGATTGAGGCGAAATTTAGGGGTAATTAAATTTCAGTGCCATGCGAGAGGTTGCTCTACGGGATTTTGATGTTGTGCTAATGGTTATGGTTTGATGATTGCTCGAAAATCGTTTAATCTCTGTTAGAGCACATGAACCTCAACGCCATCATCTTCCGCAGGTTTTACAGCCACTTTGTCGTCTTTTCTATGGTGGGAATGTTTTTAGGCGCCAGCCGCGCCTTCGCCGGGGACAGCGCTGCATTGCTATATCAATCCGTCACGAACGGGACATGGGTAACGCCCAGAAGCATCTATGCACAAACCTGGACGTTTACGAATAACGGGACCACCACCTGGACTCCGACCGCTTCCGGATACACCTTGAATCTAATTGGCCTGGACAGTCTCGGCCTCATTCAGACTTTTACCAATAACGGCTGGCTCACGATATCGTCCATCATCGGCAGCGGGAAAGATGTCGCCCCGGGAAAAACGGCCACTTTTAGCATTGATTTTATCGCACCCGAAGCAGCCGGCTCCTACACCGATAGCTTTCAACTCAATGGCACCAACTTTTTCGGCCCGGTCGTGACCATACAGGTCAATGTCCCGGACACTGGAAACACCAATGTGTATGACCGCTGCCGGGCAGTTTCTTTCGCGAACAACTACGTTCAGTACTTTTGCCCCGATGGCTATTTCTGGTACGAAGGTTGTTGCTACCTTACAACCAACGCCGACTCGTTCATAGGGGTTCCGGTGGACGTGAGCGGTGAAGACGATGGAATCGGCGATGATTGCGCCCATTTTGTCTCCTATTGCATTGGCAAGGGACCTTATGTAAGGGGTGGCGGCATTCCTGTTCCGACATATGATCCGCCAACCTATGGCGACCCGGCGGCGCCCACAATCGTTCAAAACGACCTTCTCGATTCGGGCTATGCCGTGCAGGTTTCCTCCTTGAGCCAAATGGAGCCGGGCGACGTCGTCGGGTGGTATTGGGGAACCGGCGACACGAACATTGGAGACATTGATCACGTCACCCTTTATATGGGCAATAACATGTTCACGTGCCATGCTGCCTCTGCCCTCGATGTTGACGCTGATTATTTTAATGGGACGAGTTACGTATGGCATTTAATCCATATCCTGGACTATCCCACCCTTTGGACCTCCAGGTCCGGAAGCAGCATGACTTTCATGTGGACGACCAACTGGAGCGGTTACGCATTATACACGAACAAAAGTCTAACCGGGACCTGGGGCAAAATATCCACTAAACCCACCGTCATCGGCATCACGAACAGCTTGAAGGTCACCTTGCCCGGCGCCAGCGCAGTTTTCTATCGCCTCGAAATGCCGTAACACTTGAGCCGTTTTTTCACGAAAATGGTTCGTTGCAGCCACTGGATTGCTCAACGGGATTTCGATGTTTGATGTTGTGTTAACCCGCAATCGTACTTGGGCTCGGTATATTAAAGCCGCAGAGTCCGCTGTTCGATTCCGACCTCCGCCTCCAAATTTATCGCCTTTATTTACAAGGGTTTGCTCGCCGCAAGACGGGTTCAATAGCGATGATGCCGCTGGATTGAGACATGGGGGAAATTGGCGGGCCAGGAAGCGGCCCGTTTGTTTGCATGTCTGCGGGCGGTGCCCGTTTGACTAGGCCACCCTCTTACGGCTTTGGCCGTTGGCGCGAGTAGTTCATTGGCTTATCAGCCGAAAAAATTGGGATGGCCCCGAAGCGTTGTTGGTCACATAAAGCTGTCCGCCGGGGCCGGCAACTGGCGTATTTGTAACCAAGGTCCAACTGGCCGTAGTCAGCGCCGATGCCGTTTGAAGCGTGAAATTGCTGTAACTCTGCGGCCAATACAGCACGACGTTCGGCGACGTCGTTTCCAGGATGCCCAACATGGGAGGAGCAACCTGCTGCTCGACCGCGCCGATGTCAAGACGTCCGTTCACCAGGCGCGGATAACCTGGTCCGCGTTGGTCGTAATCAGGGGGCGGCGTGAACGCCGGGTTGCCCGCATTGATGGCGGGACTGCCCGGAAGCAATGCATAAGTCAAGGTAGGGCCGCCGTTGTTTTGGAGCGGGCCGAGCATTGGATCAGTGTTAGTTTGGTCTCCCGCGGCATTGAGCAGCCCGCTGCCGCTATCGCTGCACAAATTGTAACCCTCAGAGGTGAATGTGCCTATAGAGTTGTAAAGGTTTGCGTTTGTCTGGTCCCCGCTCACAATGCTGTTGCCAATCGTCACCAGTGCGCTGGCGCTCTGACCGTCCTCGTTGGCAATGCAGGTGCCGTTGTTAGTGGCGTAGTTGCCGTTGAAGGTGCAAAGATTCAAAGATATGGAAGCGCCGGCAAATTCGGCATAATTGAAAATGGCGCCGCCACCGCTGTCGGCCTGATTGAAGCCAAAGGTGCTGTTGGTGACGTTGATTGATGCGCTGCCCGAATCGAGGGCGTCATTATAGATGGCTCCGCCAAACGTAGCTTCATTCGATTGCAGCGTGCTCGAATTGATCGTCACGGTTGCCCTCCCCTCTTCAGAGAAGTTGCAGATCGCTCCCCCCTCGGAATCGAACGGTTGGTACCCGGCGGCGTTGTTGCTGATGGTGCTGTAGCCGATCGTCAAATTTGCGGTCCCTCCATAGCCGTCGTTATAGACGCCACCGCCGTAACTGTTGTTAGTATTGCTGGTGAGAGTGCAATTGGAGATCGTCACCGTCGCGTTCCCATTATCCTCGCTGTCGTTGTAAATCCCTGCTCCCCAGCCTTGATTATTGGACACCGAATGGTTATTGCTCAAAGTGCTGTTTATCAACATCAGGCTCGCGGTCCCATCCTCCCCGTAATTGTAAATGCCCCCGCCGAAGGTAGCGCCGTTCGGACCTATAACACAATTGCTGACGGTCAATGTCGCAAGGTCGTTGAGGATGCCCCCGCCCGAGTTCGCCGGGAAAGACCCAGTTGGGTCGCCGCCATCAATGGTCATGCCTGATATGGTAACGTTCAAGCCGGGACTGACGTCGAATACGCGTGCTCCGCTCTGGCCTTCCACCGTCAGCGTGCCTGGACCTGGCCCAAGAATCGTCACGCTGGTTGAAACGACCAATTGGCCGCTTTCAAGCTGAATCGCGCCGGATACCCCCGTCGCGTCAACCGTATCACCGTTGTTGGCGGCGGTCAGCGCCGCGCGCAAGGAGCCGGGTCCGCTGTCTGCGGTGCTGGTGACAGTGATGGTAGCCGCCGATACCTGTAGCGAAAGAATTCCAGCGGACAGGGCCGTCAGTCTGAATATCCATGACGCAATCATCTTTGCCGGGGTTTCCCGTTTGACCTGTTGTTCATGGCACTAATTTGGATTTTATTGACCTTTTCACGATTTTCCTCCCGTCTCTTCGCTTGTCAAACCATTTTTCACCACCAAAACCCTGCTTTTCAGAACCCAGTCCATGTCCCTCGTCGGTGTGGACTCCCCCACCAGCTTGTTGGACCATAAGCAAGAGGATCTCTTCACTGCCAACCCACGTCAGAGGTGATCTGGGAATCGTAAAGCTTCCAGCGCTTTCCACGATGTCACCCGAAACGCCATGGTTCACACCCATCCGCATCGAATGCGACTTGCGCCGGTTTTCCGCTTCCTGACGAATAGCCCGTTCCCTTAAAAAGGCTTGAATCTGCCGCACCGCTACTGTCCGGGAATCCCCCTTGTTGGCTACGGCATCCAACGCCAACGGGCGGTCTCCGCTCCGTGTGATATTATCGCGCAACTGTTCCTTGTCGCCGGTGAAAATGTGAATGCCCTTCTTTCCGCGTGAAATGGTGACATACCATTGCTGGTTATTGGTTGCGGCCTTCATCGTCGAATCAGAGAACAGGACGTAATCCACGGACTTGCCTTCAGCCCCAGCCGGGGTCCGGGCTATACCCAAAAAATGTGTCCGAGGTCACTCTCCATCGTCCCTGCCGGGACGAAGACGATTCTTTGGCAATTTTCCAGACACCGTGTGTCTGGCTAAGTTCGGGTTGTGCCTTCGGCATGAGTTCGGCATGGCGATGTATTTCTGCAATTCGTCGTTGTGTTCAGCGCAATGAGGTTTTGACTGCCTTCAACGGCAAAAATGACGTCCTTAATTTTCGCGATGGGGCATGCGACTATGTTCGGTTGCGCCGCTATTACGCGGCGCGGACTGCGCAACGCGCCCTCCCGCGCAATTACCGATTGGCTTCGGGTATTATCGATGACGATGCCTGGCAGGGCCTTAATTTGAATCAAGGCGCTGCCGAAGGATGAGAAGTCAGGGCGGAAGGGCACTTCCGCCCTACCAAATTAAGGCACTGCCCGATGCTTGTGGTCGTTGAGGATGGTCGGGAATGAGGCGGCGAAGTTTGGGCAGAAGGCACTTCTGCCCTACCGGGTACTAAATCTTTTATTTGTTTCACCGGTTGGGTGGTTTATTTTTTCCTGCCATGCTGTTTCCGGCCGCGCCATCACCAGCAGAGCCTGTACGCGTCGTTGTCACCGGCGCGGGCGTTGTCACCGCTTTGGGAACGGGCTGGAAAATGAATGCCGAAGGGTTTCGCTCGGGCCGCACGGCATTTCGGCCCGTGACGCTGTTTGACGTGAGCCGGCAGCGGGCAAAAACGGCCGCGGAGGCCGATCTGCCTCAAACATTGCCCAAAACCCACCTGGACGGCCGGCGGCTGGACCGGCTGGATCGCGCTGGAAAATTTTTGTTGCTGGCGGCGCATGAAGCGTGGCAACAGGCAGGGTGGGAATCGGCTGAGAATTTGCCCTTTGTCCTGGGCACGACGGCAGGAGGCATGTTGCTGGGCGAAGAGTATTTTCGCCATGCGCTTCAAAAACCCTCGACGCACCGCGGGCAGGCGTTCCGCGCTGTCTGTTACCAGCCGCAGGTGCAGGCGCGCATGGTCATGGACGCGCTGAATTTCAGCGGCCCGATCATCGTTGTTTCAAACGCGTGCGCGTCGGGCGGCAACGCCGTCGGCCAGGCATGGGAATTGATTCGTTCGGGCCAGGCGGAGCGGGCCGTGGCGGGCGGCTACGATTCTCTGTGCGAAATGGTTTTTGCGGGGTTCGATTCGTTGCAGGCGCTTTCGACGACGGTTTGTCGTCCGTTCGATGCCCGGCGTGACGGCCTGGCGCTGGGCGAAGGGGCGGCCATAGTCATGCTTGAGACGCTGGAAAGCGCCAGGGCACGCGGGGCGAACATATTGGGCGAAATCATCGGTTACGCATCCGCCATGGATCAGCACCATCTCACCCAGCCACATCCGCAGGGCCAAACGACCCAAGCGGTCATGAAATCGGCATGCGCTACCGCGCGCATTACGCCTGAAGACGTCGGTTATATCAATGCCCACGGCACCGGCACGCCGCTGAATGACAGTTCGGAAGCCGTGGCTATTGCCGAATGGGCGGGGCGCCATGTCGGGTCGCTGCCGGTGAGTTCAACCAAGGCCAATATCGGGCATCTGCTCGGCGCAGCCGGAGCGGTTGAAGCGGTGGTTTGCCTGATGGTTTTGCGCGAGCAATGGCTGCCGCCCGAAATCGCATTCGAGGTCCCGGACCCGGCCTGCAAATTTCCCGTTGTCCAGCGGCCGCAGGATGCGACTGTGGATGTTGCGCTGTCGAACTCATTCGGTTTCGGCGGGGTCAACGCGGCGTTAATCTTTCGGAGGTGGCGATGAGCCGGATTTTTGTCGCGGGATTGGGCGCCGTCTCGCCTGCGGGCTGGACGGTCACGTCCATGCGCGATGCGTTGGAAATCGGAAAGCCGTTGCCAGTCCAAATGTTGGATTCGCGCAACGGCAAACCATTGGCCGCCCGGCTCGTTCCGGTTCCTCCGACGAAACCAGAATTCCTGGCGCATCCGCGTCTGCGGCGGACGAGCGCTATCACGCATTACACCGCGTCAGTGGCATTGGAAGCCATGGCCGGCATTCGTCCGGCGTGCCCCAAAGACGCCCGGCTGGGCCTGATTGTCTGCCTTCAATCGGGTTGCGTGCAATATTCCTCCCGTTTTTACGATGAAACGCTAAAAAATCCGGCCACGGCCAGCCCGCTATTATTTCCTGAAACTGTCTATGCGGCCCCTGCCAGCCATATTGCCGCGCTGTTGGGAAATGTGGCGCTGGTTTCTTCGCAGGTGGGCGACCCGTCATCGTACCTGCAGGCGGTGTCCCTGGCGGCGCTATGGGTGACTGAACAGCGCGTGGATTTCTGCCTTGTGATTGGGGCGGAAGAGCCGAATTGGGTCACGGCCGACGCCCTTCGACACCTGGACCGAACTGCGCGCATCAGCGCAGGCGCGGGCGCGGTTTGCCTGTGCTCTGAACCGCGTTTCTCCATGGGCATTGAATTGACAGCCATCACGGATGCGCATACTTATTCCACAAGACGCGGCCGGACCATGGCCGCACAGGCAATGCGCAATCAATTAAACGGGGACGACAACAATATCAGCATGGAACTTTTGTGCGATGGCACGGGAAACAGTTCGCGCGCGGATGGCCCGGAACTGGCCGCATGGCGCGACTGGACCGGCCCGCGCCTTAGCCCCAAGCGCGTTTTGGGTGAAGGATTGATGGCCGCGCCGGCCTGGCAATGCGTTGCCGCGTGTGATGCGCTGGCCAATAACCGGTTTAAAACGGCGACAGTCAGTCTGGTGGGATTTAATCAGCAGGCCATCGGCGCGAAATTCCGGAAAAGCTCTGTGGGAGCTACGTAGCAAAGATGTGTATGACAAGTTTTCAAAGCCCCGCAGGAGCGACATATTCACTCGGGCAATCCTTGATGAACCTGAGGCGGAATATGCCGCTTCCGATGAACCGTAAAAATGGTTGGGCTCTCCTGCGGAGCCGGCTGGAGCACACCCGTGCCGGAGGCACGACTGGAAATAGCCCGGCGTTTCAACGCCGGGTCCCCGATCCGAAGTGTGTAAGTCCCGAAGGGACGGCTGAAGGCGGCACGTTTGCCGATGAAAATTTGTGGCGCCAGACCGGCCGTCCCTTCGGGACTTGGGTTCTTTTTTCCCGATACCCGGCGTTGAAACGCCGGGCTATTTCCGTCGATCCCTCCGGGATAATCCGCAGCAAATCGATCATTGGCACAATGAGCCACAAAAATGGTTGGGCTATCCTACGAGCTGGAAGGCAGCGGCAACTTCGAAACGTCAATCGCCATTTGAAAGTCCAACAACTTTCGAAAGCGGTGTCGCGCAGACTTGCCACCGCACTCCAAGACGGCAAGCGCGAGCGGACGGTTCATGGTTTCAATGCGACAAATTTAAATGGCCCAGGTGATTGAACAACCTTATAAAGCCCCGCCAGCAGTGAGTCCCAGCGGCACTGGGGCTCCCAAAGTCATCATCATTGGGGCGGGCATTGCCGGGTTGTCTTGCGGTTGTTATTTGCAGATGAACGGCATCCAGACCGAAATTCTGGAGGCAGGCGAATTGCCCGGAGGCCTTTGCACCGCGTGGAAACGCGGCCATTACATGTTCGACGGCTGCCTTCGATGGCTGATGGGGGCGCTTCCTTCGTCTTCGTCGGTATTCCATCAAATGTGGCGGGAACTGGGCGCGATTGCCGGAAGAAGAGTTTTTGTCCATGAGGACATTTTCCGCATCGAAGCGCCGGATGGCCGAAGCATGACCGTGCCGGCGAACCTGGACAAACTGGCCGCCGAACTGAAGGCCATTTCACCGCGCGACGGACGGCTGGTTGATCGCATGATTAAAGACGCGCGCCGATGCATGTCGCTGGAGCCGCTGAAAAAGCCAATCGAACTGATGCCTCGTCGCGACAGGCTCCGGGAAGGGTTGCGGTATCTGCCCATCATTCCAATTGTATTGCGATGGAAGAATCTGACACTGGGCGATTATCTGAAGCGTTATCAAAATGATTTTGTCCGCAAAACGCTTCGCGTCATGACAGGCAGTGAAGAAATGTCGGCGCTGGTTCTGGTCATGGTGCTGGCCTTTCGCGCGCGGGCCGACACCGGCTTTGTCGCGGGCGGTTCGTGGGATTTTGCGATGGCCATCGCCGACCGTTACCAGAAATTGGGCGGCATCTTCCGATACAACACGAAGGTCACCGGCATCAACGTCGAAAATCATCGCGCCAACGCCGTAACATGTGAAGACGGCGCGACCATTCCGGCAGCCACGGTCATTTCCTGCGCTGACGGCCATAGCACCATTTTTGAAATGTTGGGCGGACGTTACGTGGATAAAAATATTCTTTTCCTGTACGAGAAATGCCCCACGTTTCATGCGCTCATTCAGATTTCGCTGGGGCTCAAAAAGGTATTTCCCGACACGCCGCATACGTTGAACCTCATTCTGTCCGAGCCTTTGCCCGTAGACGACCAGAACACGCTTGATTGTTTTGAAGTGGAATCCTTTGACACGGACTCAGGCCTTTGCGCGCCGGGAACGAGCCTGATGACCGTGCGATTGCCTACGCAATATCAATTCTGGATTGATTTGAGAAAAAATGACCCCCGCCGCTATCGGAACGAGAAGAAAAATATCCTGCGAAAAGTCATCGCCATCCTGGACAAACGATTTCCCGGCCTGGCGCGAAATATCGAGCGATTTGACGTCGCAACGCCGGCGACATTTGTGCGCTACACCAACAACTGGCGGGCCAGCTACGAGGGCTGGCTTCCAAGCCCGCAAATATTGGGACGCCGGATTCGTTACGCGCTGCCGGGCCTGAAAAATTTTTACATGGCCGGGCATTGGGTGATACCTGGTGGAGGTCTTCCTTCGGCGGCGCTATCAGGCCGTGAAGTCGCTCAATTGGTCTGCGCTCAAAATGGGAAAGTGTTTGCGGCGTCTTCGGCGGGCCAGGGCGACGGATGAAAATGGGCTTTCCAGGAACCGCTGACATTCTCGTCCGAACGATTCTCCCTCCCCATGAACCTGCTTCGGAGCGCGGCTGTGTCGAAGACCAGCCGCAGCGCGTCGCAACGTTCGCGGCTGCTGCGGCTGGCGCCCCTTTGCCCCGCACACAGCCGCGCTCCGTGTGCCAATCGGTT
>DATJTK010000069.1:0-47381 GCA_035503455.1 Candidatus Sulfotelmatobacter sp. | reverse complement strand
AAGATTTCCGGCGTGATTACTTCGAATGGAACATCCATTATCACCTGGCCAGCGACGAGAAACGCGGGATAAACAAATTCTGCGAATTAATTCAGAAACACAACCTGGGAAAAGTGCACCCGCCCAAATTTGTCTCATGAGCGCATATCCAGTCAGTCCCGAAAAAGAATCGCAACTCGCGCAACGCATGGCCGCGCTGGGGGTGAACGAAGCGGACATAGAAGAATCGTTCGTCCGCTCCGGCGGTCACGGCGGCCAGAACGTTAATAAAACTTCGACCTGCGTCATGCTCTCCCATCGTCCGACCGGGATCCAGGTCAAATGCCAGGAGACGCGACAGCAGGGGCTAAATCGTTTTATCGCTCGCCGGCTGTTGCTCGATAAAATCGAGGAGCGGCAGAAAGGTTTCGTCGCCGCGCGCCGGGCTGAAATCGAGCGCATCCGCCGTCAAAAGCGCAAGCGCTCGAAGCGGGCGAAAGACAAGATGCTGGCCAACAAGGCGCACCAGGCGGAGAAGAAGGGCTTTCGGAAAAGAGTTGAGACGGAATAAATCAAAGATCCAGCCACATTCGCAAACGTTGATTTAACGTTTTCAAATCGGCTGCAGCCAGTTTTCCAACAATTTTCAACGCGAGCCGTTCTTCGACGGTGGCGAGTTGAGCTTTGACACCGGACGGTACGTTTAACCCAGCCGCACTCCATTCCGCCAACAGAAAATCAGTGTTGGCAAGTACTGAAGAAACTGGAACGACAAACAAATCGCCGCGGTTTTGTCCAATAACGACTGCGGGTCGAACTTTGCGACTGGTCAGGTCCGTAAATGGAATCGGGAGGAGAACGACGTCATTTCTTGAGCAGTTCATTATATACGTCGTCATCCGCGTTGTCCCATGTCTTTGTCAGATTCTCCTCTGACAGCTTAAGCCATGCATCCCGCTCCACGTCAGCAGATTCAGATTCAATGGTTACTCGCACATGGGACTTCTCCGGAAGCGACAAGGGCCCAGGCAACAGAAGTTTGCCTTGCTCATAGATGGCTTCAACCGTCATTGTCATTATGTAATTCTCGTTGAAAACCGGGTTTCCGCAAGAGGAAACCCAGTCTCACTTCCAAATCATATCCGCGACAGTCCGGCCTGCCGGGATGAACGGCAGCACGTGCTCAGTATAAGGCGTCACAACGTCAAGCACGTACGGGGTCTTGGCCTCAAGCATTCGCTTTAACGCCGCGGGCAGATCCTTTTTGTACATAACCCGCTCGCACGGCACGCCGAACGAATTGCAGACACGGACGTAGTCCGGATAAATCTCCGCCCGATGATCGGGGTCGCCGAGATACGTGTGGCCGCGATTGCCGGCGTAAAAATTGTCTTCCCATTGCACCACCATGCCGAGGTGCTGGTTATTTAAAATAATGGCCTTGGCGGCGATCTTCTCGACGTGGGCCGTGGCGAGTTCCTGGATGTTCATGAGGAATGAACCGTCACCGTCAATGTCAACAACTTCCTTATCGGGCAGGGCGACCTTGATGCCAAGGGCCGCCGGATAGCCGAATCCCATCGAGCCAAGGCCCGCGCTGGTAATCAACTGGCGGGGATATTTGTATTTATACCATTGGCCGGCCCACATTTGATGCTGGCCCACGCCGGTGGTGATGTACGCTTCGCCGTCAGTGAGCTTATAAAGCATCTCGATGACCATTTGCGGGAGGATGACCTGGTCTTCCTGGCCCTGCATGTGGTCCTTCATGTGGTCGCTGTTGGCGATCTCGCCGGTGATTTTGTACGCGAACGGCGCCTTTTGCTTCCATTCGTCAATTTGCGCCAGCCAGGCCGTGTGCTTTTTCGTGACGGGCCGTTTGGCGATCATTGCGTTGAGACGCGCGAGCGCATCTTTGATATCACCCACAACCGGCAAGTGCGCCTTGCGATTTTTGTTCAACTCGGAGGCGTCAATGTCAATGTGGACAATCGTGCCGTGCTTGCAAAACTCTTCGAATTTGCCGGTCACGCGGTCGTCAAAACGAACGCCGAAGGCGAGCAAAAGGTCAGCGCCGTCCTTGATTTTCTCCATCGGCTCCGCGGGATTGGTGCGCTGTTTGTATTCACCGTTGACCGCCCAATTGGCGAAGGCCGCGCCGTGCATGCCAAGCCAGCGGAGAGAAAGGGGATGAGTCTCGGGAAAAGCGCCCACGCCCATAATCGTCGTTGTCACGGGAATGTTCGTGGCTTCGGCAAATTTCCGCAATTCCCCGGAGGCGCCGCTCGTAATAATGCCGCCACCGCAATAGAGCACGGGACGTTCGGCCTTTTCGATGAGACCGAGAATTTCATTGAGGGCCACTTCGTCAGCCTTCAAATCCGGCTGGGTATAACCCCGTAATCCCTTTTTGATATCTTCAAGGGTGGGCCACACCGGCTGCGTTTTTTGCTGCTGCACATTTTTTGGCAAGTCAATCACCACCGGTCCCGGACGTCCGCTTTGGGCGATGTAAAAAGCTTCCTTCACAATGCGCGGAATATCATTCACGTCCGTGACCAAATAAGAATGCTTCACGATGGGAAGGGTGACGCCGATGATATCCGTTTCCTGGAATGCCCCGCGTCCGATCATGTTTTGGTTGACCTGTCCGGTGATGGCAATCAACGGGCAGGAATCCATGTACGCATCGGCAATGGCCGTGACGAGGTTTGTTGCGCCGGGTCCGCTGGTGCCCATGCACACGCCGGCCTTGCCGGTCGCGCGCGCGTAACCTTCCGCCGCGAATGAGCCGCCTTGCTCGTGGCGCGGAAGAATCGTCCGGATTTTTGACCGGGTAAGCGACTGATGAATTTCCATGCTCGCGCCGCCAGGATACGCAAAAATAACTTCGACACCCTCGCGCTCGAGAGCGGCCACCAGGATATCGCGCCCGAACATAGCCGGGCCGACTTCAGCGCGGTTGCGCGCGGTTGCGGTTGATGTCGATATTTTTGTGTTTCGAGCCGGGGCTTTCGCCGCGGGTTTGGCAGTTGCAGTTGTTTTGCTCATATATTTAGTTGTGCGGCCGACGGCCCGGATTAAAACAAAAACCCGCGGCCGTTTCCAGCCGCGGGTTCTTGTTAAATCTCATTTCAACAAGCGCCAACGGCTTCGCCGGTTACGACGACTACCAGGATGACAACTTGTGACACGTTTTTCAACATTTCGATTTAACCTAACGGAATTTCCGTTCCAGTCAAGCCTTCTTTTTTCTCCGTCTCTGCGATAAATTTTTTCGTGGCCGCCGGCAATTCGTTCCAGATCCACAGGGCAATGCCGCCTCCAATGACCGCAAACGGCACGATAAAAATAGGCCACCACTGCCAACTGCGCATGAAACCGAACACCGGGACAGTTTGGCCGGCGCCCGCGCCCGCTTCAGGAATCAAATATCCTATGCATAAAGATTGCAGGCCGCTCCCAACGTATGCAAAAGCATCCACGATGCCCGAGCACGTGGCGGTTGCCTTTCGCCCGCCGAAATCGGTTGCCGCTGTTCCGGACATCAGCGAAGTGATGCCGATGGATGCCATGAAAATGAATACCCCCGACCAGCCCACCATTAACGGTGACGAAAACAGATACACGGCCATGATAATAGACAGCACTAAAACTGAACCGCAGAGTAAGGCCGCGGGCGGACCGCGGCGCGATTGAAATACTTTGTCAGAAATGATTCCTCCCGCGAAACCCCCGATGATTCCAAAAATACAAGTGAACCATCCCCAATGCCGGCCGAAAAATTCGGCGCCCGGCTGCGCCGCCTGGTGCGAAAAGATCGAATACCAATTCAAGACGCTGTAACGGAAAACCCCGGCCGTCAATTCCACGACGGCAATCATGAGCATCAGCGGACTGGCGAAGATTTTCCCGAGCAAATCAAAAACGGAAAATTCCACGTGCATCTGGCCCGACGACGCATCGTGGGTGTCCAGGTGCGGAAACCCCGCCTGCTCCGGCGTATCTTTGACCAGCCAAATGTCCAACAACAGCCAGAAAATCAAAATCGCAGCCGGAACAAAAAAAACCGCCCATGTGGCATCCACAGGCAGCGCTGAGGCGAAAATTCTTTTGACAAAATTGTCCGGGGCGCCTGCCTTGGTGAGTGACACGATGGTCGCGCTCCAGTCAAACGCAAAATAACCTCCAGCGGAAATAAACGTTCCAAAAATCGCCCCGAACACCCCGCGTTCCCGTACATGGAACCAGTAAGCCTTGACTTTGATGATGGACATCGCGCCGTAGCTTTGAAAATACATGTTGACCGAATAAACCACTGAATACGCGGCAACCAAATTGACTTTCCAGTGCCTGGCAAGTATGAGCCACGTCAAAATTCCCAGCGCGGCGTTGGCCAGCGATGCGCCGGCCGCGGCAATCAGGATTCCGTTCTTGCCGCCAATCTTTTTGTCAATCAGGGGTCCATTGACGAGAAAAGACAGCGCGTAAGTCCACGTGCCGGCCGCAAAGATGACACCCAGATTTTCGTTGGACATCAGGGCGCCGAGGGCGCTCTTGGCAACAATTAAATTGAAGCGGCCCATGCATAAAAACGCGTAGGTCATTCCCAGCGGCAGCCAATTGATGAAACGGCGCGTAATGAACCAGCCACTGTGGCCCATCGGATTGTTGTAGAAATACGCCACCACGACCGCCGCAAGGCAAAGCGGAATCGTGACCGCGTAAAAATAATCGGGTACCATTTCCGCTCCGAGGAAAACAAAGCCGGGCCAAAGGGTCAAAGATTTTCGCGAAGTCACCCTCGTTTCAATGTCTTAACTTTTCAACGTTTCGCGGTATTAACAAACACGCCAAGATGCTTGCCGCTGGCGGTTTTATTTTCAATAATTCGCGCCATGCTTGACATCAAATTGATTCGGGAAAAGCCCGATTTCGTACGCGAACGGCTGGCCACGCGCGGGGCAGGGGATGAGACCCGGATTGACGAATTGCTCAAACTGGACGACGAACGAAGAAAAATCCTTGGGGCCGTCGAATCTCTCAAGGCCCAGCGCAATCGCGTTTCAAAGGAAATTGGAGCGCTCATGGCGCAAAAGAAACCCGCCGAGGCCGAAGCCAAAAAAAGCGAAACACGCGAACTGGGCGAACAAATTTCCGCGCTGGACAAACAGACGGCCGAAGTGGACGCCCGGCGCGACGCTCTCATGCTCCAATTGCCGAATCTGCCGCATGAATCGGTCAAAGTCGGAAAATCAGCGGAAGACAATCCCACGGTGCGCATTCACGGTGAAAAGCCGAATTTTTCATTTAAGCCCAAATCGCACGTGGATTTGTGCGAAAGCCTGAAGCTGGTGGATTTTACGCGCGCGGCCAAATTGTCCGGCAGCGGCTTTCTGCTGTACACCAATTGGGGGGCAAGGCTCGAAAGGGCGTTGATCCAGTTCCTCCTGGATTTGCATGTCCGGGAGCATGGATATACCGAAGTCTCGCCCCCATTCATCGTGGGGCCGCAATGCCTCGAAGGCGTCGGCCAGTTTCCAAAGTTTAAAGACCAGTATTATGGCGTGGCTGAAGGCGACGACAAAGACAAGCTCGGAAAGCTGTATTTGATTCCCACCGCCGAAACCCCGGTGGCCAATATCCATCGCGAAGAGATTTTGCCGGAGAAAAGCCTTCCTGTTTTCTATTGCGCCTATACACCGTGTTTTCGAGGTGAAGCGGGTGCGGCAGGTGTGGGCACGCGCGGCATGATCCGGGTCCACCAGTTTGACAAGGTTGAATTGATCAAAATCGTGAAACCGGAAACCGGTTACGATGAACTGGAAAAAATGGTCGCAAACGCCGAAAAAGTGCTGCAATTGCTGGGTTTGCATTATCGCGTGATCCTGCTGTGCACGGGCGATATGGGATTTGGCAGCGCCAAAACTTATGACATCGAAGTCTGGGCGCCAGGGCAGGGGAGCTACCTCGAAGTCTCAAGCTGCTCGAATTGCGAGGATTTCCAGTCACGCCGGATGAATCTGCGTTTCAAGACCGAGAATGGCGAAAATAAATTTCCTCACATTCTCAACGGCAGCGGCACGGCCCTGGCGCGACTGTTCGTCGCCCTGGTCGAAACCTGGCAGCAGGCCGACGGCAGCGTTGTTATCCCCCCGCCGCTGCTCCCCTATGTGAAAACTGAAAAGATCACGTCGGCGACAACGTGAGCGGGCGGAATTCACAAATGAACATCCTGCTCGCTACCAGCGAACTCCATCCGTATTCGAAAACCGGAGGGCTGGCGGACATGGTTGCTGCGCTGGCCAAGACACTGGCGCGGGCAGGTCATCAGGCGCGCGTCGTCACGCCGCTGTATCGGGGAATCCTGGAAAAGTTTCCCCAAATCCGCCGCGAAGACTACTGGCTTGAATTGCCGCTGGGAGGCCGGCGCATCCAGGCCGATGTGTTTTCGCTTCAAATCGAAAACAACCTGCTGGTGTATTTTATCCGTCAACAGGGCTTTTATGACCGAACCGGCATCTACGGAGACGATAACAACGCCTATGCCGACAATGCGGACCGGTTCATTTTTTTTTCAAAATGTGTCGCGCATCTCGCGCGTTATTTGACGTGGCGGCCGGACGTTATCCACATACATGACTGGCAAACGGGTCTTGTTCCGGCATTGCTTATACACCAGCAAAGATCTGAAGGGTGGGGGAATCCGCCGCCCACGTGCCTGACCATCCACAACCTGGCCTACCAGGGAATTTTTCCAAAAAGTGATTTTGGGCTGACGAACCTGCCTCCGGAATTCTTCACAATGGAGACGGCGGAATATTTTGGCCATTTGAACTGCCTGAAGGCCGGAATCGCCCTGGCGGACATCCTGACGACCGTCAGCGCCCGTTATGCCCGCGAAATAATGACCGAGGAATACGGCTGCGCGCTGGACGGCTTATTGCGGAAACGGCAAGCCCGGCTGACGGGCATCCTGAACGGCGTGGATTACGAGGAATGGAATACGACCGACAATCCTTACCTCAAGGCCCCGTATTCGGCTGCCCGGTTGGCCGGGAAAAAGATCAACAAGGCGGAATTGCAAAAGGAATTGGGCCTGGCCACGGTCAACGCGCCTCTCTTTGGAACCATTTCAAGGCTGACAGATCAAAAAGGGATAGATATCCAACTGGCCGCCCTTGAGGAAATGTTGAGCGCCGAAATGCAATTTATCCTGCTGGGCAGCGGTTCGCCCGCTTACGAACACGGTTACCACGAGTTGGCCCGGCGATATCCCAACAAAGTCGTGGCCCGGTTCGGCTATGATCAGGGCCTGTCGCACCGGATTGAAGCAGGCTGCGATTTTTATCTCATGCCATCGCGCTACGAGCCGAGCGGCCTTAACCAGATGTATAGCCTGCACTACGGAACAATCCCCATCGTCCGCGCAACCGGCGGCCTGGATGACAGTGTCGTGGATTTCAATGAAAACAAAATGCGCGCCGACGGCATAAAGTTTTCCGAGTACTCGCCGCGCGCGCTCTGCCGGGCTATACGGAAAGCGTTGGCGCTGTATGAACAGCCCAAGTTGCTGGATCGTTATCGGAAAAACGCGATGAAAGGCGATTTTTCCTGGGAACGGACGGTTGGCAAATACGTGAAGTTATACGAAACGGCCAGAACCGTCGGGGCTCGTTAAAAAACAAACAGCGGACGCTTCAACGCTTTAGCCTTTCAACGGTTCTTCAACGCACAGCGTACGTGCTGCCGACCCGCTGGACGAGGTTTGCAAAGCGTTCCGCCCGTTTGGCGACGGCCCGGCAAGGATGGTTTACTTCCTGTGGCGCGTTCCAAAGGACGTAAAATTCAAAATCTGTCGGCGCACGATTATTGTGGGTCTGCTCGAACCGGGCGATCCGCGATTTCATAATCTTTTGGGCGACGTCCAACGCCAAGCCCGCGTTGTGCGGATTTCCACCCGGCCACAAATACGGCCGGATTTGATAGCGGGTTATTTCGCCGCGTGAACCGATAGCTGAATCGTCATTGCCGCTTTCAATCATCGAAAGCGCGGCCCAACGATCCATGGCGCGCGCCGACGAGGAAAGCAGGGCGCAAACAGCAACCAAAACCAATAGAGCTTTCATCCTCATTATGTCCTTTTTAGCGAAATATTTGCCAAATGAAAAGCAGAAATTGATTAAATATAACAAACATTGTCTAACATTAATTCCGTTTGCAAAAACGCAATAATGACAATGATTTGCGCGATTTCCGGGATTCTCTGTTTCATGCTCAAAGTGTTATATTCAATTGGTTCGACCTTGCAATTTTCCCATGACACCGAAACTTTTGCAATGACTGTTTTGGGACATGCCATTACAGGAATTAACATGTGTTAATATAAGACACTGTATTCTTTAAATTAAAGCGCCGGGCGGATGCAGTACAAACACCCGCCCGCGCTGGAAAGGTGTACGATGCCGCGGAAACCAAACGGGGTTACGTGGAAATCATACACTGGAAGAAAAAAGCCGGGTGGAAAGGAGGACTCCACCCGGCCCCTCATGTGGTGAGTCCGTAGGCACACACGGCGAGTAGAACCGTGCGAACCCGGTGAGCACATGGTAGCAACATATGCCCAACACACGAAGAAAAACAGCCATCCCCTCTAAACAAAAGGAATCTTCAAGCCAGCCCGTGCCGCGCTTCGCGCGGCAACGGGCAATGACTTAAAGTCGCCCTGGGCAAATCCGGTTACAAAATACTCACCGGCAGATCGCAAATTTGGAACGTCATTTGCCGGATACCGGCTATCCACCCTCCGCTCTTGGAGGACATAAGGACACAACGTTCGCCCACTAAGGCACAACCATTGCTTGTAATGACGCACAAAGCGTCACTGCATGGCCAAAGGCTTGCTAACCCTTCCGGCAGAACTCGCCGCGCCTAGGACCGCCATTAAACGGACTCACCGCTGGCATCAGGTCTCACAGGAGCAAAACGTCCTCTCATGCTACAACCATTATAGCATAAGCATAACAGCATGTCAAGCACAAAGTGTTTATTTACAACATGTTACGATGACGCAAAAAGGGCGGTTGCCCGTAGCAACCGCCCTCAATCCGGTTACAGCATGACTCACCGGGGCAGAGTGTGAGCCGGTCTCGATATCCCGGTAAGTCACACGTTCCCGCCAACATTATAATACCACATACACCGGAAATGTCAAGCATAATACGTTTGCGCACAACGACTTACAACGCAGTACGAAGCTTTACCCGCGCCAAGCCTACACAGATTCCGGCTTGTCACAGTTAAAGCGAATCAGCGCATTACAATTAGGGAAGTAAACAGTCAGATTAAGGGCGTTCAATAAAAACCCCCTCAAAATCCTCGGAGGCTTGTAGGAGGTTTTTGAGGGGATTTTTATTGAACTTCAACGTCAAGGACGTTCTGTGCGACCTGTGGAGCAGGTTTAGCGAACGCTAAAGCAAACAATGCGTCAAGCTTGCTTTCAATGCGGTCTATGTCGCCCTGACAATACTGTGCAGGGACTTTTCCCCCGCGCAGGTGCTCGGCACAAGTCTGGACCAAATCAGTGGCTCTACGGCGCAATGTGGCGAATTCAGGGTTCAAATCTTTACAAATTTCAAGCAACGACAGAACACCGGAAAACTGTAACCAGCGCGAAAAATCGACGGCCTCATTAACAGACTTTCCCCCACGGACGGACGATTCAAGGGACTGTAAATATCTAGAAGTCTCCTTAAAAATGTTTTCGAGAACGGTCTGAAACTGTAAAGGCACACTGCGGCCTGCGGCCTGTAACGCTGCCACTTTCGCAGGTGGTAAATGGGAACCGTATGAATCACGAGACTTATGGCGGCGGGCAAGGTTACGCTGTATTTGATCAGCAAGTAAATCAGGCATTAGCTCAGGAAAACACCGAGCAAGATAATGCAAACTGTCAAAAGTCTCCGTGACAATCACTGTCTCCTCTCCGGGGACAGGATAGGCGTATCGAACCGTTAAACGCTCTACGTCGATTTCAACGGGAATTGTTACAGAAACCTTTGAATAAGCGAATCCCATAGCAAACATTGTCTAACATTAATTCCGTCGCCAAACCGTGACAGTTTCAAGCAATTGCAATGACTTTAAGGTTTGGCCCGTCAATGAGGCGTCAGTTTTAGTTGAACCATTCATACCAATTACATTGCAATATACCCGCCGCCAGCGACTTTTTGCAATGACATGGCATGACGCTTTTGGGACACGGGACCGCAAGCAAAGGGACAAGTTGAGCTAATCCTTCAATGTATTGTAGGACTTTACGGTGCGGCGGATGGTATGGCGTGGAACGAACCGGGTTGCCAATACGAGGCTGCGGTTACGGAATCCGGGAATGGCCACGGTCTTTTTGTTTCGGAATGCAAAATGGCCGAATCGGGCCACAGTTTCGGCGGACATCTTCGAGGATTGCGCCACGCGGACCTTATCGCCCCGGGCCACGGCGCTGAAATTCGATTCGGTCGGCCCCGGGCAAAGCACGGTCACGCACACGCCCGTGCCGTGCAATTCTTCAGCCAGGGCCTCGGAAAACGACTGCACGAAGGCTTTTGTGGCGTAATAGATGGCCAGATTCGGTCCGGGGACGAAACCGGCGACGGAACCGACATTTAGGATTCCCCCGCCCTTTTTTTGGATCATTTCCGGTAGGAAAAGCCCGGTCAATTCCGTCAGGGCCATGACATTGACCTTGATGATTTCCATTTGCGGTTGCAGGGGCAGCTCGGCAAACGGGCCGTGCAGGCCGAAGCCGGCGTTATTGATGAGCACATCTACGGAGACTTTGCGGGCTGCCAGAGTATCAAAGACCTGCCTGGGAGCCTCTGGCAGGGACAAATCAGCGGGCAGAACAATGGTCTGGATTTTGAATTGTTCCGTTAGCGTCCGGGCAAGTTCCTCCAGGGCAGCCTGGTTTCGCGCGACCAGGACCAGGCGGGAGCCATCGGCGGCAAAGCATTTGGCCAACTCGAGGCCAATGCCGGATGAAGCGCCTGTAATTAAGACGGTTTCATTCTTCACACTAGTTGTTATCCAGCCCGAACCGTTTGGAAATCGGCCAATAAACAAAGAACGATTTGCCGATGATTTTGGTGGCTGGAAAATCACCCCAATAGCGGGAATCGTAGCTGTTAAACGTGTTGTCGCCCATGACGAAGGCATGGCCGGGCGCTACGTCGTAGCCGCTCCCAGGAGCAAGCATGTTTATCATGGCGTTGCCCAGGTACTCGTCATCGGCGTAGTTTAGCGTGGTTGCGCCTTTGGGTGGGTTCGAAAATGAATATAGATTCTTAAAGTGCGGCGTATCGGCAGTAATTTGGGTTCCATTGACGATCAGATTGCCAACCGGTTCGGTCGCTACGTCCAATCCCCATGGGGGTGGAGGCAGCGGAGCGCCAGCGACTTCGTAATCCTGGTTTAGCGCAATATGGTCGCCGCCCAAACCCATAAGGCGCTTGATGTAAAATGTATTTTGCTGGTCCGGGCCCAACCGTTCTATTCCAGCGGTTTCAAAGACCACGATCTCCCCGCGGCGCGGCGGCCGGAAATTATAGGTGACCCTGTCCACAAACAGATGGTCGCCGGTTTTGACGCGAAGTTTAATCACATCCTCACCTTTTTTATAGACACGCGCCGGATATAGGGTCAGGCCGGCACGGTCTTCCAATTTCTCTTCGCCGGAATCCGGTGGAAATAGAATGGTGTATGATTTGCCTGCAAATTGGATTTTTTGAAAAAGACTGAAAAGCGTCCCCGGCCAGGGGGAGCCCATGCCTTCATAACTGCCGTCCTCCGGCGCGACAAAATGAACGTAGGAGATTCCCTGGAACCATTCTTTGACACGTTCCCAGCCGGTCGGAATCACAATAGAATCTTTCAGTTTGATTTGCTCGTTGATTTTGGCTTGTAATTCAGCCTTTTGCGGCTCCGTCAACGCGTCATAATTTTGAGCATCCTTTGCGTAATACGTAAAATCCGGTGTGGATGTGATGCCATAAAGCGTCGGCTGCATGGAGCCGGTGGGGATTTTGAACGGTTGCAGGAAAAAGGTGCGGATCCCCATTGCCACGGCAATAGCCACCAAAAGGACTTCAACGTTTTCGCGCCAAACCGGGTTGGGATACGCTTTGATCCACTTTTCCGCGGCGAACTGCAACTCTTCGGTGGCAATCCGGATTTTTCCCGTGTTTGCGCCGCTTGAAATAGCGGTGTTGAGTTCGTCAATTTTGGCCTGGACCGCGGCGATGGCCTGCGAAGAGAGCAAATCACGCTGGGCATTGAGCAATCGCTGGACGTGCTTGCGCATTGCGATGGCTTCTCGAACCGCCCTGGAAAAAAAACGGCGCAGGATCATAAGTAGGACGGATTTTCCCATGAATGCCCCGGAAAGCAAGACAAACAAGCGCACAGCCCGCCCTGCTCCTCTCCATGAGGAGCCATCTTTCAATTTTTTTGTATACCTTTGACTTTTCAAAGAACTGAAGAGCCTGCCGAAGGAGATTTTGGTCTTAATGCTCAGCCAGTTACGACATGAATTTTCAAAGTTTTCGGTCCCAAAAGTGAAAGAATTGGGCGCGAACGGCCTAATAGTGCATTGTTTTTCCAAAGAATGATAAGTTGCGTTAATTATAAGAGGCGTCACAATTTTGTTATTTGATATTTTACTTTTTTTTACTTTTTTTATTGAACACAAACCGCTGTTGCGGTTAAATTACACTCGTTGGGGCGATGACCACTGCTCCAGTGCTTGCGATTAACAAACAATCACGACCTAAAACAGAGATAACGCATTGTTTTATTATGAAAAAGAAAAAAGAATCCTTAAGAAAACTCACACCCCTGCCAGCCGCTGCCGCCGTTTTTGCTCTCGCGGCGTCCGCCGCCCATGGACAGATTCCACAACAGTGGGCGGACGAGAGCTACCTGTTTTCGGCCGATTTCCCGGCCTCTTGGAACGGGACAAGCACGACGGTGACTAGCGACCAACCCGGTATCGGCGTCGGCTTCCAAAGCGGCACGGCCACCTATACAACCTCGACCGTTCCACCCGGCGGAACCGGCGGTTCAATGGCCTTGAGCGGCGTTGGCGGGATCAAAGTGACCCCAGACGAAGCGCTCAACAATGCGGCGATCGCTAATGATGGCGGATTCCAATTCAACATTGATTTCCTGTGGAATGGCGGTTTTTCAAGCTCTTTTGGCGGTGCTCAAAAGCTCATTGATTACGCGGGCACCGAATCTTTGCAACTAATTGCAAACAATGCAACGTCGGCAACTCTTGAGATGGCCTTCGCTAACAATGCTGGTACAGAAACAGATGTGCTTACATACACGATTAACCCAAACACCTGGTACAATGTGAACATGGTATTCAACACCTATGGTGCCGCCCTGAATTCTGACGGATCCCTTACTGGAATGGCGGACCTGTACGTTGACGGTAACCTCCAGTCCTACGGCTCCGCCACTAAAGGGACATACGGAGATAATTTGGATCGTCCTATCGGCATCGGCGAATTTGGATATGGCCACACCACGAGCATCATTGGTCTGGATGGCGATATTTACAGTGCATCCATCGAGGTGGCGCCTGAGCCTTCCACGCTTGCGCTCGGCGCCCTGGGCGGCCTGGGAGTTTTGGGCATGAGGTGGAGATTCCGTCGCGGCAAGGCGGGAGCGTAGTTTTATTTTGGGTTCTTTCGAAGAGCCGCCAGCAATGGCGGCTCTTTTGCTTTGCGGGCCGGGCAGCCCGTTAAAAATCCGATAGACATTTTGCTGTCCGCGCTCAAATATTCCCGAGCTTTTAAACATGAACCGCCCGCGCCAAAATAAGCTTAACCCGAAAATACAACGGCTTGTCCGCGAATTCGAAGCGGCCTGGAAACGACAGGATTTTCAGCGAGGTATCAGCCTGCTCACTCAAGCCGTCGGCATGGAACCCTCCAACCCAATCCTCCATTTCAACCTGGCCCGGGCTTATGGGGAGCGCTACGACTATGCGGCCGTTGAACGCTGCATCGAGAAAGCATTGGAAGTTTCGCAAGGCAACGTTCAAATGATCCAGGAGGCGGCGCGCATTTGCTCAAATTTCAAACATCTCGATATGATGATGCGCTATCTCGAGCGCGCCAGCGGGAAAAAGGGAGTCTCAATCCCCGCCCTGACTTCACTGGCGGATTCATACGTTTTGGACGAGCGTTTGGATGAAGCGGCTGCGCTGGTCGAGCGCGCCGCGCGAATGGATCGAAAGCACCCGCGCGTATTGCTTGGAGATGCGGTGCTTAAGCGAAAGCGCGGCCAATTCAAAGAGGCGGAACCCGTGCTCCGGGATCTCATGGCAAGCCCGACCGCGGAAATGGTGGTCCGTATCCGGGCAGCATACGACCTGGCCGAGATGCTCGACCGCGAAGGCCAATACGACGAGGCGATGACCGCTTTGTTGGAGGCGAAGGCGCTTCAACGCCCCGCGACAATACCCCTGGCAGATGCGCTTCAACACCTCCAATGCCTTGACAAGGAACTCCCACGAACTGTCACTGCGGCGGTCATGGACCGCTGGCGCGGCGAGTCTGTCAACCAACCGCCCCCGCGGATCGCCCTGCTCACCGGCCATCCCCGCTCCGGCACGACCCTCCTGGAGCAGGTGCTCGATGCGCACAGCGACGTGATTAGCCTTGAAGAGACGACTCTCATACACGACGAAATACTCCGCCCCCTCACCCGGGATTTTCCGCCGGGAACCGGAATTTTTCAAATGCTTGACTCGGCGCCCCCGAGTATGCGATCTCATTTGCGCGAAAACTATTTCCATTGTGCCGGGATGTTTCTCCGTCAGCCCATCGGCAGCCGCCTGCTGGTGGATAAGAATCCGGGCATCAATTTAATAGTCCCGGTCCTCTTGCGGGTATTTCCAGAATCAAAATTCCTGATTGCATTGCGCGATCCGCGCGACGTGGTGATGAGTTGTTTTATGCAATCGTTGACGCCCACCGCTGTCAGTTCCGCCTTCTTAAGCCTGCAAGGGACCGTCAATCAATACGCCAGCGTGATGGGCTTCTGGCTGGAGATGCTCCCTCGCATGCAAAACCAATGGCTTTATGTCCGTTATGAGGAGATGATAGACGACCTTCCGACCATAGCCCGATCCACTCTGGAATTTCTCGGTCTTGGGTTTGAAGAAAACGTCCTCAAGTTCTTTGAGCACGCCCGCACAAAGCGGGTCAAGTCTCCGTCCAGTGTGGAAGTCCGCAAGCCGCTTTACCGCACAGCCGTTGGCCGGTGGAAGAATTATGAGAAATACCTGGAACCCTACCTCCCGGGCCTGGAGCGTTTCGTGAAGGAGTTCGGGTATGAATGACGCCTTTGTCACTGTCCTTGATGTCGCTGGTGGTAGGGACATCGCGCGGCGATGTCCCCGCCCGCGTAGAGCGGGCGGAACATGCGTGAAACGAGGTCCGATTCCACTTGTTGCGCCGCTGCACGCGGCGCTGGACGCCGCAGCGCAGCGTCGCTACCGAGAACCAGTAATTGATAGACATTTTCGTTTCGACTCTTGAAAATGACCCAGCTTTCATCGCATGAGCCAGCCAAATCCAACCCAACCAAAGCCAAACAAAGAGACACACCGACTTTGCCGCGAAGCCGAAGAGGCATGGAAACGACTGGATTATGCGCAGAGTATCACGCTCCTGGAGCGGGCGGCGCGCATGGAACCATCCAATCCAAGCCTATACTTAAGCCTGGCGCGGGCGCATGGACTGCGTTACGACTATCCTGCGGCCAAACGCTACGTCGAGAAAGCGTTACAGGTTTCGCAGGATAGCGTCCAAATGATCGAGGGCGCCGCGCGGATCTGCTCAAATTTCAAGAATCTCGAAATCATGGCCGGCTGTCTTGAGCGGGCCAGCCGCAAGGAGGGCGTTTCGATTGACGCGCTGATGTGGCTGGCGGATATATACACCGTTGATGATCGCATTGACGAGGCCGCTGAAATAGTCGGGCGCGCGGCGCGGATGAATCGAAATGACGCCCGCGTATCGCTTCGAGAAGCGGTGCTCAAGCGGCGGCGCGGCGAAACCAATGAAGCAGAGTCTCTCTTCCACGACATCATGACGAACTCCTCCGCGGATGTCACGGTCCGCGCCCGCGCAGGATACGGCCTGGCGGGGATTTTGGATGGCGCTGGAAAATACGATGAGGCTATGACCGCTTTGTTGGAAACGAAGTCTATCCAGCGTCCCCAGGCATTGCCATTGGCGCCGCAGCTCCAGCGCATGCAAATCATTAACAAGGAAATACCGCAAACCATTAACACCGCGATCGTGGATCGTTGGCGGGCAAATGCCGCCAAATTTCAACCGCCCAGGCGGCTTGCGCTGCTCTCGGGCCATAATCGCTCGGGCACAACTCTCCTGGAGCAGGTGCTTGATGCACACGGCGGGGCAGTCAGCCTTGAAGAAACATCCCTGTTGCACGACGAAATATACCAGCCACTCACGGCCAATTTTCCACCGGGAACCGGCCTTTTCCAAATGCTGGATTCGTCTCCGCCCAGCGTCCTCTCCCGCCTTCGTGAAAACTATATTCACTTCGCTGAAATGTTCCTGGGCAAAGCCATCGGCGACCGGTTGGTGGTGGATAAGAACCCAGGCGTCAACGTAATGGTCCCCGTCCTGCTGCGGGTTTTTCCCGAAACGAAATTTTTGATAGCCTTGCGCGACCCGCGTGATGTCGTGATGAGCTGTTTTATGCAGCCGTTCAGCCTGTCGCCGGCCAGCTCCGCTTATTTGACCCTCGAAGGCGCCGTGAACCATTATGCGAGCATGATGCAGTTCTGGCGCGAGATGCTTCCACGGATGGGAAACCAATGGATGTATGTCCGCTATGAGGAGATGATAGACAATCTCCCGGCCGTTGCCCGGTCCGTGCTGGAGTTTCTTGGGCTGGCCTTTGAGGATAATGTCCTGAAGTTCTTTGAGCATGCCCGCACGAGACGTATCAACTCACCTTCCCGCCAGGACGTGCGAAAACCCATTTACCGCACAGCCGTTGGCCGCTGGAAAAACTACCAGAAATACCTCGAACCCTATATGCATGGCCTGGAGCCGTTTCTGAAGGAGTTTGGATACGATTCGCCCCCCGCCTCCGTGAAACCGTAGTGTCGGGCGGGCATCCTGCCTGACGTTTGCAGCGCCTTCAAGCCGCGCGTTCGACGGCGCGCAAGATGCGTGCAGAATCCCGCAATGCGGTACGGTTTATAGAAGGTTTGCCGAGTAATATAAAGTTAACTAATCACTCAGGCTGTTACTATGAGTTTGTCTGCAATCGTGGGGGGTGCGCTTTTTTTTATCGCCACGGCATCGCTTTCATTGTTAAATGTTGCTTTCAGCGGTGCTAGACCGGTGAAAGGAAGATCTTACAACAACTCAACTGGACGGAGCTTATTTCTCATGAAAATGTATTGTCGTTTCCTATTGTTTTGCGCGGCCGCAGTTCTTTTAAATTTAATAGCGGCGCCCATCGTCCGGGCCACCCCGTATGCCTCGGGCATCACCGTCACCAACGGGTCCGTCATATTTTACCTCAATGAGGCAGGAGGGAACGTCACGGTGACGTATGAAGATGGCAGCACCAACGCCAGCTTCAACGGCATCACCACCGGCTTGAACGAGCCTGCAGGGCAGTACTCCTTCCAGTTGGGTACGCACACCGGCTATGCCATCTCTGTTTATAAACAGGGCAATGGGGTGCCATTCCAAATCAGCAATGACTCGTCAAACTTCTCCATTTGGTCGGGCGATCCCCGTGGCGTGGCAGTGAATAAGAACCCGCAGTTTGGCAGATGGTTCGGTCGCATCTACGCTGGTGAAGCCTATGCCGCCGCCGGTTCGGGAGCCTCGGCAAAGTACCCCGGCATTTACGCCGCCAATGCCGATTTCTCGGACGCCTTGGGTCAAGGCACCAACCCGTTTGCCGGAACCTATTATAACAACCCGACCTTCATAGCCGCCGAGGGGACTGGAGATACGTCCCAGGGCGCCTCTTACAGCTTCCCATATAAAATGCGCGTGGCGCCGGACGGCTCGCTGCTGGTCGTGGACGGTTTTGCAGCTACACCTACTGGCGACCTTTTGCAATTTACGCCGGATTTGGATAATTCAAATTTCATCTTTTCGCAAACTCAGCCGAACGCGGCCAGCATCCACGGAGATTTGGTGGGCACGCCTGATTTGCTGATCACAAACACTGCGGGCGTCATCTCTCAGGCGCTTTGGATTTTTGATTCCGGCCTGGCGTCGCCAGGAGGCGAGACCTTCGGGCCAAACGCGCCTGCCGGTGAGATCAACAAAGCCGGTAATTACAATAACGCCTTCCTTTACGACATTGGCACCAACTACGACTACCCCTGGACCAATGAGCCCGTTTACGCTTACAGCGTGGGATTGGGCGGTTTAAGCGAACTGCATCCGGAGGGCGACATTGGCATAGACGGAAAAATCATTTGCGGTTTCGAGCGCGCCAACGGGTCCGATCCCGATGTTCAAATTCTGGATCCCACAGGCTCGACGATATTATGGACTTCGTGGGTTGACACGGGTGGGATTGGGCCTGATCCGTGGGCGGGCGTGGAAGGCCCCGTGGGCGGGGTCTTCGCCGGCGTCCGTGAGTCGCCCGACGGACGGTATCTGGCCGGGGTGGACATTGATAATGGCATTACTCTTGCCAGTATGACGAATGGGCTTCCGGACGATTCCAGCCTTTTCCATATCACAAATAATCCGGAAACCGGCGATTCTCGCGGCATGGACTGGGACGCGGCCGACAACATTTATGTCATCAGTTCAGGGCAGGGTCTCTTGCGGGCGTTTTCACTGGGATTAACGACGACCTGCGTTACGAGCAACGACATCACTGGCACCAACGGGACTTTTTCATTAACTCTGCCGCCGGTCTCGGTGACGGTGGTCACAACGACGGAGGCGTCGCAAAATTACATTAACAGCAATCCCCCCGGGACCCCCATTCCCGGAGTATTTACCATCACTCTTTCGACCAATTCCCTCACAGCGCCGACTGTGGTTAATTTCAACCTCAGCGGCACGGCGATTTTAGGCACTAATTACACCGTCGCCACGGGCACTGACCCGAATGGTGTCGTCATCACCACGACGAATGTGACGTTCCCGGCCGGCACTTACCCCGGCTCGGGCAATTGGGTCGTAAACGTGCAAATTGTCCCGACGGCCACGCCGGTTTCCGGACCCACTTTGACGGTGGATATGAAGATTCCCGGTGGGGCGGATTATTTTGCCGGGTCGCCGTCGTTTGCCCCAATGACCCTTATGAATACGGGCCCGCAAGTGCTTTTCCTAACGGCGGCCAGTTTCGGCACGGGAATGAGCCGGAACGTAACCAATGACTATGCCCAATTTTCCGTTACCCGCTGGGGCGACCTCAGTCACAGTTCTTACACCGTCACCAATATTAGTTACGGGGGCACGGGAAGCTATCCCGCCGATTTCGCAGCCGGAGCGCAACGCCTCAACATCAATATTCAGTATTTCTCGCCGCCATACCCGGCGACGCTGCAAAACGGTGCTCCGGGGATCGTGATCAATCCTGGTGATGTGACCGTGACAGCCGCCATCGGGAATCCGGTGCCGCACTCGAATTTAAGCGCGCCGCCCAAAGACGCAACCATCGTCATCAGCTTAACCAACAGCGTTACGGGAACCAATTTAACCAGTTCGGAAGGCGCTAGCTATTCGGTTACTCCAGCCAGTGTAACATTGACTGAATTGGACAATGCCGTGGGTCCGGAAGTGGTCCTTTGGTCCGATCCGCTGACCAATTCGGTGGATAGCACCAACTGGACTCTGACGTACGATGCGACGAATTTGACGGGGAAAACGGGATTCGGAGGACGGGTATTGCCGGTGTTGATTCCCAATTTCACAAATGATGAAAGCGCCAGGATTGACGGTGGCACCAATGACTTCCGCGCCGAGTTCGGCATGCCCGTTGCCAACGACGGCGTTCCGCTATCGCAGGTGATGGCCCAAAAAGGATGGGCCAACGCGCTAAAAATGACCGCCAATAAAGACGGCGGAGACGCCCAGGCCGCAGTCAATCTCTATCCGCAAGGCAGGACCTTTGCCGGCAACTACGCGTTGCGCTTTAACATGTATCTGTCGCTCTACGACGGTGCGATCGGCACTCCCGGAATCGGCAGCATCGCGGACGAGTTTGCTATCTTTGGCATCAATCATACGGGCACCAATTGCAACTGGCGGTTGCCCTTTACCGATCCGGTAACTCCCGGTTATAACGCGCCCGTTAACGCCGATGGCGACTGGTTTGCGATTGACGCGGGCTATGGTTCTGTTTCGCCCGCCGACTTTGACTCATTTGCATCACCCAAGTTGCCTAACCGTGGCATCGGGGTGAGCGGCGGGGTAAGCGATATTGAGAGCAGTTCCGCGTCGAGCCAGATCGGTGTTTTCAAATCGCCGCCGTTCGTTTCCGAAGATAACTCCGCTGGGGCGCTTGCGCCGGGCGGAGAAGCCGTTGACCAATGGGTGAACGTGAGCGTCGAGGTGACCCAGGGCACCAACGTGAGCGTCTATATTAATCGCACCCAGGTCATCCCGTCGTTCAGCCTGAACGACAGCGCCGCGGTTAACGGCGGCTTCTACACCAATGGCACGCCTATGCTGGGCTATCTGGACCCAAATGCGGTCGTGAGCGATCCTAGCGCATACGTCTATTACTCCAACGTGCGCATCGTCGAGCTGTCACCTTATCTCACCAGCCAGCCGGCCAGCGTCATTGCCACGAATGGGGCGAATGTTTCATTCACGGCGTCCGCAGACCTGGCTACGGCGCCCTTGACGGACGTTTGGTACACGGCCACTGGCAGTGTGCCCGTGGCCCCCGTGCTTACCAACACCGCCGCTGCCACCAATCTCACCAGCACGCTGGCGTTGAACGATGTGCAAACTGGCAACAATTTCGTGTCGGTCTTCAGCGATGCCGCCGGCCCGGTCACCAATCAAGCCGCCAGCCTGGAGGTCGTAGGAGTGACCAACGTCACCGTGGCTGCGGGCGCCAACGCTCAACTCTCGGTCACCGCCAGCGGTCAATCGGCGCCGACGTCCTATCAATGGATGTTTAACGGTACGAACCTGGCAAATAGCAGCCATTACGCCGGGGTGACCACGGCCACGCTCACGATCACCAACG
Organism: Candidatus Sulfotelmatobacter sp.; assembly: GCA_035503455.1. Taxonomy (GTDB): domain Bacteria; phylum Verrucomicrobiota; class Verrucomicrobiia; order Limisphaerales; family UBA11358; genus UBA11358. The sequence continues at coordinate 26,108 of DATJTK010000069.1, read as the reverse complement.
CTCAATCGGCTGACGCCGGAGCCTATTCAGTGGCCGTTGTCAATGCCGCGGGGACGGCAACGCCTTCCGGGATGCTGAGTCTAATTGCGGCGTCTCGGGTGGATATATCGAGCGTGTCCATACAGGGCAACGACACCATCGGGAATTTTACATCGTCGAATCCGAGCGACACCACCAGCTCATTCACGCTGCAAAGCTCGGTCGTAGTGGAGGGGCCATATACCAACAACACGGCGGCGGTATTCACCGGTGGCAGCGGAACATTCCAGTTCTCGGTGCCGATTACAACAAATGCCACGATGTTCTATCGTTTGGTGCATAATTGATTCGGCGGGGCCTCGCGCTCACTGTCGCGGGCGCGAGGCCCGCCCGTCCGAAAAGGAAAAACGCGTGGTTATTAAGCAAAGTAAAGATTTTGATTCAAAACATTTGAAAGGAAAAAAGATGAAGACGTCTGCGGAAAATCGAGCGGCCACCCCGGCTGGAAGTCCAGCATTCACATTGATCGAGCTATTGGTAGTTATCGCCATTATTGCGATTCTGGCTGCAATTTTGCTGCCAGTGCTCAACGCCGCAAAAGTGAGGGCTGAGGCCATTCAATGCCTGAGCAATAAAAAGCAACTCGCAACCGCTTGCGCCATGTATCCGGATGACTGGAACAATTACATGGTTCCCAACGCGCCCCTGGGAGTGCTCGCCAGCTATGGCTGGTGTGATTCCGTAAGCGGTGAAAACTGGACCGAATCCGCGGAAAACACTAACTTGCTCACTTATACCACCAACTGTTTAGCAGATTATTTCACGAAGCAGGTCCATGTTTACGCTTGTCCCGGCGATTATATTTCTTCCGAGGACGGCCCGCGCATCCGCAGCGTTTCCATGAACAGCCATGTCGTTGGCGGGCTAATGAACCTCCCCAATGCCCAGAATTATATGACGGGCGGCCCTCTAAACGGCTTCTACGGCAATGACCCCAACTGGCCCTTATACGGTAAGACAACGCAATTGCTTGGCATAAAACCGGTGGATATTTGGCTATTTTGCGACGAATCCATGTGCAGCCTCAATGACGGTTATCTTCAAATGAAACTGGGCGCCCCGGCCGGCTTCCCCGATATTCCGGCCAACTATCACGGCAAACTCAATTGCTTTGCATTTCAGGACGGGCACGTGGAAGAGCACAAATGGCTGGCGACGCTGATGTCCACTCCATACGGTTATAACATTACGGGCCATTATTGGGACGGCCAACAATTTCACACCAGCGCGCAAAACGTGAGCGGGGAGGACCAGGATTGGCTTTGGTTAAAAGCGCACACTGCTGCCCAATCGGATCTGCCGTGATTTTTGGCTGTCAGTTTTCGCTTGTATTATTGAGCGTGGTTTTCACTGGCGCTATGGCGGTGAAAGGCAAGTTCTTACAATAATTCAACAGGAATGAGCCTGGCTCTCCTGTCTTTATGCCTTGAGCACTTCAATAAATGCTTCCTGGGGAATATTCACATTCCCGATGGATTTCATCCGCTTTTTGCCTTCCTTTTGCTTTTCCAGCAATTTGCGTTTGCGCGAGATGTCGCCGCCGTAGCATTTGGCGGTCACGTCTTTACGGAAGGCGCTGACGGTTTCCGAGGCAATGATCTTGCCGCCGATGGCGGCCTGGATTTTGACGGCGAACTGCTGGCGCGGGATGACTTCCTTGAGTTTTTCGGCGAGCACGCGTCCCCGAGTCTCGGCTTTGGTGCGGTGCACGATGCAGGAAAAGGCGTCCATCGGTTCGGTGTTCACCAGCATGTCCAGTTTGACCATATCGCTCTCCATATAGCCTGCCTGCTCATAATCCATCGAGCCGTAACCGCGGGTGATGCTTTTGATGCGGTCATGGAAATCAATCAGGATTTCGTTCAACGGAATTAATGAAGTCAACATGACACGCTTGGCGTCCAGGGTCTCGGTGTGGTCCACGTTGCCGCGCTTTTCAGAAATGAGCGCCATCATGTCGCCGATATTTTCATTGGGACAGATGACGAAGGCTTTGACCATCGGTTCGGCGATGGACTCGATATACGTGACGTCAGGCAAAAACGCGGGATTGTCCACTTCCTTTCCGGTGCCGTCCGTCATTTTAACCTTATAAACCACGCTCGGGTACGTTGCGATGATGTCCATGTTGTACTCGCGACGGAGCCGTTCCTGGACAATCTCCATGTGGAGCAGTCCCAGGAAGCCGCAACGGAAACCAAAGCCCAGCGCGACCGACGTCTCCGACTGGTAGGCAAACGCGGAATCGTTTAACTGCAATTTGGCCATCGAGGCCTTCAAATGTTCGTAGTCGGCGGTATTGATTGGATAAATACCGCTGAACACCATTGGATGGATTTCTTTGAATCCCGGCAGGACCGGCGCGGGGTTTCGGGCATCGGTGATGGTGTCGCCCATTTTTACTTCCTGCGCGGTCTTGATATTCGCGGTGAAATAACCGGTCTCGCCCACTTCGAGCTTTTCGCGGACGTATGGTTTTGGATTGAAGCTGCCCACTTCCTTGACTTCGACGTTCCTGCCGGAATGCAACAGCTTGACGTGCTGGCCGGGTTTCAATTCGCCGTTAAAGACGCGCACATGCGTGACAACGCCTTTATAGGTATCAAAGAACGAATCGAATGCCAGCGCCTGGAGACTCCCCTGCCCTGTCGCCTTTGGAGGCGGAATCCGCGCGACAATGGCTTCGAGAATGTCGTCGATACCGACGCCCATTTTAGCGCTGGCGGGAATTGCCAGGGATGATTCTATTGTGAGAATGTCTTCGAGTTGCTGCAGCGTCTGGGCCACGTTTGCGTGGGGCAAATCGATTTTGTTGATCACCGGGATGATCTCCAGGTTTTGCTTCATGGCCAGGTGCATATTGGCGACAGTCTGGGCCTCGACGCCCTGGGCCGCATCTATGATGAGCAATGCACCTTCGCAGGCGCTCAGGCTGCGGGAGACTTCGTATGCAAAATCCACATGACCGGGGGTGTCAATCAGGTTCAGCTCATAGGTTTCGCCATTGCGGGCCTTGTAATGCATAGTGACCGGGTGAGCCTTGATGGTGATGCCCCGTTCCCGTTCCAGATCCATGGCATCCAAAAGCTGGTCTTCCATATCGCGCGTGGCAATGGTGCCGGTGCGATGCAGGAGACGGTCAGAGAGCGTCGTCTTGCCGTGGTCAATATGGGCAATAATGCAGAAATTTCTAATGTGCGCTGCGTCCATTGTGATTCACAAATGTGTTGAAGGCTGCGCCGTCTCCGCTTCGGAAAATTCGCCACAACGGTTTGGCCCGCAACAAATATCGAGCGCAACAAGATAGCTTTAAAATGGTCGAAGAAAAGAAAATTACGCAGGAACGGGGGCGGTGGCCCGGGCGACGCTGGTTGTGTAAAGGACCGAGCCGCGCGAATCAATCATCGCCACGTCCATCTTGTCAGGGCCGAGCGCTACTGTGGTAAAGCCGGACCGGGATTTGGCGAATTTCGTGTACTCTATTTTCTTAGTGGGCCGGACCTGCGAACCGGCGCCGGTGCAGAAGAAATTGATGTCCCCGGCGACCAAATGCTGGAGGTCGTGGTCGTGGCCGTTGAAATAGGCGTGGATATTGTGTTCCTGAAGCAGCGGAAGAATATTTTCAATGAGTTCGGGCTGGTCGCCGTGTTCGCCACCCGAATAGACGGGATGGTGCGCAAAAACGACTTTCCATTGTGCCTTTGACTCGGAGAGCACGGCTTTAAACCAGGCGAGCTGGCCGTGAACGTCCTGCGTGATGACATTTTCCCGAATATTTTCCTCGAAACCATGCCGGTAATAAGCCCTGATCATGGGGGTCGTATCCAGATAGAAAAAGTCCGCCGTAGTGGTGCTGTCAATCTGATGAGATTGCTTGTAATAACGGGCGGGCATCGTCCAACGCTGGCTCCTTCCGGCGTAGGCGAGTTGTGCATCGCAATTGCCGTGATAATCGTGGTTGCCCAGGATGACGTGCCAGGGCGCCTGAAGTGAGGGCGCGGTATAGACGTTCTCAAACGATTTCTGCCAATGATCGTCGGCCAGCGACTTCACGCCGTCCTCATAAAAATTGTCGCCTGCGGAGATGATAAAACGGGCGCCGATATTTTGCGCGGCGATACCCATTTGTTCGGCGACTTCACGCTGGTCGGCTTCGCCCTGGCGTCCCCAATCTCCGAAGACCAGAAAGTTCAGGGTGCCGGGAGAAGCGCCATTTGCAAAGAGGTTTACCGGTAGAAAACGGCTGGCTACGGCCGCCTGGCTGGCTACAAAGAGGGTCCGGACAAAGTCACGGCGTGTCTGTTTCATCGCAGCATAGACTTGTCTGAAATCCCCTCGGGAAGCAATCGAAAAATGCCCTTTTTACTCAAACGTAACGTTCAGGATGCATCGTGCAAAAACCGCCCCGCTCCTTGCTATTTGCGAAAAAGCTCCCTGTCCCTAACCTGGTTTCCCTGAAAAATAAAGGGTTTTCGACCCGCCGGCGCCCTGTCGATTTTGGCGTTCCTTTAGCTGAAAAAACGGCATGAAAATGGCGGCAAGGGATGAGGATGCGGCCCGTATGACGCGGCCGCGGAGGGTCGCAGCCTCTGTCAAGGGCGGTCGCGGCGTCAGCTTTCAAAAAACAATTACCGTGAACCGGCCCGTGCAGGAGGTTTTCTCATTTTGGCGGCACCTGGAAAATCTGCCCAAGTTCATGAAACACGTTCAGTCAGTCACGTCCAATGGCGGAAACATCACGCACTGGATCGTGAAAATTGACAGCACCACCGTCGAATGGGACGCGGAAACAATCGAAGCGCGGGTCAATGAGGTGCTTTCCTGGCAGTCTCTGCCGGCGGCGGAAATCGATAGCGCTGGCTCCATCTGGTTTCGGCCGGCGCCTGGCAGACGCGGCACTATCCTCAAGGTCTCGCTGAAATACGCGCCTGTCGGGGGCAAAGCGACGGCAAAAATCGCCAGCCTTTTCGGCAAGGACGCCAACGCCGCCATGGAAGATGACTTGTTCCGGTTTAAGAGCTTGATTGAAACCGGCGAAATCCCAACAACCGAAGGCCAGCCGCGCGGCCGCGGATAAAAATCTATAAAATTTTATGAAAGCACTTTGCTGGTACGGCAAACACGATGTTCGTGTCGAAAAAGTTCCGGATCCAAAAATCCTGAATCCGCATGACGCCATTGTGAAAATCACCACCAGCGCCATTTGCGGCTCCGATTTGCACCTTTATGACGGGCTTATTCCCCGGTTGGAAAAAGGAGACATCCTCGGACACGAATTCATGGGCGACGTGGTCGAAACCGGGCCGGAAGTCAGGAACCTGAAAGCCGGAGACCGCGTTGTGGTTCCATTCACGATTTCCTGCGGCCAATGTTTTTTCTGCCGGCGCGGCATGTGGTCGCTCTGCGACAACACTAACCCTAATGCCCGCGAATCAGAAACGGAGACGGGCTACGTATGCTCCGGCCTTTACGGATACTCACACACTTACGGGGGGTATGCAGGGGGCCAGGCGCAGTACGCGCGCGTGCCATTTGCCAATATTGGACCGATAAAAATTCCCGCCGACATTCCGGACGAAAAAGCGATTTTTTTATCCGACATTTTTCCGACCGGCTACATGGCGGCGGAAAACTGCGATATCAAACCGGGCGATACGATCGCCATTTGGGGCTGCGGCCCGGTGGGGCAGTTTGCGATCCGAAGCGCATTCTTATTGGGCGCCGAACGCGTCATTGCGATTGATGACGTTCCGGAACGTCTTGAAATGGCCAAAGAAGGCGGAGCCGAGACAATTCAGGCCGATGGTGACATCGTCTTCGAGGGATTGAAGGAAATGACCGGCGGCATGGGGCCGGATGGTTGCATCGATGCTGTGGGCATGGAGGCGCATGGCTCGACGCTGGACGCGCGAGTGGACCGTGTGAAGCAGGCCATGAAACTTTCGATGGACCGGCCCACGGTATTGCGGCAGGCATTACGTTCCTGCCGAAAGGGCGGCACGGTTTCGGTGCCCGGAGTCTACGCAGGTTCTCTCGACAAAATCCCATTTGGCACTGTCGTGGCCAAAGGGCTGACGATTCGCACCGGGCAAACGCACGTGCAACGGTATTTGCAGCCGCTGCTCCAAAAAATTCAAAACGACGAAATTGACCCCTCTTTTGTCATCACTCATCGGTTGACGCTTGAAAACGCGCCGCTGGGCTACAAGGCATTTTTAAAAAAAGCGGATAAGTGCATCAAAGTTATCCTTAAACCTCACGCCATTCAACAAAGCGAATGATGCCCCACATCAATAACAACAAGGTGGCCATGCTTGCGGCCGCCCTTATTCTTGGGGCCGCCGCCGGCTTTGCCCTGAACCGGCCGCGGAAACCGTTTTCGTTTCGCGGACGTTCAGTCCTTATCACCGGCGGTTCGCGGGGTTTAGGGCTGGAAATGGCGCGGCAGTTGGCCCGACAACGGGCCCGGCTGACGCTTATCGCCCGCGATCTGATGGAATTGAAACGCGCGGAACATGAGCTCACCGCCATGGGCGCCGAAGTGCTGATCGTGTCCTGCGACGTCCGCCAGCAAAGAGAAGTGGTCGAAGCCGTAGCCCGGACCGTCACGGCAATGGGCCGCGTGGATGTGCTGATCAATAACGCCGGCATTATCCAGGTCGGTCCGATGGAGGAAATGTCCCTCGCGGACTTTGAAGATGCCATGGCCGTGCACTTTTTCGGGCCGCTCTATTTTACCCTGGCCACTCTTCCCCACATGAAGGCCGGGGGCGGCGGACGCATTGTCAATATCTCGTCCGCAGGCGGAAAGATTGCCGCTCCTCATCTCCTGCCGTATAGCGCGAGCAAATTTGCGCTGACGGGCTTTTCAGAGGGCCTGCGCGCGGAGCTGCGGCAAAAGAATATATTCGTTACCACTGTCTGCCCCGGCCTGATGCGCACCGGCTCTCCCCGCAACGCCGTAATCAAAGGAAAGTACCGCCAGGAATACGCGTGGTTTTCCATTTCCAGTTCCCTGCCTTTGTTGTCAGCGAGTGTTGAAAGCGCCGCGGCAAAAATCCTGGAAGCCTGTCGCCGCGGGCGGCCCCGTGTCGTGATCGGCGCGCATACAAAGCTCGCAATTGTGCTCAAAGAACTCGCGCCCGGGGCCGCCGCGAAAATATCGTCCATTGTCAACCGCCTGCTCCCATCCCTCGATTCGGGAACAGGAGAGCCCAGAATGGGCTACGAGAGCCATTCAAAATGGTCGCCATCCTGGCTGACGCACCTCGGCGACCGCGCGGCGTGGAAGAACAACGAAATCCTGATCCGGTCGTGACAGTGCGTAGGGCAGGCATCCTGCCTGCCGGTTAGGGCGGCTTCCAGCCGCGAGTTTTGCTCTTTTGATTTCATTCTTTTGGCACGTCGTTACAGCCATTCAGCAACTCCGGGCAGGGATGCCCGGAGAACCGGCAGGCTGGAAGCCTGCCCTACGGTCGCTTGCTTTATCACAATCTTTCCGGATATTCACCCCGGGCAACCAATTCACGAATGCCTTTTACCACAAATGGACGGTCTTCCCGATACGTCACGCCGAACCATGAATCCGGCGTGCGCAGGACCTTCACTCGCGCGCGTTTGTCCTGCACGATTTCGTTGACCGCCGATGGAATGTAAAATTCGGATTTTTCTTCGTTAGCGTGTTTTCGCAAAAATTCAACAAACCGGCTACGCAGCTCATCAAATAGCGACGGCGTGAAGCCCCACATATTCATCGAAACGGTTTCATTGCCGGTCAGTTGCAAAACCTTTCCGCCCGGGCCGGCGGCTTGCGCGCCTGTGCCGTCGCGTTCAATTTTCGTCATTTCCGTTACGCTTTCCAAAAACCCATCATTCGTCGTCCGGCAAATGCCACGCGCCACGCTCCCGAATTCTGAAAGCGTATTGCGCAAAACAAATCCCACCATTGCAAAATCCGCGCTGCCGGAAGTCAAATGCTCCGCCAGGATGCGAAATGAAGTTGCGCCATAAAAATCATCCGCGTTAATCGCGGCAAATGGCCGGCGAATCGCGTCCGCGGCCATTAAAATCGCATGGCCGGTGCCCCAGGGTTTTGTTCGATGTGGCGGCGCCGAAAAGTCGGGCGGCAATTTATCCAGTTCCTGAAAGACGTATTCAACGGCGATTTTCTTTTCAAACCGTGAGCCGACGAACTGTCTGAATTGCTCTTCAATATCCCGCCGAATGACAAAGACCACATTCCCGAAACCGGCGCGCATTGCGTCGTAGATGGAATAATCAATAATGGTTTCGCCGTTGGCGCCGATCGGGTCTATTTGTTTCAACCCGCCGTAGCGGCTGCCCATGCCGGCCGCCAGGACAAGCAACGTTGGTTCAGTCATTTCCAAAAAATGTTACACGCGCAAATTCGGGATTGCATGAACGAAATTTCCTGAAAGACTCAGGCCCCAGGGCAAATGAATCCTTATCAACAATTTGTTTCAGCAATCGTTAAAATCCACGCCGATGGCAAATCTCTTCCTTTGGGCGGCATTCCACCGCATTTGAATCCGCTTCCGCCGCCGCGCGCGGATGCGCCCACCGCCCTGATTTTCGCGCCACACCCGGACGATGAATGCATTATCGGCGGCCTGGCGTTGCGCCTAATGCGCGAAATGCAATTTCGCATTGTCAACATCGCCGTTACGCTTGGCAGCAATAAGGAACGGCAAGCGGCCCGGTTGGCGGAACTCAAAAACGCCTGTGATTGGATCGGTTTTGGGCTGGAAGAAACCGGCCTCGAAAGAGTCACTCTCGCGACACGAGCCAAAGAGCCTGAGGTTTGGACGGCAGCCGTCCGCACCATTGCCGCCACGCTTTTGAAATTCAAGCCTCGGGTCATTTTATTTCCGCATGAACTGGATTGGAATAGCGCCCACATCGGAACGCATTTCCTTGTCAAAGACGCGCTCAAAACGCTGCCTCTGTCTTACACAACTGTTCTGGTCGAGACCGAGTTTTGGGGCCAAATGCCTTCGCCCAATTTGATGGTTGAATTGAGCGCTGAAGACGTTGCCGATTTGCTGGCCGCACTGTCGTTTCATGTGGGTGAGTTGCAACGCAATCCGTATCATCTGCGGATGCCTGCATGGCTGCAGGATAATGTTCGCCGGGGCGCGGAATTGGTCGGCGGCCAGGGCGGCAAGGCGCCTGATTTCGTTTTCGCGACGCTTTACCGGGTTCACCGATGGCAGGACGGCTGTATGAAACAAATATTTCCAGGCGGACACATCATCGGCGCGAAGGACACGCTGACGACGATATTGCGGTGAGATGCAATGAGGAATGCAAAAGAACGCGGGGACAAGCTGTCCCCGCCCCGTTCATTTCGGTAGCGCCAGCGTGTCGGGGCGGCGACGGCTCGTCGCCGCGATAAACCGTGAAAACTAAATCTGTCAACGAACTCGTCGACGCAAAGCGAAAGTGGAGCGATGCACTGACTTCCTCGGATGTAAAACGAGGTTTCAAGGGCTGGTATGTTTCCAAAAATCTTCCCCACTTCGATGCCCCCAGGCACACGGCAGTTCATTACCTATCGCCTTGCTGACGCCATGCCTGCGGCGCGTCGAAGTGAATGGGAAGCTTTTCTGGCCCTGGAAGATGATTTGGAAAAACAACGCAAAATCGAAAACTACCTCGACAAAGGTTACGGTGCATGTCACCTGCGCAATCCTCGAATCGCGGAAATAGTTCAGGAAAACCTCTGGCATCATGACGGCGTGAAATACCGGCTGCTGGCTTGGGTCCTTATGCCCAATCATCTTCACTCTCTGGTTGAGATTTGGGACATACCGCTAAACGAAGTCGTGAAAAGCTGGAAAAGCTATACGGCCAAGGAAGCGTTGAAAATCCTTCGGGGCGGGGACAGCTTGTCCCCGCGATCCGCCGATGTAAAAGACCGCCGCGAACCGTTCCCAACCGGGAAATTCTGGGAAGCAGATTATTTTGACCGCTTTGTACGCGACGACGATCATTACCGCCGCGTCGTGCATTATATCGAAAACAACCCCAACAAAGCCGGGCTGGTGAAGGGGACTGGGGACTGGCCTTGGAGCAGCGCGCGATTCCGAGGTAAGCCCGGTCAGGTGGTACCTGAATTGACCCATCCGACTGCTAAACGATAGATGGGCGAGCGGCCGTGAAACATGATTTAGGTTCGCGGGGACAAGCTGTCCCCGCCCCGTTCATTTGGGTAGCCCCAGTGTGTCGGGGCGGCGACGGCTCGTCGCCGTGCTCAATTCTCCCGGAGGCGGAAAAACTGCTGTGAATTGGTCGTGGGTATCGTCCAGGGCGACGAGGCGTTGGTCATGTCGTTGTAAGGTCCGGCCACGTTGGTGGCCGTTTGTAGCGTGCCAAAATTCCAACTCAATTCCACCTGGCTATTGCCCGTGTTTGTGAAGCCAAGCATTTCCGGGGGCGGAGTGATTGCGCTGACGTAAATCGCTTGAATTTGCCCGGCGGAGAGCGCATTGGTAAAGAAAGCTGCCTGCGCAATAGCTCCGGCAAAATATCGTTCCTTGACCCCGGCCAGGGTGAAATCAGGGTCTCCTCCCAGGAAAACCCCATCACTAGTGTTGCCGGTGGCACTGCCGGTTGCCGCGCTGAAATTATTGAGCGCGCCGTCCACATACAAATAATTATTGGCGCCGTCATAAACTCCGGCCGCAAAATGCCAGTTGCCGTCATTGAAAATATCCGTCGAGGTGACTGAACCCGCGCCCGAACTCCAGGATACTGTTCCATTGGTGCCCACGAGATTGAGCGCCCACGAAGTGTTGCCGCCATGACTCATAATGGTTTGCATCCGGCCGTCGGAGGGATTGCTCTTAAACCAGGCCATGGCCGTGAACGGCTGCGTTCCCGTTGGGTTAAGGGACGGATCATATCCCACACTGATACACGAAGTAATGCCATTGATGCCTGCGGCGCGGGAATTGAGTCCCGCAATCGGCGGTCCCGCCACTTCCCCGGGCACTGTGCCCGGCAAATAAAGCCCGTTCACTCCGTCCGAACCGTAGTTCAGCGCGGTTGGACTCGATAGCGCGCTCGGATTGGTGTATCCGGGACAATTCATCCGGTAATAAAGCAGCGGATTATCATTTAAGATCGTCTGCGCGTAATTGGAACCTGCCGTGATTCCGGCCAGATAGTGGCTGGTAATCCGGCTGACTGAGAGCACGTTGGTATAAACGGCCACCTCAGTCTCGCGGCCGTTGAAAGCGCGTGTGTCCGTCGCCTGCCAGCGGCCGCACCCAATCGTCAACGGCGACCACGTGTCCGGGGCCATCGCAAAGGCGTTCGTCCCCTGCTCCACGCCGTTCACGTATGTTATAAAATTCGTGCCGTCATAAGTCACAACGTAGTGATACCATTGGTCGCCAGCCGCCACCGGGAACTCCCAGTCTCCAATGGTTCCTCCGCTGCCGCTGGAGGGCAGCAGTGCGACCGCGGGACCGGCGGTGCTGCTGTCATAAACCCAGGACATCCGAACACCGCCATAATTACCGTCAGAGGGAGGACTATCCAGGCCCGATCCTCCTTCACCCAGGACATCTTCGGTGTTCGCGCTTGATTTTGATGAAGGCGTATCTCCGTTGAGCCAAAGTTCAAGGGTCAATGGCGGCTTGAAGGTCACAGCCGGCGAAATCCGCGGAACAAATGCGAAACTGTCCGGCGTTACTGCGCTGGAGGCTAGAAATTTGACTGACACATCATTGCCTACCGGCAAACCTGCTTGCCCGAACTGCACATCCGCCGGGTTTGTGGCGGCATAATAAGCGGTCCCCAACGCGCCAAGCGAACCGTAATTTGTCTCGATCGTGGCCGGAGCCGGCGCATTGGTCTCCTGCAACGGCCAATATGCCACCGGATTCAAATCCTCGATTGTGCCGGCGTATGAATTTGTGGGCGGCGCGATGACTGTCAGCGTCGAAACCAAACTGGTGACGGAACCAAAAGTGTTGCTGACGACGACATAATAGCTCGCCTGGCTTCCTAAATCGCCGGCCGTCACCGTGTAAGCCGCGTTCGTCTGTCCGATCACCAGCGTCCCGCCCTGATACCATTGATAACTCAACGGCAAATCACTTTCCGCTCCTATCGAATATTGATAGGTCTGGCCTGGTGTTAAAGAGATCTGCGGCGGCAGGTCCTGAACAATCATCGGCGGGCTGATAGCCAGTATTCTCACGATTGCCGCAGAGGCGGCGGGTACCGGCACCACGCACTGACCGTTTGTAAGCGCGCCCAACGCTGTCCATGTTCCACTCCACGCGTGCTGGCCGTCGAGCGTATCACCGCCAAGCGTTGCGGTTTGATTCGTTATGTCGCTATTCGCGGTGGTGAGATACATGACATACACATCGGAGCCAGCCCACGCAGAGTTGCTGACTCCAACAGTCGCAGTCGCTTCGACCGCGCCTGGACCAAATTCCTTGTTGATGATAGTGACGTAAATAACGTTGCCGCACGACGTGGCGTAGGATGTGACATTCAGAGCATTTGGGTTGCTAATTGTTTCAGCCACCACACCCGCGGCCGCATTGCCGCCCGATTGGGTAATTTGGAACGCCTTGTTGCCATAGGCAAGCGGATAGGCATAATAATTGCCACTCGAGTCAGTGTGGTATGCCGCGTGTTTGCCGGTTGAGTAGGGATAGAGGCCGATACAGCCGTATTCATGATTCGCATTCACGCCGTTATGCGAAAACCAGTTCAAGGCGTCCAGTTCGAATAACGCGTAGCCAAACGAGTTACCCGTGAGTTTAGAGTCCCCGTCGCCGGCGCCATCAAACGGGTTCTGTTCGGTTATAGCGTAACCTTGACAATCACCATCAGCGGTATCACCGGAAAGTTGGGTGTCTATATACTGAAAATTGGTTTTGCCCGAACCGGTGGCCCAGTCCAGGTTGCTCGAGAGGATCATTTGACACATATTCGAGTCATCTCCAGCAGAGGAAACATCGGCGCTGGACATAATCGAATAATGATATGTGATATACTTTACCAAACTCCCGCCGTCGTATGTGTTATCCAAATTTTGGCCGAAAAATTTTTCATATTCCAAGCCATTATTAGACATGTCAGGCGCTCCGAGGGCCACATCGCCTGAATTAACGTTTTCTACATCCACAGCGTCGGAGGTCCACGCGGGCAGCCAGTTAGTCTCGTTCCAGTCGCTGTAGTCATCCGGTTCGTTGCCGAGGTCAAACCACATCACATTCGATGGTCCGAACCCCATCGGGTAAGTATCCATTACGCGCCTGGCAACGGTCCCGTTTGTTAATGGAAAAGCGGCCTCAGATTCATAGTCCAGCGTCCAGATCGTCGCCATGTGCGTGGCTTGCAGGAAGCCTCGATACGTATCCAACGCCGCCTGGGGCGGATTGGTATTAACATCCTCATCCGCTGAATTTCCGCCTATGCGCATGCTTGTGTAGCCAATATTGGTGAAAAGACACACGATTTGCGTGTTCGTTGCGGCCCAGAAATACCCGCCGGAACTGTTGGTCTCAATGCTTCCTGATTCCGTGCTATAACCATTAAAAGTCGTCGGGATGTAGTAGGCGATGTCACTCGGGTTTGAAACGCTGACAGTGTAGGCATAAGTCTGTGCTTGAACACGAGGAATGCCGCACGCAAGGAAGGCGGCGAATGCCGCGGCCAATAATGCCGCCCGCCGTCTTGAAGACCGTAGAATGCAAATAATCCGCATATTGCTTTTCAATTTTCCGTTGATTAGGCGGCTACAAAATGGTCCGAACATCCTGCCATTACCGGCCGTTACGCAACTCAACTATAACCTTGAGCCGGCGCTAATTTAGGAGGCCGTGTCATCTCGAACAAGACTTTTTTTGCTTTAAAATTAAATCGCGGTGATCCGTTCTTCGCTGTTTCCTGTGGAGTGGAATCCAGGCATCTTTTACGCCGAGATTAATCAATGCTCGACATACAAATCGAATCAAGCACCATTGAAATCTGCGGAATGCTCGTCTCCGAATGCCGTGCCTCTGCCGCAAGCACTCGAACGGGTGAATCCAAAAATAGAAGAATGCCCATCAAATCCCGTTCCACCATGCGCTGACCGACGATGTGCCGCCGCACGACCAGCAAAGCCCGCAGAACCTGATCAGCGTATGAATCACCTTCGGGCAACTCTCCGGCTGTTGAAGTGTCCATGAGACTCAATCGGCCGGGCGAAGCCGACAATCGTGCCGTCAAATCCTGCTCACCGCGCGGCGCCACAGCGTCCCGCAAAATTTCTTTGGCTTCCGGATAAGTCATTTGCTCGAATGGACAACGGTCGTCTTGTTATCCAAATCATTCGTAAACCCAAGGAGCGGTCAACGCCGGATCAATCGCCCCTTTAGGCGTCGAAACGTGGCTCGATCAACTCAACCTGAAAATGCGGCTCGACATAAACACGAACGCCGCGTGCTAAAATCGGTGGAATGCACATGTCTGTGACCTCATGCTCTGGCGTTCCTGCCTCGAAACAACGGCGAAAATTCGTGCCGCTGGTGATGTGCACGTGAGTGCAAAACTCTCGGCGAACCGTGAAAATCGGATCCGCCAAGCTATCGCGAAAAATGCTGACGTAAACTGCCCGCTCAAAACCAAAGATCGTGACCAACAATCGCAGACCATCGCGGGCAACCTCAAAGGAATGCGAAGCCCCACCGTCGTGAAATGTAGCCTCCACGCCGAAGAACTCCGTAATATCTGTCTCGCTCCATTTAAACATAACGGACTTGCTCATGGGTGTTTTGCCCGTCTTATATTTTTACTTCTCGCGCATTGCCGGGGTTACAGTAACCGCGACCAATATGCCTTCCGGACTGAGCAGCCTGGTCACAATTTGTCCCCACGGCTCTTTTCGGGCTCGCGTCAACAAGGTATACCCTCTCTTTTGCAGTTCTGTGCCGGCCTGCTCGATGTCATCGACGTCGAACTCCAGCCATGCCTGGGGAACCGGGAAGCCAGACGGCCATTCCTCCGACCCGAAACAGGACTGCGCTGCCTGCGACAGCGGCCACAGAGCAAAATGCTTAACACCGTCTAATTCCCCGGTGTGTAAATAATCTCCCTCCTCCTTCTGGAAAGATAAGCCGAGGGCATCGACATAGAATGTGTGCGATTTGGGGATGTCCTGGACAATGGGCCCGAACCCGGCAACAAATAGGACCTTGAATTTTCCTGGTGCTTTTTTGCTCATGTTTTTCCTTTGTGCATGCGGGCAACAGCCGTATCCAAATCACTCGTAACTCAAGCGATCGTCGGCACCGACTCAATCGCAGCTTTAGGCGTTGCGATGCCGTTAAGAAACCAGATTTGCGATTTCTGTCAAAGACTATCGGTGGGGCTGGCGTTTTGATTCAACCCTTTCAGGATTTGAAATCGCTTATGGCGAAATGGCACGATAGAAGCGGTTGGGATATTTGGTCCATTGAGGGTCGCTGAAATACCATGAATTGCTGCTGAGCATGTTTGTCTGTAACGGAGACCATACCGGATGGGACAGATTTGTGCAGCCTTCCACCACCACACTTTCGCCACTCGCCCAGTCCACGGAAAAAGAAAATTGATTTGTTCGCACGCCGCTGTCCACGATTTGCGGCAGCCATAAGGCAGTGGGAATACCATCGAACGTTGTGCCCCAATCCATCATTCCAGGCAGGTAATAGGCAATCGTGCCAGTGTCGCCGTCGAACGTGTCCGGATTCATGGCGGGCGCATTGGTCGTGAAATAGACGCCCCTCAGGTCATAGCAGTAGGCGAACACCTGGTAGTCAATGTTATTGATGCCGGAGCCGACCACGACGTTTGTCAGGCTAACGCACTGATAAAACACGAAGGTCCCCATGTTGGTCACACTGTTGGGGATTGCAATGTTGGTGAGGTTAAAGCAATTCTGAAATGCCGATTGCCCAATACTTTGGAGGTTGGGATCGAGAGAGACGCCGGTCAGATTGTAGGAATCCATGAACGCGAACGCCTCGATATTCGTGACGCTGTCGAGAACGGCGTAGGACGTTGCGCTGCTGGCCGGAGGGTAGAGATATAACGCGGTTTGGTTTTTGTTAAATAAAACACCGTCCACGGTGCTGAATGCCGGATTGCCCGCAGCTACCGTGATGGTGGTTAAACTAGAGCAACCTAGAAATGCCTGGAACTCAATATTCGTGACTCCCGTTCCAATGCTGATGTTCGTCAACGCGTCGCACAGGGAAAATGCATCGCCGCTGATAACCGTAACGCTGTCGGGAAAGGTGATGCCGGCCAGCGCAGTGCAGTATTCGAATGCGGCGCCTCCAACGATAGAGACATTCGTGCCGAGCGTCACGCCGGTCAGGTTGGCACAGCCATAGAACGCCTCCATCCCGATATTTGTGACGCTGTTAGGCATGATATAGGAGGCCGCAGCGTTGCCCGCAGGATAGGCAATCAGCGTGTCCTGGCCCTTGTCGAATAAAACGCCCGCCACGCTGCTGTACCAGAGATTGTTTGTATTCACCGTTATCGCCGTGAGAGCCGGACAATTGTAGAACGCATAGTTTGCAATGCTGCTGACATTTGTGGACAGGGCCACGCTCGTCAAATTTCCGGAGCCAAAAAATGCATAGACGGCGATGTTCGTAACGCTGTTGGGAACCGCATAACTCCCGGCTTTGCCCTCCGGAAACGTGATGAGCATCGTCTCGTTTTGGTTGAACAAAACGCCCGCGGCGCTGCTAAAATCGGGATCGTTCGTGGCCACCATAATATTCGTCAGGTCGTTACAGTCCAGGAACGCATCGAAAGCGATGTTTGTGACACTGTTGGGGAGTGTGACATCCGTTAAGCTGGAATAGGAGAACGCCTGGTCCGCGATGGTGGTGACGTTGGTTCCCACCGTGACGCTTGTCAGGGTTGAATTATTGAAGAACGACACGTCCCCAATGCTGGTTATGGGCAGGCCATTGGTTGTATTGGGGATGACTACGGCTCCGCCAGGACCGGTATATTGGGCGATGTTCAGAGAACCGTCGCTGTTGGTGGTGAATGTAAATTGCGCCTGCGCGGTGACAATCGGCGAGAGGAAAAGGAGGACCAGCAAAAGCTTCGCCGCGCAGACTACCTTCGATGTTTGCGGCTTTTTCATACGACTTGCTACATCGGTTTTTCCATTAAAACCGACATTTAGACGAGCGAAATCGGCAGCAGTTCAAGTGCCAGTGCTAATTCAGAGCATTTTTAAAGGTACTGTGACAGTTAGGCCGGACGAAACGGAAAAATGGGACATGGCCTGGCTAAAAAATGGTTCTTAAGCCACAGATGGCCGTTGGAATTACGGAAAGTCTTCATGGCCCGTCAAATATACTTCTTCGGCGCGGCATTGAACTGGGCTGATTTGCCTCGTGCTACGCTGAGAGTGCGCCACGAATCGCCGGCGTAATGCTTGGCGACGTAAACAATCTGTCCAACGTGATATGAATAATGCGTGAGCTGCCTGTTGATCGCCTGAAGAACGCTAAGCGGTTCGCCGCGAATGGTGACCGTACGCTGAAGGTCTGTCTCGCCCAGTGGCTCCAGGGCCGAGAACAACGCTCGCCATCCGGCTTCCCACTGCTTTGTCAACGCCTCCCGGCTGTCTGCGCCAGTGATCTCAAACTCGTTGTCACGGTTTCGGCCAGGCTTTTCTCCATCGCTGCTCAGAAAGTCAGTCCAGCGGGACAGCAGGTTGCCGCCGACATGCTTCACGATTACAGCGATGCTGTTGTCGCCGTCGGACGGCACGGCGAAAAAGTGTTGATCGCTGACCTGCCCGAGCGCTCCCTCGGCAAGCGCCTTTATGCGCTTAAACTCGCGAATGACGAGCTGAAGGTATGTCTCTTGTGGCATAAACATGAAAAAGGCCAGGCCGCATGGTCAATGCTTGCCTCCCGCGATTGGCAGTGCGTCATTGTACGTCACTGACACGCGCTTGTCGCCGAGAGGGGTAATGACAATCCCCGCCTGCTTGAGGAGGGCGTCTTCCATCAGTTTCAAAGCCTCACTATTTGATACCTCATCGGCGCGTATTTGAATCGGTCGATGAATTTGACGAACGCGTGAATCCTCAATCAAGGCAAGTCCCGACATATGGGAATAAACAATCAATACCTGAACTGGCTGTGCGTTCATGAAGTTCAAGCTGCCTTTCGGCACCTGCGCCGGAACTGAATGCACCGAGACGAGGAGAGCGACGATTAAGAGGAAATGTAATCTTTTCATTTTTTCATGTATCGTTTTCGACCGGCCAGAATATAGTCAAATATGCTCATAAAGTTTAAGTCGTTTCAGATTTAATATTACCTTACCCACAAATACCAATCCCCCTCAATCCGCCGATAAGCGCCGTCCGAAAAATTATGGGCCGCAAAATATTCGTCCACGCTCGCAAGCTGGTTCGTCGGCACGGTCGCTCTCGATACAACCGCAACGCCCCAGCCTCCTCCAGCGAATCCCGATCGTCTAACCAAAAAATAATACTCGGCGGGGTGATGCACAGCTAATATAGCGCCAGCGTCTTTGAGAGTCGCCAGATATTCGTCGTAGCGCGTCTTTGAGAGGCCGGCTTGTTGAGGTGTCATTGGGCCAATCTCGTCGGGATTCGTTGTGCCAACGCCGTAAGCAGCAACTTCACTGATATTGCTGTCCTCTTGCAGCATCGCGCGAAGCTCGTCGAAATCATTTCGATGAGCATAAAACTGCTTAACGAGTGCGGCGTCCGTTGGCGGGGTGCTTTGTCTGCGTATCCAGAATGCCCCGACACAGACGGCTGCGACACACAAAACAACGTATATGGATACAGTCTTGCGCATTCCATTGCGTTAGGAGGCGGCGCCATCATTCATGCCTTTAGTCAAGTCTGGCAAGAGCGCAATAATAAGCAGGCCAATACAGGACAGCAACCCAAGCAAGCCCAACAGGGCACTGTAACCTTTGGCTTTGGCATAATAACCCAAGCCCGCTACCAAAAGGATGTTTCCAGCAACGGAACCAACCACGAATATGCCAGTCAACACTGCCAAAGAACCACTACCGATAGTCATCGCTCTTGTGATGATAGAATTGGCCACAAATGTGCAAACAACCTGAAGCAATAAGCCAGGGCCGCCGAATATTAAACTCTTACGGACATTTTTTGCTATCATAAGCTTGTGTTGAACCAGGTTCCGTGACAGGCCATGGACGCCTCATTTGCAGCAGGCTCTTTGTCTTGGGCATTGTCAATCAGCGTCAAATTGTTGTCAAGGGCGCTAATTTCCTTCGCGAATATTTTTCTCGTTTCTATTTTTCTTTTCTTTTTGAGTTTTTCATCGGGTACCATTTCAGGATGAAACATTTCTTTCCACTCCTCTCCGCGATTACCTTCATCGCCGGCTATCCTGGACACGCGCAATTATTGCCGTCGGACCTGGCTCGCGTGGATTCGGGCGACACCAAAGCCGTCAACGCACTGTGGGTTGAAAATCCGCTGGCCCTGCAATTCCAGTCCACGACCAATGTGGTGGTGGCCGATATCAAAGGACCCGCCGAAATCACGATGATCCACTTCGCCTACCCTGGACACCGCGACCCGGTTACGGGCTCCATTAACCGTGACGTCCGCCTGCGCATCTTCTGGGACGGCGAAAACAGCCCGAGCGTGGATTGTCCTCTCGCGGACTTTTTCTGCGACCCCAACGGCGAGCACGATGGCGTCAACGGATGGATCAACACCGCACTCGTAAACGTGCGCAAGGGATTCAACGCGTATTTCCCGATGCCCTTTCGCAAATCCGCCCGGGTCGAATTGCTATATGACGGGCCGCTCCCGGCTGGCCGGCAACTCGAAAGCCGTATGCCCTGCTATTCCTATGTCTGTTGCCACACATTGAAGCGCGTGCCCCGCAATACCGGTTATTTTTGCGCAAGTTGGCGGCAGGAAGAACTGCTCCTGGGCAAAAAGGAATATGTGGCCCTGGAAACCACGGGCCAAGGGAAGTTCGTGGGCTGGAACATCACCGTGCGCAGCCCTTACCTGGACAGATATGCCGTGGATGAGAACGAGAAGTTTTTTATTGATGGCGAGACCAATGCATCGGTGGAATTTCAGGGGCTGGAAGATTCGTTTGGCTTTAGCTGGGGCTTTCCGCCCAGCGAAAACCAGTTTCCGTTGACCGGTTATTTTCCTTTCCATACCAACGGCGCGGCCGCCTACCGCTTTTTCACCCAGGACGCCATCAACTTCCACAAATCCTTGAAAGTGACCATTGGCTTCGGAGATAACGAAGGCGGCTGGAAGAAAAATTACTCGGCTCCCATCAATCTGCTGCAGTTTTCCTCGACCGTTTATTGGTATCAAGTTGGGCCGCGCTCGCCTTTGCCGGAAATGCTGCCGCCAGACCAGCGCGCGCCCGAGCCCCGGCGACTATTTTGGCCTGCCGGGTTGCCATACTCGTCCCCGGCGGACTTTGCGGCTGCCGGCGGCAAGCTCCTCGTCGGCTGCGGATTATCCACCGCTGAAACCGTGTATCATGCACCCGGGTATTCCATCACCATGGACCGAAAAATTCAGCAATGGGTCATCTGGCCTGATCCGTTCTTCTATGGCCGCATGGCCCCGCGCCAATTTGAAGCGGATTTAAACCTGCCCAAAGGTGTCAGCGGCACCCTGCGCCTTTACATCACCGACCCGGATAATTTCCAGGGCGGGCGAAAGGAAACCATCGTCGTAGGCGGCGACACCATTGGTACTTTCGAGAATTTTCAAAAGGGTCGCTGGATTGAGGTGCCAGTCGGCCCGGAAAAAACAGCCGACGGCCAATTGAGTATTAAAATCATCAACGCTCGCGACGGCTCCAACGTTGTGCTTTCGGACATAATGTGGATTGAGAAATGGAAAGTGTAAGTTTTTTTCTAAAAAGTCCTTGACGTATTGCTACAGTTGTAGCATTGTAGTGCTACATGAGTAGCAGTTCCAGCAAACCAATTCGCATTTCGGAGTCAGAATGGCAGGTGATGGCCCTTGTTTGGGAGCGGCCACCGGTAACGGCGGGGGAAATTGTTGATTCGCTTTCGCAGAGCACAGGGTGGCATTCGCGCACGATTCGAACCTTGCTTGACCGCCTGGTGAAGAAGGGGGCGCTTAAAGCCACCCTCGAGGGCAAGCGTTACTTCTATGAACCGCTCCTGAGTATGAGTGCCTGCATCCGCCAGGAAAGCCGTTCCTTCCTCGAACGCGTTTTCGGCGGAGAAGCCGCCAGCATGCTGCTCTATCTGGTCCGGGAATCCAGGCTCTCCGGCGAAGAAATCAAAGAACTGAAACGTTTGTTATCAGAAAAGGAAAAATGAATATGCATCTTGATCAGATATTCCCCTGGCTGCTGCGTATCTCGTGGCAGGCGTCGGTGCTAGTCCTGATAATTCTGGCCGTGCAGTGGGTTTTCCAAAAACAACTGGGCGCACGCTGGCGTTATACCTTGTGGTTTCTGCTCATCGTGCGGCTCATGCTGCCAATCCTGCCGGCCAGCCCCGTCAGCATCTTCAACCTGGGCCGCACCCGCCAATCCCCAACCACTGCTGTGCCCACCACCGTATTCCAGACGCACACTGTCGCCGCTCCCACGCCCGCGCCGACGCCGCTCCCTCAAGAGCATTTCGTACCGCCCCAGCCGCCGACGGCCCAGCCCGTCCACTCCGAACCGGTATTGCTCCAAACCAGACTCGCGCAAATTTCACCCGTACACCGGTCTACTGACCCGACCGGGACAATCGTGAGCAGCCTGCCGGCCAAATCGCCCTGGTTTTCTCACTGGAACGCGGGGCAATTGATAGCGTTTGTCTGGCTGGCCGGTCTGCTTCTGTTAACCGCACGCATTGTCGTCCAGAACTCCCGATTTCTGCGGCGCCTGGCCGCCGCAGCGCCGGTTACTGACGCGCAAATTCTCTCGGTCTTTCACTCCTGCCGAGAGCAAATGGGAATCAAAAGCGAAGTCCGGCTCGTTGAATCCGCGTCGGTCAAAAGCCCCGCCTTGCACGGACTCTTGCGCAAGACTCTTCTGCTTCCTCCCGGCATGATTCGACAGTTCACGGAAGCGGAGTCGCGTCATATCTTCCTCCACGAGCTGGCCCACATTAAACGCAACGATATGGCCATGCTGGCCCTGGTGACGATCTGCAAAACCGTCCATTGGTTCAATCCCCTGATCTGGCTGGCGTTCCGGCGCATGTCGGAAGACCGCGAGCTGGCCTGCGATGAACTGGCCTTGTCTTACGCGGGCAACCGCCAAAGCGGCCCCTACGGCGAAACCATCCTCAAATTGCTCGAAGTCTGCGCCCGGCCGGCCATGATGCCCGCCTTGATCGGCATTCTTGGAGAAAAGCAACAAATGCGACGGCGCATTCTGATGATCGCGAACTTCGGACAGCGCCGGCGCGGTTCTTTGCCCGCCATCGTCCTGATCTGCGTCGTTGCCCTGGCCACCCTTACCAATGCGCAAACCAGCGGGCTCGCCCCCGAGACTGCGGTAAGCAATGCCGTTCCAACCAGCGGCAATCCTGAATTCGACAAAATCCAGGCCGAGTACCAGAGCGCAATGGCCGTCTACGAGCAGGATCAGGAGATCGCGCGCGAACATCGCCAGCGGGTGGCGGCTGCCATCTTTCATCTTGGCGAAGCGTACCGGCAGCAAGGTCAAAGCGAAAAAGCCAATGAACAGTTCCAGCGCATCCTGGACGAATTCCCGGACATCGCCGAATTTTCCAGCAAGAGTCAGCAATATCTACTATCACTGCCGAATCCGCCGCCCGGCTTCCTGTTTTCCATCCCCAATGTGCTTTATCCGGGCGGCGTGGCCGTTGATTCCGCCGGCAATATCTACGTCTCGGACACCCACCGCGACCGCATCGTCAAGTTTACCAGCCAGGGTGAACCACTCACCCACTGGGGCCACCCGGGAGACGACGACGGTTGCTTTAATTATCCCCAGGGCCTGGCCATTGATTCGTCTGACCACCTTTACGTGGCCGATGTCATGAATAACCGCGTGCAAAAATTCGCCGCCGACGGAACTTTTCTCAAGGAATGGGGCGAACTCGGCTCCGAAACGGGCCAGTTCAACCGGCCCTATAACATCGCTGTGGATAACAGCAACAATGTCTATGTCGTTGACAGTGAGAACAACCGAATCCAGGAATTTACGAGCGACGGCGTTTATATCCGCGCCTTCGGTCCCGGCAGACTACGCAGCCCGCAAGGAGTAGCCGTTGATTCGAGCGGCAATGTCTATGTGGGCAATCGACCCTTCGGTCGCGTGGAAGAATTTCTCCCCGACGGCACCGCTCAGCAAGGTTTTGATTGGGCCGGCGCCCACGACGTGGCCGTGGACGCGACCGGCAACATCTATCTGGCCAACGCCGACCGGAGCTGCGTGCAGGAATTTACCCCGGCCGGCACTTTATTGACACAATGGGGCTGTCAAGGGACCGCCCCGGGCCAATTTCAGTTTATCGCCCGCATCGCCGTTGACAACGTACGCGGTCGCGTTCTCGTTACCGACGCCCAAAATAACCGTGTCCAAGTCTTCGGCTATAAGTGAGATTGTTCCGTCGCCGGAGTGATTGAAACACCGTAGGGGCGAACCGGATATATGGGACCTATACGACGTATAGATTGCCAGGGGGGCGGACACCCATTACCAAGACAATTATAGTATTCTGATTCACAATTACTTACGACGCTTCCATTTGACAACCTTCCCCGCTCACGTAAGTTCAAATTGTCAGCAGCCTAAGCTGCCTTGCCTTCCTGCAAGTCAGCGCGGGGGACCCAAATCCTCGGGAAACCGGGGATGGGGCGAACGCCGGTGGCGAACCATCGGCGAGGTCACTTTCAGGACCCAGCCCGTCAGCTAACCTCGTCGGCATCTGGAAGGGCGATCCTCTAGTCCCCGCGTTTGCGGGAAAACCACGGTCTCCCCAACGAAACGCGTCGTGTCTGCGCGCGGCGATAACCCGCGCCCGGATACGGCCACATCGGAGAACAGTTATGATGAATTATCTATTAGGGCTGAAGTGGTTCGGGGTTGCGTGGTATTGGTACGCGCTTGCCCTGGTGGTCCTGGTGATCGCCTCCGGCTGCGTGCTGATCCGCGAGCGTCAGGTGGGTATCGTCGTGAAACGGTTCGCGTCGAAGTCGCTCTTGCCCGGGCACTTGATTGCGCTCGAAGGCGAGGCGGGGTTCCAGGCGGAGACGCTGGCGCCGGGGCTGCACTATGGTTATTGGCCGTGGCAATATCGCGTCATTAAGGCGCGAGTCACGGTGGTGCCGCAGGGCGAAATCGCCCTGGTGCTGGCTGCGGATGGCCATGCGATTCCGGCGGGACGCATTTTGGGAAAAGTCGTTGAGTGCGACAATTTTCAGGATGCGCAGAAATTCCTGGCCAACGGCGGCGAGAAAGGCCGCCAGCTCGGAATTCTCACTGCCGGCACGTACCGCATCAACACGGCGTTGTTCACCGTCATCACGTCGGCTACGGCGCATCAAAACGGCATGGAGCCGGCGCAACTGAGATTGCAACGGGTCGAGCCGGACATGGTCGGCATCGTGACCACGCTGGATGGCCAGGCCATCGAAGCGGGTGAAATTGCCGGACCAGCCATCGCCGGGCATGACCACTTCCAGAACGCGCAGGCGTTCCTGGATGGCAGTGGGCGGCGCGGATTGCAGGAACAAATCCTGTTGTCCGGCACGTGGAACCTGAATCCGTGGTTCGCGCAAGTGGAACAGACGCCGATGGTGCAGATTCCCATTGGCTACGTCGGCGTGGTGATCTCATTCGTCGGCGGAGCGCATGTGGACGTCAGCGGCGTCGAGTTCAAGCACGGCGACCTGGTGAACACCGGGCACAAAGGCGTCTGGGTGACGCCGTTGTATCCGGGCAAGCACCCGATCAATACGCGAGTGATGAAGGTTGAGTTGGTGCCCACGACAAACATCGTGTTGAACTGGGCCAGCCGCACTGAGGCGCATCATTACGACGAGAAGCTCTCGTCCATTACGGTGCGATCGAAGGACGGCTTCGCATTCAACCTGGATGTGGCGCAGATCATCCACGTAGGCGCGCTCGATGCGCCGAAAGTCATCTCGCGCGTGGGTTCGATGCAGAACCTCGTGGACCACGTTCTGCAGCCGATTGTGGGAAATTATTTCCGCAATTCGGCGCAGGGCTACACGGTGCTCGACTTCCTGAGCGCGCGGAGCCAGCGGCAGATCGAAGCGGCGGAGCACATCCGCAAGGCCATTGGGGCCTACGATGTCCAGGCCATTGATACGCTCATCGGCGATATTAATCCGCCGGTCGAGTTAATGGCTACGCAAACCAGCCGCAAGATCGCCGAAGAACAGCGGAAAATGTTCGAGGCGCAGGAACTGGCGCAAAAGCAGCGGCAACAGCTCGTGCGGCAGACCGCGATTGCTGATATCCAGCAACAGGTCGTCGGCGCGGAGCAAGGCGTGAACATCGCCGAGCTCAAGGCCAATGCCGGCGTCAAGGAAGCGACTGGCGCGGCTGAAGCCACGCGCCTGCGGGCGCTTGGCGAGTCGGAGGCCATCCGGGCCACCGGCCAGGCCAAAGCCGAAGCGTACCGGGCGGGCGTCGATGCCCTTGGCGCCCAGGGTTACACGGTCATGCAGCTCATGCAGATCGTCGGCGAGCGCAACGTGCGTATCGTGCCGGACGTGGCAGTGACCGGGCAAACCGGAAATACGGGACTCGTGGACGGTTTGCTCGGCGTGATGCTGCGCGGCCAGAAAAACGGCCATGAACAGCCGAAACAAAGTTAAACAAAGCGGCGAGTTGGGAACAGCTCGCCGCTCTTTTTTCGCGTTGAAGCGTTGAACCTCAAAAATGCGTCTTGCGCTCAAATTTTGGAGCCGATTGCCAGTAAAATCGTGGTGTTTTGCGACATTTGCGTCGGTGTCAATAAGTTCACATTTAGTGAGGTTATTGACACCAAGCCAAAAA
>DATJTK010000068.1:0-16104 GCA_035503455.1 Candidatus Sulfotelmatobacter sp. | reverse complement strand
TTGGAAGAGCGCAATCTCAATCCGGTGCGATATGAGTGGCGAGCCGAGGGAAAAGTGATTTTGGAAAAAATTCAGCGGGCTCGAGAAGCTTTGGCACGCAGAATGGATGTTAAATAAGTCTCTTATGCGACATTACACTAGTTCCCGCCCTTTGGATGCGCGACGAAGCGGACTGCGCTTAATCCATAACAATCACTGCCATAATTTCCGTCCACCGCCTCCGCGGCGATGATTACCGAGGAAATTGCGCCTGGGTTAGGGAGGGTCGGGATGGTCATTGCGGGCACGTTGTTATCGCCACTTTCGCAGGGAAGTTCAACCGTTTGCGGTGCCGTGAGGGGAAACCAGGTGCGACCATCGGGTGAACCGTAAATGCGCGTCTTCTTGAAGCCGCGGTCGGTAAGTTTTTCCTGGTTGTGATTCCAAATCAGAATATCGTCAAGTTTCTGCGGCTGTGCGAAATCGAATCGAACCCACGCAGGCGACGGCGCGAGCCCATCATATGGAGGTCTGGCGTCTGATGGACGTGCCCTAAAATAAGCTCAAGCCTCGACCTGAGCCAAGCGATCTTCGGGAAAAGAAAATGAGGAAGACAGGAAATTAGGAAGGGAATCAACGTATCTGTGTGAGAAGTTCGCAAGGGGTAAGCAGACCGATAGTAGAATCTACAGTTTTATAGGCGCATATGCCAACATTCGCTCAACTATGGTTTTGGCGTCTGCATCATCTTTTGAATGGAATATGAATCCCTGTATTTCCGAGCGTGGACAGGGCACATTTTCGCCGATTTCTTTAAAGAGAGCCTTCATCTCGTCTTCATTCCAATTACCTGACATCAGACGTTCAACTCGCTCGATGAGTTCTGCCTTTGTAAGTTTATTGGTCATACTTCAACCAAACGGCAAATCAACGATTTTCACCGGGCTGCTGCCATCTGACGTTTGCAGCATGAGTTCCGTTCCCGGTTGGTTGGCCTCGCGGCGGACATAGCCAAGGGCAATGTTTGCATTCAATGCCGGTGAATGGATAGCGCTCGTAATGTAACCGATTTCTTTTCCGTTGTGACTCAGCTTGTCGCCTTTATTTGGCAGCTTTCTCAGGTCGTTTGCCAGCCGCAACCCGCGCAATTCTTTCGTCACATGGCCCACAGCATGAATCCGGTTTAAGACTTCCTGGCCGATATAACAGCCTTTGGTAAAACTGACTGCCCGGCTTTCGATACATTCCATGGGCAAATTGCTCTCGTCCATGTCCGGGCCAAACCGGGGAACGCCGGATTCAATTCGCGCGGTTTCAAATGCCAGCCAACCGCATGCCCGGCCGCCAACGTTCTTCGCGGCGGCTATCAATTTGTCCGCAACCGCGCCGAGCGACTCGTTTGGAACAAAAACATCGAAGCCCGATTGGGACAGGCGCCGCAGTTTTGCCACATAAATCTCGCCCAGTGTCGCGTCGGTCATTTTTGCAATGGCGCATTCCCCTTCCGGCATACCTTGCAGCAGTCCGACCGTTCGTACGACCTCCGCCGCTTTCGGGCCTTGCACTGTCAGCAAGCCGTAGTGGGGCGCAACCTTCACGATTTGCACGTCATCAGCCACAACGAACTTTTCCAGGCGTTGCGAAATGCGTTCGGTCAATCCGGGTTCGAAGTCCAGCAACAGTTCGTCCGGAAGGTTGAAGACATTCAAGTCACTCTCCATTTTGCCTTTGGCGGTCGTGAGCGCGGCATAACAACCTTCGCCCACTCGCAGATTTTTGACGTCATTGGTGACTTGACCGTGCAAAAACCGAATGCGGTCGTTTCCGGTCAAGCAAATGCGTCCGCGAAAGCAAAAATCCAGGACGCCGGCGCTTTCGCGCAAGGCCGCGTATTCGGCCGGACCATCACCGTAGCCGGCGACAATTTCTTCGCCGTTCAGTTCTGAAAATCGCGCCCCGAGGGTGTGATGAAATTCATGCAGCAACAGAGGATTCATTCGGCGGGAAAAATCAACTGGATGGCCGGGAAAATCAAGCCTGCCGAAAGTGGCCGAAAACATCGAACATCGAACATCGAACGCTGAACATCGAATTTTTCAGACGCGCGCGCCGGACGCGCGTACCTGGCGGACGGGCACGTCCGCCCTACCGACTTGCAACATCAAGCCTTTGCGGGTGCTTTCGCCTTTTGGGTTGCGTGAGCGATTTCGTCTTTAAATTTGGCGGCGCAAGAAGGGCACACACCGTGCGAGAAATTGGCGTCCGAATGTCTGCGGACGTATTGCTCGACGGTCTGCCAGTAGCCAGTGTCCGACCGCACATTTTTACACCAGGCACAAATCGGGATAAGCCCGGACAGTGTTTTAACTTCGGCAAGGGTGCTTTTTAGCTTCGCAATCAATTGTTCGCGTTCCTGTTCATTCTTTTTGCGCTCACTGATGTCGCGGAAAAGCCCGATGAAACCGCTGAACTCCCCATCCGTTTTGCCGAGGGCCGTGACAACCGACAGGCACGGAAAGCGGCTGCCGTCCTTGCGAATAAACGTCCATTCCCCTTCATCCACGGATTCGAGCTGGACCGCTTTTGCGATGGCATCAAAAGTAGGATTTACGGACGCACCCAGTTTTTTTGACAATAGTTCCGCACGCCGGGCGATTTCCTGCGGGTCGCGCCATAACATGGGAGTCGCATGTCCCACGACTTCCGCGGCGGTATAACCGAGCAAACGTTCGGCGGCGCGGTTGAATGTTTGCACGACGCCTTCCATGTTGGTGGCCACAATTCCGTAATCGGCGGAATCAAGGATGGCATTTTGCAGCAGCAGCGTATGCCGGAGCTGGTCCTCCACGCGCAGCCGGGACTTCAATTCCAGGCCGGCCATATAGTGAGCCAGCAGCAAAAGTACAGCCGCCAGAGCGCAGCCTGTCTCCAACAACGCTCCAGTGTGATTATATTGGTTTTGTTCCGAAATATTGCGCCCGGCCCAAAGCATTTGTTCTTCCGCCGAAAAACGGTCCAAAATGTCCTGCGCACGGCCAAAAGCCGCCCTGCCCTCGCCGGTACCGTCCAGTTTGGCAATTCCGGCGTAACCGTCCTGGCGGTAAGTCGCAATGGCTTTGTTGTCAAGGGCAATCAAGGTGGTCATGGCATCCACCAGGGCCATGATTCGCTTTTGTTGTTTGGGGTTATCGGCTGTGAAAGCCGCAAGCTGCCACAATTGCTCAGGTTCAACCGCGACGTTCCGGTAAAACGATTCGAGCGCATTGGTGTCGCCGAGGGTCACGTAACCGCGCATGCCGCGCTGAATCTCCAGAAGATTGTCTTGAAAGGAATGCTCGCTCAGGATGACATCTGTCGAATGCCTTCGCCACTGGCTGGCCTCATTCAACTGTTTAACATTCTCCGCGGCCACAAACGCAACCATGGCCATAATAGCCATCGAAGCCGCGACGGGCAGCCACGGCCGAATACCAAGCCCATTGCGCCTCTCGGACTTTGCTTCCCGCATTTACTTGAAAAAAGCATATTTTGCGCCATTTATTGGTTGGTAGTGTCTTAGACAGGTTTGGTGTACACGCTTTAGCATGCTCCGAAGCATCTTGGAGACTGGACGGCGAACCCGGAACACCCTAAAGGGTGGACACCAAACGGGATTACGCCACCACCTATTGGTTCATTTGGTTGATTTGCGGGCTGATTTGCGGCATGGCATTGTTTGTTTTCGACGCTTGCGGCGTCTGTCCCAGCGGGATAGCCGGGTTCCAGTTTTGCCATTTAGGGTCCGGTTTTTCATTCAGGGAGAAAACGGTTCCGTTTGTGGCCGCCGCTCCGTAATTCTCAGGCGTGGCAAAGGCGATGCCTCCGCTGACGAGCGTTGCCGCGGATTCCGCGCTGATTTGCAAACCACTAAAGAGACCCACGTGCGCGTTAATGCCGCCGGCATTCCAAAATTCCGAATTGTCGCGCACGAGCGGCGCGTATTCCTGTCGAATTCGGGCTTGCACAACCACAAAGCGGGAATTTTGGCCAAGCTGAAGACCCGTGACTTCGCCCACTTGCACGCCCCGGTAAAAAATACCCGATTGATTTTCGAGGGAATCAAGATTGTTCGCCAGCAGGGTGATGGTAATGCCCGGGACCGGAACGATCGGGGCCTCGGCAATCGCTGTAAAGACGTTGGTCCGCACTCCATCGCCCGGTTGAACAGCGATGTAGCTGCCTGAAACGATGGTTTGCAACCCGCTCACCTCGCCCAATTTCAGTTGCGGCCGCACAATCCAAAACAGCGAACCCTGCCGGGCAATGTTCGCCGCGGAATGTTCCAGTTTTACCCTGACCACGACCATTTGTCCGTCCCGCGCGAGTTTGAGGGAGGTGACGTTCCCGACTCGTATTCCGCGATAACGAAGCATGGAATTCTGCTCCTGCAAACCCTGCGCGTCCTGGAAATAAATCGTGATCGTTGGACCGGCAAATACGAAATCGTGCAATATGAACCAGGCGCACAGCATAGCAGCGGCGACCGGCAGCGCCCAGAAAAACCAGGCCAGGGGGTCCTTCTGAATTTTGGCCTTTGGCAAATGATGCACTGTATCATTCATGCCGTTCTTTTGAGATTTCCTGGCCTCCATTCGCATGTCACTTCTTCGTTCTTCATTCATAACGTTTTTTTGGAGTGTCCCATAACAGGCGTGGATCAAACGTCAGCGTAGCCAGCAGGGTAAGCACCACCACGGCCGCAAACGAAAATACACCCCGTCCGGGATGCACCGTAGCCACTTCCCCCATTTCCACCATGGAAACGCCAATCGCCAGCAGAAATACCTCAAGCATGTTCCAGGGATCGATGACCCGGATAACCTTGTACATCCAGGCCCGCGTTTTTTGGTATCTTGGCCAATGGAGGGTCAGGGTGATGAAAAGGAGGCCCAAAATTTTCAAGGCCGGCGTGAGTATGCTCGTGCAGAAGACGAGGCAGGCGATGAAGTATTGCCCCATTCCCCAAAGCGTTTGAATCCCTTTAAGAACCGTGGTTTGAGCGTACTGCCCCTGATACTCGGCGGTAATAAGCGGATAAAGATTGGAGGGAAAATACAAAATTCCTGCCGCTATGGTAAAGGCAAGGGTGCGCGCGCGGCTGCCAACGCGCCGGTGAAGAATTTGAAAATTGCAACGGGCGCATTTCACGACCGCGCCAAACGGCACGTCGTCTACCTCCTGCACCAGTCCGCATGTTTGACATGCTACCACCTTGTCCATTACGGCAATTTCGGCCAAATTTGAAAAAATTCAAGTGGCGTAATATCCTGTCAGGGTCAGCGCTGCGGTGGAATACAGTCGTCCATCGTCGGTTTACTTTCAAGAAAGACCAGACCAGGCGCAGAACACAAACGCTCGGAGATAGACTCCCGAACCGGGCCATGGACAAATACGAGTATCCTATAAGTGGGATGCCAAGGATGAGACGGATCGCCCTGCCACCGCTGGTATTCACCCGAATTGCAACGGATCTGCACCCACGGTCCGGAAGGAACACAGCCGCGAAAATAATATCCGGTCGGCGGATTATTCTCTTGAGCCGTCTCCAGACGGATTAACAGGACTTCTTCGACCGCCTTGCGCGCGGTTTCCATGTCGTCGTTTGCGAAACCATAGACATCCATCATGGCAGATGGTTCTTAACGATTTCGGCAGCCCCATGCAATCCGAATGTTTGGCGAGCCACCGCCTTGTCCCATTTTCGAGGACGAGGACGAGGACGAGGACGAGAACGATTGGCGGGCGGTTCATTGAAAGGGTTGCACTGTCCACGCAATATCATTGCGCTAACTGCTTCTTGACCGCAAATTATCCAGATGAATCTGGACACGCTTTATTCTGAACTCACACTCAAAACCGGCGCCAAACTCGCGCTGGTGGTCCTGGACGGACTCGGTGATTTGGCCACGGAGGAACAAAATTATATGACTCCCCTGGAAGCTGCCAGAACGCCGAACCTGGACGCTCTTTCAAAGAATTCCGCCCAGGGACGAATGATTCCGGTCGCTCCCGGCATTACGCCCGGCAGCGGGCCCGGACATCTCGGACTTTTTGGCTACGATCCTCTCGAATTTCAAGTGGGACGCGGCGTCATTGAAGCCCTTGGATTGGGACTGGAACTGAAACCGGGCGACGTCGCGGCGCGCGCCAACTTTTGCACACTCGATAACAAGGGCATTGTTACCGACCGCCGCGCCGGACGAATCGCCACCGAGGTCTGCGAAAAGCTGTGCGCAAAACTCGCCCCCAAAGTCAAAAAAATCGGCGATACCGAGGTCCTGATCAAAGCCGGCAAGGAACACCGTTTCGTCGTGGTCTTTCGCGGCCAGGGACTGGAAGGTCCCGTGAGCGACGCCGACCCAAACCGCGAGGGATATCCCGTGCCGGCCGTGCATCCGCGCGACGACGGCAACGCAGGCCAGAAAAAAATGGCCGCGCTCATAGCGGAATTTTACAAAGCCGCGCTTCCGATTTTGGAAAAGGAAAAACCGGCGAATGGCTTCCTCATGCGGGGCATCGCGCATCAGCCGCACATTCCCTTATTCGAAGAACGCTACAAGCTCAAACCCGCCTGCCTGGCCGTTTACCCGATGTACAAAGGGCTGGCCCAGCTCGTGGGCATGAAAAAAATCGAAGGGCCGCAGACCATCGCTGAACAATTCGAACGCTACCTGACGGAATACGACAATTTTGATTTCTTCTTCATTCATTACAAATATACCGACAAGGCCGGCGAAGACGGCAACTTTGACGCCAAGGAGAAAGCCATCGAAGATTTTGACGCGGCGCTGCCCATCCTGCTGAGGAAAAAACCGGACGTTCTGGTCATTACAGGCGACCATTCGACGCCTGTCGCGCTCCGCGGCCATTCGTGGCATCCCCAACCGGTTCTGTTGCATTCTCCGCTCAGCGGCTGGGACAAACTGGACCGCTTTACTGAAACGGGGGCCAACCTCGGCTCGCTCGGCATTTTCGAATCAAAATTCTTGATGCGCCTCATGCAAGCCAACGCGAAAATGTTCGACAAGTTTGGAGCGTAAGCAGGTTGATGAATCTTCCAAACAAGCTTACAACTGCGCGGTTCGGATTAACCGTGCTTTTTGTTTGGGCGCTCTTCTTCACGCCCTTTCGATTCCATAACAGCCTGGCCCTGGTCCTCTTTAACGTGGCGGGCTTCACCGATTTTCTCGACGGCAAAATCGCCCGCAGCCGCGGACTCATCACCAACTTTGGCATTTTGATGGATTCACTGGCCGATAAAATCCTGACCTGCTCGGCGTTCATCGCCTTTGTCCAAAGCACTCACGTGAATCCCGAAGCGCGGGTGAAAGTCGCCGCGTGGATGGTCATCATCATTGTTGCCCGCGAGTTTGCAATCACCGGCATGAGACTGATCGCCGCCTCAAAGAACATCGTTCTGGCCGCCGAAAATTTCGGCAAACACAAAACCGTTTCCCAAATTGCCGCCATCAATGGCCTGCTCCTATTGGATGCCTGCCAGGAATGGCCCGTGGCGTCTCAACAATTCATCCAAAAATGGCTGCCTCCCCTGGCGGAAATCCTGCTCTGGCTGGCCGTCATTTTGACCGCAACGTCCGGCGCACTTTATCTGTGGCGCAATCGCGCGCTGTATCTGAGCGATATGTGAGAGACGTGTTCCGTGTTGCGTGGCGCGTCAAGTATGCAGGGATCCATAAAGTTCGAGGGCGAGGACGAGGACGATTCCCCTTACCTCTAAATGTCCCGGGACCGTACTTGACGCGACACGTATCGCTCGAATGCCGGAAATCGGATCTTCATCGCACTATCGCCGTCAAATTACGGTTTTTGAACCTCACCATATCCAATCCGTGAACCTGTATCCGCAGGCCATTCGTATCGGGAAGCGATGCCAAATCCCGGGTGGGCAGCACAAGAATGAATGGCGGTTGATTGGTCAGAAAATCCTTTGCGCTGTTTTCGTCGCCTAACACCACTGTATTGGTGACGACACTGCGGAATTTCCAAACCAGACTCGGCTCAACATAGCCGAAACAGCCGATTTTCGTGGCCGGCGTCACATAAGGCCGCGTGGCATCCCATAGATTGAGCGTCAGTAAAGACCCGCGTACGTAGCTGAATACCCCCAGGGTCAGGACGAGGATGAAAATGATCATCGCTGCAAATCGTTTGATAAACCAGGCAGGCAACTGCGTGTCGCCGGAGATTTGCCGCGCAAGCCACAAGGCAATCAATGGAAACGCCGGCGCGGTGTAGTGCGGCAATTTGGTCTTTACCAACGAAAACACGATGAAAACAATCGCGGCAACCATGAGCAGGTACCAGCCGAGGTCGTCGCGTTTGGGTTCCTGCCACCAGCGGCGAAGCGACCCCGGCACGCGTGTGGACCATGGAAAAAAACTGATGAAAAACGTCAAAAAATAAAACGGCAACAGCAGGATAAATCCCAGCAGACCGACCAGCCCATGGCTGTTGTTCACAGCTACGGCGCGCTGGTAGACCTGTTCGTTCATGCCGACCGACCAGAACGCTCCATGCGTCTGCTTCAGTGCCGGGATGCCCCATGAGGCGACGATCGCCATCGTGAGGACCAGTCCGATAGCGGTTTGCGTGAGAGGCAATCGAAAGGAATCTTTTCGCGCCACACGGCCCAGAATAATCGCGCCCAACGGCAGCCATGCCACCGGGCCTTTTGCGAGAAATCCCAATCCGAGCGCGACGTAAAATATCCACCACCAAAGCATTCGGGAAGGACTTTGTCCTGGAAGAACTTCCGAGCCCACGGTCGTCGCGGCGCCCGCCGGGCGTGTCAGTTCCCAACCGCTCCAGGTTGCAAGCGTAAAGAAAAAAACCAGCGCCAGGTCTGCCGTCGCAATGCGCCCGATGATCGCCATGTGCAGGCCCGTGAGAAACATTGCGCCGGCGAGGAAACCGGTTTTTGCGTCCGCGGTTTGACGCCCCCAGCGCACGAGCAACAGCGCCGTGGCGGTTGTAAATAGCACCGAAGGCAGCCGCGCGGAAAAATCATTGATCCCCAGTACCCGATAGCTGGCAATCTGGCACCAGTAAATGAGCACCGGCTTGTAGAGCCGCCATTGGCCATTAAACCATGGCACGATATAATCGCCGCGCTGGATCATCTCGCGTGACGCCTCGCTGAAACGCGCCTCGTCGCGGTCCGTCAGCGGGAGAATCCAATTCCCTGCCAGCAGCAACAGCAGACCCAGGCAAGCAATTGAGAGCCCCGGCCTGGAGGTGAGTTTCTTGAAAATAGATTCCATTTCGAAAGTGCGGATAATCTGGCGGAAAGCTAACGACTGAAGATTTGTTTTACAAGCGCGGAGCCGACAAGCGGCAATTGCAGATACCGGCAGCCGGTCAATTCAACCTCTCGGCAATGGTATATTTCCGCATACGCTTCTTCATCCACCGGACGGCGAGCAAATCGTAAAACGAGGCGAACAGCCGGTTCCACACACCGTACTTGCTCCGGCCGGCGTGGCGCGGGTGGTTGCTCACGGCCACTTCAGTGACGCTATAACCCTCCATCTTAAACAGAGTCGGCATGAATCGGTGCATCCCCTCGAAAAGTTTCAGATCTTCAATGCACTCGCGTTTGAAAGCACGGAATCCACATCCCGCGTCGGAAATGTTTTCCCCGGAAAGTTTATTGCGCACCCAGTTGGCGATTCTCGAAGAGACGATGCGGATAAAGTTGTCGCCGTGTTTCCGGGATTCAACGCGTGTGCCGTTGGCGCAGTCGTAATCGTGCAGCGCTGTCAATAATTTGGGGAGATCTCTCGGGTCGTTTTGCAAATCGGCATCAAGCGTAACGATGTATCGGCCTCGGGCTATTTTCATGCCCGCCCATGCTGCCGCGCTCTTTCCACGATTGACGGTAAACTTTTGCACGCGAATCCGCGGGTCGCCCGCAGCGAGCTCCTTGAGAATCTCCCATGAGCGATCCTGGCTGCAATCGTCTGTAATGACAATCTCGCAGGAGACTTGCAACGGTTCAACGGCCGCGAAAATGGACTCGATTAGTTTGCACAAGTTGCCTTCCTCATTGTAACAGGGAATAACGAGGCTGATCTGAGGCATGTCCGTTTTCAATGGTTGCGAGCTGGGAGTCACCATAAAGGTTCTGGCCCACGACCACCGCAGGCTGCACTTCTGCAATTTTCCTTTCTGCGTCAGATATGTGCAAGCTTAATCTCCGCGGTCTGAACACTTTTTCGGCGATGCCTCAACAAAACACGTCTCGTCGCGGTCCGTAATCGGCAGGATCCAATTCTCAACCGTCAACAGTGCGGGTCCCAACACAAGAATCGAATGTTGCAGCCGGGGGCGATCCGCGGAATGAAAACTACTGACCCAAAAGCATCTTTTTGAAAATCGGCGGCGCGTGACGTCGTACGACCAGCGGGTTTGGAAACCCGCGATACGGCAGGTTTGGAAACCTGCGCTACGGCATCTTCATTTTTAATTTTGAAATTTGAAATTTGAATTGGGAAAATGGGCCATGGCGTGTCCAAAACGACTGTTCTCCTTGACATTCTTCTGCCTGTTGGCCGGAGGACTCGATATTGCGCTGGCCTGGAAAGTGGATGGCCCGGTGGATACGGCGCTGGACGCCGCACAAAACCCGTCGTTGCACCTGTTCGCGTGGTGGTGCTCAAAGCTCGCCGAGGGATGGGTCCCGGCGCTTGCAGGAATTTCATTCGCAGCCCTGTTTATTGTCCTCCGCAAACCCGACATCTCCGCGAAAATTTTTTTCGTCGCCATCACAAGCGAGATCACCGGACTGGCGGCCTTGATTTTGCGCATCCTCGTTGGCCGCACCCGTCCACTCGCCGACGTCCCGCAAGGGATTTACGGCGTGTGGTATCACGGCCACTGGATCATTGGCAAATATGAATTCTCGTCATTCCCGTCCGGCCACTCAGCCACAGCGGTCGGACTGGCTGCCGCGACATGGACGGTTCATAAAGGCTGGGGCGCCGTCGCGACGCTTTACGCCCTCCTGGTGATGTGGTCACGCATCGCACTTCAATGCCACCATCTTTCAGACGTTGTCGGATCAATCATCCTGTCCATTCCCCTGGCGATCATGTCAAAGGAGCTGCTGTTGCCCGCCATTGAGACCCAATTCCGAAACTTGTTTCCGAATCGTGATACGTCAAAGAGTTGAAACATTAAAACGGGATGGGTCGCGCGAAGGCGGCAAAGTGACGCGAAGAGGGCGATTATAGCGTGAGCGTCCGAGTCGGCCGACGTTCGACGTCGCACGATTTGCCGATTTGGAAATCGGCGATACGGTGCTTTGCCCGATTCAACGTTTTAACGTATCAATTCAATTCGGGCGAGCGTGGCTGGAAGAATTTAAAATCAAGCCCTTCACTGGTTGCATTGCCCGCGTAGACCGTAAAATTAAAATATTTTGAGACCGCGTCGTAGTCCGGCAGCAACGAGAAGTCCATCAAATCCCGAATTCCACTTCCAGTGGCCGAAAATGGCGTGGCCGCCAGCGGATTGAGCGCCGCCCCGCCCAAAGTGGGATCGTTTTTAAGCACTGAAAACAGCTCGCGCGCCGATTCCCGCTGATTTTGGTAGCCGAACAGTCCGTTGTCCATGCCGCCGACTTGCTGCGCCGCCTCAATCAACCCTGGCCGCTGGCTCAAAGGCTTCGTTTTTCCATCATTACTCCGCAAATAATTCTCGATCATCGTGACATCCCTAGTCACCGCTACATAACCGCCGCTCGCCGTGAAATAGAGGGCCTGCGGCGTGCTGCTGGTTCCGCTAACGTTCGGCAGCGGAATCGTGTAAATTTTTCTGCCCAAAAAATCGCGCGGTTCAGAAGAACCCGGCGACGCCAGCGAAGCAAGGGTTTTGATGGCCAAAACCGCCTGGTCGGCGTTGTTCGCCGAAAAAAGAAAGAGCCACGGCGCGGAATTCAAATCCGCCAGCGTTTTGCCGGGAGGCGCCATGCTGTAGCAGAGCCAATCGTCTCCGAGGTTATCGATCAGGTCCTTGCGAATGTCAAAACTCGGGTCCTGTTGCTGGCCCGTCGCGTTTGCGATTTCAATAATTGAATTAAGGCGGCTCAACGCCGATGGCGAGATGGCGGTCAGAGTTTTCTCGAGTTCGCTCCAAGATTTTTGGCCATCCACGCGCCAGCGCCAGAACTTCGTAGAGCCTGCGGGCACAAAACGCGGCGGATCGGCTTCCTTGGGCGCGGCTGTGACCATTTTTAAGAGCCCTCGCCGGTCTGATTCCGGCGCCGCCGCGTAAAACTCCATTTCCGCCCCATCCCGAGATTCGCGGTAACTAAAGCTGAGACTTTTCAGGCCTCCCAAACCCGAGGCAAGCATGATTTCGTCCCAGGAAATGAATGACCCCGAATTCTGGGAAAGCTGAAGGTGCGAAATACCGCCGAGAAACGCCTGCGCATCAAACCAGCCGTAGTACAGCGGCGTCTTGTAAAATTGGGCCAATTGGTCCGCGGCGAATTGCGCATTTTGCCTTAAGGATGGATTCGCGCCGCCATGGAGATGGGCCGCGACGGCGGCAACGGCCTTTTCCGATGTCCCCACTATCAAGAGCGACTCGAATTGGCCGATATACAAGGACGGCGCCGTGCCGCTGTCGGTCATGGGAAAAATGGAAGAAAGCGGCATGGGCGTATTGCTCGAAAGAAGCAGCACGGAGAATTTGATGTCCTCGACGGTCTCAGTCCGGACGCCTTTGCCGGAATCGATCCATCCCTGCTTCAATGTCGCCAGGTTGGTCGCCAGCAAATCGCCCTTATCTTTGGAGTCCAGCAGCATCACCATCGCGGGCGCAGAGTGTCCTTCGCCGGTACCCCATCCATTTTGAGTAATTGCAAAAGTCAATTGCCCCTGCAAGAGCGGCAAATAATCCGCAATTTTCACCCCAAAATTGTCCTCCATGGGCGCAATGAACTTTTGATTCCACTTTGCCGTAAAATCGTTTCGAAACGGCTTCATCGCAGGGTCATTCCACAGCATCCATTGCGGCGACTGTTGCGCCGTGGAGCGCAACACCGAGCAATCAGGCACCGAAAGCACCAGCAGCGTGTCCGACGGCAGCAGGTCTTCGGCGGGCGGAATCGCCGCAAAAACCACGGATGCAGCCAATAGAAAAATGGCCGTGGCGGCCACGGAAAACTTCAGTTTCATTTATGATAAAAGTGCGGCGACCGCCAGAAGTTGCGTTCGAATCCTGTTTAGACTCCGTTTATTTAGAAGCCACCTTGGCCTTGGTCACCGTTGGCGGGGCCAGGTAACGGTATGGGTTATTCGGGTTATCGGTCGAATACGCAAACGCGTCCCGATGATCGAGAAAGTTTTTCACCAGTTCCACCGGAATCGCGAAACCCAAACCCTCGCCGAACATGATTTTCATGTTCGTCACTCCGACCACTTCGCCGGCAAGGTTAAATAGCGGGCCGCCGCTGTTGCCGGGATTAATTTGAGCGGTCGTCTGCAGGTAAAGCTCGCCCTCGAGCTCGCGCGTTTTGGTGCTGAGAATACCTTCGGTCACTGTGCGCTCCAAGCCCATTGGACTGCCCA
Organism: Candidatus Sulfotelmatobacter sp.; assembly: GCA_035503455.1. Classification (GTDB taxonomy): domain Bacteria; phylum Verrucomicrobiota; class Verrucomicrobiia; order Limisphaerales; family UBA11358; genus UBA11358. The sequence continues at coordinate 2,491 of DATJTK010000068.1, read as the reverse complement.
CCGCAAAAACCTGGTCTCCTACATTCAAGACGTCTGAGCTACCCAGCGTGACATATTTGAATTTCGGCGCGTCCTTGTCTTCGATATGCAGCAGCGCCAGGTCGTGAAACTTGTTGATGGCCACGATACGGACCTGTTTGTATGTGTCACGGTCAAGCTGTCCGTTGCTGTCCTGGCTGTAAACTTCGACCGAAATTTCCGTTTCTCCTTCAATCACGTGAAAATTGGTGATCAAATAACCGTCCGGATTCACGAAAAACCCCGAGCCCAGCCCTTCCGGCGTGCGCACCTGCACCACCGCCTGGCCCAGTTGTTTGACGAGGTCCTGGACATCGCGCGAGGGCAGCGCGGTGGCTCCGGCTGTATAAAATTGAGGAGGCGCATCCAGCAAAGCTGCCGTAGTGGCCCCGGATGTCGTGCCCGTGGTCTTTATAATGCCCGCAATCGAGCTGCGCGGCACCACCAGCACCGTATAACCCACATCTACCACAACCGAATCGCTCTTCTCGGCCAAAATCTTTCCAGTCACCGACGCTGAATCCTTAAGCTGTACCGTATCCGCAAAGGCAAAATTCGCAGCGCAGAACAAGAGCGGCCATGTAAAAAAATACTTCTTAAACGACATTTGATAATAATAATTGACCTTCGGCTTTTTGACAAGCAGGTTCGAAAATAATTCATGAAAGAAATTCGAATCTCTTTGCCACGAAACCCTGATTTTTCACGGTTATGCGACATTTTCGAAGAAACCATCATTTCCAGCGGCCTGCGAATCACCCTCAAAACCACGCTTGGCAGGTATCCCGGCTCCACTCATTGGCACGTCAAAAGTGGAAACGCCAGGGGCACCCTCGAAATTACCCTCTGGCCAAAACAAGGTCGCGCATGGTTTTCCATCCAGAATGGCCGAAAAGCCGGCTGGATCCAACCCAAAATCACTACACTTAAACGGCAGTTCGTTGAAACGTTGAAACGTTGACCCGCTTCGCCTGACTTGGGCGCGGCAAGAACGTAGCCGCGAGCCGTGGCACTCATGCTCACCCTGGTATTATTTCAGGCCACTAGGTTCACCCGGCACTCGTTTTGCGCGTGGGCGAGGGTTAATTTCAGGACGTCGCCCTGCTTCCGCCCCATGAGCTGTCTCCCCAACGGGGATTCCGGGGTAATCACCAACACGGTCCGCCGGTCATGGATCACTTCCGTGCCTCCCGCCCGCGGGCCGACAAAATAGGCGGCCTTCTCCCCATCGGTTTCCAACTCCACGAATGCCCCCACATCGACTGGTTCGGCGTCGCCGAAACGGCGCGGCGCCAGTTTTTCAAACGCGGCGATGGAATCCTGGATTTCCGCCGCCTGCCGGGATTGTCCCCGCGCCAAATAGGAGGCTTCAAGGCCGCGGGTGTCGTACTTGTGTTCGGCCTTGCTCTGTTCGTGGGTGGCTTCCGTGCGGGCAGCCGTGGCCGCCCGGAAATAAACCTGCAATTCCTCCGCAAGTTGGCCAACGATTTTCCGGATGAGAGCACGCTTATTCATCGAGTCCCGAATTAATAACAAGACCCTGGCAACAGCGTCAATCCCGGGTCAGAAATACAACGTCGAACGTCGAACATCGAACATCGAAGTTGACCCCAACATCCATCAATCCACCTATCCAGGTTCCGGCCGCATTGTTCCGCGTGTCACACCCAATTGATTTTGCAGCTTCAGTTCGCGCCATAACTGCGGCCCGGTGATTTCCCCGCCCAGCAATTGCCGATACCGTGAAATGGTTTGCTTCACTTGGGCCGGGGTTTCATTCAGGAATTCCAGCCGGAAATGCCGCGCGCCAAGCTCCAGCATCTTCGAAACATAATCCGCGCCAGTCTGCGCCAGGGCATTGAAGACCGTGTTGCGGCAACCGGCATCGGCCTTGAGCGGATGGAGCGCGCCTACGCGGTCGCGTAGTTGGACGTCGTGTTTGTCGCAGGGACGTCCGCAGTTTGTATAATCCGTGCCGGAGGACAGAAAGGCGCAAAAGACGCAATGTTCCATATGAAACATCGGAATGTGCTGATGAATCGTAATTTCGAACCACTCCGGCGGCGCGCCCCGCAGCAACGCTTCGAGTTGCTCAAAATTCAAGTCGTACGAAGCCGTGAGCCGTTCGAGACCGAACTTATTTTTGAAATAATCAGCTGAAAGCCGGTTGGCAACGTTAAGCGAATAATCGCCGACACATCGGTCCGCGCTAAAGAAGCGAAGATGATCGTAGTTGCGAACTAAATAGCCGTCGGCATCGCTGGAACGGACCTGCTTGAGAATCCATTCCTCCCCCGTTTTGAAAATGCGCGGCGGCGCCACAAAGATACCAGCGTTGAAGCGTTGAACCTCAAAAATGCGTCTTGCGCTCAAATTTTGGAGCCGATTGCCAGTAAAATCGTGGTGTTTTGCGACATTTGCGTCGGTGTCAATAAGTTCACATTTAGTGAGGTTATTGACACCAAGCCAAAAA
>DATJTK010000067.1:0-70913 GCA_035503455.1 Candidatus Sulfotelmatobacter sp. | reverse complement strand
CGCCCAGATGGCGATGTCTATTACCTCCGCTATGCCCCAGATCCAAAGGCCAAACCTATTATCCTGCTCCATTGCCCGGTCTTTTAACCTTGTCTCCTTTTGCTCGCACACAAAAGTCTCCTTTTGAAAACTACACGACATTTTTAAACTTTCACTTTGCGTTTCGACGTTTTGTCGAGCAACTTAGATGGATGAATCGATGGTTGTCTGTTTGTTTGGCGGTTTTTTCCGCGACGATGTTGCTTCCCCAATTGGCTGCCGCCGCGCTGGGCAAATACGCTATTTTGGAAAATAACGTCGGGTATCTGCGCATCGACAAAACTGACAAGAATGCGCTGGATGAAATTCCGGGGGCCTTAACGCATCTGCAGGACACAAACACCATCGCCGGGCTCGTCGTGGACTTGCGCTTCGCCGGCGGAAACGATACCGGCGACCTGGCCTCAATCGAGCGTCTGCTCGAACAACCCAAACTGCCGCTGGCAATCTTAATCAACGGCCAAACCGCCGGCGCCTCCGCGAAGCTCGCCGAAGAGTTGCGCGAAGAAAATACAGGGCTGGTTTTTGGAGCCGCGGCGGATAATTTTCAGCCCGACATCGCGGTCCCTTCCAATGCCGGCGATCAAAAAAAATTTCTCGTTGACCCGTATGCGGCGTTGCCGCAGAGCGCTTCCAATCCCGATACAAGCACCAACCTGCTGCCGCTGGTGGAAATTGACCATACCACCGAAGCTGATTTGGTCCGCGAAAAAATCAAGGACGGCGACCAGGACGACACCACCGCCCGGCCCGCGCCGCAAAAGCCGTTTATCCGCGACCCGGTCCTGGCCCACGGCGTTGATTTTATCAAAGGCGTCGTGGCACTGCGCCTGAGTTCAAATCAGCCATAACATTTCAACGTTTTAACGCTTCAACGTTTTAACATTGACGATTCAGCCTTCACAATTCACTTTGAATCTTCGCTCTGGATGAAGACGATTTTGTTTATCTGTACCGGGAATGTTTGCCGCAGTCCCATGGCCGAGGCGTTGTTTCGCCGGGCCGCGGGCAACGGCGACGGCTTCCGCGCAATGTCAGCCGGTCTCGGAGCGATTGACGGCCAGCCCCCCACCCCGCATTCCGTAACCGCCATGCGCGAGTTGGGCATCGATATTTCCAGCCAGCGCAGCCGCGCTCTGACAGGTGAACTCGTTCGCCAGGCCGATTACATCTTTGGCATGACCCACGCCCATGTGGATACCGTCAGCCTTTTGTATCCCTCCGCGGCGGACAAAACCTTTTTGCTCCGCGAATTCAATGACGCGATTCCCACGTACGAAAAGGACATTCCCGACCCCATCGGCTGTCCCTACGATATTTACGTCCAGTGCCGCGATCAAATTGACCAAAGCCTCCACTCTCTCTTGAAATTTATGGAACAGCACGAAACCCTTCAGGCGCCCGCCGCCGAAACCCATTCCTTCGTCAACTTCGCCATCGGCGCAGACCATGGCGGTTTCGATCTCAAGGAATCGCTCAAAAAACAACTCATCGACCGCGGCATGACGGTCAAAGATTTTGGCGCGGTGACCAAAGACCCGGCGGATGATTACCCGGATTTTGCCATCCCCGCCTCCGAAGCCGTGGCCGAAGGACGCGCCGAATTTGGCCTGCTGGTGTGCACCTCGGGCGTCGGCATCTGCATTGCCGCCAACAAAGTCCCGGGCGTGCGCGCCGCCCAGGCATTTAATGAAAAGGAAAGCGACCTCATGCGGCGGCACAATGACGTGAACGTCCTTTGCCTCAGCGGCGATACGGACCCGGAATTGGCGAAACGAATCCTGGACACCTTTATCGCCTCCAAATTTGAAGGCGGCCGCCACGAACGCCGTGTCAATAAGCTCGACTCCCGCCTGTCGCCGGTCCAATTCCGCCTGCGAAACGTGGACCCCGCGGTCGCCGCCGCGATCGAGCGCGAACGAAATCGTCAGCGCGACAATATCGAGCTCATCGCCAGCGAAAACTTTGTGAGCCCCGCCGTTCTCGAAGCGCAGGGCTCCATCCTCACAAATAAATATGCCGAAGGCGTGCCCGGAAAACGCTGGTACGGCGGTTGTGAAAACGTGGATGTGATCGAACAACTGGCGATTGATCGCGCCAAAAAACTTTTCGGCGCCGAGCACGCCAATGTCCAGCCCCATTCCGGCAGCCAGGCAAACATGGCCGTCTATTTCTCCGTCCTCAAACCCGGCGACAAGATGCTCACCATGGATTTGAGCCATGGCGGCCATCTGACTCACGGAAACAAGGCCAATTTCAGCGGCCGTTTTTTTGAAATCATCCACTACGGCGTCCGCAAGGACACTGAACAGATTGATTACGATCAATTCGCCGAGCTCGTCCGGGAACACAAACCCAAAATGATTACCGTGGGGGCGAGCAATTATTCGCGCATCATTGATTTTAAACGGATGGGCGAAATTGCGCGCGAAGCCGGGGCTTTTCTGATGGCTGATATGGCGCATATCGCAGGGCTCGTCGCCGCGGGCCTGCATCCCAGCCCGGTTCCACACGCCGATTTTGTGACCAGCACGACCCACAAAACATTGCGCGGACCCCGCGGCGGCATCATCCTGTGTCGCGAAAAATTTGCCAAAGAATTGGATTCCACCGTGTTTCCGGGCATCCAGGGCGGCCCGCTTGAGCACGTCATCGCCGCCAAGGCCGTTTGTTTTCATGAAGCGTTGCAACCCGGGTTCAAATCCTACCAGGAACAAATCCTCAAAAATGCAAAGGCACTGGCTGAAGGAATGAAACGCAACGGCTACCGCCTCGTCAGCGGCGGCACCGATAATCATTTAATGTCTGTGGACGTGGGCGCAAAAAACCTCGGCGGCCGGGATTGCCAGATGGCCCTGGATGAAGCCGGGATTACTGTCAATAAAAACACGATCCCGTTTGAAACCCGCTCAGTGTTTCAAGGCAGCGGACTTCGCCTCGGAACGCCCGCAGTGACCACGCGCGGCATGAATGAACCCGAAATGGCAGCCATCGCGGATATGGTATCGGAAGTGCTGATGGACATCAAAAATGTGGAAGTGATTTCCAAAGTCCGCCAGCGTGTTCGTGAGCTGACTTCGAAATTTCCGCTGCCGTATTAAAGACAGGCGCCAAAGTGGTGGAACACGGCGCGCTGCGCCGTGTAGCGCCGCGTATAGCGGCGCAACGAACGTAACAGGACGTCCAACCGGTCGTACGCAGTCGTTTGCCCGTTCTATTTGAGAACGACGGTAATACTTGCTAAGTTACCCGCCACCCAGTGCCCCAACAGGCGTTCAGGGTGATCAATGGGCTTTGGTATTGTCCTGTTTTGAGAACCGTCAGTTGCACTGCTGGAAAATGAAAAGGCATAAAAGACGAAATTCAATCCTGTGGGTTGAAGCGGCGGGATTTTCCCTTCTCATCTTCATGTCATGGATGACTGAGGTGTTTAAGATTCCCCATTTGCTCTTCGGCGAACCGTACATCCCGAATTGGCATCGGGCGATTTTGCGAACGATCGTCATTGGCGGCATTTGGTTATGGGTCTTTATCATTACCCAACGCCTGCTCAAGCGCCTTCACTATCTCGAGGATTTTCTGAGGATTTGCAGTTGGTGCCGCAAGGTCTGTCACGAAGACGAGTGGCTCGGGCTGGAAGCCTATTTCAGTTCAAAATTCGCGACCAGGACATCCCACGGAATGTGCCCGGAATGCATGAAAAAGAAGATCCAGGAACTCGCGCTGGAACAACCCTCGCAAAGCGCCCCCGGCAGGGGCGGATTAAAAAACGGACTCAACTAGCCTAATGCGGAATGCCGATTGCGGAATGCGGAGTGAATCGGAGCGCGGCTGTGTCGAAGACCAGCCGCAGCGCGTCGCAACGTTCGTGGCTGCTGCGGCTGTCGCCCGTTTGCCCCGCACACAGCCGCGCTCCGTATGCCACCACGCGCGCCCGAATTGTTTCCAAAGTCGCGAAGCGACAACGGAAATTAAGCCAGACACGGAGAGCCTAGTTAGATCAACCTAAGAACTTTTGTCCTGAAAGGACAACGAAACGCGTGTGGAAACCCCAATCTCGGCTGCGGAATTATTCCACAATCCACATTAGGGTGCCGCCGGTTTCCAATTCCGCTTCGGCGCCTTCGTTACCAGGCCCTTCTTAAGGGCGCTGGCCGCCACGCGGACATAACGCACTTCCCCGTTGGGCAACAGAGCTTTGACACGCTGCAAATTCGGCATGAATTTCCGTTTGGTGATCGCCGTGACGTGCGTGCCGATACCGCCTGACTTCTTGGCTTTACCAGAGCGCCAGATAATGCTGCCCTTCATCGGGCGTTTGCCAGTCAATTCACAAATGCGTGCCATAAAATTAAATTTCAGTTAAAGAGGTCAAAGAATAGCCATTTTTCGTAAAACAGCAAGCCTTTTTATTGGATTTTTGGTTCATGGATTGTTGGATTGCCCTTCAACGTCCGCCCCTTTCCCATTCGATGTTCAGCGTTCGGCGTTCGATGTTCGATGTTTCCATCTTCCATCTTCGCCCCGTGGCTCTCTCACTCTCCCAGTAGCGCCATCACCGGTTGTGAGATACCGTACCGCAGCAAAATGAATGTCCTAATTATTGGAGGAACACGATTCATCGGACCGTATGTTGTTCGCCGGCTTCTGTACCTGGGGCACAACGTGATGGTCTTTAGCCGAAACCAAAGTCTTCAATCCTTGCTCGATAGAATTTGGCACATTTGGGGCGACCGCGACGCGATTCATTCTTTCAGACCGGAGTTCAAGAAATGGGCGCCGGACGTCGTCCTGGATATGTGCGCCTATACTGAAGCGCAAGCGCAACAAACCATCGCGGCGCTTAAGGACATCTGCCCGCGCATCGTTGTCGTCAGCAGCATGGATGTTTATCGTGGTTGGGACCGTTTCTTCGTGAAAGCGGGGTCGAGCGCGCTCGAAAGGACGCCGTTCACCGAGGATGCGCCATTGCGCGAAACTTTTTATCCGCGCAGGGCGGCTGCGAAAGACCCGTCAGACCCGGAATTTGACTACGAGAAAATTCTCGTGGAACGAACGATGTCCAATTGTCCTGGCCTGGCGTGCACCATCCTTCGATTGCCGGCGGTTTACGGGCCCGGGGACTATCGCCGCAGACTTTTTGACATGGTCAAAAGGATGGACGACAAGCGTCCCTTCATTCTTATGGAACCGGCCCAGGCGTCCTGGATGTGGACATGGGGTTACGTGGAAGACGTCGCACACGCTATTGCTCTGGCCGTCGTGGATGTGCGGTCAAAAAACCAGGTCTATAACGTGGGAGAAAAACTCCCGCTCACGCAGGAGGAATGGGTATTGCGCGTAGCGCGTGTCACCGGATGGCGCGGCCGGATCATTTTATTGGATGCAGACCAGATGCCGGGACATCTCAAAGACAGCAATCAAAGGGATTTCACGCAGCACCTGACCCTGGACACAACGAAAATTCGCCGGGACCTGGGGTTCAACGAACAAGTGCCATTTGAACAGGGCCTCATTAAAACAATAGAATGGACGCGAACTTTAAAGCCTGACCCTGCGGCCCTGAAAGATTTTGACTACGAAGCCGAGGATGCGTGCGTAAATTCGGCCTTGCTTCCGGCCCCAATCGCCGCCCAATCTTAAGCGAATTCGATGTTCGGCATGTTCGAGGTTCGATGTTCGGCGTTCGATGTTCGATGTTTCCATTTTCCATCTTCCATCTTCCCTTTCGTCCTTTTCGTCCTTTTTTCCCAACTTTTTCCTTTTTCCTTTTTCCTTTTTAATTAGGGGGGGTTGGACCGCCAATGTCCAACCCCCTCCCCTAAAATGCCCCCGTAGTTTGATTAAAAATAAACAAAAAAAAGAAAATACTATGAACACATCGCAAGCCAAATCCGCCATCGAACGAATCCTCAACGACGAAGCCCGGCTCGAAGCCGCTGCCGAACTAAAAGCCAAATGGGCCGGTCACCTCGACAAGGTCGTCCGGCATCCAGCCAGTTTCGGCGGCATTGCCATCCCGCCCCGCGACCTGATCATGGGCAAATGGTTCAAACAGGGCGACCTCGGATTCATCTATGGCGCGCGCGGACTCGGTAAAACCTGGTTCGGCATGTTCCTGGCCCGCCGGTGCGCCGAAGGCCCCGGCAGCACAGGCACACTCGTCGAATGGACCGTTCACGCCGCCCGGCGTATCCTGTACGTCGACGGCGAAATGGCCATGGACGAAATCCGCGATCGCGACCATGCGCTCACCATCGGCCCTGCCCCGGGCATGTTCTATCTGCAACATGAGGCCCTGTTTCACCTCACAGGCGAAATCCTCAACCTCACCGACCCCGTAACGCAGTCCTCAATCCTCGACAAATGCAAACGCGACCGAATTGACATCCTCATCCTCGACAACCAGTCATGCCTGTTCCCCGGCCTAAGCGAAAATGCCGCCGACGCCTGGGACCACGTCCTGCCCTGGCTCCTCCAACTCCGTCGCAACCGCATTGCCGTCATCATCATCGCCCATGCCGGACGCAACGGCCTGATGCGCGGCACCTCACGCCGCGAAGATGCCGCCGATTGGATCATCAACCTGACCGAAGCCAAAGAACCCGTCGAAAACCAGACCGGCGCAAGCTTCATCGCCCGGTTCGTCAAAAACCGCACCACAACCGACGCCGACGTCCCGACCCTCGAATGGACCTTCATCAGGCCCCCCGGCAATCCCAATAACAAAATGCAGATCACCTGGAAAAAACTGACCCCATCGCAACTGTTCCGTCAATGCATCGAAGACGGCATGAACGTTGGCACACAAATCGCCCAACACCTCGGCATCACAACCGCCCGAGTCTCACAACTCGCCACAAAAGGCGCAAAGGACGGCTGGCTCAAAAAAAACGGACGCCACTACGCGATCAAGCCCCCCAGCCCCTTCAGCCCCGGCTGGGCATCAAGACCCAACAACAACAATAACAACAACCCCGAACTCACCAAAAGCGAATAACCAACCCCAACCCAATTCGGTAGGGCGGCGGTGCCCCGCCGCCCAAATCAACGCCACCGGCCGGGAATCCAATTCCCGGCCTCTTTTTTCCAATAATCCAATAATCCATTCATCCACCAATCCATCAAGTGGCTCCTCCCAACTCCCGGCCCTTTTTCTACATACATCCCATTTCCAATCCAGCGCGGTCTCCTTCCCGCTTCCCCGATCCGCCCGATATGTCCAATACGTCAGATTCGCCCGATTTGTTTCTTTCCACAATCCGCAATCCGCAATCCCCAAAACAAATTCCTTTTACCCGCCCGCCCATTTTCTTTAGAATTGAGCAGCCTCATACATGCACTGGGTCGCTCCATCAGAAAAAAACAACGGCAACAGCAACGGCACCCTGGAAAAACGCCTTTGGGACGCCGCCGACCAATTCCGCGCTAATTCCGGCCTCAAATCTCAGGAATATTCCGCGCCGGTTCTCGGCCTCATTTTCCTCCGCTTCGCCGAAGTCCGGTTCGCCGCGCAACGCGCCAAGCTTGAAAAAGCCGCCGCCAACAATGGGAAGGGCAACTTGCCCCGGCGCGGATCACGAGTTGACGAACCAGCCGCCTATCACGCCGAAGGCGTCCTCTATCTTACGCCAAACGCGCGGTTCGATTATCTGCTTTCGCTGCCGGAAGCCGCTGACGCGGGCAAGACCGTCAATGACGCCATGCGGGACATTGAGAAACACAATCCGCAACTGGCCGGTGTCCTGCCAAAGACCTACAACCTTTTCACGAGCACGTTGCTCAAGGAATTGCTGAAAAAAGTCTCCGAAATTCCCGCGACGGTGGATTACGACGCCTTCGGGCGCATTTACGAATACTTCCTCGGCGAATTCGCCCGCACCGAAGGACAAAAAGGCGGCGAATTTTACACCCCCGGCTGCATCGTGCGTTTTCTCACGGAGGTAATTGAACCATATCACGGACGCATCCTCGACCCCGCCTGCGGTTCCGGCGGCATGTTCGTTTCGTCCGCGCGATTTGTTTCCGAACACAAGAGAAACCCGTCATCCGAACTGGCCATTCACGGCGTTGAAAAGACCGATGAAACTGGCCGTCTCTGCCGGATGAACCTGGCTGTTCACGGCCTTGAAGGCGAAATCCGGCACGGCGGCAACGTCAACAGCTACTACGACGACCCGCACGACGCCACGGACAACTTTGATTTTGTCCTCGCCAATCCGCCGTTCAACGTCAACGCCGTGGACAAGGAACGGCTAAAAGATTCCGTTGGCCCCGGACGGCGCTTCCCGTTCGGCCTGCCGCGCACCGACAACGCCAATTATCTCTGGATCCAAATTTTCTACTCAGCGCTCAATGTCCAGGGCCGCGCAGGCTTCGTGATGGCAAATACGGCTTGTGACGGCAATACCGATGAGAAACTTCGGCGTCAACTCATCGAAACTCGTGCTGTGGACGCCATTGTCGCCGTTGGTTCCAACATGTTTTATACGGTTATCTTGCCGTGTGCGCTCTGGTTCCTTGATCGCGGCAAGGCGAACACATCGCGCGCAGACCAAGTGCTCTTCGTTGACGCCCGGCACATCTACCGGCAAATTGATAGGACCCACCGCGACTGGACGCCAGCACAGGTCGGATTTCTCGCCAATCTTATCCGACTCCACCGTGGGGAGACTCCAGACCTCACCATCGGTGGCGACGAAGCGCGTGCACAACTGGAAAGAACTTTCGGGAAAACGCCACGCTATAGTGATATCGCTGGGCTATGCAGGGTCGTTCGCCTCGACGAAATCGAACGTCGCGGATGGTCACTCAATGTCGGTCTATACGTCGGCGTTGCACCGGGCAAACAGGTGGCCGGTGAAGATTTCGAGGCGCAGTTTGGTGCGCTCACCGAGCAACTCGAAATACTTAACACCGAAGCCCAAAAGTTGGGGGAGGCTATTGTGGCTCAGGCAGCAAAGCTTCTTGATTTATGCTAAGTAAGTTCTCCGATTACGTGGAACTGAATCCGCGCGTCACTCTTGTCAAAGGCGAGCGCGTTCCCTTCGTTTCAATGGACGCCATTTCACCTGCGAACCGTTGGGTGAGGGCACAAGAAGAGCGCCCGGCCTCAGGATCGGGTTCAAAGTTCGCGCCCGGCGACACACTGTTCGCGCGGATTACGCCTTGCTTGGAGAACGGTAAAATTGCGCAATTCGCTGATGACCGGCCTGGTATGGGTTCGACTGAATTTTTTGTTCTTCGTGCGCGTCCAAACATTGCTGATCCGAACTTTGTTTTTTATTTCGCCCGCACCAGAGAGCTTCGGGCCGCAGCAGAAAAAAGTATGTCTGGTGCGTCCGGTCGGCAACGCGCGGACATCACAGCACTGAGCGAGTTCCCTTGCAAGTTGCCGTCGCTTCTGGCGCAGCATCGAATTGCTGTGATTCTTACGAGGTATGATGCCCTCATTGAAAACTGCAAGCAGCGCATCCACATCCAAGAGGAGATGGCCCGTCTCCTCTACCGCGAGTGGTTCGTTCACTTCCGATTCCCTGGCTACGAAAACGTCCCGCGCGTTGCTTCGCGGCTCGGCGAGACTCCGAAGGGATGGGAGATTAAGCGAGTTGCAGAATGCGTTCAAATCAACCCGCGCATAACGGTTCTGCGCAACGGCGAAAAACCTTTCGTGCCAATGGGTTGTCTGTCCAACGACTCGATGCTCATCACCGACATTGAATCCCGCCAAAGTAATAGTGGTGCGAAATTCCAGAACGGCGACACACTTTTCGCCCGCATCACGCCTTGCCTGGAAAACGGCAAAACGGGCTTCGTCCAGTTTTTGCCAGATTCCGATGCCATAGCTTTTGGCTCGACGGAGTTCATCGTGCTACGGTCGCGCACGCTCACGCCTGAGTTTGTCTACTTGCTCGCGCGTAGTGATGAATTTCGGGGCAATGCGATCACGAGTATGTCAGGCGCGAGCGGTCGTCAGCGTGTGCAGGAAAAATGTTTTGATACGTTTTTCATTGTCCATCCACCGGGCGATTTGCTTGACCAATTCTCTGCGTTCGTTGCGCCGAGTTTTCGTTTAATTCATCAGCTTTATCTCGAAATCCAGAACATCCGCCAAACGCGCGACCTGCTCCTGCCGCGTCTACTGTCGGGACAGTTGCAACCGGAGTAACAAATTACATGAGCGAATGGACCAAACAACGCTTGGACCAGATGATCGCCGAGGGCGTGGAGGAAAACCTTTCGCTCGATTACAAAGGTGCCGACGCGCTCGCCAAAACCGATGGAAAGAAAATCGAAATTATAAAAGATGTTTCGTCTTTTGCGAACTCATCGGGCGGGGTTCTGATTTACGGCATCGCCGAATCCGAACAGGACTCGCGTAAACATCTTCCCGAACGGCTCGACCCGGTCAAGCGGAGTGACATCTCGAAAGAATGGTTGGACCAGGTTATTCAATCCATCCAGCCGCGGATTGAAGGAGTGGTAATTCATCCAGTCACGATTTCCGAGGCGGAAAACACGGTTTGTTACGTGGTTGAGGTTCCACAATCGCACACGGCGCACATGGCACGCGACCATCGCTACCACAAACGCCATAATTTCACAACCGCCCAAATGGAAGATTACGAGGTTAGGGATGTGATGAACAGAAAGACCCACCCAAAAATTCGCGCGTTCGTTCGTATCAACCACCCTATAGTGGTCCATAAAACTGAAGGCACAATCGTGGTAAAACTTGAAAACTATGGTCGTGTGTTGGCTCGCCATGTTATGGTTGAGCTGGAAGTTCCAATTAATTTGAACGGCTATATTCATGTCAGCGAACCGGCCGTGACGAAGAAATGCGACGATGGCACTTGCTGGATGTTTAGACTTTTCAACTCGCTGGTGCCGCTTTTCCCCGACGGCGATGTAACTCTACGGAAAGGTTTCAGTACGGACGTGGATAGTATAACCGATAGAAATCGGAAATCCTTAAAATCAACGCGAAACGTAGTAGTAAGCGTTTTTGCAGATGAAATGCCGCCTATTCGGGCCACGTTGGGCATAGACCCGGTGCTGCTTGGCTGGACCCCGGTGCAAAATGAAGTTTCTCAAGAATGAATCTAACAGTCCATATCCGCCAGACATGCGATCTGCTGCTGCCGCGTCTGCTTTCCGGGCAGGTGGAACTTCAAATGGAGGCCACATGACGACTTTTCCTGCATACGCCACAAACTTTGAGCTTCACCCGAAAGAAGGCGAAGCCGCACGGCATTTAGGAGCGCTTTTAGCCGGGCTTGGCAGAGTAAATTTCACTTTCACCGTGGCCGATGCCTCGGTCAATCAGGGACAAACGGCGTGCGATCTGGATTGCGCATTGGTAAAAGCATTGTGCGGTCGCGGTGCGGAAACAATCCACCTGCCACTGCCGCCGTATGTTTCGCAGGAATTGGATTTCGCATTCAAATTTAACGAACACAGCGTGGCGGTAGAAATCGAGAAGGCGAACCGTGAGAAAATTCTACGCGACATTTTGAAATGCCACATTTATCTGCACGCTGGTGCTGATTTCGCGGTAATCGTATTGCCAAGAAACTATTCTCACAAGCATGGCGTATGGAATTTGTTTGGGTTTGGCATCGAGCGTTACGACGAATGCCGAAAGTATGGTTTCGGAACCGCTGAAAAGTTTGGCAGAATTATGCTGCTCGGATTCAACCAACATGAAGCAACCACGAATCGGCTGATCACAAAGGCCATTCGGGAAGAAATGCGCGTGAAAGCCGCTGCGCCGATGATGGCAACCTAATATGCCCATTCCACGCCAAATCCATTGTTTCCGCCGGACGCGCGACCTGCTGGTGCCGCGCCTGCTGTCGGGACAGGTGCGTCTTCAAATGGAGGCCGCATGAGCGACGAACCACCCCAAGAATTCCATCTGAGCACCGAAACAGTGGTCGCGACGTTGCTCGAATTGTTTCGCGCACAAGGAAATCGTATTGCTTGCGACGTTCTCGAAAATGCCAAAGCAAGGATTGAAGAAACCGGCTATGACAATTGGGATGGTGGAACGTTCATGTTCACCTTGTTCCTTGAGCTACCAATGAAAGTATTCGCGCACGTTGAGTCTGATGTGCAGAAAATGGAGAAACTGATTGCCGGAAAATTTGCCAAGGTGCTTCCTGCCGACGGTAATCAATGGCTGCAAGAGGTAGCCATCCGGCCCGTCTTGGAAGACCCGGCAAAAACACTCACACCGAAAGTTACCCCGGCAGATGTGGAACATCTCTGGACCCCAGGGATGTTACGCCTATTTCTCAGCCATGTCTCCAAACACAAGGTCGCCGTGTCCAAGCTAAAGCGTGAGTTACGCAAGTATGGCGTTTCGTCGTTTGTCGCCCACGAGGACATTGAACCCAGCCTCGAATGGCAGAGCGAGATCGAGTTGGCGCTCCGATCCATGCACGCGCTTGTTGCGCTCCTCACGCCGGAATTCCATGAAAGCAAGTGGACGGACCAAGAGGTGGGAATTGCCCTCGGGAAGGGCACATTGGTGATAGCGGTCACGCTAGGCCTCGATCCATACGGCTTTATCGGGAAAGTGCAGGGTTTGCCCGGCAGCCTTGATGACCCCGCTTCCCTGGCATCCTCTATTGTGGACCTGTTGTTAAAGCACAAGGGCACCATCGACAAAATGCAGGAGGCTCTCATCGTGGGTCTGGAAAAGGCCTCTTCGTTTGATGCTGCAAAGGTCGTCACCAAGAAGATTTCTGGCCTGCGACATATCTCCACGGCGCAACTCGACAGAATGCAGGCTGCTGTAAAGAGTAACGGCCAGGTTTCAGGTTGTTACGGTGCGCCAGAACGCATTCAGCAGATCGTCCAGCGATTTAAACCGCCTGTTGCAAAAGATGAAGACGTACCATTTTGATTGAGCGATGACCACCAACCACCAATACTTCCACTGGACATGCGACCTGCTGTTGCCCTGGCTGCAGTCGGTCAAATTGCACTGGACTAGAAAACATCATGAAAATTAAATCCTTTGAATTCTCGTTTATCAAAGCATTCAAAAGCCTTCATTTTGACTTGGAAAAAACCTCCGTGCTGATTGGCCAAAATGACCATGGGAAGTCTTCGATTCTGAAGGCGCTTGATATCGTTCTAAATCAGTTAGACAAGGAGACGCTCCAACTCGGAGCACTGCACCCCGATCTCGCCGAACGCCTTTTGCCGATTTTTCCAGTTAACGCCAAAGCTCGCCGCATTACTCTCAATTACGATGAGGCCGGGGTCGAAAAACAACTATATATCACAGTCCGAGCTGACCTTACATTTACAGTATTGGAGGAAGTTCACAGAAACGCTAAAACAACACCTACTGCTGTAGCTACCTTAGAGAAGTTACGGGGCCATAATAGATTCGTTCTGATTCCGGCTCTCCGTGATGCGTCGTCCGCTCAATTCCAGGAATTATTTTCCAAGATGCTCCGCGAACATGGCTTGTCAAAAATGATTCCTCAAAAGGCTGGTGGGACGCCGAGGGAATACCGAACGTTAAAAGCAATAAGGGACAGGATTACAGAAGACATCAAGCCTTACGTCAATGAGGCTCTCTTGCCGCAAATAGAAAAAAACTTCGGCTTCAGGACACAACACAAACTGGGGTTGAAGTTTAATGTAGATGTTCAGCAAATCGGCCAGTGGATATTGAATAATCTGCAACTCGGCTTCCAACTCACTGATGACGAAAACGTGACTTTGGCCCTGTCTGAAGCTGGGTCGGGAGTGCAAAGCGGCGTCCTTCTTGCTTTGCACCGGCTCGAACAAAAGGCAGCTGAGAGCCCACAAACCCAATTCATTCTTGCCGTAGAAGAACCAGAAGCTTTTCTTCATCCGCAAAAGCAAAAAGAGCTTTATCAAAATATTCAGGCTACTAAGACCAAAAACCTCAAGATCATCGTAACAACCCACAGTCCTTGCATCGTTGCTGAAACGCCATTCACAGATTTAGGGTTGGTGAGGAAAGAAGGAGAACATTGTGCGCTTCACACTCCTTATATATCAACAAGACGTGATGCGGAAATCTTTAACGCATATAGTTCGGAAGTAAACAACCTGTTGTTCTTTGCGGACAAAGTCGTGTTAGTTGAAGGAGAATCAGATCAATTGGTGCTTGAAACATTGCTTAGGAAAAAACTTGGCGCTGAGGCACACCGAATAACCGTAATATCGGCCGCTGGAAATAAAAACTTTTCACCGTTCCTCCGCATGATTTGCGCCTGGAAGACGGCAAATATTCCACACCTCGTGGTCACGGACTTTGACTCTCTAACGACTGACACAGACCGAGCGATTATCCAAGGAGCGCACGATGCCGGATATTCCCATGCTTCCAGAGCTTCGCTTCAATCTACAGCAGATGCGGCTCTTGATAAGGGAGAATCGGAATTCTGCACTGCAGCGTTAGCGGCAGAAAAATATTTTAAGAACGCCGGCTTAAATGTCTTCATCTTTACATCCGATCTTGAGTTTTCACTAATTACCGACCATAACAAAGAGGCAACGGCGAAAATCCTGACCTCTGAAAGTGCGACGAAAAATGATTATAGCACAGGGTACAGCCTCATTGACCTTAAGAAGCAAATCGGGAGCAAAGGAGTGCCTTTAAACCCATTAGCAAACCCAACTTTTAAAAAACCATACATTCACAAAAAAATTGCCGAATCACTTGACATAAATCATCTTCATAAGGATTTATCTCACTTTTTAGACCTTGTTGTCGCACTTTAATGTCCTGCCTTTACACAGAAGAGATCCCGGTCAGATCTATGTTTAGCTCTTTGGGAATTTGATTTGCTATGCCCCACGCCTACACCGAAGACCAGTTTGTCGAGCAACCCGCCATCGAGTTGTTTGCGACAATCTGCCTTAAGAGGGGTGGCGCATGAACGGCTTGCTGGTCCGAGTCGGCATTGATTCCACAGACGGTTGCTGGAATGCTCCGATGCGTTTAGCCACGGGTGAATTTGCTTACGTCACGATCACGGAAGCCAAGACGTTGCGTGACGGCATGGCCCGTCTCTATAACGAGTTTGATTCGGTTGTCCTCCGCTTTGGAAAACAACTGCCATCCGACCTGCACGGTACGCCCACGCACCTTGATCCTGACTTCGACCGACTCACCTACGGCGACCAGGGCCAGCGGGCGAAACGTATCACCACACACCTGACCACCGGAGATATTCTGGCTTTCTTCGCCGCGCTACGGCCAGCGGATGGCCCGTCCCGTCCCCTGGTTTACGCACTCATCGGCCTGTATGTGATCGAGCGAATCGCCCCGGCCAAGTCAGTCCCTGAATCGCAATGGCCTGAAAATGCGCACACGAGGCGTGTACCAGGCGAGACTGATATTGTGGTGCGCGCTCGTCCTGGCGTGTCTGGCCGTTTGCGCCGGTGCATCTCCATCGGGGTGCTTCGGGGTGGAGTCTATCGTGTCCGAAACGACCTGCTGGAGACCTGGGGCGGTTTGGACATAAAGGACGGCTACATCCAACGCAGTGTTCGACTTCCGGCTTTCCTGGACACAGAAAAATTTTACCGCTGGTTTATTGCCCAAAAACCTAAACTAATCCCCGAGAACAATCCTATTTGAATGTGTATGAACGCTGAAATCTATGTCTATAAAATAACAACTGATAATGGCGGAGCGCCATGCGTCAGGAGTGGCTTGCTTAGTCTCGCGATTTGCAAACCCAAAATTCGTAAGACAGCCGGCAAAGGGTCTTTCGTATTTGGGTTTGGCGGCAAAAGGTACCAGGAGAGGTTGATTTACATTGCGCGTGTTACCGGCAAAAAATCAGGTCAAGATTACTACCGCGAAAGAGAATTCGTCCGGCGAGGCGATTGCATTTATCGGGTTGACGAAGGTCGCGCTGTGCGCAAAACGTCAGCTAAGTATCATACGGAATCCGACCACCGCAAGAAGGACGTGGGTTTTCATTTCGAAAATGCTTTCGTGCTATTAAGCAACGATTTCCGCTATCTGGGCCGAAAAGGAACGGATGATTACAAACGACGTTTCAACAAGCTGCGGCATTTAATCGAAAATCTAAAGCAGGGCCACCGACGCTACCATTCGGCTGGACTGCGCAATGAACTTCTGGCTCTGAAAAAGGAAATCTGGAATAAATATCACCGAAAGAAAATCGGAATTCCAATGGACAAAGATCGCACACGGATTTGCAACGCCGAATGTCCAAGCGCGTGTTTTTAAGGCCTATGCCCCACGCCTACACCGAAGAATTGCTCGTCGAACTCCCCGCCTTTAATTTGTTTGGGGCGCTCGGTTGGCAAACGATGTCGGCACTGGAGTAAATTTTCGGCGTGGATGGTACACTCAAACGTGAAACACCAAGTGATGTAGTTTTGGTTTCTCGTCTGCGGGCGGCATTGGAGCGGTTGAATGCCGGCCGAATTGGCCAGCAATTTCGCCCCTGCCTGCCGGAGGTTGCGAGCAAAGTTGACGGCGGGTCGATGGGGGGCGCCGTGGGAACGGTCGAATTTCAGTAGAATTGCCCGTTTAACCACTGGTGAAATGGTTTAAATCAGCAAAAAACAGTTTGTCGTTTTCAGTAAAAGTGCTATTTTCACCGCAGGCTGAAAACTATCAAAAAACTGAAAGAGCATGAAATTGAAAGGCAATTTGAGCATTTGCTGCGGGAATTGCTTGCCCGTGTGCCGTCCCTGAAGTTGGTTTCATTTAAACGCGAAGCAGCGATTTCGCCTTCATCCCCGGTCAAGGCGGATGGTCTGGCCCAGGTCGAGACCGGCAGGCAGAATTGGACCCTCCTGGTGGAGGCAAAGCGGATCGGCCAGCCACGCGAAGTACGGTCAGCGATATTACATTTGGAAAATTATCTAAAGCAGTTACCCGGAAAGTCACCGCGTTATGGCGTTCTCGTTGCGCCCTTCATCTCGGAAGAATCCGCCAAACTTTGCCTGGACGCAGGAATCGGCTATGCGGACCTGGCCGGAAACGCGCGGCTGGCTTTTGACCAGATTTTTATAGAGACACGATCGGCGGAAAATCCCTTCCGGGAACGGCGGGAAACGCGGTCAGTCTTTGCAACACGCGCAACGCGGGTTTTGCGCGTGTTGTTGCAGGGACCATTGCGTCCATGGAAGGTCGCCGAACTTGCGGAATCGGCGCGAGTGAGCCTCGGCTGGGTCAGCGCGGTCCGCCAGCAGTTGTTGGCGCGCGAGTGGGCGGCGGAAGAACCGGGCGGACTAAGAGTGACAAAACCGGGCGCAGTGCTGGATGCGTGGATCAAGGCGGATGATTGGGAAAAACGGACGCGCACCCACGAATATTCCGTCGTGTACTCCGACCCGCTGGAAGTGGCAACGAAGCTGAAGGACGCGTTGCGCGAAGAACCGCCAGTGTTCACCCAATGGTTCGCGGGCTGGCTGCGGCATCCCTACACCACCCCGGTGGTGGTGACGGCTTACGTAAAGAGTTTTCCCGACGAAGCGCTTATTAAGGAAAAGCTATTGGGACGGAGAGTGTCCGCCGACGGCGGTGGACTGCGGTTGATATTGCCGAAGGACGAAGGCGTGCTGCATCCAATCCAAAATGTGCGCGGCATTCAACTGGTGTCTGACGTGCAGATTTATCTGGATTTGCAGCACGGGGGCCTGCGGGGAGAAGAACAGGCTGAAGAACTGAGGCGACATCCCGATTTCGCGGGAGGGTGGGCATGAGCAAATTCGGCAAGTTTGCGGATTATCCGACAGATAGCCTGGCGTCCGCGGAGAAAGCGTTGCTCACAGCATGGCGGTCGCTGGAACGTTACCATGATGACCTTGTGGGAAGAATGCTTCTGGGAACATAGACTGCCATGCCCCACCCCTACACCGAAGACCAACTCGTCGAACAGCCCGCTATGGGACTCTTCGCAGAGCTCGGTTGGCAAACGGTGTCGGCAACGGAGGAAATTTTTGGACCGGAAGGCACTCTGAAACGCGAAACACCGAGCGAAGTGGTCTTGCTTTCGCGGCTGCGAGCGGCATTGGAGCGATTGAATGCCGACCGAATTGGCCAGGGCGCATTACCGCCCGAGGCAATTGACGCCGCCATAGATGAATTGACCCGCGACCGCTCAGCCATGCTGCCCGAACAAGCAAACCGCGAGGTTTATCTGCTGCTCAAGGAAGGAATCAAAGTGTCCGTGCCGGACAAGGAACGCGGCGGGCAGAGAACGGAACGGGTGCGCGTGATTGATTGGGGAAATCCGGCGGCGAATGATTTCCTCGCGGTCCGCCAAATTTCGTTTTCCGGCCTGCTTTATACCTGTCGCCCGGACATCGTGTGTTTCGTCAACGGCCTGCCGCTCGTCCTGCTTGAATTTAAAAAGCCGGGTGTTCCCGCGCGTGAAGCATTTGATGAAAATATTACAAGCTATAAACATCCGCAGAACGGGATACCGGCGTTATTCGTTTTCAACGCGTTGCTGATTGCATCGAACGGGACTGACAGCCGCGTGGGTTCAATTACCGCGGATTGGGAACGGTTTTTTGAATGGAAGCGTGTCGAGCGGGAAGACGAACCGCGGAGGGTCTCGTTGGAAACAATGATCCGCGGAACATGCGACAGGGCGCGCCTTCTTGATTTGGTTGAAAATTTCACGTTGTTTTCGGAGGAAAAGGCCGGGCTGGCCAAAATCGTCGGGCAAAACCATCAGTTTTTGGGCGTGAACAATGCGATCGCTTCGATGCTCGCGGCCCGCAAATCTGGCCACGGGCGCGGCGGCGTGTTCTGGCAGACGCAAGGCAGCGGCAAGAGCTATTCGATGGTGTTCTTCGCGCAAAAGGTGCTGCGCAAAATCGCCGGCAACTGGACGTTTGTCGTTGTGACGGACCGCGTCGAACTGGATGACCAGATTGCCAAGACGTTCAAAGCATGCGCCGCCGTTGGCGAAGCTGAGAGCAAGGAATGCCACGCAACGAGCGGCGAGCATTTGCGCGAGCTATTGCGCGGCAATCATCGCTACGTCTTCACGCTCATCCACAAGTTTCAGACGCCTGAGATGCTTTGTGACCGGCCGGACGTCATTGTGCTCACGGATGAGGCGCACCGGAGCCAATACGACACACTTGCCTTGAATATGCGCGCGGCGTTGCCAAAAGCATTGTTCCTGGCATTCACGGGAACGCCGCTGATCGCCGGGGAAGAACGAACCAAGGAAGTCTTTGGCGATTACATTTCTGTTTACGATTTTCAGCAATCGGTCGAGGACGGCGCGACAGTGCCCCTATTTTACGAAAATCGCACGCCGGAATTGCAGTTGGTCAACCCGGAGTTGAACGAAGACATTTACAACCTGGTAGAGGCAGCCGAATTGGATTCGGACCAGGAGGCCAAGCTTGAGCGGGAATTGAGCCGGCAATACCACATTCTCACCCGGGACGACCGGCTCGAAACAGTCGCGCAGGACATCGTGCGGCATTTCCTGGGACGCGGTTTCAACGGCAAAGCAATGGTCGTATCCATTGACAAGCCGACGGCGCTCAAGATGCACGAGAAGGTGAAGAAACATTGGGCGGCGGAGATGGAACGAGTCAAAAAGGAGCTTGGAGGCTTTAGCCTGGCAAAAGAAAAGCAGGACGAGTTGCTGGACCGGTTGCGGCGGTTGCAGACGACGGATATGGCGTTGATCGTTTCACCCGCCCAAAACGAAATCGAGCGGATGAAAAAACACGGGCTCGACATCGTGCCGCACCGCGAGCGCATAAACGAATCACAACCGCCGCTCGACGAAAAATTCAAGGATGCGGATGACCCGCTGCGGCTGGTGTTTCTATGCGCCATGTGGCTGACCGGCTTTGACGCGCCGAGTTGCTCAACGGTGTACCTCGATAAGCCGATGAGGAATCATACGTTGATGCAAACCATCGCGCGGGCGAATCGCGTCTTCCCCGGCAAGCACAACGGCGTGATTGTGGACTACGCAAACGTGTTCGCATCGCTGGAAAAGGCGCTGGCTATCTATGGCGCCGGACAAGGCGGCGAGCGTCCAGTGCAGGACAAGAAAAAGCTGGTGGAAGAATTGCGCCGGGCGGTGGATGCCGCCGTGTTGTTTTGCGCCAACAAAGGCGTCGTACTCGCGGCCATCGAACAATTGCCGCCGGGAAGCATGGCGCGTTTGCAGCGGATGGACGACGCGGTGAACGCGCTGATTTCGCCTGACCCGTCGCGGCGTGAATTTCTCGGGCATGAGCGCCTGGTGCATACACTCTATGACGCGGTAAAACCTGACCCCGCCGCGTTGGAATTTGCCGCTCATGCCGCATGCCTCGCCGCCATTGCGGAGGCGATCCGGACAAAACTGAATCCGAATCCGGTGGACATTTCGGAAGTGATAGGCGACATCGCCAAATTGCTCGATAAATCAATTAGCGGCGTGGCTGTGCCGGCCCAGCCGCCTGCCGCGCTGGATTTGTCAAAAATTGACTTCGAGGCGTTACGAAATCGCTTTAACCATTCCAAACACAAAAATACAGACCTGGAAATTCTAAAAGCGGCGATTCGCGGCCAATTGCAAAAATTGATTCAACTCAACAAGACACGCGTGGATTTCCAGCAGAAATTTGAGGAACTGATCGAATCCTATAATGCCGGCAGCCGGAACATCGAAGATTTGTTCAATGAGCTGCTGTCATTGAGCCGGGCGCTGACCGATGAACAACAACGCCACGTCCGCGAGCACATGTCAGAAGAGGAACTGGTCATTTTCGACATCCTCACCCGGCCCGCGCCGGACCTCAGTCCCGCCGAGCGCGATGAAATCAAGAAGGTTGCGCGCGAACTGCTAAATCGGCTGAAACAATTGCTGGTTATCAACTGGCGTCAAAAATCCTCCGCCCGTTCACAGGTGAAGCTTACAATTGAGGACGTCCTCGACGAAGGCCTGCCACGCGCCTATTCGCCGGAACTTTACCAACAGAAATGTTCCGCCGTTTTTGAGCATCTCTATGAGGCATATCCTGAGCTAGACAGCTCAGTTTATTCAGCGGCCTGAACTTGGTCTCCCGCCATCATTCCGCCCATTCTCTCCATTGTGTCAATTCTGTCCAAAACCCTTCGTCTGGTTAGTGTATCTCGTGGTTCCCAACCGCTGTCTCGAAATTAAGTCACCCCTTAATTTCGCCTTCATCAGATTGAGTTTTTTTCCCGAAAAACCGCTCATCGTAAATTAAGCGGAATCTTCAAATTCCCCAACAAAACCGCATCCTTTTACCCCCTTAACATTGAAATTAAGCATTTCGTTAACCCAAGTTAAGCCCGCAAAACCATAGCACATCCATTTTTACTTAATTTGGGCCAGGGGGAGAGGGGAATCGTCCTCGTTCTCGTCCTCGTCCTCGTCCTCGAACGGGCAAAGGGGAATCATTCTCGCTTGCCGCGCCGTAGTCAGACGAAGGCGGGGCCTGCCCGGCGTAGCTTCCGAGCGAAGACGGGTCCTCGAAATCCCTCACGGTCACGGCTCTGTTATCCACCCTCCCCTTTTGCGTTCTTTGCGTTCTTTTGCGGCTAACGCTGCCGTTTCCTCAAATTCTTCAATTTCCCCAATAAAACGCGATTTCCAGCCTCGTTTCCCCGTCTACTTCCTTATACACAAAAAATGTGCACGCTCACCCTCCCTGCCCCTGGCGCTCATGGCGCTCGTGGCACTCGCTCGGCACTCAATTCTTGCCTTGGCTTTAAATCGGTAATAAAGTCGCCGCATCAACATCAGACAGAGGGCCAGGAGTCGTATCGTTATGGTGCCTGTAAAAATTGAATGCGAGTGCGGGCAGAACTATGCCTTTGACGTGGAACCGGTCAACGGCAGGATGCCCTCGGCGGTGAGTTGTCCGAGCTGCGGCGCGGATGGGACGGCGGCGGCCAACGATTGTATCGCACAACAGCTTCAGCTTGCCCAACCTGCTCCCGCAGCCACGGCCACGGCTACCGCGGCTACGGCAACGGTGAGCGCTCCCGCGGGTCCAATTCGCCTCGGGATCGCGAGGCCTCAAGCGCAATCGGGAGCGGCAGCCGGTCCTCTGGCACTGGACGATGCCGGACGCGCCAAGGTCGTGCAGGAGGCGAGGACCAAAATGATGATTGGGGGCGATTCCACGGAACAGGTTGCGGCTTTTTTGAAGGTCAAAGGGTTCGACCCGGCCGAGGCCATGAAACTGGCACGCGGATTTTACCAGGAACGGGCTTCGATTGTCAGAACCAATGGAGTGAAGAAAATAATCGTCGGCGTTCTGCTGCTGGCGGTGCCGATTGTTCTTTACTTTATTTTTTCGGCACGAGGGCGTTTCCCGATAAGGCGCATGCTTTGGGCCTATGGCGTGGGAATCTTTGGGGGATACCTGTTCGTCAGCGGCATCATCATGATCCTGGCGCCGAAATCGGAAAGAGGAGCGGTGGTGAAGGAATGATGAACGGCGAAGATGGAGAATAGAAGATGGCAGCCACATGCGAGAAACGCCATGACCTCTAGTGCGATCTTCCATCCTCAATCCTCCATCCTCGCGTTATTCCGCTGTCTCCTATTTTCCATCTTCCAACTTCGACTCACTCCAGCCCGATCTTCTTTCGTTTCCGATACAGCGTGGCCTGGTCGATGCCCAGAATCTGGGCGGCTTCGGTGAGGCTCGGGGTTCGTTCGAGGATTTTGCGCAAGTGAATTTCCTCGAGCTTTTCCAGCGAAATCATGGAACCGACCTGGGCCACCGCGCCATCGGCCAGGCCGCCGGATTTATTTTCACACATTTCGGAGGGAAAATCCGCGGGAACAATTTTTTCGTGCCTGGCCATAATGACGGCGCGTTCGATGGAGTTGCGCAATTCACGGAGGTTGCCGGGCCATGAGTAGGCGCGAATGCACGTCACGGCTTCGGGAGCAAGACCGTCCAGGGTCCGCCCGCATTGAGCGGCGAAGAATTTTGCGTAATGCTCCGCAAAACGAATGACGTCGCTATCGAGCATGCGGAGCGGAGGCATTTCCACGGCGATGACGTTTAGCCGGAAATACAGGTCTTCGCGGAAGGCGCCCTCGGCAACGCGCTTTTTCAGGTCGCGATTGGTGGCGGCAATGATGCGGACGGTGGCCTGGCGGGTGACGTTTTCGCCAAGTCGCTCATATTCGCGTTCCTGGAGAAGGCGCAGGAGTTTCGGCTGAATTTCCATCGGCAAATCGCCGATTTCATCGAGAAACAACGTGCCGCCTTCCGCCGCCTTCACTTTGCCCCAATGATCTTTAATAGCGCCGGTAAAGGAGCCTTTGACGTGGCCGAACAGTTCGCTTTCCAAAAGCTCTTTCGAAAGGCTGGGACAACTGACGGTGACGAACGCCCTGTCCGCCAAATGACTGTTTTGGTGGACGACCCGGGCGGCGACGGTTTTGCCGGTGCCGCTTTCTCCAAGGATGAGGATGGAAGCAGGCGTTTTGGCGGCGCGCATGAGCACTTCCATGGCGCCCCGGATGGCGGGGTTGGTGAAATCGAAAATAGGTTCGATCGTTTGGGCGCGGGTTTCGCTGACTTCCTGTTCGAGCCTGCGGATTTGCTGGCCCATCCTGCCCAGGCGCTGGATTCGGGCCAGGACTGTGAGGAACTGGTCGCGTTGAAACGGTTTTTCCAGAAAATCCGCCGCGCCGCGCCGCATGGCTTCGACCGCGGTCTGAATGCTTCCCTGGGCCGTAATGATGACCACGGGAATCTGCGGATATTGTTTTTGAATTTGCGAAAGGATATCCAGGCCGTTTTCCGGGCCGAGGTTCATGTCCAGCAGAACGGCGTCAAATTTTTCATCCTTAAGGTAAGCCAGGCCAACCTGGCCGGAGTCGACGCCTTCGGCATAGTGACCTTCGTCCTCGATGAGGAAACACGTGGCGTCGCGGAATGTTTTATCGTCGTCTATTACAAGAAAATCCATAAATCTTAATTCTTTGCCTTTGGCAGGCGGACCGTCAGGGTTGCGCCCTGTCCGGGGGCGCTTTCGCAGGTGATTTCGCCATTCATGGCCAGGACGAGCTTGCGGACGATGCTCAGTCCGAGACCGGTTGAGGTTTCGCCACCGGTTGGCCGTGCCGAAAGACGTCCGTACCGGCGGAACATCCGGGCCTTGTCCGCTTCCGTAAAACCGGGGCCTTCGTCGCGGATGGAACTTTCCACCCAATGGCCGCTGGAACGGACGGTCACGAAGATTTTTTTTCCATACGGCGAAAATTTGACGGCGTTGGAAAGCAGGTTGCTGAAAATCTGGTCCATAGCGTGGGCATCGGCATGGGCAATTAACTCGTCGTCCGGGAAATCGGTTTGGATTTCCAACTGTTTATGGCGGAGGCGATCTTCAAAAAGGCGAATGGCGGCAACGGCCGTGCCGGAAATGTCCACGGTGGTCAATTGCGGTTCGAACCGGTGCTCGGCGGCTGCGTTGGCCAGAAAATCCTTCACAAAGGCGAGCAACTGGCCGCTGGAATAGAAAGCATTGTCGGCGAGACGCTGAATCCGTTCGTCATGGAGATTGCGAATGCGCTCGCAGAGGAGCTTGGTGCTCATATTGAGGCCGCCCAGATGATTTTTCAGGTCATGCGCAAGAATGCCGAGCAATTCATCCTTGTCCTCGGCGAGTTCCTTAAGGCGGTCCCTGGCGGCCTTGAGCGCCAGTTGCGTCCGAACGCGCGAAACCAATTCGGCCTGGTTAAAGGGCTTGGTGATATAATCCACGCCCCCGGCGTCAAGCGCGCTCACGATGAGGTCCTTGTCATCCGCGGCGGAGAGAAAAATAACGGGGATATCAAGCCAATCGGGGTTCTTTTTAATTTGCAGGCAGACATCGCGGCCGCTCATGCCGGGCATCAACAAATCCAGCAGGATCAGGTCCGGGACAAGGGCGGCGACGCGTTTGAGGGCGGTGGCGCCGTCTGAAGCGGGAATAATTTCGTAGCCGAGAGTGCCCAGGATGAGGCCGACAACCTGAACGTTGGACGCCTGGTCGTCCACGACCAGAATGCGCGCATGGGCGGGGCCATTCGAGTCGCTTCGAGAGTCGCTTCGAACGATGTCACCAGAGTGTTTTCCGTTACGATTCATTGCGGGACAGATCCTAAAATCGATCCGGGCCCGGCAACGCTTCCCGCCGTATCGGGAGGCGCGAGCGATCGACTTCTTTCATCAGCTAGATTCTTCTCCTTGTGTTGAGCCAATTTCCCAACCAAAACGGCAAATTCGCCCAAATGTTTCTCTAAATCACTGACCGCGTAGGTTTCGGCGTCATGGCGCAATTGCCCCGCGTACGCTGTCAGAGGTTTACATTGCCACTGTTCTGCCAGAATTTCAAGCCTGCAGGCAAAGGTTTTGGTTTCATTAACAGCCATACTGTTACAGAGGGCCGGCCACGGTTCCACCAGCAACTGGCGTAACTGCGTGTGCAGTTCTTCGGAAACGGGCCCATCGGCCGTGTCCGTGGGCGTTTCCCGATGGCTGGGAGGTTCCGCGGCGCCATTTCGGGGCAGGAAATCGGCCAATTCGTCGAACAATTCGCGCGGGGAAAACGGCTTGCGAACGTAACCGCTGAAGGAACCGTCCTGTTGGCCGGACCCGGTTACGGCAATGGCCGGAACCAGCTCCATTCCGCGAATTTTACGGATTTCGGCGAGTGCCTGGCGGCCGTCCATGCCGGGCATGCGAACATCCAGCAGTACAATATCGGGAATCGATTCGCGCGCCTTCTCGATCGCTTCTTCGCCGCTGGTGCAAAAAATAAGCCGGTGATGGGTGTTTCTGAAGATGCCGTCAATGTACTGGCGATTGCCTTCGTTGTCATCGGTGACCAGGAAGGTGGCCGGACGCAGGCGGTTGAAATCCACCTTGCCATCGGCCGTTACCCTGGCCGTGACAGGGACGCGTGGAGAAACCGGAACATTGGGGAAGAGCAACTTAAAGACAGACCCCTGGCCCGGAACGCTCGTCACGGAGACCGTTCCTCCCATCAATTCTGTGAGGCGTTTGACGATGGCCAGGCCCAGGCCAGTGCCTTGAATTTCCTTTTCACGATGCACACCGGCCTGGACGAAGGGCTTGAATATGGCATCCAGCCGGTCCTGTGGAATACCCACGCCCGTATCGGCCACTTCAATCGATAACGCGACGCGACCCGGGGCGGCGGCCTGACTTTGGGAAGACATCCGGATCTCCACGCTGCCGTGGTCGGTAAATTTGACGGCGTTGCCAACGAGGTTCACCATGATCTGCCGAAGCCTCACGCGGTCCATCAACAGCGACCGCGGCAAATCAGGGGCCAAATTGCATTTAAACTGGATCCCTTTTTTGAGCGCCGGTTCGGAAAACAGGGTATAAATTAAATCACAAATCTCACCGGAATCTGTCGGCTCCGAATGCAACTCCAATACGCCGGCCTCAATCTTGGACATGTCCAGGATGTCATTGATCAGCTGAAGGAGCGACGCGGCGCTGAAACGGATGGACTGAACGTATTTCAGATGTTTGGAATCCCGCAGGTCCGCTTCAAGCAATTCACTGAATCCGAGGATGGCATTCATCGGCGTTCGGATTTCATGGCTCATATTTGCCAAAAAAGCGCTTTTTTCCCGGCTGCTTCGCTCGGCCTGGGCCATCGCCACGATCAACTCGGCCTGCCGGTCCTGGCCTTTCATCGCCACACGCCCGAGCCGGAATGCGAATATGCCGGCAATGACCCCGAAAATCCCGGCGACAAGGCTGGTCAAAATGGCAAGAGACAATTGCGAGTTCAAATCTTCCCGAACCTTTGTTTTTTGGGTGGAATCAATTTGGCTCAGCGCTGACACTTGCCCGCGGATGCCATCCATGATTCGTGTTCCTTCGCCGGATGCGACCAGTGCGCGAGCGCTGTCAAATTTCTGTATTCGCGCAGCCACGGCGCGGGCGTTGAAATCGGCAAGCTTTTCACATTTGGCGCGCAGGTCCAGAACAGCTGTAAGCATCACCGGATGGTTCGCGGTCATGGTCGCAAGGCTGTCAAATTCAGGCCGGTAATCGGCCTGGGCGCGGTTGTAGGGGTCGAGGTAGTTCGTATTTCCGGTGATGAGAAACCCACGCACACCGGTTTCGCTATCGAGCATGGTTTGGAGAATTTGATCCAACTGCGGACCCACGGCATCCCATTGTCTGACGACCACAATCGTTTGCGAAAGACGTACCCAGGAAAACGCCACGAGCAAAACAGCCAAAATGGAGAGCGTCAGCCATACCCCCACGGCCAGTTGGTAAACCGCCTTGTGCCTGGGCTGACGCATCATATCCTTTGATTCAAAAATTATTCCCATTATTGCCCGTTTTTCGAGAAAAAACACTTTACCCGTTTTGCCGCGTAAAGTCCAATGCCCGAATTTAATACTCCGGAACATTAGTTGGACAACATACCAGGAACTGAATTCAAATATAGAACGCAGGAGTCGAGGTCACGAAACTCTGACTAAATCGGAATCGCTGCGGAGAGGCGAATGGCCAATTTTAACCAGAGACTCCTAACGTCGTTTCCCGCTAAAGACCCGGTCGTTTAAACTTGCTCCGGCGGCTGTCGACGGTTAATCAAATTCATGCAGCAATCGACCGCCGAAAATCAAATCCCATTGATAGTGGATTTGGACGGCACGCTCATTAATACCGATTTATTATGGGAGGCGCTGGCCAGCCGCCTGCGCAAAAACCCATTCGCGCTGCCCATTGTGTTATTGTGGTGGACGCGCGGACGCGCGTTCCTGAAGATGCGGCTCGGGCAACGTGTTCAGATCGATCCGGCATCACTGCCGCGCAACGAAAAATTCCTGGCGTGGCTGCGCGAACAAAAGATGGCCGGCCGAAAAATAATTCTCGCCACTGCTTCGGATTTTAAACTGGCCAAACCCGTGGCCGATTACTTTGGGATTTTTGACGACGTCATGGCCAGCGATGGCCGAACCAATTTGCGGGGACCGAACAAACTCAATGCGCTCGTGGAACGATTCGGAGAACGAGGGTTCGATTACGCCGGCAATTCGTCGGTTGATTTGCCTGTTTGGAAGGGAGCGCGCAAGGCGATCGTGGTCAATGCCTCCATGGCGGTCCAAAAAAAGGCCGCGGCTTTGGGAAACGTCGGGGCAACATTTTGTGAAACGTATTCACCACTGGCCGCGCTGAAAGGTGTCGTAAATGAACTGTTCATTCGCAGCGGCTGCCTGATGGCGGTGTTCGCGGGCCTGCTGCTGGCCATAGCGTTTCCAAAGGTTAATTTTGCCGGAGGCGCGTGGATAGCTCCGGGACTTTTGGCTTTTGCAGCACGGAACAAAAGTGGCGGCGATGCTTTTCGGGTTGGGTATATCGGGGGATTGGCATTTTGGCTGGCATCGCTTTATTGGCTTCTCGAAATTCCGTATGCCTGGCATTCCATTCCCCTCGGGCCGGGCGCCGGCTGGCTGGCTTTGTCCGGCTTCCTGTCGCTGTTTTTGGGCGCGTGGACCTGGGTGATATCCTCGGGCCCGTCGAAGATGACTGAATTCTGGGCCGGACGATTTTTATGGGGAATCGCCGGCTCGGCGACATGGGTAGGGCTGGAAATGGTGCGGGCGCGCATTTTGGGAGGTTTTCCCTGGAATTTCCTTGGAGCGTCGCAGTTTAAAATGACTCCACTGATTCAGATTGCCTCGGCCACCGGTGTTTATGGGGTTTCCTTCCTGGTCGTATGGACGTCCCTGTGCCTTTATTCGGCCGTTCGAATGATTCGAGCGAAACCCCGGTCGCGTTTCGCCTGGCAGCCGGAAGTCTTTCCGCCTTTGTTGGTCGTGGCCGTTTTGTTTGGCGCTGGAGAACTAAAATTGCTCCAGCCGGCATCAATAAACACGATATTGCGGGTAGCCCTGATCCAGCCGGCGATCCCCCAGAATTTGATTTGGGACGAAACCGCCAATGCCGCCCGTTTTCAACAATTGCTGCAGCTTTCCGAAACGGCGCTTACCAATAAGGTGGATTTGCTGGTCTGGCCCGAATCCGCCGTGCCGGAGCTGGATCAAAACACCTATCCAGCCATCACCAACCTCGCTTATGAGCATCGAGTTTGGATTATCTTTAACTCTGACGACGCCGTGCCCCGCCCCAATGCGACCAACGAGTACGATAACGACTACTTCAACGCGGCCTTTTTAGTGGGACCCGGCGGGAATCTGCGTTTTGACGAAATTTATCACAAACAAAAGCTGGTCATATTTGGCGAATATGTTCCCCTGGCCGGCTGGCTGGGCTGGCTCACTCCGATCACGGGCAGTTATAAGGCCGGCACAAACGCCGTGCAGTTTAATCTGGAAAGTCTCAATGCCACCGCGTCCCCCCTGATTTGTTATGAAGACATGTTTCCCCAAACAGCGCGAAAAGCCGCGGCGGCCGGGCCGGATTTTCTCATTAACCTGACTAACGACGGCTGGTTCGGCCAAAGCGCTGAACAATGGCAGCACGAGATAAGCGCAATCTTTCGCGCTGTTGAGAATGGAATTCCACTGGTCCGGTGCTGTAATAACGGCATCACCTGCTGGGTTGACGGTGACGGCCATGAACGGGAAATCTTTAGGGACGCGACCGGCTCCGTCTATGGCCAGGGATTTATGATTTTTGAGCTGCCATTGCCAAAGCACGTCCCCACTTTCTACACGCGTCACGGCGATTGGTTTGGCTGGAGTTGCGTGGGAATTGCCGTTCTATTTACGGTTTACCGATTCAGGCGGGCGAAGGCCGTCGATTGATCGGACGGATCACGCCGCAGCTCGCGTGGCTGGCCTGGCTGAAGACTCGCCGGGCTTTGCGACTGCGGGTCCTTTCTTTGGCTGGGCGGGCGTAAGCGTCTGTCCGCCCCAGGGACATAAACCATTCGCATGAAGAGGACATGTTGCCCGTCCCTCGCTATTCTTTGCAGGCGAACTTTCGGAGATCATGATCAGTTTCCGCCATTGGCCGGGACTGGCGCCGTATCGCTTTTTAAAGCACGTGTTGAAGAGTCCGAGATGATTAAAACCGCACTGTTCGGCGACATTGATCACCTTCTCGCGCGGATTTCGGAGCAGCGAGACGGCCTTCAAAAGGCGAATCTCCATCCGCAATGCCGTTATCGACAAACCAAAATGCTGATGAAACAACCGGTTCAAATGCCTGCGGCTGCAACTAAACCGCATTGCCAGCTCATCCACCGATAGCTTCAACAACTCGCTGGACGAAAGCTTTTCGAACACCTGAATCATATGGTCTTCAGACCAGCGCATGCCACTGCGTTGGGTATGAACTGTTTTAAATTCGTCGGCCAAAATGGCCGAAACGACGCGCAATAACTGGCTGCGTTGCTGGAGACGGGGTTGCGTGTACGCCAGTTCCAGCAGGGGCTGGCATTCCACTGCAACGGGGCTGCCGGGAGAAAAAACGCGTCCGGCCCTGAAATTGGCCATGACATTGTGGAGCAAAGCAATCTCATTGCTCGAAAAGATTGGAAACAGATGCTCAAAAAGCACTGAAAACGTGGCAAAGACACTTTCGCTTTTGTCGTCGGACTGCAACTTGCCGACGGAGTGCTTGTTGAAAACCAGGACATTTCCGGGCGCCAGTCTGTGAACTGCATTGGGAAATACGTATTTGGCGACACCGCCCTTTAAAAAGACGAATGTGAACTCATCTTCACTGCGGGATTCGTTCGCCCAGATTTCAGAGGGCTGCAATCGAATCAATCGCAATTTAAAATGGTCGTCCCCAAGCATAGTTCATTGCCAGTCTTTTCGATTTTCGAGCGCGGTCTTCATTAGCGCTATTGACTTTCGCCGGATTGCCAACGTTCGAACTTCGGGTCCCATCGGACCCAGGGTTTTGTCCCAAAATATCATTCGCGTTATGCGCATTTTAGACGTCGTCCTGCATTTTTGGGCCATTACAATGGCGCAAAAATGCGTGTTCACCCTGATTCATTGAAATCCCTAACGAAACAGTCGTCTGAACACGCCCGAAGCGGGCGCCTCTATTATTCGCCGACTTCTTCTTTTTCTAACAGTCTATCCATCGCTTCCTTGACGTCAAGCAAACTTGCAGGTTTTGGAATCAAGGTGTCTATGCAGGATTTGTCGTGGGGAGGGTTGCCGGTAAACATGACGATGAGCGTGGCAGGAGAACGCATTTTAATCACGTGCGCCAACTCGGCGCCGGACATTCCGGACATGGAATTGTCAGTCAAAACCAAATCGTGCGTCCTGGGATCAAAACGCGACAAGGCTTCTTCAGCGCTGCGCGCCGTGTCCACCACAAAACCGACATTATCGAAAAACCATTTCGTCAAAACGCGGATGTCGTCATTGTCGTCCACGAGCAGAATGGTTCTAATCCGAGGTGTCTTTTTTGGTTCCACAGACAAATTTTTCTTAAATTGTTTATTAAAACACAACTCTACCCGGTGACGCGCTCCGCGCGATTCGGTTCCTCATGAGTAAAGCTGTCCTTTCACACATCCGGCATGTGAACTGTCTCACACAAAGTCGCCTGCAACCCAACAGACAACTGCGCCGTCTATGTATTCACAATGTATTTATAGTAAAAAACCGATACTGTTTTGTCTATGCTCAATCAGGACAATTTGTAGCACTAAAGGGACATTGTCCCGTGAATCACACTACCCGTAGTGGATGTCATTTGTCCCCTGCCTTTTGGGGCAGATTGATCCTTCTCGTGCGATTCTTCGCCAATAAAAGCTTTCCTGCGCTAAAAAGCAAGCGCCGTTTACTTTCGCTTCCGCTTCCTGTTTCCCTCCATGGCGCAATTATGGAAAACAGATTGGATCTCGGACGATGACTGTTGACTTTGGGATGAAAGCCTCTAAGTTGGAGTCTCGTAGGAGGATTAAACTATGAAAGCCGTTTACCTTGACAAAAAGGGAGGAGCCGACTCCCTGATCTCCGGAGAAATTCAGCGGCCAAATCCAAACGACGGGCAGGTCCTGGTGAAAGTCCACGCGACAGCCGTCATGCCCTCCGAAGCGCAGTGGATTCCGACGTTCCAAACGAGAGCGGGCGGTCCGCGGCCGTTTCCGATCGTGTTGGGACATGAATTTTCCGGTGTTATTGAGGGCCGCAGTTCGAACGTCAGCAGCTTCACACTCGGCGAAGAGGTCTTTGGCATCAACGATTGGTTTAGCAATGGGGCGCAGGCCGAATACTGCGTCGTGGACGAGTCCGGCCTGGCTAAAAAGCCGGAATCGTTACACCACACAGAGGCGGCGGTAGTGCCCATCTCGGCGCTGACTGCATGGCAGGGACTGTTCGAGAAGGCAAATCTGCAACGAGGACAGGATATATTGATTCATGGCGCCGCCGGGAGCGTGGGGATGTTCGCAGTACAAATGGCGCGCCTGCGCGGGGCCCGTGTCATCGCCACAGCGTCGTCAGGAAACGCGGACTTTGTTCAAGCCCTGGGTGCGGACCAGGTGATAGATTATCGCAAGACGCCGTTTGAACACATGATTTGCGAGGTGGACGCCGTGTTGGATACAGTGGGCGGCGAAACGCTGGAGCGCTCATGGAAGCTGCTCAAGCCAGGCGGCCGGATGGTCACGATCGCGACGGGGAGCGAGCAGAGTCGTGATCCACGGGTACGCGATGCTTTTATGATTGTACGGGCCGATGGCTCGCAATTGGCGCAGATCGCCTGGATGATTGATGCCGGGGAACTGCGAGTTTTCCCGGGACCGACATTCGAATTGGCCAGGGCGCGTGAAGCCTACGATCGAGCGGCGCAGGGCGGCATTCGCGGAAAAGTTGCGCTGCGAATTATTGAATGAGGTTCACCTTTGTTCTCTGAAGTTGCGCGCCAGGCGCGATCACTGCGGCGGAGACATGTGTTGAATGACCCATGCCAGGTCATCGGGAGGCGATGCATTGAGGGGAATACCCTGCCGGTACACATCGGTTATGGGCTTGATCGTGCTGGCATCCTGCCAGCGATGCCGTTCCGAATGACCGTCAGCAAAGGCAAAATTGCATCCGCGATTATGAAACGACCCGGGAATGTCCTGCCATTGGGTGGTATCCGAATAAGAAAACACGGGAAGAAACCAGCCATCGTTGATGCTGTCGGGATGTTCATCCAAAAACGTGTAGGTGTCGGCGGGATGACGGAAATCCGTCATGCGCAGGAAATACTTGTACGTATCCGGCAAATCAGATTGATTACCGACGAATGCATTCAGCGAGAAGCTGCGCACCCGCAATCCTTCGCCCGGCACCACGCTGTTATCGGACGGACAATGGTAGATCGCAGGATTCTTCGTGTAAATTCCCATGGTACCGCTGAGCATTAACACAAAGTTGGTGTTGTCGGTCGTGGTGGGCGACCAATCTTCGAACCCGCAAACCCAGCTTCCGGCCGGGGAGGCGGGAGGGTTGCTCGCCAACATGTCCGCGTTTTCGGATGCATAGACAACCCAGGCGACGTTCAATTGCCTGCCATTGTTCAAGCAGGCGATGGCATAGCCTTTGTCCTTTGCCTTGCCTAATAGCGGCAGCAATATGGCCGCCAGAATCGCGATGATGGCAATGACCACCAGCAATTCTATGAGCGTAAAACCGCGCATGCACCCCGCTTTCATGTTGCGATGAATTAGTGTATATAATCGTATTGCTGCCTGTCAAGGAAATTTCACAGAGACAATAGCCTTAGCCTTTGGAGTTTGCCACTAACACCGGACAAATTCTGACTTTGACCGGCGTGGGACCCGGCGTATATTGCTGAACACATGAAGACGCCGCGTTTGCCACGGCGCTCATGGAATTGTCCTCGCCATGAAAATAAGCAAAAATATCCGTCCGGGCTTCACTCTCATTGAGCTTTTAGCCGTCATTGCCATCGTTGCGGTTATGGCTGCGCTGTTGCTTTCCGTGGTGGGAAACATAATATGGAAGGAGAACATCGGACGGGCCATTTCGGAACGGGATCAGTTGGAAACAGCGATTGAGGCTTACAAGAGCAAGTACGGATCCTATCCGCCCAGCAACGCCAACGTCCTGAATTCTATTACGAACCAGCTTTACTACGAATTGATGGGCACCACAAACGCCGGCAACGATTTCACCACTTTGGACGACGCAAGCATGATTAGCGCCCTCAACGTTCAAAGCTATTTCGGGGTGCAGGCGTTTATGAACTGCAACAAAAGCAAAAGCGCGGCCGACGACTTTATTCCGGCGAAAACGTTTCTAAGCGGCCTAAAGCCCGGCGAGATTGCCAGCAACGGTGACTGCTCTATCATTGTAACGGCGGCCAATTCAGACCCCGGCTATGAGCCGGCGCCAGGATTTTCTTCGTTGACCGGCCGTCCGGCCAACCCGTGGTGCTATCGGTATCCAGGCACGAATAACCCCGCTTCCTACGATTTGTGGGTTAATGTTTATGTGGGGGGCAAAATGAACCTCGTGTGCAATTGGGCAAAAGACGTTCAAACCCATTGATGATGATACGAAGTCGTATAGGGTGCTACACCTGCTACACTGTTGGATACCAATAATTTAGGGTGCTACATTTGGTGCTACACAGGTGCTACAGGGTGCTACAAGAGGCTACATCCTGCGGAATGGATGGCTGGAACGTTCGACTTGCATTGTTTTTGCAACGGCGCGTGAGGGCTTCTCATCGCACCAAACTGCTCCAAAAAATTCTCAGTTGCAATCGCACAAATCAACCATAACCATCCTTCCATGCTTTCTAAGGTTTGTTCAGCGGCATTGACCGGCATAGATGCCTATCCTGTCGAAGTCGAGGTCAATGCCGGTTACGGCGATACGCTCATTGTCATCGTTGGTTTGCCGGATGCGGCGGTCAAGGAATCGCGCGATCGCGTGACGACGGCGCTCACCAATTCCGGATATTCGTTTCCGATGGGCCGCACGACCATCAACCTTGCGCCGGCGG
This sequence comes from Candidatus Sulfotelmatobacter sp., assembly GCA_035503455.1. Lineage (GTDB taxonomy): Bacteria > Verrucomicrobiota > Verrucomicrobiia > Limisphaerales > UBA11358 > UBA11358. The sequence continues at coordinate 35,876 of DATJTK010000067.1, read as the reverse complement.
ATACAAAAAAAGAAGGCCCGAGTTTCGACCTGCCCATCGCCCTGGGAATGCTGGCCGCAAGCGAACAAATCGAGACGGACCAATTGGAACAATTTGTCGCCGTGGGTGAACTGGCCCTGACCGGCGCTGTCCGCCAGGGCAAGGGCATTTTGCCGATTGCCATTTGGGCGAAATCCGCCGGGAAAACCGGTATTCTCGTCCCGCCCGAGAATGCCGCCGAAGCGGCTGTGGTCAGCGGACTGCAGGTGATTCCCGTCCAAAATTTGCGTGAAGCGGCGCAGTTTCTGGAAGGTGAAATCAAAATTTCGCCTGTCCGCGTGGACACCCGGAAACTTTTTGAGCAGGAAACCGACGGTGAAGTGGACTTTTCGGAGGTCAAAGGACAGGAAAACGTCAAACGCGCGTTGGAAATCGCCGCGGCCGGTGGTCATAATATTCTTCTTATCGGTCCTCCTGGAACCGGAAAATCGATGCTGGCCAAACGGCTTGCCACCATATTGCCTCCGCTCACACTGAATGAAGCGCTGGAGACAACCAAGATCCATAGTATCATGGGCCTGCTATCGCCGGGACAGGCGCTGGTGACCCGGCGACCGTTTCGATCTCCGCATCACACGGCCAGCGATGCCGGGTTGCTTGGCGGGAATATGAACCCCACGCCCGGGGAAATCTCTTTGGCCCACAACGGCGTTTTGTTTTTGGATGAACTTCCCGAGTTCAAACGCAACGTTCTGGAAACGATGCGGCAGCCCTTGGAAGAAGGCCGGGTGACGATCTCCCGCGCGGCCGGGACCATGACGTTTCCCTCCCAGTTCATGCTTATCGCGGCGATGAATCCAACGCCGGACGGAAAGATGCCGCACGAGAGCAAGAGTTCGCCTCGCGAAATTCAAAATTATCTTGGCCGCGTTTCGGGTCCCCTGCTCGACCGGATCGATTTGCACGTAGAAGTGCCGCAGGTCAAATTTCGCGAAATGAGCGGAGAACGCACCGGCGAAAGTTCGGCGCAGATCCGCGACCGCGTGGTCGCGGCAAGGCAACGGCAATTGAAACGGTTCGCGCGCAAGCCCAAAATCACCTGCAATGCCCGAGTAGGACCTAAAGAATTGAAGGAACATTGCGCGCTGGACGAGCCCACGATGGAGTTAATGAAAACTGCGATGGCGGATTTGAACTTCAGCGCCCGCGCATACGACCGGATTTTGAAAGTCGCGCGGACGATTGCCGATTTGGCCGGGTCCGAAAATATTTTGAGCGAGCATATATCCGAGGCGATTCAATATCGTTCGTTGGACCGGCAGTTGTGGACGTAATAGGACGAAACCAGAACTTTTTTCCGCCGGAGCAATATTCCAAGGGTGCCAAGTCCGGCCGCAATCAAAGCGCCGCTCCCGGGCTCGGGCACCACATCCGCGTAGGCGACATCATCAAATTCAAACGTGTCATCGCCTATGGTCCCGGATGTTGTCATGGTCACGCTGGAAAATGGCATACTCGAATCAATGTTCACATAAACAGTTCCGTTGACGGCGGTCCCGCCGTAAATGACGCCGGTAAGTTCCGACGGCGAAACCGTGCCAATCAACTGGTCGTTACTGTCGTAGAAGCTAAGAACATTGTAGCCCAGGTCAACTGAACCCCAAAGCAACCCGAGGTAATTCTGCGGACTCGAAAAAGTGAGCGTTGCTGTGCCGCCGGTTTCCACCGCGACATATTGGCTGGCGTCGTACCCGGTATCCGGTGATTCCCCAAAGTAGGCCGCCGTCGAACCTGAATAATAGGGCGCGTAATAGTAGCCTGGAAGACCTCTTCCGCCAGTCACGAGATAAGCCGCGCCACCCAGCGTCAGAATGGACGGCGACGCCTCGTCAAATGTTTCCAGCGTGGCACCGGGGACATTTGGAATACCGCCACGGGCATCGGATATGGTGAACTGGGCTTTAAGCGTACCGGTCACACCCAGGACGAGCGCAGTTGCAATGAGGAGATGTGTCTTCATACGTGAGTCTGTCGTTTTTTGATATTAATCGGGTCAATCGTCTGTTTTGCAATGGCAATGGCCGTTGTGTATCCATACGATCTCTTCCAATCCGTTCTTAGGAAGGCGGGATAAGAGGTTACAGACTTTTTCCGATTACTTTCGAAATTCAAAATTATCGTGGCCGCGTTTCGGGTCCCCTGCTCGACCGGATTGGCCCCGAACCGTGATTGTTCTGGCCAAACAAAAGCATTTTATGTAGAAAGCAGGCATGGGCGCATTTTATGGCTCAATGCTTATCCGGACGGAAAATTCCGGTGAAGTCCAGAAGGCTCTTGAGGACGTGGCTAAATCCATTGATTGTAAATTCCTCGTTGGTCCGCCAATTTCCGGCTGGATTAGTGTCTTTCCGAATAGAGCCGGGCAAAGTCATGAACCTTCTGTTGAAGCTTCCAAGCGGCTTTCCTATGACATTTTCCATCTGACCGTCCATGACGATGATATTTTTTCTTATCATTTTTTCCGCGGAGGGCGAATGGTTGACCATTACAATTCCTGCCCCGATTATTTCGGGGACGTTCCTGCAGAGGAAAAGCAGAAGTGTAAGGGACACCCCGAATTATTTCAGGACCTGCTTGGCAAACCGGAATCGTTCAAGAAACTTAAAAACCTGCTCGCGGCCAAGGATAAATACACTTTTGAGGAGCGGCGCATGCGCACGTTTGTTGAATTGCTTGGGCTTCCAAATGCCATGGGCAATTACGAACATCTTGATGCCGGCTACCGTGACGACATCAAAGGATGGACGCAATTCGTTCATATTCCGGATTTAAGCGCCAAAATAGCTTCCGACCAAGCCGCTCGCGCCGGAATCGACTCAGAAAAAAAGCGCCTGCAGAAGGATGGGGTGCTTGTGGCCGAAATCAAGCCCCCCAGCTTGCCCGATCCAGCCGCATGGGGGACATGGGTGAACGAAAGCCTGGCCAGCAAAGGGTTTATCGTTACTCCCGTCAGCAGGAAACAACCGGTTGTAAAAATTAAGGGACTCGACGACGCAAGTAGCACGGCCGTTCATCCATCGAAGAAATTTGCCGTTCTCAATTCGCAACGCGGGCTTGCAATCGTCGATTTAGAAAAGCAGAAATTGCTTAAAAAATTGGCTGTTAATCGAAGAATGGAACCCATTGATCCTTTTGTCAGAGACTCCAAAGGGATTTTGGCCCATGCCTGGCTCAAGAATTTTCTAAAAAAGCCGCAAACTCGGGATAAACTCGGAATTGATGCGCAAACTCATGCCGCCATTGTGCAGGATGCCAAAGCTGTTGAAAAACTACCGGCCGAGGCGCAACAAATAATCAAAACGTCGCTGGAGACGGTTCGCCAGAAGATGCAAACGAAAATGGAAACCGTGGAGCTGGTTTTTGACCTGTGTTTTAACCCAAACGGTGAGCAGCTATTTATCGCAAGCAAAGGAATGCGGGTGTTTGATTGGAAGAAACTACTGTCAGCAGACAAAGATACGCCTCCGCCCGAATTTTCCGTGGATGCGCCTATAGATGATGAGGCCGATCCCAATTCCCAGCCTTTGGCCTATTGCGTACGATTCGACTCGGAAAGAGATCTTTTACTTTCCGGCTGTTTGGCTGGAGTGATTCAGTATTTGAATGTCAAAAATGGCCAAGCGGGCACGCTCTTGAAATTGCCGGATGAAGTCGGCGTCGGGCAATTGGAATTGACCGATGATGGGAAGGCTCTTTGTTGCTTTTGCAGCACACGCCAAGACCGTGAAAATAGATACAAGAAGGGAGAATATTTTTGGCAGGTTTGGAACTATCCCGCACTATGCAAGGCGGCTGGCTTGGCCTAGTCCAGTCACGCAACCATCTCGTCAAACACAATCATGTCGACTTTATCTTGTCTTCGATCAACTTTTTGACGTCCCTGAAGTCCTGGTCCTTGATCCAAAGCATCTCCTGGAAGCTGTATAGCTCCGCTACGATCGCCTGGGCGAGTCCGCAATTATGGGTGATCAAGTGCCAGGCAAGCCATTTCGCGGCACGCTCCCGTTTTTGTCCAAGGTCATGGGTCCAAAACTTTTTGTAGGCTTTCTTCCCGACCGCACGGACGGTCTCCAGCAAGCCTACAACAGGCACGGCTCCCGCCCACTTGCGTTTATACTTGGTCGATTTTTGTTGGATAATGTAAGGCAAGACCCCTTCCACGATCACCCGATGCTCGACTTTTTCGGGCAACTTCGCATCAATTGGCATGCAGGCATAACAGTTAACGCGAGACTGAATCTTTTTCAAATTGTCCAAATGCACACCCGTCTTGATGGCCGCGCGGCCCGACAACACCGCAGACGTCAAAGTCAGCGCAGCGCCAGTGACGACCAGGCCAATGCCCGTGGCAGAGGCTGCGCCTGCGGCAGTCAACAACGCAATGGTCGAGGCACCTGTGGCGTACTGGGCCACCTGCACACCGGCGCCCGCGAGAACCAATCCGACTTTTCCGGTCCTTTTGGCCTCGCGCCATCGGTTCACTGGCTTTCCCTCGGGCGGTGGCTGAATATCGATGTCTGGCATAGGTTTGGTTCAGTGCGTTTTTCTAGTTCCTGCGTTGCCATCTTAGCAGCCCACTCCGAAGACGCAAGACCCGTTCCAGCGCGCTTGCGAACGCCAGATAAGCGGTAATTTACGAACAAACCCATTTGCCAATTTGGAAGCTGCAAATGCCTAAAAATCCGCCGGCAAGAACGTCAGTCAGGAAATGAACGCCAAAATATATCCGAAAGAATCCAAAGGCGAATGGAATGAACGCCAAGGGCCAAAAAGTAGACGGGAAAAAATGCGCAACGGTCAAACCGATGGCGAGGTTGTGCATCGTGTGGCCTGAAGGAAACGAGAACGTGTCCAGAGGGGGCACTTGCGCAGTAACGCCCGGCATCCAATCGCACGGGCGCGACCGGCGGATACCCAACTTGAGAGGCCAATAAAACGCCATGCTAACCGCCAATGCAATGAAACATTGCATCGCAATGGAGTAAAAATCATGGTACGGCTTAATCACCAAAATGAAAAGCGCGACCGGCAGCCAAAGCCAGCCATCGCCGATTCGAACGAAGAATCTTAAGGGTTTAAACCAAAAAGACGGGAGATTACGGTCTCCCAGCCATTTTGAAACGTAACAATCAAAACACTGGATTTGATTGAGCGTCCGGCCGATTTTCGTATGATTTTTGGAAATACTCACGTCAATTCGTCGTACTAATTGTCACCCGCCCTCGAAGCATATCTTGAGCCATGGATCGGTTAGCCATAACGCTCCGATATTGTTGTTGCACCCGGGAAAACGCAAATGAATTTATTGTCAATAGTCGTTTGTTTCAAAAACGTTACATATCCACTCCTTTCGATTTGTGCGTTAGCACCATAACTCAGGTGTGCGTTGACTGCAACCGGTGCAGTTGTTCCTTTGTTGTTCAAATAGACGAAGGTGGATCGGAATGAAATCTTTTGTGATCTGTGCGCTCTTTGCGGTTTCAGTATCTGCGTCCGTGTGCGAAATCCCCAGATCCAAAACCATTTGTGATTGACACAATCTAATCGAAACAATTAGTATAATGGCATGAAGACTTCCCGAAGGCTGGCCTTTCTGGTTGCTCTGCTTCTCCCGGCGACGAGTTTGGCTCAGTTCACGTTCACCACCAACAACGGCGCGATCACGATCACTGCATACACCGGCACAAGTGCCGCCGTGGTAATCCCGGACACAACCAACGGTTACCCTATCGTCAGCGTCGGCACCAATGCCTTCTATGACAACACCATCGTGACCAACGTTGTAATCGGCGACAATGTCGCCAGCCTGGCGCAGGGCGCGTTCGAGTTTTGATCCAGTCTGGACAGTGTGACGATCCCCAACAGCGTGACCAACATCGGGCGTGAGGCGTTCTATTCCTGCACCGACCTGAACGGCGTGACCATTCCGAACAGCGTCACCGGGATTGGGAGTTCTTCATTCGAAGAGTCCGGTCTGACCAACGTGACGATTCCCAGCAGCGTTACCAGCATTCTGCTCGGCGGGTTTGCCGACTGCACCAGCCTGACCGCGATCAATGCGGCGGCAAACAATCCGGCTTTCACCAGCTTTGGCGGGGTATTATTCAACCAAAACCAGACCACCCTGGTGCAATATCCCGGCGGATTGCGCGGGAGCTACACGATTTCCAACAGCGTGACCGACATCGGAGGTGATGCGTTTTACGGCTGCCGCGGCCTTACCAGCGTGATCATTCCCGACAGCGTGACCACCATCGAGGGTACCGCGTTCTACGCGTGCATCGGTCTAACCAATGTCCTGTTCGGTAACGCCCTGAACAGCCTTGGGGAGGCCGCGTTCGAGAATTGCACCGCTCTGATCAGCCTGACGATTCCCAACAGCTTGACCAATATTCCGCAAGCGGCTTTCGCGGGCTGCACGAGTATGGTGAGCGTGACGATTCCCAACAGCGTCACCAGCATCGGGGCCGAGGCGTTTGAAAACTGCCCAAGCCTGACCAACGTGACGATCCCCGGCAGCGTGACCAACATCGGGGGCGATGCGTTCTTCGCCTGCAAAAACCTGGCAGGCGCTTTTTTTACCGGGAACGCACCGGCGCCAGACGCGACCGCTTTTTTCGAAGACGCCGCCACTACGGTGTATTACCTGCCTGGAACCACGAACTGGGGCTCGACCTACGGAGATGTCGCAACTGCCCTGTGGAACCCCTCCATTTCAATCTGGGACGGCCATTTTGGTGTCATTGCAAACCAATTTGGCTTCGACATCAACGGCACCGTCAATATCCCTATTGTGGTGGAAGCCTCCACGAATCTGCCCGGCAGTAATTGGATCCCTGTGGAATCCTGTTCCCTCACCAATGGTCTCATCCGCTTCAGCGACCCGCAATGGTCGAACTACCCCGCCCGCTTCTACCAAATCGGCGCGCCCTGAGCGCCAGCCACATTAGATACATTGCAGAACTCGCTGCGGAGACGGACTGCGCTACCAGCCCAAAAACAATTCGTGCCAATTTGCGTAATTAGCGGATAATCCCACACCTATGGAAAAAATCGGATTTGTTGGAATCGGACGCATGGGCGCGAACATGGCGCGACGGTTGAAGGACGCCGGTTACACTGTCACAGCAGTTTACGACGCTCGAAATGACGTCTCGCAAACTTTGGCCGCTGAAATTGGCGCAGAATCCTGTGCGGAACTCGCGCGCGTGACGCAGTTGGCCGATGTCATCGTTACCGTGGTCAGCGATGACGCGGCGATGAATAAAATTTTCGCCTCCGGCGGCGACACGTTGTTAAAAGGCGCAAAGGGGAAATTATTCATTAATTGCGCGACGGTTTCTCCCCGGACGCATCTGCGGGTTGAAGCATTGGCGGCGAAACGCGGCGCGCAATCGCTGGAAGCGTGCATGGCGTCGAGCATCACGCAGGCGCGCGAAGGTTCACTTTATCTCATGCTTGGCGGCGAGCCGGCGGCGTTTGACCGCGCGAAGCCGGTCCTGGAAAAACTGAGTTCATCCATGCGCTACGTCGGCAAAGCGGGTGAGGCTGCGAAGGTAAAGGCACTGGTCAACATGGTGATGAACATCAACACCGCCGGGCTCGCCGAAGGCCTGGGCCTCGGCGCGGCGCTGGGACTTGATCTTACGATGTTGCGTGAAATTTTTTCGCAGACCGGCGCAAATTCCCAGGTCTTGCGGACCGACGGCGAAGACATGCAGAACCGCGAGCATTCCTGTTTCTTCAGCGCCGCGCATGCCGCAAAAGATTCGGGCATCGCGCTCAAACTGGCGAAAGAGTCCGAATTGTATTTGCCGCTCGCCGTTGCAACGTTCAGGCAATATCGCCGCATGATAGATGAAGGCCTCGGTGAATTGGATAAATCAGGCGTCGCGGAGCTGACGTTCAAAGGCCGCCATCAATCATCGGAGTCGATTCCGCCGTGTTAACGGTCTGTTAACCCTTTGTTAATGGTTTGTTAACCCTTAAGTATTTGAACCTCAACGATGTAACCGATGTTGACCCTTTTCCCACCTCATACCCGCTCTCACTCACGGCGCTGACACTTTTCGGCAGAAGCAGTGAGGATTTCAGCGACGCGATGGAGAGTTGATTCTACTGGTTTGAATGATTTCTAAATCACGCATTGCGGCCTTGAACCTCGCAGGCAGGATGCCTGCGCCACTAACAGCCACTTCCACCAGGACTCTCAGATTTCTTTTTAGCCATTTTGACTGAAATACTCGCTCTTTCCTTTAATGGCGGACGTATGGACCGAACCGACGGAAACGAGGAGTACCGGGAAAATCATTGAACGATTTCTGCCAAAATAAGCACAACGAGAAACGAAAATGGGCCATGAAAATCAAAGATAAAGTCGAAATTAATCGCAGCGCGCCAAAGGCCATTCCATTATCGGACTTCCCTGTTGGCAGGCCGGGAGCCGCGGCCAGGAAGGACCCAAACGCCAATCGTCCCTTCCATATCAGTTTTCTGGAATCTGAACTTGCCGAGTTGCGCAGACGCATCAATGCGACGAAGTGGCCTGAACGGGAGACGGTCATGGACCAATCGCAGGGGGTCCAGCTCGGGACAATTCAGGCCCTGGCCCGCTATTGGGCAACCGAATACAACTGGCGCACAATCGAAGCGAAACTGAATGCCGTGCCAAATTTCGTCACCGAGATAGACGGCCTGGACATTCATTTCATTCATGCCCGCTCGAAGCATAAAAATGCGCTGCCGCTGATCGTCACGCACGGGTGGCCAGGTTCGATAGTCGAGCAGATCAAGATCATTGAACCGCTGATCAATCCCACGGCCTATGGCGCCAGCGCTTCGGATGCTTTTCATCTGGTGATTCCTTCCTTACCGGGCTACGGATTCTCGGGCAGGCCGGCCGCGACCGGATGGGACGCCGCCCATATCGCGCGCGCATGGGTCGTGCTGATGAAGCGCCTCGGCTACTCAAGATTTGTGGCGCAAGGCGGCGATTGGGGCGCAGTCATCGTCGATCAAATGGGCCTGCAAGCGGCTCCGGAACTGCTTGGCATTCACACCAACATGCCCGGCATCTTTCCAGCCGACATTGACAAGGCAGCTTTTTCCGGGGCGCCGGCGCCATCGGGTCTCTCAACCGATGAGAATATCGCTTACGAGCGTTTGCAGTTTGTCTATCAAAAGGGGATTGCTTACGGGTACCAGATGGGTCTGAGACCGCAGACATTGTACGGAATCGTGGATTCGCCGGTCGGACTGGCGGCTTATTTTCTTGATCACGACGCGCGCAGCTACGACCTGATTTCACGCGTCTTTGCGGGAGAATCCGCCGGCCTCACGCGCGACGACATTCTCGATAACATCACGATTACCTGGCTGACGAATACGGCGCTTTCGGGCGCCCGCCTCTATTGGGAGAATTGGGGGAAAGTCGGGTACTTCAGCGCCAAAGGCGTTTCCATCCCTGTTGCCGTGAGCGTCTTCCCTGACGAACTCTATCCAGCCCCGCGGAGCTGGACAGAAGCAGCGTACCCCAGGCTTATCCACTACAACAAGCTGACAAAAGGCGGGCACTTCGCAGCATGGGAACAACCGGAACTGCTTACTGAAGAGTTGCGCGTGGGCTTCAGGTCACTGCGTTGATTGTTTTTGCCGCGATGTCACCGAGGCCCTTTGTCATGGCGGCGAGCGGCCCGTCCAGGCCGGAAATTTCATGCCGATTTGCCGGCCATGCCGGATCATTGTACAGCCGTGTCAACAGAGTTAATTGCACCAACTCCAGGATTTTTTATCCCTCGCTTTTTTCCGCATATGAACGATATTCGAATCAAATTTGACTCGCGACGGTGTCAATGGCGAGTCGTAACCAATACAAACACCAGGGAGGTGAAAAATGAAAGCTATAGTCATTTCCAAATATGGCGGACCGGAAGTTTTAGAATACAAAGATGCGCCGGACCCGTCTCCAGGTCCGGACGAAGTGCTCGTGCAACTCGCCGCAACCAGTGTCAATCCATTTGACTTCAAACGGCGTTCCGGCGCGGTCAAGGCGTTTGCCCCGGTTAGTTTCCCGGGCATACTCGGCATAGACGTTTCCGGCACAGTCATTGCCCTCGGACCAGGTGTCAAAGGCTTTTCAAAAGGCGACTGTGTCTTTGGGATGGCGGACCACGCGTATGCGGAACGGGTCGTTGCGAAAGCGGCAAATCTGGCGAAGATTCCACCTGGGCTCGACCCCGTTGACGCGGCAGCCCTTCCGCTCGTCACGACAACAGGCCGTCAGCTCATCACGGACGGCGTTCCGGTGAGTCAAAAGCGAACGATACTTGTCACCGGCGCGCTGGGGGGCGTGGGGCGATCGGCAATCTTTACGGCCAAATCGCTCGGCGCCACAGTGATTGCGGGCGTCCGCAAGACACAGGTCGAACAGGCAGCGGAACTGGGCGCCGACAGCATCGTGGCCATCGATGATCCGAGCGCCATTTCCGGTTTACAGCCGCTGGATGCCGTCGCCGATACAGTTAACGGCGTTACTGCTGAATCGCTTATCGCCAGGGTGAAGCCGGGCGGAGTATTTGCTTCAGTTGTCGGACCTCCGAAGAACAGCGCAAAATTTCCCGATGTAAAGGTTATCCCCGTGGTCGGGCATTCGGATGCCCAGGCGCTGCTGCAACTGGCCAAAGCGGTCGTAGAAGGCAGTCTGGAAATTCCGATTGCTACAAAAATGCCTTTGAAACAAGCCGCCGATGCTCAAGCGCTTGCTGAGAAAGGCGCAGGCGGGAAGGTGCTGCTACTTCCTTAAGCTTAAAACATCGAATACCGAACATCGAACGCTGAACATCGAATACCGAAAACGCGAGCGCTTTGGACAGAATGGCGCTCAAATTTCGGCCAGAACAATTTCCGGACGGCAATTGAACCGTACAGGAATCGGATACCACCCAATCCCGGACGTGACATAAAGCGGGCCGGATTTTGTTTGGAAAAGTCCGAGATCATATTCATCCACGGCAAACGGAGTGATGACCGGTCCGTAAAAGGGAATGCGCACCTGACCGCCGTGCGAATGTCCGGCGAGCATCAAATCAAATTTCCGGCCATCCATCCTCTTCACCCAGGCAGGATAATGAAACATTAAAAGGTTGGTGATTCCAACTTTGGGAGTTGGCGGAGAATGCCTCGGCGTGATGTGCGCGACGCCGATCAGATTTATTTTTCCATTGGCGATCACGGTTTGCTCGTCCACCATCCATGCACCCCCGGTCGAAGCAAAGCATTTGGCAATGGCGTAAAACGACACGTGGCTCGAATAATCATGGTTCCCGGGAACGCCATACATCGGTGCCTTGACTCCGGAGAGGAGTTCGAGCGCTTCGGGCAAAAACATTGCATTTTCCACGATATCACCGGTGAAACACACAAAATCGGGCGATAGTGAATTAATCATTTCCACGACTGAGCGCGTATGCGCGCGGTCGCCTTTATGATGGAGATCGCTGAAATGGACGAAACGATGAGTCGGATTTTCGTTCAGACGCAACCGGGAAACCCTGACCCATTGCGGCTCAAGTGCGCGGGCATCGGCGGCAACGGCAAAAGGCGTTGCCAGCAATGCAGTAACAATAAATTTGCGCCGGCTGAATTTCATTGGCCCAGTAATACTGTATGCGCATATGGCCAATGCGGCAATGGCAATCCATTCGTTGGATGAATCTGAATCGCGGGTCGGGCGCCCGCCTGTTGCCAACAATCCATTAATCCAGACATCCAGACATCCGCCGTTCCACTAGCCCGCCACATGGGCAAGCATTCCCGCCAATACCCGGACCCCGCGCTCAATTTGTGCCGGCGACGAATATTCGTCAGGCCGATGGCTGTAACCTTTGCGGCACGGGATGAAGATCATTGTTGCCGGCCAAATACGGGACATGAAAAGGGCATCGTGATAGGCACGGCTAACCATTTTTTTGCAGGAAATGCGTTGCGCGTGGCACGTCTCGACGGCCGTGGCCACCAGCTTCGGACTGCAAACGGCCGGAAGATCGGCATTAAGCCGCTCCATTTTTAATCCGATTTTTCGGCGCCGGCAAATCTCCCGCGCGCACTTTTCAATTTGTGCCAACACGCTATCGCGTGTTTTTACCTCGGTGTCCCGCACGTCAATTTCCAGCAACGCTCCGCAGGGCACGCTGTTGACCGCGCCGGGTTTGATTTCAAAGACCCCGGTGGTGCCAACCGTATCCGAGCTGCCACTGCCCGTCGCGGCCTTTTCCACGGCCAACGCAATCTCCGCTCCCGCGAGAAGGGCGTCGCGACGGCCGGGCATCAATGTTGCGCCAGCGTGGCCCCCTGCCCCGGTCAACACAAGTCGCAAGGTTGCGGGCGCGGCAATCTTTTCGACCACACCCAGCGAAATTTTTTCCTTTTCCAGGACCGGTCCCTGTTCGATATGCAATTCAACGAATGCGGAATAAAAACTTTTGGGCAGGCGGACTGAATTCAGGACACCCTTGCAGCCAACCTGCCTGCGCCAGCGGTCCAGGCTTTTTCCGCGGGCGTCCAGAAGTTTCGCCGCCCTGTCCGGCGCCAGGGCCCCGCTCAACAACCTGCTCCCCAGGCAGCCGATGCCAAATCGTGTCGGCTCTTCCGAGGTGAAAATAATCAGTTCGATGGAACGCTTCGGCCTGAAGCCGGATTCTTTCAGCGCGCGAACGGCCTCAATGCCGCCAAGCACGCCCACCACACCGTCATACTTTCCGGCATTGGGAATGGCGTCAATGTGGGAACCCGTCGCTATTGCGGGTAATCTTCTATCCAGTCCCTCCCAGCGCGCAAAGATATTGCCAACGGCGTCTTGCCGTAGTTTCAGACCCGACCTGAGACAAAGTTTTTTTACAAACGCCCGCGCGCGCAAATCGGCTTCCGAAAACAGAATTCTCGTTACGACGGGCGCTGGTTTTTCCGAGATGAGCGAGATCTCATCAATTTCAGCCTGCAGCCGGTGAATATTAATTTTAGGTGTCACTGCATCGGCGCGCGATTGACGTCCTTATAGTAAATATAGCTCGCGGGAGTTTTGCCCCCGGCCACAAACCATTGCGGGCAATATGGCGCCATCCAAATGACATCGCCGGCCTTTACTGAATAGCGGCTGCTGCCGAGTTGATAGATGCCTTCTCCCGCCAACATCAACAATCCGTGTTCCATGACGTGGGTTTCGACAAAAGGCAAAGCGGCTTCGGGCTGGTAGGTGAAAATGTTCACCGCCATGTCAAACGCCGGATCGTCCGGCAGAAGCGCCTGCAGGAGCGCCGCTTTGTTCCCCAAAAAGGGCCGGCCCGCGATGCGCCGTTCGTGCCCGGCAACAATCCCCGGAGTTTTTCTGCCTTTCAGCGGCTCAAATTTTTTCTGGAAAACCAAAAGACGCGAGCCCTCCGCGCCGGCAAATTGAAAATTCATTTCCGGCGGAAGAAAAACATAGCTGCCGGCAATCAGGTCCAATCGCTTCCCGCCAACTTTGCCGGAGCACTCGCCTTCAACAGCATAAATGAGAAATTCCAGCGTCCCGGTTTTTCCCCTGCCCGAGCCATTTTTGCCGAAAGTGATTTGCAATTGGGAGAACCTCGCGCCAATCGCGGGTGAGATATTGACAACGGCCGTGGCGTTGCTCCATCCCGGCAGGTGGCTGGGCACAAAGCCGTCCGGCGTCAACAATGCGTAGCGCGATTCCACCACAGTGCGTGTAAGTCCGGTCATCTCACTCATAGGTTCCTTTCAAGACGCTGCACGCTATTCGGATATTTGGCGGCAAGCAATTGAAGAAAATCAGTCATCACATCAAAAGCAACCCGCACGTCAGCCGTTTTAACAGATTCGGCGGGGTGATGGCTGATGCCGTTTTTACACCGAATGAACAGCATGGCGGCGGGAGTGATTCCAGCCATAATCGCCGCATCATGTCCCGCACCGCTGGCAAGCACGGCCGATTTCCTCTGCGACCGTCCGACAGCTTCCTTCAGCAGCGCCGACATCTTTTTGGAACAGCTAACTGCCGCCGTTTCGTGGACAATGACAAAATTCGATTTCAATTTTCTCCGGGCCGCAATTCTTAGCGCCCATTTTTCAAGCGCTCTGGAAGCCGACCGCCGAATCTTATCTTTTGGTTGACGAACATCCAAGCTCAGTTGGACATCTCCAGGAATGACATTCCCCGCACCGGGCCTGGCGAAAATTTCCCCGACAGTCGCGACGAGCCCCGCCCTGTTGCGGGCAAATGTTTCCACCGCCAGGATCATCTCCGCCGCGGCGCAAAGCGCGTCCTTCCGCAGATTCATCGGCGTTGTTCCCGCGTGTCCGGCGCGCCCGGTGAACGTCACCCGCGCGCGCGTTTGGCCTGCAATGGCGCTCACGATGCCCACGGCGAGGTTTTTTTGTTCCAGCACCGGACCTTGCTCGATGTGCGCTTCAAGGTAGCCAAGCAGGCGGACGGGGTCGAATCGCGCCTGGTTTATCCTGGCCGTGTCCCCGCCGAACTTCTCAATACACTCCGCCATTGAGACACCGCCGGCGTCTTTGCGCCCCAGGTCCCGGGTGTCGAAACAGCCTGCGAGCGCCTTGCTGCCTAAATACGGAACCTGGAAACGCGCGCCTTCTTCATCGCAAAAGCCAACGACTTCAATTGCAAACGGCGGGCGGACTTTTTTTCGGCGCAACTCATCCACACATGCGATGGCAAGAAGCACACCCAGCGGGCCGTCAAATTTCCCGGCATTGCGAACTGTATCAAGATGCGAGCCAAGCAGCAGAATTTTTGCATTCGATTTGTTGCCGTCATAGTGGCCAATCAGATTTCCAATTGCATCCACCCGTGTTTTCATCCCTGCTTCACGCATCCACTTCGCCACCAGGTCATTGGCGCGGCGCATGGAGGCTGAGGCGTATGTCCGGGTGAGGCAGCCCGGCTCTTCCGAAATTTTTCCAAGCGCATCGCAGCGCCGCATGATTTTTTGCGCCGGGTCCATGTTCAGCAGCCCGTTAACTTCCGCGATAGGTCGAATAGCCCCACGGCCCCACAATCAGCGGAACATGATAACTCGCTCTCGCGTCAGCAATGCCGAACCGGACGGGCACTTTGTCCAGAAAAAGCGGCGCCGGCAACGAAGACATTCGCGCCGCGAAATATTCGCCCGCGAAAAAAACCAGTTCGTACTCGCCGACCGCCATCTTATCCGCAAAAAGCAGCGGCGAGTCTGTGCGTCCCTCGGCGTTGGTGCGGACGCTGGCGAGGAGGCGGCGATTCTCGTTTGCGATGGACAATAATTCTATTTTCATTCCATTGGCCGGACAGCCATTAACGGTGTCCAGCACGTGTGTGCTTAATTTGCCCGGCATAAATTATTCGCTAATTAAATCGGCCAGGCGCAATGCGGCAATCTTGAAAATTTCTTCCAGGGCCGTTTTGATTTCCTGTCCGGGTGAATTGTTCATCCGCTTCTCGAATCCGTCAAGAATGGCATCTTTTTTATTTAGTCGCGCGCAAATCACAAACGGGAAACCAAATTTTTCCTTATAGGCCCTGTTGTAATCCTGGAACCGCTTGACTTCTTCGGTCGAAAGCTTGCTCAGACCCGCGGCGGCCTGTTCTCCGGCGGATTGCGGAGCAAGCGTTCCTGCCAGGGCTGCGCGTCCCACCAGGTCGGGATGGGCGCGAATGAGCGCCAGTTGCTTCGTTGCCCCTGAATTTCTCACGACGTCGAAGAGCAACTCGCGCAGTTTGCCTGGGCCGGAAAAGGGCCTTCGCGCCGACGCGGCTTCGGCAATCCAGGGCGAATCCTCGAAGACGGGCCCAACGACGCGCACGAATTCGTCGTGCGTCATTTGGTTCAGTTCGGAGATCGTCATCTTTTTTGCCGGATTGCATATCATAGTCGTGGTATTATCCTGCGCCACAGATCGAGCATACGGGCCGGAAGTACAATTGAACATGAAATTAGTCCATCACCAATACGGCAAGGCGCGCGTTCGCGTTACGAAGGTCGCGCGCGAGGGCTCCAAACATTCCCTCAAGGAACTGGAACTGGCGGTTTCGTTACAAGGCGATTTCGACGCGTCCTACACGAAAGCGGACAATCGTCTTGTCATCGCGACCGATTCGATGAAGAACACGATCAATGTTCTCGCCAAACAGAAACTGGCTGATGACAGCGAGGAATTTGGCCTGGCACTCGGTGAACATTTTCTCAAAACCTATCCGCAGGTGACCTGTGCCGAGATAGCCATCTCAGAGAAATGCTGGGAGCGTATGTCCGCAAACGGAAAACCGCACCCGCATGCTTTCCAACTCAACGGCGCCATCCGGCGGGTTTCAAAGATCGCTTACAGCCGAAAAGAACATTCCGTAGAATCCGGTGTCGAAGGCCTGAACATTTTGAAGACGACGCAGTCCGGCTTCGAGAATTTTGTCCGCGACCGGTTCACCACCCTGCCGGAAACGCGCGATCGCATCCTGGCAACGGAATTGAGGGCGATTTGGACGTACGAAAAGACGCCGAAAAGTTATTCGGCCACGAACGGCAAAATTCTTCACGCGATGTTGCGCGTATTCGCAAATGACTACAGTCCGTCGGCGCAGGCCACCCTTTTCCAGATGGGCGAGGCAGCGCTGAAAGCCGCGCGCGAAATTTCAAAAATCAAAATTGCGATGCCGAACAAGCATTGTCTTCTTATCAACCTGGCGCCCTTTGGGCTCGAAAATAAAAATGAATTGTTCGTGCCCCTCGACGAGCCGCACGGCCAAATCGAAGGGACCGTCGGCCGATGAATCACGCCGTAAAGCTGCGGCCCAAGCCGAGCCGGGCAAGGCCCTGCCGGTACGTGATCGAGCTTTTATCGGCGCGAATGTGGACTTCTTCCTGAAGGCTGATGGGCAAATCCTCCGGGAACTGTTGTTCGACGATGGCCTTGTCTTCCGCGAAAACCTGGTGATTGAAGTCCAGCGTGGGCTGCAGCGGTTCGCCTTTATCAAAGTTCCGGCAGATGGGCACAAAGACCCGTGTCTTGCGGGCAGACACCGGCGAGGCAGCGTTCAAAATGTGAAGTTGCCCGTCGTTCGGAAAAAACACTGTGAGTCTGGCGGTGAACGGCAGCCATGTCTCAAATAAACGCCGCCACTTGAACCCGGGCGGATTCAGGTGCTTGAAATCACGTGAATAATTGCTGACCGCGCTGACGTAGTCCGCGCGAAAACCCGCGGGGGTCAATTCCACCGGATACGCGGGCACTTCCGGGTTGTCCACTTCACCAAACGTCCCGACATGGACAAACGCAAAATGGCTCACATCCAAAAAGCCTTCGACCTGACGCCCTGCTGCGGCGTTGAGTTCCACACTGTTCGGCAGGACCTGGAGGTAGTCAGGATCGTCCCATGCCTCAAATTCAGGAAAAGGCGAAGGGCCATTGTCCATCAGACGCGTCCAAATCAAACCGTATTTCTCCTTCACCGGAAAAGTTTGCACAGTGAGCCTGGGTGGGATCGCCGCGCCCGGATGCGCCGGGATACAGACGCATTGGCCCCGGGCATTGTAACGAAACCCATGATAGCCGCAGACAATATGGTCGCCCTGGATGGAACCGGAACTGAGCGGCGCGCCGCGGTGCAGGCAGAGGTCGCGGGCAACCGTAACCGCGCCGTTGATACGGTAAGCCACCAGGCGCTCGTCCAATAAACGTGTGGCAAACGGCTTGTCCGCAACCTCACGGGAAAATGCGATGGGATACCAGAACGCCGCCAGAACGCGCCAGTCGGATTCGGAGAAAGTGCAATCCCGGGGAAGGTGAACTCGCGGTCCGGCCTCCCCTGCTTCATTCATTATCATGACGTTTGGATGCTGCATTCCGCGGCAATACTGCCTTGGCAGCTTATCTGAAGCATTTGCAGCCCAAATAGCAAGCACAAAGCGTCAGCCCACGGTCCACAGGATAGACCTTGTGCCGCACATGTTCCGCCCGCTCTGCGCGGGCGGGGGACGGCGGTGGCAGCACCGCTTGCGAAGAGCACCGTCCCTGCCGTCCAAAGCCCATTGCGTTCAGCGTTTTGAGAATCATTTACGGGACGGACGCTTCCTTTAATTTAAGAATTTCCGCGCGAGAGATCTGAGCGAGTTCCTTGCGGTCCACGGTTGACGGATTGAAATGAGCAAATCGAACCGCGACGCGAAACCCGCGATGACGCAGGAGATTCAGGAAGTGGGGGAAAAACGTATGGTCGCCCCAGTAACAGATTTCAGAAGCTGCATCTCCATCATCAAGGGCATATTGCAGGGAACCTATGGTCACACTATGGGTTCGACAGGCGGCAGGCTCGAAGAGCGCGGATTTGAACGGCAGGACCGTGCGGCCATTCGAGCTGGTTCCTTCGGGAAATAAAACGACTACCGCGCCCGAATCCAGGGCGGCCCGGATTTGGATGTTCATTTCGCCAACTTGCATTCTCCTCTGCCGGTCAACGAAAAGAGTGCCAGCCATTTGCGCCAGCCATCCGACCAGGGGCCAGAATCTTATTTCGCGCGCGGCCACAAACAATGCCGGCGTGATGGAAGAAATCACCAGGATGTCCAGGTAGCTCACGTGATTGGAAACCAACAGGCCGGCGGCCGGAACCGGCCCGGCGACGGACATCCTGATATCAAAAATCTTCAGGGCGCGACGCGAGTGGCGTTGCAGCCATTGCGCCCGCGCCACCGGTTTCGGCAGTTTATGAGTGAATGCACAGGAAAATAGATAATCCCCCAGCGCAACAATCACGACTTCGATAAACCGGCCCAGCCCGCACATGATTCGAAACAAACGCCGACAGGGCTTCATGCAAAATTCTCGAAACCTGCGGGCGCTTTTGTCAACTCAGAACACGGCCATTTTTGATTTTGAATTTTGATTTTTACCTCCTACGATGGATAACCAGTGCTAAACAGGACCAATTCCATACTCATTGTGGATGATGATGAACGCGTTCGCGCGTTGTATGCCGCCTGCCTGCGGACCAAAGGCTACGAAGTCCGCGAAGCCGTCGGCGGACAGGAGGGCCTGGAAATGGCGAAAAAACATCCGCCGGACCTGGTCCTGCTGGATGTGCGTTTGCCCGATGTCAGCGGCGTGGAAGTTTGCCGCCTGATCAAAAATGACCCGCGCCTGACGGACGTTTTTGTCGCGCTATGCTCGGGCGAAGCCATCGAGGCTGAACACAAAATAGACGGCCTGCAGGTCGGCGCGGACGAATATCTGGTCAAACCCTTTGGCATGCAGGAATTGCTCGCCCGCGTTCGGACGCTTCTGCGCCTGCGCGACACCACCGCGGCCCTGCGCGCGAGTGAAGAGCATTATCGCCGGCTGATTGACATTCTGCCCGACGCCATTTGTTTGATTTCCCCAACCGGCCGGCTCATCAGCGTCAATTCCCAGGCTGTCGCCATGCTCGGTTATGACAATCCCGCGGAACTGCTGAACAAGAGCGTATTGGACCTCATCCCCCCCAGCCAACGTATCAACGCGGACACATCCATCCTGAAAAACCGGATTATTCGCAATGTCGAATACACGATGCTCAAGAAAAATGGCGAGCCGGTGGACGTGGAATTCAGCGCGACAGTGACATCGGACAAGGAAGGACAGACTGCCGGACTGGTTTGCGTGGCCCGGGACATCACTAAACGAAAACAGGCCGAGAAAGTCCTTCGCGACAGCGAGGCACGGTTTCGGCAATTAGCCGACAACATCCGCGAAGTGTTCTGGATGACCGACGTCGCCAAGAAGCAAATGATTTATGTCAGTTCGGCCTATGCGGAGGTTTGGGGGCGCCCAGTCGAAAGCCTTTACGCCTCGCCGCAGGACTGGATTGAGGCCGTCCATCCCGAAGACCGGTCGCGCGTCGAGGATGCTGCCCTGACCAAACAAATCCACAGCAAATATGACGAAGTCTATCGGATTATCCGGCCCGACGGCTCGGTGCGATGGATACAAGACCGCGCCTTTCCGATTCAGGATGAGAGCGGGACGGTTTATCGCCTGGTGGGAGTGGCGGAGGACATCACGGAAAGAAAACAGGTTTGGGACGCGTTGCGGGAAAATGAGGCCCGCAAGAGCGCCATCATGCGCGTGGCGCTCGATGCCATCATTACCATCGAGCATACCGGACGGATTATCGAATTGAACGCAGCGGCTGAAAGCATTTTCACCCGCGCCCGCGCCCGGCTCATCGGAGAAAATATATTGGAAATTATTCCGCCATCGCTGCGGCCGTGGTTCCAGGACGGTCTGGACAACCATTTTTCGGGCGAGAAGGGCCCCGCCGTGGGCAGCCGGATTGAAATGCCGGTCTTGCGCGCCGATAAAAGCCGGTTCTACGCCGAATTCACGGTCACACGGGTCAAATTAAAAGGCGAACCGACCTTCACGGTTTATATTCGCGATATCACCCAGCGCAAACGCGCCGAGGAGGAGTTGCGGTCGTTGCCGCAGCGGATTATCAAGGCCCAGGAAGTGGAACGCTCACGCGTGGCCCGGGAGCTGCATGACGGAGTGAACCAAATCATTGCCTCCGTCAAAATGAGAATTCGCAGCGCGCGCGAAAGCCTTCCGCCGGTCCAGGCGGCCACCCGCGAGATTTTGGGGCGATGCGACAAACTGTTGACCGATGCGTTGGAAGAAAACCGGCGCATCGCGCATAACCTGCATCCGGCGGATTTAAATAACCTCGGCTTTTCGGCGGCCTGCGCGAATCTTTGCAAGGAGTTCGAGTCCCGCACAAACACGGAAGTCAATTGCGCCATCACCCTGCCCGCCAATCACAGACTCCCGCCAGGTATCGAACTAACTCTCTTTCGCATCGTGCAGGAAGCCATCAACAACGCCGAAAAATATGCCCACGCCAAAAGCATTTCCCTGCGTGTGGGACTGCAGAACAGTTCCATTCGTTTGAAGATTCAGGATGACGGGCGCGGATTTGATGTCAAAAAGCCGCATCCGGACAAAAGAGAAAAAGGCCATGGACTTGGATTAACCAATATGCGGGAGCGGGCGTTGTCCCTGGGCGGCACATGCGAAATCGTATCCGCGCCCAGCAAAGGCACTGCCATTACTGTCCAGATTCCGTACACCATTTCCGGTTAATCGCGGAGTTGACATTTCCGCAAGCGAAGTTACTTTCTGCGTTGAAGATATCAGCAGGGCATGAGTTCCAGAATCAAATCTTCAAATCGCCGGGTCTTTATCGTGGAAGACCACCCCGTCTTTCGCGAGGGTCTGGTTCGCATGTTGAGCACTGAAAAGGACCTGGAAGTTTGCGGCGAAGCCGGTGATTACGATCAAGGCCTCAAAAACATCCAACGGTTCGGTCCGGATATTGTTTTGGTTGATCTCGAATTGCCGGGCAAAAGCGGCCTGGATCTCATCAAAAAAATCCGGGCGCTGAAACTGCCGGTTAAGCTGCTGGTCGTTTCCATGTACGACGAAGCCCTCTACGCCGACAGGGTGCTACGGGCCGGCGGAGACGGGTATATCATGAAGGAAGAAAGTCCCGAAGAAATTATCCACGCTATACGGGACGTTCTCGACGGCCACATTTACGTCAGCGAAGAGGTCATGGCCAGCCAATTCAAAGCGCCGTCAAAGCCAGTCAAATCCGAAGAGAATCGGCTGGATCAATTGTCCGACCTCGAACTCAATGTCCTGGAATTGCTTGGCCGCGGCCAGAACAACGATGAAATTGCTGACAAGCTCGGCCTCAAAGTGAAGGAAATTGCCGTGCGCGCGGCGGAGATTCGGAAAAAGTTGAAACTCAAGACTGATAACGCGTTGATTCGCTACGCGGTCTGCTGGGTTGAAACCGGCGTGGTTTGAGCATGCTGAAGCGTTGAAGCGTGTAGTAGCGACCGTTAGTTGGCTCTGATTTTCCCCCAGTCCCTGCTTCAAAGCTTCAACATCTGCACGATTGAACAATGGCGCAGATCCTAAAACAAAAAAGGGATGTGATCATCGATGCGCTTCACCTTAGGCGGAAAAATACGTTGCCCGCGGGCGGCGTGACACTAATGCTGTTGGTTCCGTTGGAGGTTGTGACTGCGCCGCCAAAATTGCTCCAATTGGTGGACGCGAGATTCTCATTGGTCTGAAGAACAACATTCCATGTGTCAGGCCAGAAGATGCTGGCGCTTCCGGGCCCGTCCATTCTGATGCCTAATTGCGACGCCGGCGGACTGACAAACGTAACGATGCTCATGGCCGGCAGCGTGTAAACGAATGTCGCGTTTGTAACGGCAACTGGCGGTTGAGGGGCCAGAGAAAGAGTGGCGGACGTGACCCAGGGCGTCACAAAATTGGCGGAGGGGAAGTTTCCCAAAGCAAAGATTTCGTTGGTCAGGTCAACGCTGTTGGTGTTGACGGCCACGATAGCAAAGCTCGGGGAATTTGAGTCGCGGTAGGCGCTGATGAGCGCCGGGATGCTGGTATTCACGCCAATTCGATAATAGCCGGGCCGCACGAATCGGCTGAAATTGCCCAGCGCGTACATCCGTTTGGCGGGCACCCAGTTCGTGTCCGTCAAACCTTCGTTGTCCGGGTTGAGCGAAATCAGCCACCAGTAATGCCAGGCATTGGCCTGGGCCACGGTCATGAACGCATGGATGCTCGCGGCCCAGGCGACCGCATTGGTGATACTGCCATCGAAAGTGTCGAAGCTGGAGGTTTCCGTCTCCCACAATGGCTTCGGGCAGGGAGTGCCAAATAATGTTATCGGCGCCGCTGGAAAATCGGAACTGTCATAGTTATGAGAGGCAAGGATGCCGACCTGGTTGGAGGTGCTGTCGCTCATGGCGTTTGTGGCCAGGTCCATCCGCCATTGAAAGCTTTCCAGGAGCATGATTTTGACCGAACCGACGTTGCTGGCGGCCAGGGCGCCGTAGAGATACGGAATGAAATCGTGAAACTCCTGGGCGGTCCAGCCGCAGGCTTCGTAGGTGAGATTGGTTTCGTCCGGCTCATTTTGGATGGAAATGGCGTAGAGGTTTACGCCCGCGCTCTTCGTCTGGACGGCGTAATTGGCCAGAAAACTGGCGTAACCCTGATAATTGGCCGGGCTCGCCGCAAAATAGCCGGAATCGGGATCATTGGTGGTTTTGTAAATGGTGGGCGGCGTCCAGGGTGTGCTCCATACTATCGCGCCGCGGGCTTGGGCCATTTGCATCAGGGCCAATTCATTCGGCGCGGCCGTTCCATTAATCCCGATTTGGTTGCGCAGGAGTGAAAGCCCAATGCCGGTGAATGAGAAATTGGTTCCGTTTTGCGAAAGGCCGGTGCCCGAGCTTGTGCCGAAAAACATGTCAGCCTGGGCCGCAGTCCAGGTATTACCTCGAAACGCCGAAGAAGCGCCAAAGCCGTCGATCCTCTGGTACACATTGGTCCAGTCCACGGTCACTGTGGGCGGGTTGGTGACCTGAATTTGAAACCCATTGATATCTCCTTCCACAGTGCCGTTTCCGTTCCACGTAATTACGAGGTTCCCCGAACCATCCGAGGTGGCGGACGGGAACTCGACGTAATCTATACCGGCGATTAATGTGTTGCTGGCGCCGTTCCACGTGCTGCTCAGGGTGTTGCTATTGACCGTAAAATAGGTTGTACGGCCCGCACCGGCAGTATCCGCGGCGTTATACAGAACCAGGTTATACATTGAGTTTGCCGTGAGCCCCGACAACGTAATGGTTTGTGGGGCAAAGGTACCCAGCCTTCCATTATAGAGATAATTCTCCATCAGAGCTTCATAGGGAGTGCCGGCAAAAGGAGTAGTACCATTATAGCTGAATACGTTATATCCACCCGCTGAAGTGAATGTCATAGCCACCGGCGAGTTGCTGCCGTTGGCATAGATTAAAGGAATTCCCGTGCCGCTGCTGACTTCTATTCCATTCCATTGGTCACTCGCTTCTCCCAGAACCGCCGCGCCGGACATCGCCGGGCCATGAATGTAGCCGCCACCGGTGTTGTAAAGGCTATTGGTATTAAAATTAACATCAATCAGGGTTGTCGGGGGCGGGTCGATGGTGGTCTCGTCGGCGGCCGTATGAGTCCCGTCGCTGCTCCCGGTGAGCGTCACGACGTTAGTCAGGCTGCCGGGGGCGTTTGCGGCGACATTGACCGTAAGCGTAATGGGCGGATAAGAAGTATCCGCCGCCGTTTGGTTGGTTTCTGTGCAGGTCACCGTCTGGTTGGAAATGACACAATTCCAGCCAGAACCGCTGGCGGCGGTTGGCATCAGGCCCGTCGGGAACGAGTCAACGACCATGGCCGGCACACTGCCACCGGTAGGCCCGGCGCCAGCATTGGTGACAACGATAGAATATTGGGCTCCGGTCTCGCCCTGAAAAAAATTGCCCGCGTGGCTGCAGTTTACCGAGATGGCAGGAGGATTGATGGTGAAGTTTAGCGACCAGGAATCGGCCGAACCCGACGCGCCAAGTGATTGGTTGGCTAAAAACAACTGCCAGGTTCCGTTCGGGTTGAGTCCGCTGAATTCGAACTCCAAAGTGGAAGTGCCGCACGGCCCTGCGGTGCTGAAGGCCGTCGGCGCGGGCGACGGGAACCTATCACCACAGGGGTATACCGCATAGGCGCTAACTTAATTTCTGTATTGGTCAATTATGTTCACTAATCGGGACATCTGCGGCAGACGGTTGCGGGGTGGTTCCCTTAGCCTGCGCGAGATTTTCGGTCCCTCGTGGATGAGTTGCTGGAGCGGCAGAGCGGGCGCGATGACGCGCAGCAGGCTGTCACGAGCCTCCCGAAATTCGCGCCAGGCCGAGCGTGTCCAGCAGCGGGAATCCCCAGGGGGAAAAAAAGCGGGCTTCTTTTTCCAACCAAGCGGTCAGCAGTTTGGCTTGCATCCAGGCCCGCGCCGAGTCCGGGTCGTACTTGGCAAGGTCGCCGATGCCCAACAACTGCTTGAGCGTTTTAAAGACCAGTTCGATCTGCCACCGTCCTCGATACAAACTCAAAGTCTGTTGGGCGGAGAGTTCCTGGGGATTAAACGAGGTCAACACCAGGACATATTCGGCCAGTTCAAGCGTGCCGGGTTGCAGACCTGCTCCACGTTCGCGACGCAAATCCTCTTTGGCCCGTTGGGTCGCAGCCTCACTTTTACGCACCGCGTGCAGCCACACGGGCCATTGACGGCCTTGTTCCTCAAAGACCACAGACCAACTGCCGGGTTGGTGAGCCGCCAGGCCGCGCAGCGCCGGCAACAATTCAAACGGTTGGCCCTTTGGGCTCATCAATGGGAAATTGGCCCCTGATGACGCAGGATGATCTGTCCGCCTTGCGACAAAACCCAGGCTGCCCCCGCCCGATGGCTATAACCCCGATCGGCCAAAATCACATCCTTGGGCCCAATTGGCACGCGGCAAAGCGTCTCCCCGCCCCGCACTCCGCTCACCGAGACGAAGTCACAGGCCAGGGTCGGCAGGCGAACCGAATAATGGACTCGCCAGCAGATCCCCACCGAGCCCGGTTCCTGAACGGTCGTGGCGTCGACGATTCGCCATTGGCAGGCACTCATCACCATCCCGCCGGGCCACTCCATGCGGCCCCACAGAACGCTGCACAGATACTCCAGCCAGTTGGCCGAGGAGCGCAGGCGCTTAAGCAAGGCCACGTCCGAAAGCTCAGCCCAGCCAAAGGTGGCCGCCCGAGCCACCGTCTGGCGCAACGACAGCCCGCCCGCGGTATGCAACAGAATCAAGCGCAACAGCGTCTCGGCGCTGTCCACATTGCGGGCTCGCCGCAACGCCCCGCATTCCCGTGCGCTGGCCTGCCAATCCTCGGGCAGCATTCGTTTCACAATGTCCCAATCTTGAGTGATGAGTTCGTCGCGCATAGCGCCATAATAATTTATCTTTATTCATATGTCCATTATTAAGTTAGCGCCTATGGGGGTATACCGTGGGCTTATAGGTCCCGGGACCGAATGCTGACACCGGCATGCTGCTACTGGCGCTATCGCTGATCACTAGATTACCTTCAGAGAAGGACATTGTTCCGCCGGCGCCAGACATAATTTCAAAGGCGGTCCCGTTGGGAGCCTCCACCATGACACTCACGTCCTCAAGAACCTGGCAGTTGAAATTGTTGAGGGTTACGATGACCGTTTGGATGGTCCCGGGCAGCGACGCCGCGCCGTTGGTGCCGACGTAGATTGGCGACGGGTAGGGAACCGCCGCAGCCACACCGTTTGAAAAGGTGATCGGCCCGGCGGATGTATAGTTCTGCGCCGTTGCCGAAGAGGCCGCTGAAATAAAGATCAGGACCGCAGGCAATACAAAACCGATGAAAGCCCCCGTGATTCGACATACCATAAGTGCTCTATCTGAATTGAATAACCACCACTATTGTAGTGTGCGATAAGCCAGAGTTTCACGGCTAAGTCAAGTACGAAACTGCCCGCATGAAGGAAAAGGAAACCAAGTGTCCCAGGGATTGTCCCAGACACCGGGACCAGGACACTTGGCTAAAAAGTGAGTTTCCGAAATGTCCCTTGAAACTGTCCCATTCAGATGTTAGATTTTCTATAAATGGATCCAGTTATCCCCATCCAGATGCCTCAAGACCAGGCCGATTCGATCAGCGAAGCGGCCGAAGAGCTCCGTATGTCCCGCCAGGACGTGATCCGGCAGACGCTCAGGCTCTATCTGCCCGATTTTCGGGAGCGCATGAGTCCAAAGCCTAAGCTCCGGAAGACCCAATCGGTCTGCGACGCTCTTCATTTTGGCCGTGGGATCAACGTCGAGTTTAAACCCATACAGGGCTCGGTCAAAAAAATCGAGCTGTGATTTTCCTGTTCGATACGAATGTCCTGAGCGAAGGCATCAAGCCCAATCCCGACCCCAAGGTCCTCGACTTTTCGCGGAAGGTCCCTGCCGAAAATATGCGGATCAGTTCAGTTGTCCTGGGCGAGATCGCGCTGGGCGTAGAAAATAATCCAACCCCGGACCTGAAAGCATTTTTGGCGGACGTGCGTGCGATGCCGATTGCGGAATTTGGAGAAGCTGAAGCGCTGGAATGGGGCAGGATGGTCAACGCGGCGCTCAAGGCCGGCTATTCGGTTATGGCGCGTGATTCCATGATTGCCGCCACAGCCCTGGTCCGGGGCTGGACAGTAGCCACGCATAACAAAGAGGATTTTTCGAAGCTCGGTGTCCCGGTGTTTGATCCGTGGACGGATAAGCTCTAAAAAAGTCTTCCGTGAAGTGTCCCGCCTGACAGCCGGTTTAACGCAATGAACTGTCCCAGGGGAAGATTTCTCACTTTTTCCGGATCCATGTTGAGTGACCGGATGCTGTCCCAGGCCTTCTCTTCCTGAAGCCGAAAACAAACGAGCTCGGTTGTCTGTCCGTGGGCCGACGAGTTCAAGCGGTGTGGCTCCTGGGCGTCGAGCAAAAGCTGAACATCGCCCCGCCGTCCTTATCACCACGCCATCGCGCCACGGTTGGAATGTCCACGCCGCTCTCGATGCACCGCGTCGTGAATAGATGACGAAAATCGTGGTGCGTTAGACGGTGCAGCCCTGCGAGCTCGCAGGCTGTCCGGAGGGACCTTTTGCACTCAGCCTGGGGAATCCGGTCCACGTCCTCGGAGAATTTTTCAGGCCACGTCCGGCCGATGTAGGCTATCACTTCCTGATGATATTTCTGCGTTCGCGGCTTAACGACGCCAGCACGCAACGCAGCCCAGGTCGAGAGAGAGTTGTGTAGGGTCACTGCCGTAGAATAACGGCGTCAATTCAGTTGCAAATTTTTTTCGAGTGCGACGATCTCATAGACGCGTTCGCGGAAAGAGCAAAAGTGGAAGCGTTGTTTCCAAATCGCTCGGATAAATCCTCGATGCGTCAGTTCCTTCAACGATTTCGAGACGGTTTTCTCGTGGATATTGCATATTGCCGAAAGCTCCTTGACCGTCATGGCTACCTGACTGGGCCTTACGTCCACCTCGTGAACTTCTCGACTTGGGTGATTTGATTCCATCTCCAACAGAGCGCAAAAAACCAATTTTGCGCTCGTCGATAATTCGCGGTCTCTTAATGCGGTCCCAAATGCGCTCATTTTTGTCTTGTATCATTATTGACCAATCGCATAATGCGCCCATGTTGAATTTGGAGCCAGCTGTCGGGATCGAACCGACGACCGACGGTTTACAAAACCGTTGCTCTGCCGCTGAGCTAAGCTGGCTAAAACATTTGAAAACAAAGGCTGTTTTCGCTGTTTTTCCTGCTGGATTTTCGGCGTTTGCATACTCAATTTGTATATGGTATGTTTTTTTCAGCTATGAAAACTGCATCCCGCTTACAAACCAAGCGCAAGGCAGATACGATTTGGGCCAAAACCCCATACCCGAACCTGCTTCGCTACAAACCCAGCGGCACATATTTTGGGCGTGTTCGTGTCAATGGCAAGTTAATTCGCCGGTCGCTGGAAACGCACGTCCTGACCGTTGCCAAAATCAAGCTTTCCGATTTTCTTCAGGATCACCGGCGGCTGGCCATCAATAAAGGCGAATCCGTTAACGGCGAAGTCATCATCGAAATATTGAAAAAGGAAATTGAAAACGACCACAACAACAAGCCGCGCACGAAACTTTACAAGGAGGAAGTTCTGACGGCCCTTGAAAAGACTTGGCCAGAATTGTATTCGACGGACATCGCCAAAATCACCCAGAACGATTGCAACGCCTGGGCGGCACGTCATGGCAAGGAATACAGTTCAACGCGCTTTAACGGCGCTTTAGGCGTTGTGCGGCGCATTTTTGACCTTGCTGTTGAACATGGCTACCGCGTGGACAATCCGGCCAAGTTTGTGGATCGCCGGGCGGTAAAGCCCAAAGAACTGCATTTGCCTTCACAGGCGCAATTTCAGGAGATGGCCAGACACATTGAAACGTCTGGGGCTGGCCAGGCGAAGGACTGCGCGAACCTGTTTCGATTCCTGGCATTCTCCGGCCTGCGGATAGACGAAGCCCGGCATGTTCTTTGGAGCGACGTGGATTTCGAGAAAGGACTGCTGCATGTTCGTTTCACAATTACAAAGAATGGCAAAGACCGTTGGGTTCCCCTTAACAGCAGCTTGCGCGAGCTTCTGGAAAGAATGAGGACGGAACGTCGTAACGAATCGTCTGACAAAACCGTGATGCGCGTTTTCGAGTGCCAGAAGTCCATAGACCGCGCGGCCAAACTCTCCGGCGTGAAGCGCATTACACACCATGATTTACGGCATCTGTTCGCAACGCGGTGCATTGAGGCCGGCGTGGACATTCCGACGGTCTCTCGCTGGCTTGGACACCAGGACGGCGGAGCGTTGTGCATGAAAACTTACGGTCACTTGCGCGATGAGCATAGCCAGCGTGAGGCGTTGAAAGTGACATTCTGAGAATGGCGGGCGGAACAAACGCTGACAACCGCTCTTTCGGAAAACAGACTGACGGAAGGAACAGCGATTGCCTGCCTCGTTTCTTTCAGCAGGCAATCGCCTGGGCCGCGCGGCCCGTAGAGCGCAAACAGCAACCTAACTCGGCCAAAGGTCGCCCGCTTGCACTCGGCACGTTAAAACAAGCCGCCAGTCCACCCGTCGAAGCCTGCATCGCCACCTAAAAGCCAGCCTTTTCTTCCGTGATAAATTATTCGGACAAAAATCGGACGCGCATCGGACAAACGCCGGACCGGGGGCCAGACGAATGCCGGACGAAGGTCGGACATCTTTCGGATTTTCGTCGGACCACTCTCGGACAAAAATCCCCAAACGGACGTTAGGAGTCAGGCGTGCGCTCTCGCACGCTACTTTTGGAACAGCAGATGTGTGCTCGCCGTTTCCGTTTCTGGAACGCTGGCCGGAACATTTGCGTTTCGATTTTGGAACGCTGTATGGAACATCGCTCTTTCAAGATTTTTTACTGATCCGGCAAGGGGTTGGTGTCCTTCTTTAAATCTTAAAACTATTGCTGAACAACGGCCGCATTTTTACCGCGACTGTTGCCTGTTATGTCTGCCCCCTTATTTCATAAGGAGAATAGCGTCCGTGGTCTAATCAGGCCGATTGCCGATCAGCGTAGTTCCTAATACACCAGCACCAATGCAGTCGCTGCCTCCGTGTCTTTCACCACATCCTGGAACTTTTCATCCTTTGTATTTGGCGCTTTGAGCTTGGCATCTACATCAGGCACGGATTCAAGGAAGCTCAAAATGAAACCGCTCTTGATTGCGTAATTCACGTTTTCCGGCAACGCCCCGCTTGCGGCTAACGCTGTCGCTTCGTCCAACTTTGCAGCGACAATACCCACGACATTTCCATATTCGTCCACAAGTGCCCCGCCCGAATTGCCCGGCTGCACGGGCACGCTAATTTGGAAATACCGCGCGTCATCCGCCGCGCCAGAAAGCGATGAAATTTCTCCTTTTGCTAGTTTTGGCGAGAATCCTTGCAGCTCTGGATCGGGGAAGCCAACTGTGGCCACTGTGTTGCCCAGAGCCACGGTTCGACTTGGTGCGACAGGCAAGGCAGCAAACTGCCCATCCGCTTTGAGTAGTGCGATGTCATTGGCCTGGTCAACTTGGACCACTTTGGCGTCTATGGTTCCGGCAGTCGTAAGTAAACGGACTTTGTTTGCATTTTTGACGACGTGATTGTTTGTAATCAAATAACCATCATCGGTTATAAAAAACCCGGTGCCAGTGGCCGTTGGATTTGAAGCCGAGTCATTTCCCGAAATAGGTGTGTCAGGCTCCGAAACCTGCTGCGGTTCAAATTGGCTGGCTAATTGTTGCGCTTCCGCCACCTGCTGCGGAAGCATGGATGCGTTTAACGTCGGCAGGTCCTGTTTGGCCTCGTTCAGCCCCTGTCCTGCGGCAATGTCTATCCATTTATAGGCTTGGACATAATCCTCGGGTACACCGTCTCCTCTCAGGTAGCAATGCCCCAGATTGTATTGGGCCACACTGTACCCTTGGTCAGCAGCCGTCAGGTACAGTTTTGCTGCCTCGACTCCGTCTCTTGCAACACCCAAGCCGCGTTCATAGGACGTGCCGAGCAAACACTGTGCCTCCGCCAACCCTTGGTCGCTTGCCTTGCGCCACCACATTGCTGCAACGGCGTAGTCTTGCGCAACGCCATTGCCAAAATAATAACACGTCCCAAGCATTTCTTGGGCCTTTGCTAGGTTTTGGTCCGTAGATTTCTGGAACCACTTTACAGCCTGCGCCGGATTTTTATCATAATAATAATTTCCGATTTTGCATTGAGCTACCGCAATTTGTACTTGTGCCATCGAACTTTCGAGGCTTTGCAGATTCCCAACAGCATTTGTCTGTCCTTGGTCCGCTGCTAAACCGTACCAGAAATATGCCTCAACGCGGTCCTGCGTCGTTCCTTCGCCATTTTCGTACATAAATCCAAGGTTCACTTGCGCGGCGGAATACCCCCGCTCCGCAGCTTTTTGATACCATTTGACCGCCTCGACGTTATTCTGGGTCATGCCTAGTCCTTTTTCGTTCATCCAACCAAGATTATTTTGTGCGACAGCGTTTCCCTGGCCTGCGGCCCTCACGTACCAATTGAAAGCCTCGTCAAAGTTTGTGGGGACCCCTTCGCCTTTTTCGTACATGAATCCGAGGTCCACCTGCGCAGGCGCATACCCTTGCCCTGCCGCTGCTTGATACCATTTCATGGCTTCTCCGTAATTCTGCGCCGTTCCTTCGCCATTTTGATACATGTGACCGAGACTGTCCTGCGCTCTGACATTTCCCTGCTCAGCCGCTTTTTGATACCACTCGATTGCCTCAGCATAATCTTGCGAAAGCCCCTCGCCGCTATAATAACAATAAGCAAGATCGGTTTGTGCGTTAGCATTTCCTTGATTCGCTGCTTTTTGGTACCATGTGACGGCCTCAATATAGTTCCTATCGTTTTGCGCTACTCCTGTACCACTCTCATACATCAAGCCGAGCGCAACTTGCGCATTTGCGTTTCCTTTTTCTGCATCAGCTTTGAGGCCGTCCAGGGATGTCGTGGAAGAACCAACGGGCATCGCCCCCAATGCTGCCGGGTCAAATGCTTGGGTCGCATTTGTCGGCGACACCGTTGAAGTTTTCTGGGGAGAATAATTGGAGGCGCCAGTATTTCCGTTTTGAATAGTTGCACATCCGGATGCCAACAATATTAAGCCAAAAAAGAGAGCCCATTTTGAATTCATATTTTTGATTCCGCTTTAAGCTAATTGGGCATTTGCAAGAACGAATTCAACC
Organism: Candidatus Sulfotelmatobacter sp.; assembly: GCA_035503455.1. GTDB lineage: Bacteria > Verrucomicrobiota > Verrucomicrobiia > Limisphaerales > UBA11358 > UBA11358. Next base: position 3,511 of record DATJTK010000067.1, on the reverse strand, counting down.
TTCTGACCTGCTACGTCTTCCAACCAGCGACCATTATCTACCTCTACTTTAATTCTGGCTTGGCACGTCGGACAGTGAAAAGACAGAATCCGAGGCAAAAAATCCTTCGGTGTTTGGTGCTCTGCCTCTCCGCCTCTTAATTTTCCACGTTTCTTGCATTGAGGACAATCGAACACAATTGGAAGCGATGGATCATAGCTTTGTTTCATAATTCATGCCGTGGTACATTTTATTCAGGCGGTGAAAAAGTTACCCGTTTTGTTCCGGCAAAATTACCTTCTTTGGTTTGAGCTCGCGCGCTTGCGGGCGCGGAAATTCTGGAATTGAAATCACGTTCAAAGATATGCCATTGGCGTGAACCGAAGATGCGTTATCGGGTTGCAGACCTTTTGGCAGAAAAGAAGGATTAAAATTTCGTTTTTCTTCATCGGTCCAAGCCTGGGGATATTTGTATGCAAGCCCCGCAGAATAATCAGGGTAGTATTGGCTCAAGAAATCACCGAAACTGCCCGGAACCGGTTTCCGTTTGTACTTTGCCATATCCGATTCAAACGCGCCTGCCCCCTGTTGTCCATCCCAAAAAACGACGCCGCAGCATGAGCGTGCCGCGCAGGCTGTAATTTTCGTCGCCTCCTTGCCTCCGGCTCCTCCTCCTACGCTCAATGCCATATTATTTTTAGATGGTGCGCATGATTTCCGTGTTTATGTCATGTGTTTGTCAGCTTCATGCCACTCGCGTGCCAACGATTTATCAATAATTCATCGGGCTTTGAACCATCTTTGGCGCAATTTCCCCCAAAGTTGTAGGGTTGGCAGACCTTTCTGAGCGCCTCGTTCGGGCGATAAACATTGAACCTCATCACTGACGCCGCGCCGTGCGGACCACATGAGCCAAAAACTTGCCCTAAATGCCCGGTTTGTGGTATTGTTCTGACGATGAGCGCACATGATGTTTTGGAACAGGTTAAGGCACTCCCACTGCGGGAGCGCCGGAAATTCTTCGACTTTGTTCACGAACTGGAAACGGCGGAGCCGATTGTCCAGCGGCATCGTCGGGTGCGGTGGCCTGACGCCGCTGCCCGGCGGCGACGAATTTTTGGCGACAAGATTTTACCCAATCTGGTGCTGTTGGCACGGGAACAAGAGCGCTATTGACGCCGCATGAGTCTTTACGCGGACAGTAGCCTGCTTATCTCGTATTACGTCAATGATTCCAATAGCGTGAGTGCCCAGGCTGTCATCCACGCAGCCACTGACCCCTTGCCGTTCACGGGATTGCATCGCCTGGAGATGAGAAACGCGCTCGCATTGGGTGTATTTCGGCGCGTTCTTTCGCCAGCGCAGGTCAGCGCGGCCTGGTCAGACGTGGAGCGGGAGTAGCGTCCAGTCTTTAAAAAAACGATTTGGGGTGAGAAATTCTCAGGCATGAATTATGATGCCAGAGGCATCAAGTGTATGCGCTTCCGGGATTATCGAAAGAACTTGCGGACGATCTCGCGCGGTGTGGCAATCACCGGGACGGTCAAATCGAACGCGGCCAACTCGAAACCCAATCGCTGAAAATCAATGGCGCGGAGATGTTCGTCGCTGGTCAGCAAAATAAAGCAGCCGAGCGCGGCGGATTCGGCAAGGATATGCGCATCATTGACCTCCGCGGACGGCAGCAAAGCCGCCTGGAGCAGGCAATCGGCAATCTTTGCAACATAGGCATTGCCCAGCGGGAGGGTGCGGATCAATTCAAATCCCCAAGTCCGATGATGGCGGAGAAATTTACGGGCGGCGTCGCTTTCTTTAGCGGCTTCGGCGTAATCCGCGAGCCATGCCAGTTCTTCCGAAACAGTCGGCGGCAACAAAAGGGAGCAATCCGGCAACCGGCCACGAATGGTGGACAGGGCGTCCAGAACCCATTCGTTTTCTTGAGCCAGATCAATCGCGACGTTCGCGTCACCGGCGATGAGCCGGGGTGTTTTCGGATTCATGGCCGAAGGCGATCTGCATGGCGCGGTCCCGCAACTGCTGGCGTTCCGCCGGCGTGAGTTTGTTCAGGCGATGACGATATTTCTCCACAATGAGCGTGCCGGAAGTTTTCTTTTCAATGTTCTTTTTCACTGTTCTCAAAGATTATAGGTCATAAATTTCATGCCGCCACGGGTTCAACGCGGTTGACACGGGTGAGCCGCGCCCCGTAAGCGCAGGCGGCGCGCAAATCGTCTGCCTCAAGGTCGGGATAATCGGCCAGAATTTGTTCGGCGGTCATGCCGCTGCTCAACAATTCGAGCAGAAATTCAACCGGATAACGCAAACCGCGAATGCACGGTTTCCCGTGGCAGATGTTCGGGTCCACCGTGATTCGTGAAAGCAGATTGTCGTTCGCCATGTCAAAAATTTACACTAATTAGCCTTCTTTGCCAACTATGCTCTTCATCCAGCAGCATGGGGACGCACTTTCATAATCAGCCAAAGCATTGAAAATTCGCCGATTTTGTGCTTCAATCCAGGCATGTTCAATTTCTTTAAACGCGATCCTGCCCGCGAAAAATTAAAGATACCTATGGAACTTTTCTCGTTAACCGCGGCGGGGGCATCCAATGCTTGCGGCATACTCAATGGCGCGGGCCTTAAAGGAAAGTTCATCAGGAAAGACCTATTCGCTGAAATCTGCGCCGCACATATGAAGATCGTTATTGACGCGATGGCTCGTGTCGAACTTTATGGTGATATGGAAGAAAAGTTTGACAATGGCGTGCGGTTTTTATTGGAGACACTCCCGGGAGTGTTTAACAGGGTGAGGGATCCAAAGATGGCCACCGATTTGGCATCGCATGGTTTTAATCTCACAGACTTGGCGTTGCTTCAGGAGCTTTTGGTTGCCGACGAGACATTCAATCTTGCCGCTTCTTATTTTATGAGGATTGGACTTGAGGTTAGCGACGAAGACGTGTTGGATTTTGGTAGAAAATACAACCCGAAACTTTTGGCCTTAAGTACCAACGCCCGGTCCCACTCGATTTGGGCCTACATCATTCGGTGTGTGCGGCTGTCACATCTTGAAGAAATATCGGACAGTGGGTTTCGAACTTCCGTCCTAACGAGATTCAACGACAACCTCGCGGAGTTCGCTGTCGAATTGGAAAAAAGGGTCGAGAAGCTGGTACCGAAGTCGCTGTAGGGCGTCCATGAAACATAACATCCATTGGTGCTATCTCTGCAAAAGCGAGAAAGGTCTCACAAGCGACCATCTGCCCCCAAAAAATCTTTTCCCGAAGCCGAGACCAACAAATTTAATCACCGTTCTGTGTTGTGCACCGTGTAATGAAGAATTCAGTAAACTGGATGAGCAGTTTCGAGCATTTGTCAGCATGCCAATCAACGCTTCACTGTATCCGTGTTACTAACCCCGTATGGCAATGGTTGAAGGGGCGGTTAAACTGCGGGAATGTCAGGATGTTTTTTGGCGGGCCGCTTTCCAGGCTGTGGGCGTCAATTCGGCGACGCGGTTGATGGGCCAATC
>DATJTK010000066.1:0-32941 GCA_035503455.1 Candidatus Sulfotelmatobacter sp. | reverse complement strand
GACCGAAAAGCCGTTTTTGGCTTGGTGTCAATAACCTCACTAAATGTGAACTTATTGACACCGACGCAAATGTCGCAAAACACCACGATTTTACTGGCAATCGGCTCCAAAATTTGAGCGCAAGACGCATTTTTGAGGTTGAACGTTGCACCCTATGGATGCGGTTCCCAGTCGATGGAAGGGGAGAGGGTCAGGGTGAGGCGACGGTCGGGCAAAAGGGAAGTTAGTCGCGCCGCCGATCCTCATTTAAACCCAAAAACCGTGTAACTTTTCAATGTTTTTTCTGAAGTAGATATGATGAGCGAGATTTAAACGATAAAAACAAGGCGTTAAAACTGGCCAAAACCGGAGTATTCGGCCCGTTAGCGCTGGACTTTCAAGTTCTATAGGTGTAACCATAAGACAGTCGGAGAGATGCATGGCGAAACTTCTAATCAAAACTGAGGGCGTAGGGGCGCAGGTGCTGGAGTTGAGGGCGGGCGTGACCCGAGTTGGGCGCTCGCCGGAGTGTGATTTTTCGATAGAGCATCCGACCGTTTCGACGGTTCATTGCGAGTTTATTCTTTCGGCCGATGGGGTGCTGCTGCGGGACTGCCAGTCCACCAATGGTACGTTTCTAAATGGCGATCCGGTAACGGAAGCGCGGCTGTTGCCGGGCCAAACCGTGACGCTTGGCGACGTGGAACTATTTGTGGAATCCACCGAAGCGAACGTGGCAATTCCGCAATATGAGCGTCCACGTCCGAAGCCGCCGGTGGTCCTGCCGGACGGCGCGATGATTTGCCCGCGGCACACGCGGGCGACTGCCACGTACAAATGCACGCATTGCAAAGAAATCATGTGCAGTGAATGCGTGCATGTGCTCCGGCGGAAAGGGGGCGTGCCGCTCTTTCTTTGCCCGTTATGCAGTCACAAGTGCGAGGCAATTCAAAGTACGGTGCAGAAGAAGAAGCGGAGCTTCATGGATTTTCTGCAGGATACAGTCAAGCTCAAGTTCAAGCATACGGTTAATCGGAACGACCCGCCACGGTAACAGTTGCAGGCGTTCTGCCTGGGTTTCGATACGCCGCAAAACGCACGGTTGCGGCGACCGTTATTGCATTTCGCACGAGGTCGTCCGGATAAATTCGTTCTCCTAACCACAAAATCGGCGTGGCATATTATTGGCTAATCATCACCATGCCAATTAAAGGATCTGGTGATGATTATGAAAACGATAGCCGTTCGAAAGGTGGTGCTGGCTGTGTCGGTTTTTGCCCTGACAGTTCCAGTATTGGCCGATGACACTAACGCGCCGGCGATGCCGATGGTAACGGCAGCGGATTTTGCCTGGGATGCGGCAATAATCAACCTGGAGGAAATCCGGCTGGGCGAGGCAGCGCAAACCAATTCGCAAGATAAAGCTATACGGCAGTTTGGGAAGCACATGGTGCGGGACCATTCCAGGTTGCAGCAGCGCCTGGAGAAGGTGGCCGCTGACGAGGGGCTGCAATTGCCCGATACAAATACGTTTTATGTACCGGTGTCGGCGCCCGAGGAAAAGCCGGCCACTGAGATGATGGAGGAGGGAACGCCGCAAGACAGGCTTCTGCATGCGCAATTGGACGCGCAGCATCTGGTGTCCCTGACGGGGTCCGATTTTGACAAGGCTTACGCCGACGCCATGGTCAATGGCCATTACGCGGCCATCCAAAAATTTGAAGACGCCTCCGCGACATTGCAGGACCCGGCATTAAAGAAATACGCGGACAAGGGGCTTAATATTATTCGCCATCATTATGAAATGGCGCTAAAGCTGCCGAATGCCCCGGCGCCGCCGCCTGCATCACCGTCGATGTGAGCAAGTCGATCCCGATTCCAGCCTTTAGCGAGTCCGTTTGGACAAGCGCGGGATAACAATTTTAAGTGCCAGCACGCCAAGGAAATGGACCGATTGTGATCTGAGTCTAGCCCCAACAGGGGCGCCCGGAAATGCGGAATGAATCGTTCCGTGAAGTGAGAGGACCAGTTTACAATTTGAAATGGGTAGTCAGTCAGTTTGCTTCGTTATTGCTCTCGAAAACTCTTCACGGTTTCAACGAGTGCCTCAATGTTTTCAAGTTTGGCATCCGGCGGCACGCCATGGCCGAGATTGAAAATGTGGCCGGGGCGTCCGCGCATTTCCTGGAGAATCCGGTTTGTTTCTGCCGCGACTATGGCAGGAGTGGCCGTTAGCAGGGAAGGGTCGAGGTTGCCCTGAATGCCGATTGAGGCGGGCAGGAGATTGCGCAGATCCGCGAGCCGGACGCGGGCGTCAATGCCGAGCACGTCCGCACTCGTTGCCATGAGGCTTTTCCAATCGTGATAATCCTTTGAAAAGACAATCACCGGAACGGCCGCGCCGAGCGCGGCGATGATCTGATTCATCCATCTGGCTGAAGCTTCCGGGAAAAGGCGCGGCGGCAGCAATCCGCCGAGACTGTCAAAGATTTGCACGGCATCCGCGCCGGCGGCAATCTGCATCTGCAATAATTTCGTGACAGCGGCGGTCAATTTGTCCATCAGGAGCGAAAAGATTTCGGGCTGGCTCGAAAGGAGATTTTTTGCCCGGAGAAATTCCGTGGCGCTGCCGCCCTCGAGCATAAAGTTGGCGAGTGTCCAGGGCGAACCGGCAAAACCAATAAGCGCGGTTTTTCCGAGCAGCGCCTGTTTTGACAGTTCGATGGCACGCGGGATGTAGTTGAGCCGTTGTTCCAAAGCGCCGACATTGAGAGCCGTGATGTCCCTTTGGTCGCGCAAAGGAAAGTCCATTTGAATGCCGCCTGTCTCACGGAAACGGTAGCCCTGGCCCAGGCCTTCGGCGGCAACGAGGATGTCGCTGAATAAAATGGCGGCATCGAAGCCAAAACGGCGGATAGGTTGAAGTGTGACTTCGGCGGCCAGGTCCGGGGTGCGGACCAGTTCAAGAAAATCATGTTCGCCTTTGAGCTGGCGGTACTCGGGCAGGGCGCGGCCGGCCTGGCGCATCAGCCAGACCGGCGGGCGATCAACGGGGCGGCAGCGGCAGGCATCCAGGAAGCGTTGGCGGCTTGTCATTTTCCCGCAAATTAGCGTTGAAACCGCGCCAAAGCGAGCGGGAATGAGGCCCGGCCCGGCGACCACGGGTTTGTCAAAAAAAAGCGCAACTTTAACGGCGGGGCGGTTTTTAATCCTCTGATGAACAACGAGCCGCTTCACAACGAGCAGAGGCAACTGCGGGAGTTGCTTTCCAGACTGCCGGACGCGCCACTGGCGTCTAATTTTACAGTGCGGGTAATGCAGGCGATAGAGGCAGCGGAGGCGCGGCGGGGCCGATGGGGTGCGATAGAGTGGAATTGGCGCATTTTTTTCCCCCGCATCACCGTTACAGCGGCCGCGGCAGGCATCATCGCCATTGCGTTTCATCGGCACGAACTTTTGGTTCAGCGCCAAAGGCTTGTCGACAGCGTGGTGGTCGTGGCGTCTCAGCCCATGCCGAGCGTTGAAGCCCTGAAAAATTTTGACGCCATTCAGCGCATGAGTCAATCCGCGCGGCCGGATGACGAATTATTGGCACTGGCTTCCGACATGCGATGAATCGGTTCCGTCAAGGGCGGCTGTGGTTTGTAGTGATGTCGTCGGCAGCGTTGTTTGTTTCTTCAGCCGGCGCCCAGAATACGACAAATCTGAACCGGCCGGCGGTGCCTGTGCCTGCATCCATTATGCCACCGCCAACACCGCCGGTGATGTTCTCGCCGGTGGATTATTTTCGGAAGCTGCTGGCAATGTCGCCGCAACAGCTTCAAATCGCGCTTGCAAAGAAGTCGCCCAAGGTTCGGGAGCGAATCCTGGCGAAAGTCAACGAATACGCGGCGATGGATGCCGGCGAGCGGGAACTGCGGCTGCAGGCGACGGAGTTGAGGTGGTATTTGGAGCCGTTGCTGCAAGCTTCTCCGGACCGGCGGGCAGCGCAATTGGCTCTGGTCCCGGCGGATATTCGCGACCTCGTCCAGTCCAGGCTGACGGAATGGGTAATTCTGCCTCCACAGCTGCAACAGGAATTTTTGGACAATGAACATATCGCCGGCTATTTCGCCGGATTAAGCACGACAAACAGCAGTTCGGACGTACCGGCGCCCAGCGGTGCGGAACAGTCACGCTGGAACGCTTGTTCACAGTCCGAAAGACAGGCAATGATCGCGCAATTCATTTCCTTTTTTAACCTGTCGACGGCAGAAAAACAGAAGGCCCTGGGCGAATTGACCGGTATTGAGGCGCGGCAAATGGAAAGGACGATGCAGACATTTGATAAAATGCCGATGCGCCAGCGGATCCAATGCGTGCGAGCGTTTGGAAAGTTTTCCAACATGAGCAGCGAGGAACGCGCCGAATTTCTCAAAAATGCCCAACTTTGGTCCAAAATGACCCCTTCCGAGCGGCAGGCCTGGAGGGATCTTGTGGCCCACGTGCCGCAATGGCCTCCGATTCCGACTGCGGCAATCATGCCACCCATACCTCCAGCCATCACGCCTCACGTTCCGCCTTTGACACCACAGAACATTCGCACGATCGCTGCCACGAATCACAGTTAAATTGACGCAACGCGCGTTTCGTGGTTTTCAACCGATTTAATTCGGGTAAAATGTTGGTGTGGATCCTATTGTATTTCACCACGGTCCGGTGACTCTCCATTGGTATGGCGTGATGATCGCCCTGGCCTTTTTGGCTGGTCTTTGGACGGCCACGCTTCGCGCGCGCCGGGAAAATATTCCGGCCGAACGCATAGCCGACGTGGTCTTGTGGCTGATGGTCGGCTCGATTATCGGCGCCCGTGTGGTCTATGTGACGACGTATTGGCACGAGGAGTTTGCCGGACAGCCGATTATGGAGATCTTTGCCGTTTGGCATGGCGGACTGGTTTATTATGGCGGGCTGATCGGCGGTATCCTCGGCGGGCTGGTTTATATCCTTTGGAAAAAGATGCCCGTCTGGAAAACAGCGGATGTGCTGGCGCCGAGCATCGCGCTGGGAAGCTTTTTTGGCCGGATGGGATGCCTGCTCAACGGCTGCTGCTACGGGCGGCCAACGGATTTGCCCTGGGCCATCACGTTCACCAATCCCCTGGCGCAGGAGCTCTCCGGAACGCCGTTGAACGTGCCGCTGCATCCGACGCAAATTTACGATGGTCTGCTGAATTTGGGGCTTTATGTGTTTCTGGCCTGGCTTTTCAGGCGAAAGAAATTCGACGGCCAAGTTTTTGCGACCTATCTGATTTGCTACGCCATTTTGCGGTCGGTGGTGGAGCATTTTCGCGGGGATTATTCCGAGTTGCACTATCACCTGGGCCTGACACCGGCGCAATGGATCAGTGTGCCAATCTTTATCACAGGACTGGCCCTGGCGGCGATTTTGTCGCGCCGCGCCGAAGCAAAACAAACGTAGCCTGCCTGTGGCAATGGCAAACCCATCCGGAATCCGGACCTCAGCCGATGGGGGCGCCATTTTCATCGCGGGCCCGACTGCGGTGGGGAAATCCGAAATATCCCTGGCGCTGGCGGAGAAGATTGAGGGTGAAATCATTTCTGTCGATTCGATGCAGGTCTATCGGGGCCTGGACATAGGAACGGCAAAGCCGGACGCGGCAACACGAAAAGGAATTCCTCACCATTTGATTGACGTTTGTAAATTAAATGAACCTTTCGATGCCGCGAAATTTGTTCAACTGGCGGAACGGGCCGTCGCCGATATCCGGTCGCACGATAAAGTCCCTATTTTTTGCGGCGGGACGGGACTTTATTTTAAGGCGTTTCTGGACGGGCTGGGGGATGCGCCGGCTGCCGATCCGAAACTGCGAGCAGAATTGGAAGCGGCCCCGCTGGCTGGACTTCTGGAAGAATTGCGCGAACGGGACCCGGACAGCTATGAGAAAATAGACAAGATGAACCGGCGCCGCGTCGTCCGGGCCGTAGAGATCGTCCGAACGACGGGCAAACCCGTCGCTGCGTCTCAAGCCGACTGGACGCAAGGCGCGCAACACGCAACAGGCAACACGCTGACTCTTCTCGTCCGTTCCCCCGCCGATTTGCACGAACGAATTGACTCGCGCGTTGAGGAAATGTTTCAACGCGGGCTGGTGGAGGAAACACGGGAATTGCTGCGGCGAGGCCTTGCTGAAAATCGGACCGCCATGCAGGCCATCGGTTATCGCCAGGTCGTGGAACACTTGCGGGACGAACGCGATTTGAAAGCGACCGTGGAATTAGTAAAAATTCGGACGCGGCAGTTTGCCAAACGGCAACTCACCTGGTTTCGCCGACACGCTCATTGCCAATGGATTGAACTGAAACAAGAAGAGCCAGTGGAGCAAATGCTAATGCGATTGTTTGAGGTCCAAACGTAATCACGGGATTGCAATCACTCAGCCCACCATAGGAGCGGGGACGGCTCGTCCCCGCGTTCCGAACGAACCCGGGTCGAGAATCCTAAAAGGGTTGATTTCATTCCAATCGTCCTATTTCTTTGGCGCCACTTCCACCTCCGCCTTGTTCTTCGCAACATTTCCGTCCGGCAAAACCCCGCGCCAAAATACGTTGGGATAAATCACAGCGCCGCGCCCAACAATGCTGCCCGGGTTCAAGACCGCGTTGCAGCCAATTTCCGCGCCATCGCCAAGCAGTGCGCCGAATTTGCGCAGGCCGGTGTCGAAGGATTTGCCATTCAATACCACGGCGATATTGCCGGGAAAAAGTTTGACGTTCGAGACTTTTACGCCCGCGCCCAAATGCGCCTTATGGCCGAGAATCGAATCGCCCACGTAATTGAAGTGCGGCGCGCCGGCGTTGTTGAGAAGAAGAGAGTTTTTGATTTCCGTCGAATTGCCTACAACACAACCGTCGCCGATAATCACATTTTCGCGCAGATAGGCGTTGTGGCGAATGTGGCAATTGCGCCCGATAATCGCCGGTCCTTTGATCATCACGCCATCCTCAACCACCGTGCCTTCACCAATAAAGACCTTATCCCCGATGTACGCCACGCCGTCGCATTTGTTGCGAAGCTCAGGCTTTAGGTTTGCGGCGATGTAGCGTTCAATCTTTTTCAGCGCATCCCAGGCGAACTCACAACCGTCAAAAATTCCCGCATGCGCAGTCTGCGCAAGATCAAACAAATCGGCTGGCTTGAACATGCGCGGAAATTACGCGAAACGGCTGTGGTGGAAAAGGCAATTCACTGATTCACAGAGGTCGGCGTCATATTCGTCTCGTCAATCGTCACAGTCGTCGTCCCGCCGGGTTCGATTGTTACCGGCTGCGATGGTCCAGACGTCCAGCCACCGGGAAAAGTGAACAGCAGCATTACCCGATAATTCCCAGGCGGGACTTGAGCAAAGGTAAAGTGCCCTGCATTGTCGGTTTGAGTTCGAAATTTGAAAGTATCGAACGAAATAGTGTCCGCCTTCTGTTGGTTGTATTGGAATGAGAGAGTGCTGCCAGCTGCGGGCTGGCCGTTTGTCAGAAGGATGCCATTCAACTGGCCCCACGGCTGCAATTGCATCACCGGATTCCCGGCTAATTCCGCCGGCGTTGCCTCGGCATAACCCTGCGAACTGGTTGCAATAATTTTTGTTATGGAAGGGTCCAGCGGCAGAGTGAACTGTCCCGCGTTATCTGTTTGAAGAAGGGAGCCGCCTGACTGAAGATTATCATGCGACAGGCCTCCTGGAACCAATGAAAGCCGCGCGCCGGGCGACGCCAGGCCAATATCGGCGGCCCCAGCCGGTTCATTGTCCGGCAAAAGGACGGTCACTTGCGTTGAAGGGGCAGGCGGCAGCGCCACGTCAAGACGCACATTGCGTTCCGAAGCATGTATCACCCGCGTGATCAACGGGGCATAACCGTCGGCTTCAAATTTGAAGGCAAACAATGGGTCCCTATCGGCATTCCTGATTGGAGGCTCCTGCCACCTGTATTTAAATGAGCCGTCACTGAAGCTTAACCAAAAACGCTCAAGTGTGCTCCAGGAAACGTTGGTCGCTTCAGTGGAGGAATCGTCATTCGGATGGCCGGCGATGATACGAAACTTCGGGACCGGTTGACCGGTTGTGGCATCGGTCACAGTGCCGGAAATCGTGAGAGCAGGCACGAGTGTGGCGACGTGTTCTGTTCCATCCGCCGAAAATTGATAATCGCCATTTACCATATACCCGTCCGCTGAAATGTTAAACGATAGTAGTCCATCAGGCGCGCTATCCCATTGCAAACGTCCGTCGGCGTCAGTGTGCCCATGAAAATCAACCTGGAGCGGCATTTTCCAATCCGAGGACGAACTTTGCCATGTATCGTATGAAACATTGGCGTCCGGCACTGGATTGCCGTCTTCATCTGCCACGCGCAGTTCCAGTAGTTTTCCGGGGTGAAGAACCAGTTCAAACGGTCCCGCGCCGTCCGTTAGGTTGACAGGGAGCGCGTTGGCTGCAAAACCATCGGCTTGGGCTGTGATGACATTGGTCCCGGGTGCGCATCCGACAATGGAGAACGTGCCATCGGCCTGGCTGGTTCCTTCGCGGGAACCGGGTGTGGCTGTTTGCCCAACACGGACCTGGGCGTTTGGCAGCGGCTTTCCATCTGCATCCTTCACAATACCCTGCACAACGACCGCATGGCCCAACTTAAATACGTATTTCCCGGCAAGTAGTTGTATCAACACATCCGATTGGCGGCCTGGAGCAATTGACGGCGCGTTCACAAAATTCGGCTCGGTCGCGTTTCCAGTGACAGTTTTAAGTGCCTCCTTCCCCATCCTGTTTATTTCCCATCGGCCTTGCGAATCGGATGTCGTGAACACCCAGAATGGCCAGCCGAAATCGTCACTTTGCGGGCGTGTCTGAGTATTGGGGTCAGGCATGTTATTGAAACCCACTTGCGCTCCCGCCACCGGGTTGCCGTCAGGATCTGCCACCGTTCCGCCAACGGAGAGCGCCCGTGCAGCCCGCAGAGTGTATTGAGCGGGAATTTGGTCGCCACTGGCCGCATGCCAGTCCAGGAGCGTGTCCGCAAAACCGTCTCTTTGGCTGACGAGAGTTAATTCAGTCGTGTTATCAGGCACCGGGACCTTGCAGACGCCAAGTCGCGTCGCGTAGAGCGGCTTCATATGATCGCAGATACCGTTTGTCCAAAGCCAATAATCGAATTCCACGTCTGGAATTGGTTTCCCGCTATCGGCGGCCACCACGTTCACCGTCAGCAGCCTGCCCGTAGCATTCGTATTGGCGGCGGGCCATGCGGTTTTGGCCAATGGGTTCGAGGCTGGCGGGCTGTTGGTTACGCCGTCTACGGCGCTGATTGTGTTTGTTTGCTCATGCACCGGCTGGGCAATCGAAGAATGTTGCCGCGCAAACCATAACGCCGCTGCTATTACGATTCCCCCGAGTGAGAGTTTAAATGCAACGGATTCCGAAATCTTTGTTAGTATCGCTGCCAGTCCGCCGCCCGCAGATGCCCCGGCCAGCGCGAATTTAGCCGCGTTCGCCGCCAGGCCGGCGGGCGCCGCATTAATTACGCGCCCCGCCAACAAAGCTGATAAAAGAACGACGCTAAGCGTCACCCCTCGTTGAATGAGGAGTGAACGCAACTTCTCGATCGCCCGGCTGACCCGCTTTTGCGCCGTGTCATCGCTGATGCCCAGTGCGTTGCCTAGCGACCGGAAATCGCGCCGTTCGAAAAATCGCAGCAATATCGCCTGGCGGTCGGGTGGTTCGAGTTGCTCGATCGTGTCATCCAGCATGGGCTCCAATTCTTGCCAAAGGCTGTCGGGTGATTCTGAGATTGCATTCATTTGAGCGGCTTCCTGTTCGCGAATCTGACGGCGTCGCTCACCCCGAACCATGTTGGAGGCAATGAAGCCGGTGTGCCGGTGCAGCCAGCCGCCCAGGTGCTCCAATTGTCGAAGCGTCCGGGCTTTGAGCGCGAGGTCGGCGAATACCCTTTGCGTGACGTCCTGGGCCAGATTGACGTCCCCGCCCACGCGCCGAACGGCTGTGGAATAAACGAGGTCAACGTACCGTTCGACCAGTTCACGAAAGGCAGTTTCGTCGCCATGCTCGGCATAGTTTCGGAGCAATTTTGCGCTGTCGCTCAGATTCATATCACCAATAAGAAGCCGCAGACGTTGAAATCCGACAACCGGGATGCAGCAGAGTCAAGCAAATCCATAGTCAGGGCGCGCGCTGCCGGCGCGTGCCGTACTGAATTCTGGCGCTCACGGCGCTCCTGTGCTGGCTTGGAAATTGTTTCCCATATCTAATTTTTAATTCTACCTTTGCGCCGGTTTTCTCGGTTCAAATGAACACGGCTAAAACTCCTTCGCTGCACTCGCGTCCGCCTTTGGAGCGGATGTTGCGGATTCATCAGGCGCTGCAATCGGGTAAATTTCCGAATGCTGCTTCCCTGGCCCGGGAAATCGAAGTCGCCTCGAAGACGATTCATCGGGACATGGAATTTATGCGGGACCGGATGAACCTGCCCATTGAATTCGACGCCGCGCAGAACGGTTATTATTACAATGGTGAGGTCAACGCATTTCCCACGCTCCAAATTACCGAAGGCGAGCTTTTCGCGCTCGTCGTGGCCGAAAAAGCGTTGCAACAATATCGCGGCACCAGCTTCGAGAAGCCGCTGCTTTCCGCGATCAAAAAAATGGAGGAGTCTTTGCCGGACACGATTTCACTCAATCTTGCGGACGTGGGCAGGGCCATTTCTTTTCGGACGAGTGTCGAACCGATTTTGGATTTGAACGTTTTTGATTTGCTCGCCACGGCAGTGGCGCAACGCCGGCAGTTGGAACTGGGTTACCGGAAACCCGGCGCAGGACAGAGCGAATGCCGCATCGTCGACCCGTATCATCTCGCGAATGTGAATGGAGAATGGTTTTTGTTCGCGTTTGATCATGCCCGCAAGGACATCCGCAAGTTTGTCCCATCTAGAATCCGGGCCGTAAAACCCACGGGCAAAACATTTGAACGATCCGGGAAATTTTCGCTTGAAAAGGAATTGCGCGACAGCTTCGGCGTCCATTCCGGCGCGGGCCGGTACGACGTCGTCATCCGTTTCAACGCGCGCGCGGCCGATTATATCCGCGAGAAAAAATGGCATGAATCGCAGCAGTTGCGGGAACTGAAAAGCGGCGCGGTCGAGCTCAAGCTCAAATTATCAGGCCTGGTGGAAATCGAGCGATGGATATTGAGCTGGGGCGGTGACGCCAGGGTGATTAAGCCCCGCGAATTGGCCGAAGCGGTCCGGCGTTCGGCGGAAAAGATACTGCAATCTGGATAGTTCCTTCCACCAGTTCCGCAAAGTTTTTCAGCAGTTGCAGTCCCGTATTCTGGCTTTTTTCCGGGTGAAATTGCGTGGCGAACACATTGTCCCGCCAAATGGCCGATGCAAACGGTTGTCCGTATTCTGTCTGCGCGGCCACTATCGCCTGGTCCGCGGGCTTCGGGTAAAAGCTGTGAACAAAATAGACATAGCTGCCGCTTTCAACTCCCCGAAAGAGCGGACAATCGCGCTGGACAATATCAATCTGGTTCCAGCCGATCTGCGGAATCTTGAGACCGTTCGTTTCCGAAAAGCGCACGACGCTTCCTTTGAAAATCCCGAGGCCGGCGGCGCAGGAGTTAAATTCGTCGCTCCGTTCAAACAAAGCCTGGTAGCCCACGCAGATGCCCAGGAATGGCCTGCCACTGCGGATGAAGTCGCGCGAGGCATCGAACAGTTCCTGCCGGCGCAAGGCATTCATGCAGTCGTCAAATGCGCCGACGCCCGGCAGGATAACGCCGCCGGCGCCGCGCATTTCCGCGGGTGTTTGGGCTATGCGCACATCGGCGCCAATTTTGAGCAGCGCTTTGTGCGCGCTGCGCAAATTGCCTGAGCCATAATCCAGAAGCGCAATCACACAATAGTCTAGAATGAATCTTCAAAGGATTCAATCATTCAGCCGAATGCTCCTCGCCAAACTTTCCATTTGACCTTTCCGGCAAATTCGGCGTAGCTGGTACGATGAAAATATTCGCTTTATTTGGCCGATTCCGACGATTCCTGCCGTTGTGTGCGACCCTTGTATTGCCGGCGGGCTTAGTGGTCATGGGCCTTGCGGGTTGCGCCTCAACGCACGGTGAGATGGACCAAGCGGTAAAGGACAACGACCCTCAAAAAGTCATTGCGATGGTCAAATCTGATCCGGGATTGGTTTCCAGCCACGACAAGGGCGGGGACACACTTCTGCACTGGGCCGCGGCGCGCGGCTACCAGCCGCTGGCGGAACTGCTTCTAAGCGACAAAGCCGATGTGAACGCCGAAAATATCGAGGGCGACACGCCGTTGCACCTGGCCGCGGGGAACGGCCACAGCGACATGGTGAAATTGTTGCTCGCGCACAATGCGCGCGTGGACGCGAGGAACAAAGCGGGTTCCACGCCTTTGGACATGGCCGCCAGATTTAACCGCCCGCATCAAGTGGAATTATTGCTGTCCAATGGCGCGGATATTGAGGCAAAGGACAAAAACTGGGATACACCGCTTCATTACGCCGCGATGTACGATAGTAAAGAAGCGGCGCAAGTGCTTCTGGACCACGGCGCCCTGGTCAACGTGGAAGACAAGGACGACATGACTCCGCTGCATTTCGCCGTAATGAACGCCCACGAGCAAGTGGCGATATTGTTGTCCCAGCACGGCGGCCACGAATAGCGGGAAAGGAAGGCCCCCCATAACCATGGAGTGGTGGAACACGGCGCGCTGCGCCGTGTGGCGCCGCGTGCAGCGGCGCAACCAGTGGCTCACACCGGCTGCTGCGCAAGGCTCAGCTATGGTGTCCGTGTCCGTTTCCATTGTGGATTCGGCCGGGACTGAATTTGCGGAGCATGTCGCGGATTTCGCGCGAGCGCGGAGGTTTGCTGAGGATACCGTCCACTTCCGTGGGGCCGCTGCCGTCTTCCTTCATAAATGCACCCCAACCCGTCAGCATGACAACCGGGGTCCGCGGAGATTCGAGCTTGATGGTTTTGGCCACCTGCCGGCCGTCAATGTAGGGCATGCCCAGGTCGGTAATGACCAGGTCAAACGGGCGTTTTCGTTCCGAGGCGATCCGAAATTCATCGAGCCCGGACTGTCCGTTGTCGCTCAGCACGACTTCATGGCCGTCGCGTTCGAGAATCTCCTTCAACAGTTCCCGCAACAGCGATTCATCGTCAATGCACAGGATTTGCATGGGCTCGACATTTGAGCCGTTGTCCTTTTCCGGTTCGGCGGAAGCCACGTTGACGCGGACGGGGAACACGAGGCGAAAAGTCGTTCCCTTGCCGAGTTCGCTTTGAATTTCGATGCTTCCGGCATGGCGTTCCATGACGCCATAGACCATGGCCAGGCCCAGTCCGGTGCCCCGTTTGCCTTTGGTGGAAAAGAACGGTTCAAGGCATCGCTTGCGCGTTTCCTCGTCCATGCCGGTGCCGGTGTCGGTAACCTCGACAACCGCTTTCAGCGGGTGCTTATCGCCGTTGTTGCGCATGGCATGGGTGCGGACGGTAATCCTGCCGCCGCCAGGCATGGCGTCCACCGCGTTGAGCACGAGGTTGGTAATGGCTTCGCGGATTTCGCTTTCGATGCCCGCCAGGCGCGGCATGTCCGGAGCCAGGTCGGGATGGACTTCGATGGTAATGCCATTGGATTGCGGAATGTCGCGCCAGCGCGGGCGTGTCATGTCCACGACCTGCTCGACCAGAGTATTCAGATTAAGTTGCTGCAGGGACTCGTTGACTTCGCGCGTTCGATAAAATTCCCGAAGCCGCGCGACGATGTGCGCGATATCCTCGCCCGCTGTGCGGATGTGGCCGAGATACTTTTTCGCGTCAGGTTTCAAGCCATAGTCGCCCTTGAGGATAAGGTCGGCGAAGCCGATGACCGGGGACAAGGCGTTGTTGACGTCGTGAGCGATGCCGCTGGCCATTTGGCCCAGCGCTTTGAGGCGCTCCTGTTGCAGGATTGTGGCCTGGGTCCGCCGGAGTTCGTTATAGGCCTTTTCGAGGTCGGTGTGCAGGCGCGCCTGGTGCGCCGCCAACGCCACGTGCTCGCTCAACATCCGGAGAAATTCGGCGTCGCCGCTGCTGAAGCCTTCGGCCTGCAGCCGCGCGGCTATCAAAATGCCAAACAGTTTCTCTTCCACCATGAGCGGCACGGCCACGGCTGAACGCCAGCCAATCACCGCTAATCGTTCGATGAACGACGACTTCCATTTAAGTGTGTCGGAGACATAAACTGTTTGGCCGTTTGTACAAAGTTGAAAATCGGTTTCCGTCAGGGCCAGCACGCTGCCTTTGTGCAAATCGAATTTTTTTGCCAGGAGAGAATTCTTTACGCATAACGCGGCGATGTTCAACGTTTGCTGGCCGGCGTCGAAGAGGGCGACCATGCCCATGTCGGTGCCGAGGTGTTCATCAAGCTCGTGCAGGACGACGTGCAGGATGCTGTCGGTGTCCTGCCGGTCGGAGATGGCCTGGGTGATTTGGTTGAGGAGGCTGATGCGGACGAATTGTTGTTGCAACGCCGCCTCGGTGCGCCGGCGTTCGGTAATTTCTTCGCGCAAATTGCGTGTGCGTTCCAGCACGCGCGCTTCCAATTCGTCGTGTGCCTTCTGGAGCTTTGAATCGCGGTCCTGAATTTGGCCGAGCATTTCGTTGAAAGCGTCCACCAGCCGGCCCAATTCATCGCGCCCGTATTTGGCGACGCGCACCGAATAATTTTTTTCCGCGGTCACCGCCCGCGCGGTTTCGGCCAGGTCGAAAATAGGCCGGGTAATGACCCGCTGGAGCAGCGATGACAGAAACAAGGTGACGACTGACGACGCCGCCATAAAGAGGAGGATGATGCCCGCGTACCGCACCTCACGCTGATGGAGTTCATCCAAATCCGATTCCAAAAAAACCGTGCCGGCAACTTGGCCATCTGACGCATTTCTGAACGTATGAAAGACGATCAGGCGGTCAGGCTCGAACCGTTCGACATCCATGACATTCGTATTGGATTCGGGGTGCTGCGGTATTTTGCCTGAGGCCTGGAGATCGGCGGAATTTGTCCGGAAATAAGCCGAAAGAAGATCACCGGCAGGCTCATACAAGGCGGCGCACGTGATGTGATTCTTAAACTTCAGGCCGTGCATGATTTCTTCCGCAGTCTTCGTGTCCGAATACGCCACCGCCGCTGTGCTTTCGTTGCCGACGATTTGGGCGAGCGTTAACAAGTCATTCTTCATCGTTTTACGAAAAATGGCCATTTCGTAGGTCACGAAGCCTCCTGAGACCAGCAACAGCGCGACTGTGCTTGCAATCATGATGATTGCAGTCAGTTTCCGCTTAATAGGGATGTCCTGTAAGACTGCCACAATTGTCCTGTTTTCGGGAATCCTGTCTCAATACAGGACGCGCCACGGCGACAAGCCGCATGTCCCGCATGAAATTAAGCAATTCCGGTAAACTATAAGCAACTTTCATTCCGTTTCAGTAACCGTAACAGCAGGCCTAAGCTTTTGCTGATGAGGGGATTGTCTCAGAAAAGCCAATCAGCTCTTGCCGACCCGGCGCTCGTATAGGCTTACCGGACGTCGATGGCAAGAGTGAGCAATTTCGAGCTGATCGTCAGCCCGGCGCTTTTGGCCGCGGAATTGTTGATGTCAAACCGGACCTTGTCGTCAACAATCCTAAGACGGATCATCCCGCCCCGGGCGACGAAATCATCCGTCTCGCCCACAGTCAAAATGCTGGTGGTGCGCAAGGTCGAGATAATTTTTGAAAGATGGTTTTTTTCGGAGGTGCTGATAAACAGGACCTGGCAATTGGCGACCCTGGCGAGCGACGGGAAGAGTTTGAATTCGAGCGGGTGCCCGCGGATGGTTTTGCCGTCAATGGTTTCCTTGAGGCTGGAACCGAAGTCGTTTTTCCCCAAAACACCGATGATTAGCGGGGAGGAAGCATCGGTAAAAGCCTGGGTGGGCCAATCCACAAACCGGGCAAAATTATAAATAAAGGCCGCCTTGATTTGATATTCCGTAGGCTGGGAATTCTGTGCCCGGCAATGATACCCAACCGTGAAAATCACGCTGAAAAGCAGGGCAACGGCGTTTATTGCGCATTTTCTCATCAATCAGGCACCCTGAGAGATTGCCATGGTAAATCGTTGATATTACAGCATTTATTGCTTGCGACGCCGCCGCGGACAGCCACAATTTCCGTCCCAGCGCACAGAACGGCAGTTACAGGCTTAAAAGCTGCTCGTGTCAATTTGAGACGCATCAGATGAATTTTGTCAACGACAACTCAGACAACATTATGGCTTGCCCATGAAGAAAAGAAAATTTCTTTTGGGAATCCTGCCTGTCTTCGCGTCCTGTCTCCGGCCCCTCGTCTGCGCCCTGTTCCTCATGGCCCTCGGTGTTCGAGCCGATGACTCGATGAACCAGTCCGGCGTAGCCGGTGCCACAAACAATGCCACGATGGCCGGCAGCACGAACCAGTCGGACCTCTCCAACATGTCGCTGGAAGATTTGATGCAAATAAAGGTGCCGGAAGTCGAAACAGCGTCCAGGTTCGAACAAAAGGCAACCGAGGCGCCTGCAGATGCCACCGTCATTACGTCAGACGAAATCAGAAAATACGGCTGGCGGACCCTGGGCGATCTCCTTGAAAGCGTGCCGGGATTTTATATTTCGTATGACCGTGATTATCAGTATGTGGGTGTGAGCGGTGTAAACCTGGGCGACGCCAATAACCGCATCCTGCTGTTGGTCAACGGGCACCGGATCAACGACAATCTCGACGACAGCGCCCAGGTGGATACCTCGTTTATCCTGGACGTGGATTTAATCGACCGCGTCGAAATTATTCGTGGCCCGGGCTCAGTGCTCTATGGCAATAACGCCTTTTTCGCGGTCATCAATGTCATCACTCGCCAGGGCAAGGATATCAATGGAGTTGAAGGTTCCGGCTCGTACGGCAGCTATGACGCAGGCTCTGGACGGGTGACCGTTGGCGGCCAGTTTACCAACAGCCTCCAGTTTTTGTTGTCGGGAACAATTTACAATAACAACGGCGTTGGTGATTTGTATTTTCCGGAGTATCAGGCATGGAACAACGGCATCGCGCATCATATGGATGCCGACAATTTCCAAAGCTTTTTTGGTTCGGTCAGCTATTGGGATTTGACCCTCGAAGGTGGATATATCAATCGTCAAAAAATCAATCCCACGGCCGTGGAAAACACTTCTTTTAATGACTCGCTGCTGCAATCCATAGATGACCGCAGTTATGTGACGTTGAAATACGCGCAGGAGTTTGACGGAGGTTGGAATGTCCTGGCGGACGTTTATTACGATCAAAGCGGCAAAGAATTGGGGTATCCCTTTGACGCCAATCCTTCCGTGCCCCCCTATGGCGGCCCCGAAACATCTTTTCAAGAGGTTCGCGAAACGGGACAATGGGCCGGTTTGGAGGCCCAGGTTAACAAGAAGATATTCGATAAGGACACGCTTACGTTTGGAGGCGAATATCGAAACGATTTTGAGCAGAACCTGAGCGTATATGAGGACGGTTCCCTTGCCGGCTCACTCGAAACCAATCGTCAAAATTACGCCATCTTTGGCCAGGCCGACGTTGCGATTCTGGATAATCTGCGCGCAAACGCCGGCGTTCGCTACGATGAATACGGAAATTATACCCCGGATTGGAGCCCCCGCGCAGCCCTCATCTACAATCCCTGGCAGCAATCCACCTTCAAGTTCGTCTATGGAACCGCTTTCCGGGATCCAAACATCCTGGAATTGGCGTTGGCGGGCGGCAACACGGATGTAAAGCCTGAAAAAATTTCGTCCTACGAATTCATCTACGAACAGGGCATCAATCGCTTTCTGCGCTCTTCTATTATGGCTTATTACAACCGCATGGACGACCTGATTGGCCTGGGCGAATCAGCGCTGAATACCAATTTTAACGCCGAAACATTTGGCCTGGAACCCTCCCTCGAGGCGAAATGGAACGACTATACCGCCCGCCTCAGCTATAGCCTGCAGCGGACCCAGGATCGGGATACGGGAGTGGGCCTGCCGGACTCGCCAGAGAACATGATCAAGCTCAACCTCAGCGCGCCTCTTTACAGCAATAAACTCTTCGCCGGATTGGAAGTCCAATACACAAGCCAAAGCAAAACCGAAGTTTATACACCTCCTCCTCTGGGCGGCACGGCCACCGTAACACCAGGACCAAATGCGCCGGGCTTTACCGTCGTCAACCTCACTCTCTTTAGCCACGATCTCTTCGTCAAAAATCTCGAGCTTTCGGCCGGAGTGTACAATCTTTTCAACGTCAAATACTTCGAGCCATCCTCTGATTACCATTTGGAGCCATACATCCAGCAGGACGGCATCAACTTTCGGATAAAGGCCACGTATAGTTTTTAGGGCATTTTCAAGGTGGCAAGGTTTAAGCTCGTGAACGGCAACGGCAACGATTTCATATTTTGAGACACAGTGGCTAATTTTGGCACAATAGTAGCTTCCTACTGTCCCGAATATGGAAGAGACAATCCGAATCGACCGCTCGGGGTTGAGGAAAATGGTGATTTTCCTTGTTTTTGGCCTGTTTTTTATGGCCAACGCAAAAGCAGGCCTTTTGGCCCCATCTCTCACTGTCTCACCTGCGACCACCAATGTCTCAAAAGGAGACACTGTCACTATTTGCGTCCAATCGTCGGTCACCATCGGCGTCTTAAGTTCCATTAGCTGTCAGTTCAGCGGCGGGTCATTCCCGACAAATGCCAGTTTTACCGCCGTCGGCGGCGGCGCCCTTATAGACCTCGGCGGCAGCGTTGATGCCGTTTTAACCATCACAAATTTTTCAGCGGCAACCGCGGGAACCTATACTTTCTCGTCCTCGACTGTTGGCCTTCTGGGCGGACTTCTCACATCGACGGCTACCACCAAGATGAGCGTTACCCCAACCGTAACTGGCATGACCAGCGGATCAACAATGACATCAAAAGGATTTAAAATTCAATTTTCCGGTCCAACTGGCTCGAATCTTGTTATCCAGGCATCGACCGATATGAAGCACTGGACTCCCATCTGCACCAATGTAATCACGGGCGGTACTGTAACCTGGACGGATGCGGCGGCAATGACGATGCCCGGACGTTATTACCGCGCGATGTTGAAATAACGGGATTAATCTATGGATGAACAACAAGAACTTGGGGCTGCCGAAAGGCGGGCGCCTCTCGGACGTTTAGGGTCAGAGTTGGCGGAATATGCCAGACTGGGCGCGACTCTCGCGAAACTTTACTTTCAGAGCCGCGTGTTGATTGCGCAGAATTACATCCTGAGTTGCAAACTCCGGATGTGGGATGCGGTCTTCGTTTACTTCAAGATCCAAATTTTTCTCATCAGGCTTTCCTACGGCTTTCCTATTGGCCAATGCTGGCCTGCCGAATAACCGGCTATTTGTTGTTAGGTATCAAAGTCAAAACATGTCCACGTCTATAGCGTCCACTATGTCCATAGTCTCGCTGACGCTGCCGTCCAGCTCCGTAGGAGAGCCCAACCGCTTTTTCGGTTCATAGTGCCAATGAACCATTTACGCCGGAGGTTCATTGCAAGAGCGCAATATTTGTAGTAAAACGTCCCCCAAAAATATTCCCAAGCTCCGGAGGAGCGGCATATTCGGGCGTAGAAACACCTATTGAAGACCGTCAAAATCTGATCGCGAGTGCAGAAATACACCGCCGGTATCGTGCCCTGTTACGAGTTAAATCGCTTGTGTTCAACGACTTGACTGTGGATGTTACCAGTTTGTTTCCGGTTTGTTACTAGTTAAACCGTTGAGCCTCAAAAACGTTACGCATGTTACGAGTTTCCAGACCTCATACCCCATCATCTGTGCTTCGTGGTTTCGGGGACTTACGCCAACGGCGTTTCATCATTCAGCCCAGGCGTTGCCGAATCTGTGAGGCTACCCTGGGTACGGCACGGCTGAATTCCCGGCAACCTTGTAAAGGTTGGATCAACAAACCCGTCCGACTTTGTAGGCCGCGTGCCCTCACACAGTGTTGCTGCTGCCCAGTTTACCGTTTTTGCCCAAAAACCCGCAACTTTCCGAATAAATACCCTCTTTTTGGTCGCCGTTTACACGTTTACACTCCTATAGGCACAAAATGTGGAGCGGGCTTGGTGTACACGCTTTAGCGTGCTCCGGAGCAGCTTTTGCGGGCGGCCGGACAACCGTAGTTCAGTTATCCTGCGCCTATGCCGTTAACCCCACCACCATTGCCCCAAAACCGGCGCCGCAAATTCCCCTGGTACATCAAATGTTTAATTGCCTTAGGGCTTGTGCCCGGCCTCGTCTGCGGCGCACTCATTGGTCTCCGGTTGCTGGGACTGTTTTGTCCATATTACGTGCCGTCCCGTTCGATGGCGCCTGCCATATCGGCGGGTGACCATATCGTCATGGAAGGGTTGATGTTCCTGCTAATACTTGGGCTGGCCCGAGATGTGATTTCAATTTGCTTTTCTCAAACGGCAGGATAGATTGCCAATCGGTTGGAATAATCAGCGCTATAACCATAAGCATTTATGAAAACGCCGAATACTTATACAGCGTCGAAATTATTGACAGGCGACGGGGAAGCATTGCGGCAGCGGAGTTTCACACGTTGGATGTCCCGGGACCTGACGCAGGCGGCAGTGGACTTCTGCCGAAATCTCGGTCTCGTGCCGGTGTACACCGAATGTTCGCCCGACCATCGCGTGCGGTACCTGTTTTGGAGCCTGCCGCAGGAGGCATTGATTGAAGTACGCTCGGGCCGCACCAAAGGCCAGTTTGAAGAGTTCGATCGCGCAAACCAGGAGCGCGGGATGGATCTGTTGTCGCTGCACATCAACGAAAGCGACACGTATTCGGCCGTATGGATTGGGTCAGGCCACCTCGAGACGGGAAAGAATTTCTTGAAGGCATACGGAATCACTTTCGCGGAACGACATGAAGCGTAACCACAGAATTTATGACAACGCAAACCCAGGAAGACAAATCCGAAGAAAAAAAAGAAGGCTACGATCCGTTTGATGTCGTGTTCGGAGAGCGCAAGTCCACGACCGCGTTGGATTGGGCGGTCCTGGGCTGTTTGGTGGCCGGGTCTGTTGGCATCTTCAAAGCATTCGGCATGGACACTCCGCTGGGAGTTTTGTTGTGCTTGCTCGGTTCGGTCGCGGCCTTTGGCTTGGTTATTTTCGCTCATTTGCGGAAATGAAAAAGTGACCGCAAAAATATTCTATTTTACCTGCATTCTTTTTGCGTGCTGCTGTTTAAGCGCGCAGACGAATGTCTGGCAACCGTCACCGGGGCACACGCAAATCCCAATTTGGCCGGGCACGCCGCCGGATGCGCGGCCTCTCCCGCGGCCGGAATACACTAAGAAGTCATTGACTCAAACAGGCGATCCACTGCTTTGGGTTTGCGATGTCTCGCAACCGACCATGACAGTTTATCCGCCGGCAGGAACGAACACAGGCGTGGCGATGGTCGTGTTTCCCGGCGGCGGTTACAATGCGCTGGCCATGGATTTGGAAGGCACGGAGATTTGTGATTGGCTCAACTCGCAGGGGATCACGGCGGTGTTGTTAAAATATCGTGTGCCGAACAAAAAGGTTGGCGATTACGGGGAAGCGCCTGCCGCGTTGGAAGACGCCCAGCGCGCGCTGGGACTGGTGCGCTTTCATGCTGCCGAGTGGCACATCGATCCGCACAGGATCGGGGTCATCGGTTTTTCCGCGGGCGGACACATGGTGGCGGCGACAAGCACGCATTTTGACAAACGCACCTATCCGATCGTCGATGCGGCTGACCAGGAAAGCTGCCGCCCGGATTTTGCCGTCGCTTGTTATCCGGGACATTTGTATAACGGCGATATAGGTTTTAAATTAAATCCGGATGTTCCGGTTACCACCAATACGCCGCCCACGTTTTTGTTGCAGGCGGAAGATGACCACGTGGACGGCGTCGAACAGTCACTGGTCTACTACGTGGCGCTCAAGAAGGCCGGCGTGCCTGTGGAAATGCATTTATATGCGCAGGGCGGGCATGGCTTTGGCCTGAGGCGCTCGGCGTTTCCGATTTCGGAATGGCCTCAACTGGTGGAGAAATGGTTGGTAACAATCGGCATGATTAATCATCGCCCGATAGGGCCGCAGTAACCAGGACATGAGCGACGATTTCCGAATCCGGGAGTTTGCTGACGGTGACTCCATAACGGCGATTACCGCCTTGCTCCATGCCGCCTATGGTTCTCTGGCAGCGAGCGGATTCCGGTATCTGGCATCCCACCAGGATGAGGCCACGACCTTGCGCCGTCTTCGGAGCGGCATTCCCTTCGTTGCCGAATGTGGCGCGGAAATTATTGGCACGGTTACGGTTTATCCGCCGTCAGCGTCGTCCTCGTGCGAATGGTATCGGACGGTCCATCACTTTGGTCAGTTTGCCGTCCGGCCAGAGCTTCAAGGACGCGGTTTTGGCTCCAGGCTTTACGAGCATGTCGAGGCATTTACCCGTTCCCTTGGTGTTGACGAGTTAGCACTGGACACGGCAGAAGGGGCGCAACATCTTCGGCGCTGGTATGAGCGCCTCGGCTTCCGACTCATCCAGTTCATTTCGTGGAATGAGACGAACTATCGAAGCGTTATCCTGTCGAAGTCCTTGGGCAAAAGTGCAACCGCTCACGATTTCCAACCCTGAAATTCCTTCAAAAGCGGCTCAATCGTTGAAACCATCAAGTGGGCGGTATGATCGCCGCCATAGCCGACAAACCTGAGCCGTATGACGCCGGCGGCATCAAGCATATAAACCATCGGCCAGCTGCGAACATTCCATCGGTCCGGAATCGCCCCACCCGAACCGCCTTCATTCCAAAAGGAACGCCAGGTCATGCGCTCCTCCTGCATGGCGCGCTTTGCGGCATCACGAGTGCCATCGCCATTAACGCTAACGATAATGAAACGCTGCTCTCTGAATTTTTCAGAAAGCGAACGCAGCAACGGAACCATTTGCATACAAGCGCCGCACCACGAAGCCCAAAAATGCAAAACCAACCCTCCCTTTCAGCATTTGACCAAGGGCCAAAGTCGCATAGCCGCGGGCGTTCCGCTCGGGATTGTTTTCGGATGCGGCGCGAAGAAATTCCATTGCCGTTTTGTCCATCGGGTCCCAGGTTCGGCCCAACTGACGGCAGATTTCGCCAATGTCCGGGTGGGTGGTGTGAAAATCGCGAAGAAATTCAAGTGATTGCGACCCAAACGGCCTTAGCGAGCGCACGCTGATTCGCCCATTGGTTACAATCCATGCGAAGGCCTTAAACGCTGCCTCGGAAGCCGGCTCTTGTCTGCCCAACTCAAAAATCTTTGGCAGATTTGTATCGTTGAGTTGGCAGTATGTTTCCCACGGCTTTCTGCTCGTGTCGTTGTTTGACCTGTAGGCGTCGCGAGCCTCTTCCACCTCGCGTCGCAAGGCCGCGATTTGATCCTCAGCGGAACCGGAGCTTGTTGCAACGCTTGATGGCACGTCCCCGAGGCGTTCCGTTTCGGCAACTTGCTTCAGTTGTGATTCCGCCGCTTTCATTTGCTCATAAGCTATGACCGGGCTTCAGCCAATTCGTCACGAGAACGGGAAAGATACTTTTGAGGATGCCTGGATTTTGCCTCCGCCACAGTTTGATAGCCGAATCATTTTGTCCTCCAAGTGATCGCATTTCGTTTGTGGATTCGGAAATTGAGGAGGTAAAGGAGGCAATTCCGCCTCCGCCAATTGCCAGCGGCTTTGCCATCGAGTTCAAAAGCGAGCCGCTATAACGAGAACTTGTACCTTGCGCACAGTGAGAATGGCTTATTACCTGGAAAAAATGATTTAAAAGTAAAAGAAATCCATTGACATTTTTTGAAAATCCGATATGTTGGTCCCTTAAGACAGTTTGGAATCCTTGACAACTCATTGCCTGAAAGGCGTTTCCATTGAAAAATGGCAATGCGCGCCCGTCGGTTTTTTACCCAAATCAACCATGAAAAAATTAACATTCGCAGCGTCATTATTTTTATCCAGCCTGCTCGTTTACCAGGGCAGTGCGCAGTACGTGCAGTATTGGGATAACAACGGGTCGAGTACCCCAACCAGCGGCAATTGGGACACCACCTCATTGTTCTGGTCTACGAACGTACTGACCTCCTCGCCGGTTGCCTTCACGAACGACAACTTTGCTGTCTTTGTGGCAGGCAGCACCGCTATCAGCAGCCTGGACATTAATGTGCCGGGTGTCGTAACGTGCGAAGGCATCGGGAATGGAACTTCCTGGAATTCCGGTGGAGACCAGTCCGGTGACTATGTAACCACACTGGATTTCACCGGAGCCGGTTCAATTAACCTTCCCGCGGGGTCATGGTCCTTCGAATGCGGTGGTAGCGCTGAGAATATGATCTTCAATATCCCGATTACCGGATCGGGCGGAATCACCCAGCACAATAGTGGTTCCATGTCCTTGTATGGCAACAGCACGTACACGGGCGGAACGTCAGCGACCGGGGGACAAATTATTTATTACAATAACAATAATTCGTTTGGCACGGGCACCATATCCATTTCAGGCGGTGGCACGTCCCTTTGGTGCACCAACGGTCCGGGTGACATTGTTACTCTTGCCAATGCTTTTTCTGTTGGCAGTGGCGACACAGTTAATTTTGTGAATGGGGACACGATCTGCTCCGGCCCCTGGACTTTGACCGGGTCAATAACGCTCAAGAATGCCAGCGCTGCTACCACAAACCTGACAATCTCGGGCGCAATAAGCGGAAGCGGTGATGGTCTAACGCTGGGAACTGTCAATGGCGGTACAATCATCTTAAGCGGGGCAAATACATATTCCGGCCCAACAGCCATTTCCCTTACAAGCGTGCCGGCAAATGTGTCAGTATCTTCAATTAACAGCGTTAGCGTCCCCGCACAGCAAGCCAGCAGCAGCCTGGGCAAACCTTCATTGGCTAACGGAACGATTGCAATGGGAACGACAACCTACGCCGCCAAATTGATCTATACCGGCCCCGGCGAGACCAGCGACCGTGTGATCAACCTCGCGGGTACCACCGGCGGCGCAACGATTGAAATGGATGGCGCCGGCCCTCTCGTTCTTACCGCAAGCATGACCGCGACTGGCGCCGGTTCCAAGACTCTTACATTGCAAGGCACCAGCACCGCGGCGAACACGATCGGTGGCGCGATTCCGAACAACAGCAGCTCTGATAAAACCACTGTCACGAAAGCGCAAGCTGGCAGTTGGACACTTACGGGCACAAACACCTTTACTGGCGGTTTAAATATCAGCGCCGGCACGCTCACCATCGGCGGTTCAGGCGACCTCGGCGGCACCTTTAGCGCCGCTGTATCCGATGCCGGGACATTTGTATATGGCAGCACCGTTGGGCAAACCTTCAGCGGCGCGATATCGGGCGCAGGCGCGTTCGACGTCGCGGCCGGGCCGAGCACGTCCGTGACCATCTCCGGCACCGCAAACACTTTTACTGGTTCGTTCACCGTCACTTCAGGCACGCTCGCGATCGATGCCGACGGCTCGCTGGGAGCGGCCCCGAGTTCATTCAACGCGGCTGACATCACCTTGAACGGCGGTCCCACAGCCAACTTGCGCGCCAACGCCAACAATATCGTCCTCAACGCCAATCGTGGCATCACCCTCGGCGCAAACGGCGGCGCTATCCAGGTGGCCGGTAATGACACCTGCACCTATAATGGCGTCATCAGCGGCAGTGGCCAGTTCCAGGCCGGTGTAAATGCCTCGACCGGATTGGGTGTGCTCGTGTTGACCAATGTACAAACCTACACCAACACGACCGTTATCGCAGCGGGCACACTGCGCCTGACTTCGACCGCTTCTATCGGCAACAGCTCGGGCATTGTCATGTCCAACACGCCTACCCTGGACGTTTCCGCCCAGGATCCATTCGATTTGAGCACCACCAATACGTTCACCTCCATCGCCTCATCAAACACGGCACCCCCCATCATCCTTGGACCAGCGGGTGGCGACGTGAACTTCGGCTCGCAGACCGTCAACCTAAGCTTCTTCCCCGTGTACACCAACGGCGATCCTGACCACACCGCCCTCACCGTTTCGCAAGGCACACTGCAGTTGAATGGCAATACCATCAATGTTACCAACGCGTCGGCCCTGCCCCTCGACGTTGGCAATTACGCCCTGATCAATAGCAGCAACGGCATCAGCATGACCGGCACGACTCTCAATTATGTCGGGCCTATAGTGGCGAACACGACGACGTCTCTCGCTGTCATTGGCAATTCATTGGTGCTGCAGATCGCCCCGGGGGCTGGTTATGCCGGCACTGCATTCTCGAACCAAAGCCCCAGCCCCAGCCTGACTACGACCTACGGCACTGCGACAGCCACTTTCAGCGGCACGGTCAGCGCCGCCGGTCCCTCTTATCCGAACATGGGTGAGAGTGTAAACATTGCGATTGGGACCCTGGTTACAAATACCGCCACGATCGATGACAACACCGGCGACTTCACGCTGACCCCGTCGATCAACACAATACCGGTCGGCACCTACGTGATCACCTATTCGTACCCGGGCACCAACGGCACGCTGGCTCCTGCGATCGACACCAGCACAGAGCTTATCATCACAAAAGCGGCGGCCACAGTTACCGCCCTGAGCCAGACCAAGACCTACGGCCAAACGCTCGCGACCGGCGCGGGCAGCACCGAGTTCTCGACCTCTGGATTGCAGAACAGCGAAACCATCGGCACTGTGACGCTCGCGATCAGCGGTACGCCCTCCGGCGCCATTTCCAACGCGCCTGTGGCCGGTTCGCCCTACACCATCACGCCCAGCGCTGCGACCGGCGGCACGTTCTCAGCCGGCAATTACAGCCTCACCTACGTCACCGGCACTCTGACGG
Organism: Candidatus Sulfotelmatobacter sp.; assembly: GCA_035503455.1. Classification (GTDB taxonomy): domain Bacteria; phylum Verrucomicrobiota; class Verrucomicrobiia; order Limisphaerales; family UBA11358; genus UBA11358. The sequence goes on along the minus strand of DATJTK010000066.1, from coordinate 5,887 downwards.
TGAATCCGCTGCCGGTGGGTCTGACGGGCACGCGCTACTATGACGGCACCGCGACCGCCGTATTCAGCATCCTGTCCATCACGAATGTGGTCGGCACGGACGTCGTGACTGTGGCTTCCGGCAACGTGACGCTTGCGTCACCGGCGGCCGGCGTTGAGCCCATCATCTCGGCGAGCGCTTTGAGCCTTGGCGGCGCTGAAGCGCCCGATTATACAACCACAGGCGCGACCGGCGCAGTGACTGTCACGGTAAATACGAACGCAACGAGCATCGTATCCTCGGTCGCAAACAATACGATGACATTTAGCTGGCCTCTGGACCACACCGGCTGGGATCTGCAGGCGCAAACCAACAGCGTGTCAGTGGGCATCAGCAATAATTGGGTGGATGTCGTCGGTTCCACCACCACCAACCAGGTGGCCATACCGATTGATCCAACCCAGGGCACTGTGTTCTATCGCCTCGTCTATCCGCCGCAATAAGCGGCTGAATAGTCAAGTTATCGAAATTACAGCGGCAGGCCCCAGGCCTGCCGCTTTTCTTTCTAGGTGATCTGTCCAATCCATCCGATACAGAACGGATAGGGTAGGGCGGCGCTGCCGCGCCGCCTTCGCCAGTCCGACCCATCCAGGATCAATTTTGTTCCTTGATATCATCCCTATTGATTTGGATTCTGAGGTGAAAACATAATGCCTTTCGAGTTGGGATCGTATGTTTCATACGCCGGAACAAAAATCGCACAAGAAAAATCCGCCCGGGCGTGTCTTTGACCGTAATCCAAAGCGATGCTTATCGTCCTTGCCGCGATTTTTCCGGAACAGCAGTTGACAAACGGGAAAAAGGGGCGAGCTTTGACGCTGGCTCTAACATTAGGGATTAAGAAGAATGATACTGGGCGGGCGGAAGCGTTGGCCAAAGGAGCGGTGCGTTTATTCCCGGGCGCGCCGGCAGTTTTCAACTGACACTTTTAGTGCCGCGGTTGGCGGTGTCTGGCGACCGTTTTCGGCCCCCGGTGATGAAAGGAGATATGCAAACTTGTAAAACCATGACCTTCGAATCTTCCACTACCCGTGACCTTGTGTTGACGCTCATGCATCACGGTGACTTCAACTATATTGCCCCGTTTATTCTTTCCTTGAAAAAGTCCGGCTTTCGCGGTTCCACGGTTCTTTTCGCAAGCAATGTGGACAAGGAATCCATTGAACAGTTGCGGGGCCTTGGAGTGATCATTGTCCCCTTCCACTTTTCCGGCGGGGGAATCCGCCAGCGTCGTTCCCGCCCCTGGCCGCTCTGGCGTTGGTTCTTTTCAACCAGCGCGCCGCGGACCGTCAAAATTTGGCTCGCGCATGCCGTCTTTCATTTATATTACCGCAGGTATTTATTATATTTGGATTTCCTTGAGCAACACGCCGCGAATTTCGACCGCGTTCTCCTGGCCGACAGCAAAGACGTCTTTTTCCAGGCCGATCCTTTTGCCTGGGACTGGACGCCCGGTGTCCATTTCTTTTTAGAAGAGCCCGGCCATCAAATGGGTGATTGCCCGGTTCACCTGGAATGGTTCCGTCGCCTGTTTGGCCCCTCATTCATCGAGTCCCATCGTCAAAGAGTCCCTGCATGTGCCGGAACGACCTTTGGTGACATGGCCGGTATTCGCCAATATCTCGATTTGATGGTTACCATAACCATGCAAACGCTTGAATTGGGGAAATTGTTCGGCGGGGACCAGGGCGTTCACAATTACATTCTCCGCCAAAAGCTAATGAACATCACTGTTCACGAAAACAGGCATGGACCGGTGATGACGATGAAACTGATGAAGGAATCGGACTGGCAACTGGACTCGCAAGGAGCTCTCCTCAACGACGATGGCGGGCTTGTGCCCGTCCTGCACCAATATCACTATTTCCCCGCGCTAAAAGCGCGTTTAATGAACTCTCTGGAACCCGCCGGTCGAATCGCTTTCTCGGATGCCGTTCCGTCCGCAGTGCTCGCAGGAGGTGCTCCGGCCCGGCAGGCTTCGCCGGCCACTAACGCTGCTGGCATATCCGTAAGCCCGCAACCGTTGGCTTCGGCGTCAAACGTTCTATCCAGTTGAGCAGCGCGCCAGGCGCAAGAATTCCAATCGTATCCCCGCCTCAAATCTGTGAGGGGAGCGCACGCGCGCCACCGCGCGTTGAACGAGCGCGGTGGCGCGCCCGAGCGGTTGACGAGGCGTCAACCGCCGCACGCGAGGGCGCGTGCGCTCCCCATTGAATTCGCGCCTCACAAAAACTGAGATGCGCCCTAAATATTATCCCTTGATTTGGTAGTGTCTTAGATAGGTTTGGTGTACACGCTTTAGCGTGCTCCGGGGCTTGGAGACTCTCCTGGGTTTTAACGTTCTTTCCGCGCTGCGCCGGAACCTTGGCAAAAATGGGTTACGCCGAATGTTCTTTGACCGTCCCGCAGGGCATCAGGAGGGTTGACTTAAAATGTGCTCCATGTTATTTGGGCGTTCATGGACAAGCCGAAGTTTGTTGCCGATATTTTCCTGGCGATCGCCGTGATTTCGATTTCGGCGACAGGATGCGACAATGGCGCCAATTCGGCCAATTCAGCCAACTTGGTAAGTTCCACAAATTCGCCGGGCACGACCCCGCCCAAGCCGGATTTGCTGACGACGTGCCCGGTTAGCGGCGAGTCGCTTGGAAGTATGGGAGCGCCTTACGTTATTGTTTACAAAGGGCAGGAGGTCAAGTTTTGCTGCTCGAGCTGCACAAACGACTTTTTCAAAGACCCGGACAAGTACATGAAGATTATCCGCGCTGCGGACAAAACGGCCGGGAAATAAGAAGGACAGACGCTGAATTTATGATCTCAAGGCGACGAGCGCTTGGAATTTTTCTTATTCTCGCTTCCATTTTGGCTGCGATGATTTATGAGAAATCCAATGTAATGTCTCGTGGGGAAGTTGTTTACGACACAAACATCACGAACCTGTTGGCCTCAATTACAAACGTTGCCAGTGCTCATGGAACACGGACGAATTCTGACACAAACGTGGTGGCCTGTGTCACGAACCTAATGGCCTCCGCTGCAAATGCCGGCAACGCCCATGTAACATGGATGTTTTCCAACATTACCGAATCACGAACAAATCGGTATTGTATTGCTTCAATCTTCAATCATCGTATGTGGAGTTCTGGGTTTATTCTGTTTGATATTTCCGTCCAATAAAATTAAAGCTATAAAATAAAGCCCCAAAACACCATTCGCTCATGTCGGTTCGTTTGATTTGCTTTTTGTTCTGGCCTGCCCGTACCGCCGCCCGATTTAGCGTGAGGAAACCGATTGGAGGATGGATTTTGGTTGATTTCGTGGAATGGACGAATAAGCTGCGCCTGACCGATCACAAACAAAACCTAATCAAACTATGCAACCAATCATCGCGGAAACAGCAATCCCAACGGGGATCGGAATTCTATTTGTGATCCTCTATTTCGTCTGCATCATCGGTGTCGGTATTTACGTTTTGTGGTTGATGAGCCGGTTTGTCAGCGCCCACGAAAAGATTGCCGCGTCGCTGGACACCGTTTCCCGGAAGCTGAAAGATGAATCCAGGGCATAGGGCGCGTTGAGGGACATATTCCGTGCATAAAAACTGAGACGCGCCCCATCGTTATCGTTAGGCTGGCCGGCAATTTCCATTGTGCCTGGCGGAAAAAGCGGCTATTCTGTCCGGTATTGCGCGCGTAGCTCAACTGGATAGAGCGTTGGCCTCCGGAGCCAAAGGTTGTGGGTTCAACTCCCGCCGCGCGCACCAGTCTTCGCTCGGAGCGTTAGCGGCGGGCGAACGAGGGCCGAATTACTGCGACGCTCCGAGCTACGACTCGGCATGCCAGCCATGAAATTCTTCTACGTTTACATCCTTGAAAGTGTCACGGGCCAGAACTTCTACGTCGGCATTACTGAAGACTTGCGAGGGTGCTTGAAGAAACACAATGCGGGCGGCGTTCCACATTCAGCGAAACACCGTCCATGGAGAATCAAAACTGCTGTAGCCTTTACGGACAAATCACATGCCATAGACTTCGAACGCTATTTGAAATCATCCTCGAGCCGGGCTTTCGCAAAGAAAAGCCTTCGATAGCGGCAGCTCAGCCAATGGGGCTTCGGGTGACATTAAAACCAATTCCTCTGCCGAATTTGTCCCGCCTGAGACGATAAAAAGTGCCAAGGAATGATTTGGTGATTGTGACTTTCCGATCTGCATCACGGCGTTAGAATCTGCGCCAGCTTGAAAACTGCTCAGAAAAAACACGACGCCTACCCACAACACCTGCAGAATCTGACTGAGCGTTGTCATGAAACCTCGTTATTTAATATCCCAACCGCCGATTCGCATCTCGAAAATTATCCCCCCATTTCAGGAAATCAAATCAAACCAGTGTTTGAATTTGACCGGCCTCGACTCGCTTCCAATTTGGACTCTCAAATGTCATGGCTCAATCCAGAATTTAAGGGTCAGTGGGCGTTGGATGGGCGGTGTTAGGCCGACTTCACGATGGAATAGCATAAACTGTCCCGTGGAACTTCGCCCATATTAGGGTGAACTATCCATCGTCGAAGCACTCCCTCGCGCTCCATGCCAACTCGCTCAAGAACACGCGCAGACGCCAAATTCTCAATGTCGCATGTCGCCCAAATTCGATAAATCTGAGACTGGTCGAGCGCCCACCGCACTATTGGCCTCAGCGCTTCGGTCATCAAACCTTGCCTCCACCTGTGGCGCACCAGCGCATATCCCAAATCAACGGAGCTTCCGCATACCCGGATTTCGAGCAGACCTGCGAGGCCACCGGTGCCCTTTAGCCACAGGCACCACGGAAACGCTGTTCCCTCACTCCAAGCTCGCTCGCACCGCCTCAAAAACTCAACGGTCTCGTCAATGCTGCGATGCGGTCTCCATGTCATAAACTTCGCTACCACTGCGTCACTTGCATACTGCTCGAAGAGAACATCCGCGTCGGCACTCACCGCTGGTCGGGCAAGAGGCCTTTCCGTCTCCCATGTTTTTTCAGGTCGCAGCATCACTCGCCTCGTGTCGGCCTATTTAATGTGCTAACCGCTGGTTCGTATATCGCTCCTAAAACTGATCCCCACCCATCCCAAAATCAAGGAACAAAATTTGATGGGGTCACAATCACCGGCAAACCGGGATGTGGTACAATTCATCCAAAAAACGACACTGTGTCGTTTTTGAGGGAAGACCTGGCCACGATGGAAACACAAAGCCAGACCCAAGCCAGACCCCTTTCCTGTCAAACTGGCCCCTCGTTTCAATCAGGAATTCTATTGAGAAACAGCCAAACGTTCCAAGCATGCCTCGGCGTCCAGCGCCCCTTATCGAAGGTGTCGAATCCCGCGCACGATGCTCGCGCCGATATTCCAGGCAAAACGGACGCATAGCAACAAAACCAAACCTGTGATGGTCCAAAGTATGATTATCACCACACGGTCTGCCTTGTCGTCAGGCTCGCGAATCTTCGCAACGTCATCTCTCAAGCGTGAAAGCATCTCCTTGCACCACCAAATCCCAAGCGCAAAAAGAATGGCTTGAACCAGATTCCACGGGCTTAGAAACATAGCATTTTGAGGCTTACTTTTAAACCATCACTAAGCATTTGGTTTCAAACCTGCGCTTCACCCGCGCCAAACGCAAGAAACAAAATGGATGGGTCAACCCCCACCGTGGTACCAGAACAAATGTATCCGTATTGCTAACCCCGTATGGCGGGGGTGAGGGGCAGGAGGTAAACTGTCGGGAATGTCAGGTTTTTCTCTGTTGCGCGGCTTTCCAAGCTGTCGGCGTCAATTCGGCGACCCGGTTGATGGGCCAATCACCCAG
>DATJTK010000065.1:0-23418 GCA_035503455.1 Candidatus Sulfotelmatobacter sp. | reverse complement strand
TTGAAAGAGCAAGGGCTGTTCTCTACAGTCTGTTGTCGAAGAAGCGGCGTGTGGCGTTTTCATTTGGCTTAGTGAAATCAAGCCTATGGACGCTCCAGCCGCTTCTTTGGTTAATCCCTTTATGAAATATCCGGGCTAGGTTACTGTCAGGCGGAAAATATCGGGAGCGAACCTGAACCAGGCCATGACGTAGTGCTGACCATTGATTTGGATATTCAACGCGCCGCAGAAAAATCGCTGACGGACCACCAGGGGGCAAATCCGCGTGCCGCCATTGTCGTGATGAACGTTCACACCGGCGACATCCTGGCAATGGTTTCATCGCCCGAATTAGACCCGGAATATTTCGCCGGTGGCCTTTCGGCGGATGAGTTCCAGAAGGAAACCGCGATTTTGAACGACCCCAAATTGCGCCCGCAAATCAACCGGGCCACGCAACAGAATTATGCGCCCGGTTCAATATTCAAGCCGGTGATTGCCCTGGCCGCACTTCAAGCAGGCTTGGACCCGAACAAACTCGTTGACAATCCGGGGTATGTCTATGTCGGGCGTCGGCGCATCGGAGACTTGGCATCACCGGGACAATATGACCTCCGGCGCGCCATCATATACTCCTGCAACACCTATTTCATCACTGTCGGTCTCCGCGCTGGTATTGAAAACATCATTAACATGGCCGAGAAATTTCATTTTGGCGAGCGCACGGACCTGCCGACCCGGCAGGAGACGGCGGGCATTTTGCCGACGCTGAAACAGGCGCAAAGCCCCGGCTGGCGTGACGGCGATTCGGCAAACATTTGTATCGGGCAAGGCGAGATGGCCGTGACGCCAATGCAAATCGCCGTCGCCTATTCGGCCATCGCCAACGGCGGCACGGTCCTCTGGCCGCGGCTGGTTGAACGTGTTGAAACGCAGGACCCGGCTTCTGGTGAAGCTGCGACCACTTTCCCGGCTGGCCTCGCGCGCGATCACCTCGGCGTCAGTGCCCGCAATTTGAAAATTTTGCGCGACGCCATGCTGGGGGAGACCGAGGAAGGCACCGGGAAGCCTGCCCGGGTCTCTGGTCTGGAGATTTGCGGCAAGACCGGCACGGCGCAGGTGATGAACACGCGGAATCAGGAGATTGACCGCACCACTTGGTTTGCCTCGTTCGCGCCCTACGAGAATCCGCGCTACGCCGTTGTGGTCATGGTCGAAAGCGGCACCTATGGCGGCCCCACGTGCGCACCCATTGCGCATGATATTTATGTCGAACTGGCGAAAAAAGACAGCACCATCCTCCAAACTTCGGAAACGCTAGAAACAAATAGATCAGAAGTTCATGCCACAGTGCATAATCGCACTATCGTGCCATGATCCTTGGTTTGGTTTTTTGTTATGCAAATCCGAAACAAGCCGTGTGGTAATGTTCAGACTGCGACCGGGGTTGGATCATGCAGCGGCGATTTGGGTTGCTTCGTCGCCGATACGCTCAAGGTTGTGAGAAATCTTTATCGCCGCAGTCACGAGACGCAGGTCGGTCGCCAAAGGGGCTTTCGTCAGTTGCTGCACGACCAAATCGTCAATCTTGACTTCAAATTGATCTATGATTTCATCACTTTGCTTTACGTGGGAAGCGAGGTCACTATCGCGTTGAATTAACGCCTGCATCGCTTGATGCAATGCGGCCTCGGTATGGCTCGCCATTTTCAAAACATGTTCTCGTATCGTGTCCAATTGCTTTTCAAAATGGCTGTCCATGACAAAGGCCAAAATAGCCGAGTCATCTGTAATCGCCATATTTAATTTCATTCAGAAATAAAAAACAAAATATGGCATTGCGCTGATTTCCAATCATGTTAACAGTAAATCAGCATCATGTTCTTAATTAGGTTGGCGGCAGGTTTGGCGCTCATTCTCTTTGGCGTGAGGTTCTTACGCAAGGGATTGGATCGCCTGTTGGGTGGACGGCTCATTGTCTGGCTGGAAAGAGCCACCGGTACACGCCTTCGCGCGATGAGCGCGGGCATCGCTGCTGGTATTGTGGCACCCTCATCAACAGGGTTATCACTTCTCACAGCGCAAATTTTAGGCAATGGCAGGGCCAGCACCGAAAAATTGTTGGCCGTGCTCATTGGCGCCAATGTCGGCATGACGGTATTGGCCAACATCGCCGCATTACAGGTCGGTAACTATGCGGGGTTGCTTTTGTTGGCGGGCGTCATTGGCTTTCAATTTACCACCCCTGAGCGGCTTCGCGGCGTTGGGCAATGTATTCTGTCTTTGGGATTCATTTTTCTGGCAATGCATTATCTTCAGGAAGGAGCTGATGATTTTGGCAAGAGCCATGACATCAGCGTCGTCTTTGGGATGCTCGACCAGCATCCCTACGCACTTTGCCTGGCGGCGGCAATGTTGGCGGTGCTATTGCAAAGTTCTACGGCAACAGTGGTCTTCGGCATTGGACTGGCCACGGGTGGAATTCTGCCGGAGTCCCTTTTTGTAAACTGGATTGTTGGGACCAACGTTGGCCTGGGATTGACATCGCTTTTTGTTGCCAGGAACAATCTGGAAGGTCGTCGTTTGGGCATCGCCAATTTACTGGCTAAAATCATTGTGGCGATTTTGGTGATCGCATTTGTACCCAGGAATCTATTTCTGTTGGAGAAGCTTTCCATCCCGGTCCCGCAGCAATTGGCGCTCATGCATACCGCTTTTAATCTGACTGTGGCTATCCTATCATTCCCGTTTTTGGAATGGCTGTTGGCTTTTGTAAAAAAGACGTTTGTTCCTGACCTGCCTATATCTCAAGAAGCCCCAAAGACATTTCTCAATCCAGAGGCGTTGGAAGCCGCTCCTATCGCGCTGGCCCACGCTACACGAGAAACCTTGCACATGAGTGATGAGGTGAAAGTTATGTTCCAAAACCTTTGGTCAGCGCACATCCAAAATAATTCCATCCCGATTAGGAATATTCGTTCCCAGGATGACACCGTTGACGAAATCAACCGTCAACTGATGTTGTATTTAAGCCAGATCAGTGATATGAATGATTTCGACCGCAAATGGCATTTTACGCTTTTGAGCCATTCGGGCGAATTGGAGGCCATCGGCGACATCATTGAAAAGAACCTCGCTGCCACGGTGGCGAAACAATTAACAGAAAATCTCGTTCTCAATCCTGACGACGAAGCTGTTTTGAACCATCTTTACCAAAAAACGCTCCTTCAATTTGACCTCGCCGCTAGTTTCATCACCATGCGCGAGCAGATTACGGCGCAAAAAGTCCTCGACGCGCGGGATGAGATCAATGATTGGTGTTTAATTCAAAAGAAGACGCATTATGAGCGGCTAAAACCCGGCGACCGCCAGGGACTTTCCAACAGCCTATGTTTTTTGGACATGCTCGATGGTCTGCGCCGCATCAGCAACCATTTGAGCACTGCCGCCTACGGATTCAAGCCAGCCGGCGTGCGCCAGAAGAAACCGAAGGCAAAAGCGGCCGTTCAAAATCCCGCCCAACCAAATTTAATTCCGCCTGCATCGGAACATTCAAACAGCTAGTGAAGGCAATGGTTCCGGCGTTCAGATTTCTGGGATTAAAGCAAATTCAAGTCAATGTATCTATGTAGGCGTCCAGTAATTGACTGCCGATAACCAGCAACACGCCTGTAACGAATAACCTGCCACACCAAAACAACCAACGGGCTTTGACATCATTCAATATCGCATTTTGCTCCCGCGTTTTGAGCAACATCTGGACGATGGCTTCTTCTGCGGCTTCCTCGGTAATCGTGTCCGGTTTTAAATTGTCCCAGAGTTTATTGCCTCGGGGATAATTGGAATGGCCCGTCGTTCGCAGTCCCGTCATGGCAAAAAGCAACGATACGCTTAAAGCTGCCAGAGACGCGTAGCATAAAATTTTCACCCACGGCGAAGTGGATTCCAAGAGTGTCTTTGCGTCCAATAATTGAAAGCCCAAAACAATGATTATTCCAGCAACGAGTTTTCCAGCTTCGCGCAATAAAGATTCCATCCGACTGGTTTCCGCAACCATCGCTTTTTCCGCCGCGTCCTTGGCAATCAGAATCTTACTCATTGCATTTGGGGATTCGGGTCTATGATTTTGATCTCTCGCGGAGATTCCAAAATCATTTCCGGTTTGTCATGGTATTCAGTGATATTGCCGCTAATCTCCACCTCGTGGCCTTTGTATTTTTGAAAATCACCGAATCGGCCAAAGTCTTCGTCAAAAATGACCGCCGTAAAAGGTGAATTTGGAAAGGGCTTGTCTAAATTCAAAAGCACAATACTGGAACGCATACTTACGTCAACCACCCTCCCAGTCACCACCATGTCATCATCATAATAATCGGCCGCTTGCGTCGTTCCGATTTCTTTTGGAAGTGCTTGCGCCACAGTGTTGGTGTTTGGAGGCAATAACGGAAGCGTTCCTGCAAATTTCAAATATGTTTCAATTTCATCAGTCAAACGGTATCCTGCCAATGCTCCCCGACGCTCAGCCACTGCTTCTGCCGCCCTGAGATAACCTTCCGGCAGGGGCAGCGCAGATTCCGCATTGGTGCTGCCTTTTAAGTGGCCGTCCAAATATCCATATTCAATTGCCAATTTACGGCTCTCCAAACTCCACTCCTTTGGTGTGGTATCCTTTCTCAATTCGGGCAACGACGCTCTCGGATAGTCCACCTGAATCTTAAAAGCGTATCGCCATCGAGTTACGGGGTTTTGAGAAGTCCCTAATAAACCGTCCCAAATGCCGTGCAACCGCACTCCTCCTTGATCCAGCCTGACGTAAAAATCGTTGCCGCCACGGTCGCCATTTGGATAGGCGTCTGAAAAGAATGACTCGCAATGCAATGGCTGGTGCATATCGCCAATCAGATGAATCAAAAAGGATAGATACACAGCCCGCAACACCGTGTCCGCATTGGTGTCGCTCAATGTCTTCTCACATTGCGCTACTCCAAAGAGCACATCATTGGTTGGCTGAGAGTCCGGCTCTATAGGAAACGACGGCGGCCTGAGCGGATAATCAATAAAATGCCATTCGGGATGGTCAAAGGGACTGCCGCTCCTGCGGATTTCATCGGGCCAGGTACTACTGCGCATGAAGACATATGTCGCCAAATCAATGTTGGGGTTGGGATGGTAGGCTTTTATCCATTGCTCATAATCAGGGTGAGCCTTTAAGACTTCAAAAGCTTGGGCTTTAAGCTCCGGCGGCAGTTGGCGAAAGGCTTCTGCCGCAATGACCATGTGCCCGGCGCCGTCCCAGGCAAAAAGATTGATTTGAAAAAATGCAAATCCGGCAATCAAACAAGCGAGTGAAACAATCCTTTCCATCCGTGTGTTTATATCTAATGCCAGCCGCTTCGCAATGAAAATTTTGCAATGTTAAATCTTTGGCAGAATAAAAAAATGCCTTCTCTATTACATTCTGCCGTGCATTTTCGCGGCTGATTTTATCGTCTGGTTTTTTGCGTGCGAATTTTGCAACTCATTTTGAGCGGATTCGCCTTCTGTTTCCTGTTCCGTTTGAATTTCCGTTTCCTCGGCAGCCAAAGAAGCGGCGGCCTGATTTTTGGTGATGTCCAAAGCTTCTTCCAATTCCTTCTCACGTTTGACTAGCGATTGCAGTTTGGTTTCATGCTCGAACGGCTCGCCGATCTTGGCCTCAAGCTCCTTGCAGTTTTTTTCCGTCTCGGCCAACTCGCGCTTTTCGCGCTCCAACCGTTCTTCAAAACTTTGCGCGGCATATTCCAGGGATCGAACGGTTCCCAATGCCGTTTCACCAACATTGATGGTGTAATGGTAATGGCCTTTTAAAAGGAAGTCCGTGGGTTGCAGAACGCCGGGGCGGGCAACCAGTTCAAAACCGGCAAACGAGCCGATTACGTGAGATTGATTTGAACCGGCAAAACGCCGGGCAATGCGATTGAGCAGTTCACCGGCAATGCCACGGTCTTTAATCGTCTGCTTTTCCAATTCGATGTGAAAAGCGTCTCCTGCTGTGTTTTTGCGCTGGGCAACATCCAAGCTGATGTTTTCGATTCGTTCTTTGATAACTGGAATGGCTTCCCGAGCGCGACGGAAATTTGAGCGAATGCGGAATTGAGCTTCAGCGTGTTGCGAACGGAGCCGGGTTAGACGCGTGATTTCGGCGTCCACGGTCGCCTTTTCCATGACCAGCGGATTGCCTGACGCAATCGCTTTTACTTCGGCATACGTCAACGCCCTTGAATCAATGTCCTCGATATGCCGGACACTGGTATCTCCCGTCATTACCTGGTGGATGAACTTCGCTTTGGTTTCAAGAGTCTGCCACATATAGGCGTCAAAACTTCCCTCCGTAACGTAGCGATAAATCTGGATGGTTTTGTTTTGATTCCCCTGCCGCAAAATTCTGCCTTCACGCTGCTCCACGTCAGCGGGCCGCCACGGGGCGTCCAGATGGTGCAGCGCAACCAGCCGGTCCTGGACATTCGTTCCCGCGCCCATTTTTTGAGTGCTGCCAAAAAGGATTCGGACTTTGCCGATTTTGACTTCCTTAAACAGAACTGTTTTCTCAATATCGCTTTCAAAATCCTGAATGAAGGCAATTTGCGCTTCAGGAACGCCGCGCTCAATCAACTTGATTTTCAAATCATCATAAGCACAAAACTGACGCTTCAACATTGCCGGTGTGGACAAATCGCAAAAAACCAATTGGGTGCATTGTTCTTTTTCAGTGTCCTTCCAGATTTGGAAAATTTTATCCGCTGCCAGATTGATTTTGCTATCGGGATGATCTTTCGCTTTGGGATTGAGCACGCGCAAGTCCAGGGCCGCTTTGCGGCCTTCAGTGGTAATTTTGAGCATGTTATCTTCCTCGGGTGGAACCCGCCCGCTGCGAATGGCATCGGCCCGTTTGACGAGCCCCTCCACGATTTTTTTCAAATCGGGAGTGCAGGGCGCACGAATAACCGCTGGTTTGCCATTCTGAATGTCCGGCACTTTCAATTTGATCATGTCGGCTGTCTGGATGTCGGCGGCCTGACAGAAGATTTGCATCAACTCCGGCACGTTGATAAAGCGGGCAAAACGGGTATTTGAAGAGCGGCGGAATTCTAAATCTCCGGCTGCGGCACTTGGGCGTGGCTACGATTTGATGGCCCCAAAAATTTGCCCACTGTTTGGCAGCCTGGATGTCTTCTTCAGTGCCGCCAATAATTTCGTATTGGCCTTCGGAAATTTTAAGCAATTTTGGGCGCCCCTGGTTTTCATTTTTTATTTTCATGAAGGCCAGGATACGAGGAGGGGTTGGACATTTGCGGTCCAACCCTCGAGAAAAACCAGGCTATCTTTTCCGCACCAATCGCGCCGGGCGGATGGGCGGCGGACGTGGAATTTTCGGCGGCACGCCCTGGGACGCCTGGCCCCATTGTTGTTTCGCGTAATCGGCTGCCTGTTTTGCCGCGGCTTCCGCTGATTCCACAACCGGCTGGGCTTTCTGAATTTCCTCCTCTCCCGCCATTTTCAATCCTTCCACCTTCGCGGAAACCCATTCGCCGATTTTTGCGGCCGGAAACTTCATCTCGCCCATCTCAAAATCCTTCAGCGAACCGAATCCGCTCAACGGCGTCAATGCTCCAGCCGCCGTTTGCTGCTGCGGTTGCGACGGTGCCTGCGCCTGGACCAGCTTTTCGTATCCGTTGACGATCCAATCGAGCTTGCCCGTTTCGATGTCCGCGAGGAGTCCGTGGACTGGAATATTGGGGCCGATGAGCGGGCTTTGCCGCACGAAATCGCAGGCCTTCATAACATTTTGCCGTTCCGATGCGAACACGCCAAAAAATTCATTCAGATTTTCCGGCAATCGGCTTCGGTCCACGCCCAGCGACTGGAATCTCGACAGCAACTCCATCGCGGTCGTCCGCGCCACCTGGCAATCCGTATGGCCGATGACGGCGATTTCTTTGCCGCCCTTGACCGCGCAGGCCAGCGCCAGCGACCGCATGGTGCTGCTCAATGGGCCGGTGATGATATTGCCCGCGTTGCGCAGCCAGATGAATTGGTCCGCCGGGACACCGAGGATATTCGGGAAAAAGGCATTCAATCGCGGATCAATGCACGTGAGCGCGATAATCGGGAATGCGTCCGCGAATTCGTCCGGATGCAAGCCGGCAGAAGCGTCGCCCGCCACAGCTTTGTGGTTCGCGTCGACTATGGATTCAAACAAACGCATTTGGATTTACGATTTACAATTTACGAGTGGCAGCGCCACCTGCCGTTACGCGACAAACGTGCTGACTCCGAACTTTGGTGAACCAAACAATATTCGCATAGAAAGCAACTGAGTTCAAACTCATCATTTTAAAATCGAACGCGGATCGCGCGTGCTGCCGACATAGATTTTGTACGAGTTATAATCTGCAAGTGGGCGCTGGCTCGCTGCCTCAATTTTGACAGCCCCGTCGGATTTTGGATAAAGCGTATCGAAATACAGACCATAGCCTATGTCAACCAGAGTTCCCTCTTTATCAAAAAATCGAACTTCCAGGGGAATTTCCTTCCAGGCTAAATCTGTTTGATTTGTCACAATCGCAATGACGGAAACAGCGGGTGCCTTTTCATAATAATTCGTACCGAATATCATATGCGACTCTGTAACGGATATTTGGTTTTTGTAGGGCGAAAAATCAGTGCCGGGACGCAAGAAGGACTCGTGCATATCAATGTCGAACGCCAACATACCCATTGCAATCAGTATGCAGATCGCTCCTAACAATATTGTCGGATTCCGCAGAGACAATCTTGTAAGCCATTGTCGGCAATGCGGACAGACCTTCGCGTTCACGGAGACCGATTCCGCACAGAATCGACAAGTTTTAGAATTCTCGTCGTTCATTGATTTTTCGTACTTTCAGTTGCCCACCTTGGATCAGACGCGGAAACAACCTGCACCAGGCAAGTGTCATAATTTGGAACCGATTTAGGTGAGAACAAATTCAGCCGAAACGAGTGGTCGGTGCCCGGCAGGACGGTAAAGGCCTCGGAAAACGGTTCACTCACACCAAGAAGTTGTCGATCTTTATCCAAATAACGAACCTGAAAATCCTGGATGCGCCATGAATACCCGCTGCCATTGGTCAAAACGCCGACCATGATGAGGTTAGTCCCCAGAAGCTCCTTGACCGGGGCAACATGAAAGCTCGTCACTTGAACTTTATCCCGATCCAGCCCGAAATCTCTTTCGTGATATAAAATTCTTTCGGAGAAATGCAGGCTCCAAAGAATGATCAGAATAACAAGGATCGCTCCAAAATCATACTGGGACAGGACGGTCCATCGCCGCTGGCTTTTTCGGCAATACGGACACACCTTCGCCGCTGCTTTAATCGTCTCAGCGCAAAGCGGGCAAACTTTGGTCTGTTCGGTCTCGACCATACAAATCCATCGGATGAATGGATTAATGGATAAATGGATGGTTGGCCTAATAATCCAACAATCCGATAATCCGCGTTTTGCATGGCAGGCGCCAGCCTGCCGGTTAGCGCGCCAACCGCGTGTTCCCACTAATCCACTAATCCAACAATCCATTAATCCGCTTCTCCGGTCCGCTTAGCTGGGCTTCTCGTCGCCTTTGTCCATGGCCTTTTTCAACGCCGGGACCTGCTCGAGAAGTTTCTCAAATTTCACGCCAGTCAGGCTTTCAAGCACCGGCGGCAATTGGCTCAAAATCGTTGTCACATCGCCCGTGAGCTTGCTCGCGCCGCCGCCGGGGCCATTGCCGGAATTGATGATGACCATCTTTTCCGTCTTTGACAGCGGTTCGCTGATCTTGCCGGCCACTTCGGGCAGAACGCGCACGATCATTTCGATCACCGCCGCCTCGTTGTATTGCTTGAACGATTCGGCTTTCACGCGCATTGCTTCGGCGGTCGCCTTGCCTTGCGCCTCGATAACCGCGGCCTCGGCCAAACCGCGCGCCTTGTTCGCTTCCGCTTCGGCGATACCCGTTGCCTTCGACACATCCGCGCTGGCGAACCCCGTCGCTTTCGTGGCCGAAGCGGAACCCGCCGCCTCAGTTTCCAACTGGAATTTTTTCGCATTGGCCAGGGTTTCTACGCGATAGCGCTCGGCATCGGCGGGCTTTTGGACGGTGGCCTCCAGTTCGCGTTGTCTGCGCAGAATTTCCTGTTGCTGCAATTCAATCTGTTTCTGTTTCTCAACGATGCTCACCTGCACTTCTTCGGCCTTCACCAACTGGCCGGTCTTGAATTTCTGTAAATCGTAGGCCAGGTCGGACTCGGCTTTTTTCTGGTTCACAGCCGCCTGATACTGCGCCACGTTGGACTGATAATCCCGTTGCGCTTCGGCAATTTTCGAGTCCGCCTGGAATTTCGCCTCCTGTCCGGCCTGATTGGCCTGGGCCGAACGAATCGTGGCGTCCCGGTCGGCCTCGGCCTGGGCGATTTGCGCGTCGCGTTTGACCTGCGCGATGCGCGGCTTGCCCAGTGCATCCAAATAACCCTGCGAATCCCGGATATCGCGAATGGTAAAACTGACAATGGTCAAACCCATGTTCGCCGTGTCGCCGGCTGCGACTTCCTGCACTTTTGAAGCGAATGCATCGCGATTCTGGTAAATTTCCTCGACGGTCATTGTGCCCAGGATGGCGCGCAAATGGCCTTCGAGCGTTTGCGTGGCAATGTTCCGGACCTCATCGGTCGCCTTGCCCAAAAATTGTTCGGCCGCGGTCCGGATGGAGATGTCGTCGCCCTTGACCTTGATTTGTGCGACACCGTCCACCTTCACCGGCACGCCTTTGCTCGTATAGACCTCGGGCGTTTGCACGTCAATCGTGAGCAATTCGAGCGAAAGGACGTCCACCTTTTCAAAAATCGGCCAGACGAACGTGCCGCCGCCTTTGACGATACGGTAACCAACCCTCGTGCCATCCTCGGCCTTATGTTTGATGCCGGACACGACAAGCACCTGGTTCGGCCCCACTTTGGTGTACCGGCTCAACACCATGTAGAGCAACATGAACAGGACAAAAATGATAACGATCGCGACGATGGTAATGGTGGTGTCCTGACCGATCGTCATTTGGGCCAACAGGGGAGCGAGTTGCATATTATTATTTTGGAATGGTGATTGAGGTTACTTGACTTTTTTCACGTAAAATTGGGTGCCGACAATGCGAACAATTTTGACTGTCTGGCCGTTGGGAATCAAAAAGCCATCTTCCGCCCGGGCCGGCGCGGTATAACGCGTCCCGCCCACGACGTAGGCAATTTCGCCAACGCCGTTTGCCGAAATGGGAGTAATGACCGTGGCTTCAGTGTTTAAAAGTGCTGACACGCGAGATTCACTGGAACCCTGAGTGTGGCGAAAAACGAATCCAAAAAAGAAATACATCGCGCCTGCAATCACGATGCCGCCGAAAACGGAAAGCGGGGCGCTGATGATGCCGGGGCGGGTCGCCGGAAATTGCGAGAAAATCATGCCAAATCCGCCGAATGCCGTGATGAATGAAGCGATTACAGTGGGGCTAAAAATGGACATTCCCGGCGCATCGCTGCTGTCACCACCCGCCTCTACATGCCCACCGCTGCCCTCTACGTGCCCGCTGCCGCCAAAAAAATGGCCGAGCAATACAGTGAGCATCGTAAAAAGCAACCCTGTCAGCAGACAGATGGTGTAGATGATCATAAAATCGTTCTGATTGCCTGTTTGGATGAAGTAAAGACCCGTCACAAGCCGGATGCAAGCAGGAACTTATACTTCAACCGTTGTCATACCAGCAAGAAACACCATTTCCGGAAAGGCGTCATTTATAATTTGGCGGGAAAATTGGAATCCAGCGGGCAGATTATGGATGGGAGAGTTTTTTAGCCACAGATTTGCACAGATGAAACACAGATGATCAAATCTTTCCCTATCTGTGTTTCATCTGTGCAAATCTGTGGCTAAATAATTTCGATTGGAACCGACGCGGACTGACACGGCTCGCCCTCACGCATCATCTCCCCTTGATCTTCCACGCCTGGTCCAACAATTCCGGCGTGAAGGGTTCGGGGACGACGCCTTCCGTGGCGTATTTGAAAAGGGTACAGCGATAGATGTGTTTGGCGACACCGGTGAAATATCCCGCCACAAACAGGAACAGTAACCAGACCAGAAATGCGATGGCCGTGAGCCAGGGGTGGCCTCGCATCACACAAACCGCGACAACCAGGGCCACCGGCAATAATGTGCAGGCGAAGATGACCAGGTTGCCGGCGGAGAAACCCGCGTAGCCAATCAGGCCTTCGCCCCAGGAACGTTTCAAGGTCAGCGCCGAATGCCGCAGGACAGTCACGGGATTGCGCGTGGCCGGTTCCTGGATGATGACGGGAACGGCGAACACCGCCGCGACGCTCCAGGCCAGGCCGATGAACCCGGCAAAGATCTTTCCGGCAAACGGAAGGCGGTCCTCGATGGTGCGAATGAGCCAGCCGACCACGCCGGCGAACAGCGACCACGTGAGAATGGCCTGCCAGCGTTCCCGCGCGGTCCGCAGGCCGCGCCGGAAGGACACGCCACGGCCGTCCAGCGCGGCCATGATCTCACTGTAAAAGGCCACGTTGAAAAAGATGGCCAGGAACATGGACGGAAAATAAAGAATGGCGAACGCGATCGCGCCCCAATGATAAAACGGCCCCAAGGGCGGCTTGGAATAGTGAGATAAGGCAAACGGAGCAAAAGGAGCGGCATTGACCCCCACAGCCGGGGGCGGCCCGGGAAAGTAATAATGGAATAACGCGACCCAGTGCTGCTTCTGGTCAAGATGATAGCCGGTGTCGTGCAATGCCAACGGTATGGCCATGGCGGAAAGGAAAAACAACGCAATGACGATGGTCGCCAGCCCGGTCAGGAGCGGGAACCACAGCAGTTTCCGATGCCGGAGGGTGACCGCGATGGCGGCTTTGAATAGGTTCCAACTATTCACGAATTTATTTTTCATAGGGTTGAGGGGGTTTGGGTTTTAATAAAATTCAGCAGTTCGGCTTCCGTCATGCCCTGGGAGGCGGCCTCAGCCATAAACTTCTCGTAAAGTTTTTTGAGTTCGGCGGCTTTGCGAGGAGTCTCTTTTGCGGGGACGGCAGACGGCGCGGCCTCCGTGGCGGCAGACGGCGCCTGGATAAAGGAACCGCTGCCGCGTTCGCTCACGATGAGTCCTTTCAATTCCAATTCGCGGTAGGCTTTGGCCACGGTATTGGGGTTCACTTGCAATTGCACGCTGAGCGCGCGGATGGTGGGCAGTTGATCACCGTTTCGCAGCGTCCCCGCCGCGACTGCGGCGCACGCCAGATTGATAATCTGCCGGTAAACCGGAATGCCGGACTCATACTCCACCGACCATTGCGCAAAAATAGAATCAGCCATAACTCTCAAGTGTTGTCGTATACTATTTCAATAGTGTACTACTACAATAGTACAATATGAGCCAGACTGTCAAGCGGGAATTTGTAAAAAGTTAAAAAATTTCGATTGGAAGGGGGCGGACGGGACGGTTTTCGGTGATTTGGGCGCATTTTCGGTGAAAAAGCTGAAAAAAACGTGTCAAAACGCGTTTTTTTGACCATCAAAAGGGACAATTCCTTTTTTGGGCGGTTTGCACCGCGGCCACCTGCGTAAAATAAGGGGTTTTTGAAAGCACCGGTGCGTTTTTTGGAGGGGAACTGTCCCCCCATCAAGGCGGAATGTGGGGACAAATTGAAGGGGGGAGTTGCGAGTGCGCATGAGCCGCCGCCGCTCAGAAGCTATGGCGCGCCAAGGTGCCATGAGTGCCAAGGACTTAAGGGACACGAGGATCTCGGCGGCAAAGGTGTCGGGCGTGAAGTCCGGGGCTTTAATCGTATCGTTCGGCATTTTTGCGAGCCTGCTCGACGAGGTATTGTGGCACTCCGGCGATGGTTTGAGTTTGGGTTTGTGTCTGCGCCTCGGTGGCGGTGGCGGTGACAGGCGCCTCTTCGCGGGGTTTGGCGAAGATGTCGGGGTGTGTGCGTTCGAGCAGCCAGCAGAGCATTGGACCGGGATTGGCCAGTATCACATCGAATGCTTTGTCGAGGAATTGGAGCTTTGCCGTTTCCTGGATGGCGGCGAGGTCGGGGTGTCTTTGCAGTTGTTTCTTGTAGGCGCTCCGGGTGACGGGTTCTCCGGACAAGGCGAGGCGAATTGGGATGCCGCGAGCGACACGTTTGGAGACGCGCTTTACGAGCGCGACTGTGACTTTGGATTTCGGGCCGGACTTTTTTGCTCGTCTGCGGGCAACGGGCTCTGGGTTTTTAGGTTCGCAGGGCGGCCCGGCGGCTGATGAATTTTCGATTTCCATATTTTGAGTTTGCTACAATTCGAATTACTCAGATGCACGGACCAACACAAGAACTAGATTTGGAACCCCAAAAAAGTTCAATGCTGGCGCGGGGATTTGGAGATAGAAATTTTTTTATTTCTTTTTTTTGGGGGCAAAAAATGAGCGAATTATTCGAAAAACATGGCGGGAATGGTGTGTCCGGCTGACGAAGCACGTCTGTGAGGTCGTGTGATTTCGGGCTTTGCCTTGTGCGCTTTAACTGCATAGATTCCTTATGCCAATGCAAAAATACCAACGCACGACAATGTTCGTTCTGCTATTTCTTTGCCTGCCCTCGACCAGGGCGAGTCCTCCCATGGATGGATGGATGAAAGCCGCAGGTTATTCTAAAGCGGATATTCGCGAGGCGCTTGCCTTGTATCAGTTGGAATCACGTTGCACGCGGACGGACAGCGGTTGGGATGAGTTAAAAGCCGCACACAAAGCGGACATGAACAAGCCCTTTTCATTGCCGGGTCAGCGTGAAGGTCCCGTCAACTGCCTCCGCGCCGCTGCCGCTGTCGGCGCCAAACGAACCGGTGATAACATTGCTGTTCAATATTCCGCCTAATCCAAACTGATCATAATTACCGGTGGATGTCGTGTAAAAAAAACTCGCTATAGTTCCGTTCGTTGGCGCGAGCGCGAAAATCCAGCCGGCACCGGTAAAATCGCCGGAAAGATTGACAAAGCCATTGGTGTTCACCGCCAAATTTATGGAATAATCGCTCAATCCATTGGGGTCGTTGGTTTCGGTCAACGTTCCGCTCCAGTTGCCGGCGCACAAGGAGATATTCGTCACCGGCAGACCGCTTAAGGAGGTAGAATATATGTTGAAATTGATTTGCCGGGGCGGTTCAAATTGGCCGGTGACGGTATTAGTCTGCAGTTGTCCACTTCCGCCCGAATTTGAAATAACTGTCAGCGTCACACCGCCAGTATTGCTGATGCTATATGAACTAGGCGGCGCGCCGTAACGTTCGCCGAAGTAATAGACGGCGAAATTTGTGATAGCGCCACTCCCGTCAAAAGCAATGAAAGCAGAGTCAGTGGAGAAGGCTGGCCCTACGATCATCCACGTTCCGTGCAATGTTTGTGGACCGAATCCCTGCAAAAGCCGGTAAAAGCCCATTGGCGAAACGACCGGGACCGATACGGTGGTTTCAACGTCCGTGGAGATCGTCAAATCCAGCGGCGGTACAGCATAAGACCATGCGCCGGCCAGCGACGACGCGGACTCCAAAATAAAAGCATTTGTTCCCGCCGCGTTGGTCCAGGTCAACGATCCATTTGGCGCAAAGGAAGTGATGCGCGGCTGTTGGGCGAGGAGCGAACTGACCGTAACCGCCAGAAAAATGCCTGCGCTAATTTTATGAGAAGTTTTCATGGTTTTGTGTCTTGTGTTTCTATTTGGAGGGTCATTGCCTTACGGCACGATAGAAACGGCTTTCATTGGTAGCGCTCATGTCTGTGAAATTGAATGTTCCGTTCGTGGGCGAATTGATGGCAATCGTCGTCCAATCCGCCAGGGACAAATTCGTGCTTGCCTGAATGGCATAGTTGATGCCAGGCGTGCCGCTCAAGGTCAGCGGAAATTGGCCGGTGGCGGGTGGAGACGCAGCATTCAACCGCGGCGGCGCGGCGCTTGCCGGCAATACCGCGCCATAAATTACCCCGCTTACGATGTTGCCACTGCTATTATAACCCGCTGTGCCCAGCACTGTTTCCGCTGCCAGCCCTTCTCCATCATAAATGACCCCGCCGAAAACAAAGTTATTTGCCCCCAGCGGAAAAACAGAAAACGCCGGCCCGATTGCAGCCGCCGAGCGGTTTAGAAATTGGCAAAATAGATTGTTTCCGTTGGATCCCCAGGTCCAACTCAACAGATAATTGGCACCGTCAAAGACCACGGTGGGGTAAACTGCTTCGGTGACCAAGTTAAATTCGTTTCCAATAAGTGTTTCATTAGGCGAAACGAATCGCGCGTCCACGTTCCAGATCGAATTGATGTTCAAATTCCAAACGACAAGATAATTCGTTCCATCAAATGCCACGCCGGTAGGATTGTAGGCGGGAGAATTGGTTTGGCTTATCTGAAACGGACTGCTAACCGAACCACTTCTTGAAATGAACGCGCCATAAATGCTCCATGTTTCCGGTGAATCACTCACTTTGGATTGCCAGACGAGAAGCGAATTGGTGGCGCCAACGGCCAAAGCCCCGCTCTCCGCCTCTTCTCCACTGGCTACCGTTGATGCGGAACCCAGCAGCGTTCCAGTTGGACTGACCAATTGGGCATAAAGGGTCTCAGTGCCGTCATCTGACCAGACCGACAGGAAATTCGTGCCATCAAACGCCAGTGCCAATTCCAACTCGTCTCCGTCTGGAGTCAATTGGTCCAAGGCAAAAGGCGGACCGTCCGTAACGCCGTCCATGGAGATAAGCTGGCAAAAGAGCGATTGCATCGGCGGCTGGTTGAAATCATTATCCCAAGCCACGAGATAATTTGTCTTTCCGAAAGCCACTTTAGGGTTGCCGAGATTATCGCTTGCGCCCACGACGAGCGGGGAACCGATGAGCGCTCCGTTGCTTGAAACCAATTGGACGCAGACGTTGGATTCGTTTTGACCAAATCCCACCAGATAATTGCTGCCACTGAAAGCGGCGCCGCCGCCCACCTCTACCAGGCTGGTGTTGGTGGCGATGGGAAAGACCATCGTAGCGGCTGCACAGTGAACGCTGGCAAAAACCGCCAGCATGACCAAAGAACTTTTAGCGGGTGTTTTCATTCTTATTGCGTGTCATTTTGGGATGTTTTCAGTTGAACGGGACGCTTATTGTGGAATGGTTCGGTAAAATTGCTGCGAGTTGGTCGGAGAATTGTAATCAATGTAAATATAAGGCTGCGACGGCAACGCCACATTCGTGAGCGTTGTCCAGTTCGTGAGTAAATTCGACGTGGCTTGAATGAGATAATTCGAGCCGAGCGGGCCGTTCAACACGATGCCAGCAAACAACTTGTTGTTCGCGCTGGTTACGCCATTGGTCACAGGCACCGTCGTTTGAACCATGGCTTGGGCAGTGTAAATGCCGCCGCCGTCAACCACCGCCGCCAGCATGGCGCCATCGGATGAGGAGGTGATGGAATGCCACTCTTCATTCGGCGCGCCGGTCTGGGCCCAAGTCGTGCCAGCATTAGTTGAGGTGTAAATGCCGCCGCCATAAACCGCCGCAGCCAATTTGGCGCCATCAGACGAGGAGACAATTGAATACCACCGTTCATTCGGCGCGCTGGTCAGCGTCCATGTCGCCCCAGCATTGGTTGAGGTGTAAATCGGGCCAGCGGCGCTGTTGTAATAACCGCCACTAAGCACCGCCGCCAGCATGGTTCCATCGGACGAGGAAGCGACTGACCACCAATAGCCAATCGGCGAACTGGTCTGGGTCCAGGTTACGCCGGCATTAGTCGAGGTGTAAATTCCGCCCTCATAGGCCACCGCCGCCAGCATGGTTCCATCGGACGAGGAGGCGATGGAATTCCAAGATTCATTCGGCGCGCTGGTCTGTATCCAAGTCGCGCCAGCATTAGTCGAGGTGTAAATCCCTCCGCTTTGATCCACCGCCGCCAAGCAGGTTCCATCGGATGAGGAGGCGATAGAACTCCAAGATTCATCCGGCGCAATGGTTTGGGTCCAGGTCACGCCAGCGTTGGTTGAGATGTAAATTCCGCCTGAAGTTTCGTAACCCCCAACCGCTGCTGCCAGGTTGGTTCCGTCGAACGAGGAGACGATGTAATTCCACTCTTCGTTCGGTGCGCTAGTCTGGGTCCAAGTCACACCTGCATCGGTCGAGGTATAAATCCCGCCGCCATAAAGCACCGCCAGTTTGGCGCCATCGAACGAGGAGGCGATGGAGTACCAATCTTCATCCGGCGCGCTGGTCTGGGTCCAATTGGTCAATGTGTTCCAGTTGGTGGAGCTGATGCTTCGAAGCATCTCAATACTCGCGCTGGCTAGAGCGGCCGTCCGGCTGGTAACGCTGCCCGCCAAATTACTAACCGTGACCGTATAACTGCCGATGTTAGTCGAAGAAAGATTCGTGATGACTAAAATCGCATTGGTTGCGCCAATGACATTCGTCCCGTTGAATGCCCATTGATAACTCAAATCATTGCCGCTGGCGCTGACGCTCAAGGTGACGCTCTCACCCGGCGAGACCGTCGCGCTGGCAGGATTGGTCGAGATGATGGGAGGTGCCACCACCGTCAAAAACGTGTCGCCGGTGAGATTGCTGTAAGTGGCAGAAATGGTGATTGTGCCGGCGCTCAAACCCGTCGCAATGCCATTGGTGTCAATGCTTGCCACTGTCGCGTCGCTGCTACTCCAAGCCAAGCCATTGATTGAAGTGAGAATCGTTTGCGAGCCGTCGCTACATTGTCCTGTGGCCAAAAAGGTCACATTGCTGCTGGTTGCAATGATGGGATTGGTTGGGGTAACGACAATGTTGGTTATGCTCGGTGCGTTCGTTTGAATCATGGCTTGGGCAGTCCAAATTCCACCGCCATGATCCACTGCCGCCAGCTTGGTACCGTCCGCCGAGGAGGTCATGGAAGCCCAATCTTCACCTGGCGCACTCGTCTGGGTCCAGGTCACGCCGGCATTGGTTGAGGTGAAAATCCCTCCTGGATAGGACGACTCAACCTCGCCCTCGTACCCCGCCGCGAGTTTGGTTCCATCGGCTGAGGACGCGATGGAATCCCAGCCCCCAATTTCATAGGGTGCACTGGTTTGGGTCCAAGTCGCGCCCTCATTGGTCGAGGTGTAAATCCCGCCGTTACCATCAACATCAGCCGCCAATTGGGTTCCATCGGCTGAGGAGGCAATGGAACTCCAAGATTCACCCGGCGCACTGGTTTGGGTCCAGGTCACGCCAGCGTTGGTTGATGTGTAAATCGCGGTTCCGTAAATCACCGCCGCCAATTTGGTTCCGTCCGACGAGGAGGCGATGGAAGACCAGGCTGTACTCGAACTCGGTGCGCTGGTTTGGGTCCAAGTCGCGCCGGCATTGGTCGAAGTGTAAATCCCGCCCCCATAAACCACCGCCGTCAGCATGGTTCCGTCGGACGAGGAAGCGATGGATATCCAGTCTTCATTCGGCGCGCCGGTCTGTGTCCAAGTTACTCCCGCATTGGTCGAGGTGTAAATCTCGCCTTCGCGGTCCCCAGCTGCCAGGTGAGTTCCATCCCTTGAGGAAGCGATGGAGCTCCAATATTCACTCAGCGCACTGGTCTGTGTCCAGGACGCGCCTGCATTGGTCGAGGTGTAAATCCCGCCGTATTCTACCACCGCCGCCAGCATGGTTCCATCGGCCGACGAAGCGATGGAAGTCCAATCTTCATTTGGCGCACTGGTCTGGACCCAATTGGTGAGGGTGCTCCAGTTGGTGTAGGTCATCACCTGCGCTTGGGCAACTGAGATTTGACCGTTGAACGTTGCCAACGCCAAGAGCGCCAGCCGTAGTATGAATTTGTTTTTGATTTTCACATCGCCTAGTCATTTGCATTTCACAAGGTGCTGGCCGCTGTTCGGTGAGTCTGAAAGATTAGCGGCTATTGGGTGGTTACGGTGCTATGTTCAGCGTGTAGGGGCCGCCGTTGCCCTCATAGTCGTCTATTTCAATCTGGTAGGTTTGGCCGGCCGTTGCGTTAAGCGTGTAGCCTGCATAATAATTATAGCCAAGCGTGTCCGTCACAGTGGAGAGGCTGGAGAGTTGGGAGCCGGTATAAATGGCGAGAATAGGGTTATAGACGGTCGTAGTGGAAACAGAAACCAGGTATGAGCTTGTGGCGGGAGCGATCCAGGAAAACCAAACCGACTTGCCGCCATAGCCGCCGTAAGTATTGTCCGGCGGTTCCTCACTTTCCTGTGTTGCTCCCGAATTGTTGCCGTTGGTGGAGATATTGGAACCGGCTAAAATCGTCCGGTTCGCAAAATCATCATTTGGGGGCGGAGCCGACAAATAAATCTGCAATCCTGACACCAGGCCGTTACCGAAGTAGAAATTGTCCACGGTATCATAACCGGTTGCGCTGATTCCCAGTTCATCATATCCATAGGATGCCGGCAATGTGGTGACCAAATAAAAATAGCCGCTGGGGCCGGTGAAAGCGGAGGTTCCATCGTAAAGGCTCTGCACCTGCGCTCCGGCGATTGGCAGGCCGGTGTTCTGGTCAAATACCTGGCCGGAAAACGCCAGAAACGCGCTGTCATCGCGCAACCGATAAAAGCGCTGTGAAGCAACCGCAGGGTCCACTTCCACCGTCACATCGTTGCTAGCGGTGAAATTGTCCACAACCTGCCAATCCATCAGGTTCGTGGATGCCTCCAGCGCATAATAGCGCCCCGCTAGCGTGGTAAAGGTCACGTTCACTGTGTTGCTGGATGACAGCACCGGCGCGCTGCCCACCGGGAGCATGGTCAGGTATTTGCCCAGGAAGCCTTCGACGTCGTCGTCGCTCAATCCGTAAAGCAGACCGCCAAAGGTCAAGTCCGGGAAACTGCCCAATTCGATGGCGTTGCCGTCAAACGCGGGCAGCAAACTGCGCCAGGTCGTGGTTCCACTGAATTGCGCGCCCATATTCACGGCCAAATTGGGATCGAGGGACATCCATTGCGGTCCCAGCACCAGCGAATCCTCCAAGTCTTGCAAGGTCAAACGAAAATCCCCCTCATCCTGTGCCGATATCTGGTCATAATTAAACAGCCGGACTTCGCCGGGCGGCCGGGCGCGGATAAACGCGGAGGCCACCATGTAGGCATCTACCCCGCTGCTGAATGCCGCCTGCGCTGCCTGCATGTCATTGGTCGTCGCGAAGGTGAATAGTTGGGGGTAATTTGCCAGCATCTGGCCGGCGGAAAGATTTCCATTGGTGTAAAGAGCCCGAATATCGCTCAATTGGGCATCGAGGTTTTGGGCATTCAACGTGTAGATCAAATACTCCGCGCCATACAATCCGGCTTGAATCAGCTTCAGGTCACCATAATCCACGGTTACATCGGTGATGCTGGTTTCACCGCTGGTCAAATCCAGCGTGAAATTTGTATCGGTGATGACGGCCAGATTGCTGATGGCGCTGGTAATGGCGGGCAAAACGTTTGCGCGCAACTGGGCGGTGAACTCATCCGCATTGACGCCCACCGGGGCCAACGGCACGTCGTTTGTGTCCAGGGGCGGAATGGCCGTCCAATGGTAGATGTTTCTGCCACTAACAGGCACGCCGAGACGCGTGAGAAAATTGCTTCCCACCGGCTCACTCGGCAGCACCAACAGCCGTGTTATGGCATAGAATGCGTTGGCGGTTTCATTGGTTGGACTTAGCGCGACCGCCTGCGCAAAATTGGTATTGGCATCGGCCAGATCGTGGACCGCCAGATCTGACTCTCCCTGGCTGATCAATTCGTTTGCGGTTTGCGCAGCAGTGTTCCAGCACACAAGAACTGCCAGCGCAGAGATGAGAATGGTTGTTTTCATGGTTTTTTGTCGCTTAAGATTTGAAATACGAAATGTTGCTCCCGATGCCCCTTGCTGTCCCAACTCAAATAGCCGACGGATGGACCGCCTATTTGCATAGTGGCCTTTGGAAGAGAGCGTTGTCCCCCGCCATCATCAGAAAAAGTTACGTCTGATAATTTCAACGCGCCATCCCGTCCAATCCGCGCCAGCGCGGCGCGCAATCGGGGTTCTTTTTCCCCGCACAACCAGATTTCCAGGTTTCTTATCTCCAATTGCCGCGAAGCCTGATGCCATAATTTTACCTCAGCCAGGGCATTGGTCAGATATTGCGCAGATTGGATTTTAACCTGAACGTGATCGGCAACCGCCATGGGCAAAATCCCAATACGGAAAAATCCCCAATGTTCGTAATCACTGAATATGTTCGCCGCGTGAACCTCTACTACGGGAGATAAACCTTTGTACTCATAAAACGTTGCTTCTCCAGTGGGGGCAATTTCGTCTAGTCCGGCCGCAGCAACGGTCGATTTTAATGACACAGATGCGACAGTGAGCAGGAAAATAAGCCTCAGCAACCTATGGAGCGGGAATGATCCGCAGGCTGAAACGCGCCCTTCTGACACTTTTGCGACCCCAATAGCAGGTTCAACTCTCAAGTTTATTTGCCGTCGAAACCCCGGCGATGGCAAGACATTAACTCAACATCACGATTGCTTAAATACGGAATATTCCGTATTTAACATCCTATGTCTTTCTGCTTTAAGTAGAAATACGAATGAGGCAAACCGATCACTTGGGCTATCAGAGGCAGGCCAGGCGTGTGGAAATATTGCGCGAGCAAAATTCACTTCTTCATGAAGCACTCGCCGCGATGCATCAGGGCGTCATTGTGCTTGCGCCGAAGGGCGCGGTGCTGCTCTGCACAAAACCCGCGGAACGGTTATTGGCGCGCTATTTTGAAACCAATGGACGCAAACGCTTCCAATTGCCAAAACGGCTCCGCCATTGGATCCACTGGCCCGAATTGCCTTTTGCTGGGCGGGTGACCGCATCGCCCTTGCACGGACGGATGTTTGTGGAGCACGATGGTGGGAGGCTGATTATTCGTTTGTTTTCCGGCCAGACATCTGGACGGCGCATTCTGCTGCTCGAAGAGAGGCGGGCCGTTCAATCGGTCAAACCGCTGCAAAAAAATTTGGCCTTAAGTTCGCGAGAAGCCGAGGTGTTATTCTGGGTGTCACAAGGTAAAAAGAATTCGACCATCGGCACCATCCTGGGGGTCAGCACGGCAACTGTGGAAAAACATCTGGAACACATTCTAAAAAAGCTCAAGGTGGAAACCCGCACCGCCGCCGCCCTGTATGCCTACGAGGTTTTGAACGCCTAGCCCAAGTTCGTCAGTTCGGAATGATTTTTGCCGAGTATTTGAGAGTGCGTGGGCTATTTGCTGGGGAATATGGGCCAAAGGGGTTTGGCGAGGCGTGTAGTGGAGAAGAGGCCGTTGAAAACTGTCAGAACGGTGG
>DATJTK010000064.1:0-31551 GCA_035503455.1 Candidatus Sulfotelmatobacter sp. | reverse complement strand
CCACCGTTCTGACAGTTTTCAACGGCCTCTTCTCCACTACACGCCTCGCCAAACCCCTTTGGCCCATATTCCCCAGCAAATAGCCCACGCACTCTCAAATACTCGGCAAAAATCATTCCGAACTGACGAACTTGGGCTAGGTCACCGAAGGTTGTGAGCAGGGTAAGTTGCCGCTTCGTGAACAATTGATGATGCTTTTTAATTCCGTAGTTTTGCACTCGGAATCCGACCGCCTCTTTGGGCAAATCTGTTTCAGGCACTCCCTCTGGCGCTGCTTCTTTAGCAGCCATTTCTTGGGTGGCATCCGGCGACAGATAAACCCGCCCGCTTGGTCCTTCAGCCACCACTCCCATTAGTCGCGTGCCCATTCGGCCTGCTCTGCCTTCCGCTCGGATGTAGTCCAAAGTGATCGGGCTACGAGTCAGAATGCAAATAGCGCCATTTCGACTGATAGTCCCGGTGGGTGGTGTTACTGAACCATTCCGAATCTCAAAATGATACGTCATGGCATTCAGGTTCAATACAGGTTCTGCCCAAGCCTGCTTCCCAGACTTTGACGAAAGTTGGAATTTGCTGACCAATGGGACATGCGCCCCTTTTGCAACGGGGTTGGGGCTGGCTACTGTGCGAGCCCATACCCAGGCGATGACGGTCGCTTCCCCGCCGCCATGTTCCTTTGGCAGCTTCACTTTTGGATACGATTGCCCGATTCGTTTCTCAGCTTCAGCACGCATCCATTCACCGTAATAGCGGATGTCCTCCGCCAGTCCGGTCGCGTTTTTCCACGAACCGGATCTGCCGAGCTTTTTCTTCGCCTCCGGGTTTACCGGCGGTTTACCCGCAAATTTCGGCGGGATTTCAATGAGTGCCTTGTTGATAAGCACTGACACGGGATTCAAATCGCTCGCGTGCGCCTCGAGTCCCAGCCGCTGCGCTTCCAGCGGAATCGAGCCGCCGCCACAGAAAGGGTCATAAATCGGTGGCAGATTGCTGTTGCACGAACGCATGATCTCGGCGCGAGCGGCATTAAGCACGCGCTCGTTGTTCGAGTTCTCCCACTTCACGAGTTCGCGAATGATTTCAAACAACCGTTCCCGTTCAATCTCCGCGATAATGTCCTCCAGTTTCGGCTCCGGTCCTGGCGGCGGCGCGGAAATGCCGCCTGCCTTTGCCTTTTCCAGCACCGCCGTCATTTCATTCCACAATTTTTTGCGCGCTTTGAATTCCTTTTCCGCCGCCCGCACCTTCGCGGAATCTTTCTTTAAATCCGCGACGTATTCCGAGGGATCATCCACCAGCGATGCAAGCAGAACAGCGCGACACGCCGCAAGAGGTTTTCTGGACCACCATAAGTGCAACGTGGAGGGATGGCCGTGTCGGATGGATTTCTCTTTTGCCGCCTCTTTGTTGATGGCTTCCAGCGGCAGCGCAACCTCAATGAGTTTCTTTTTGTAGGTCATTCGACAAAACTTTTTAACGGGAAATCCGTCTGGCAGCCAGCACCTCGCCATTCGCATCAATAAGACGAACCGAGATAGAGCCGTCAGGCCAATGCAGCCGCTGCCATTTGCTGCCCGGCGGAACAATTTTAGATACCCACGATGGCCACCTCATCAAGGCCTCTTCGTCAATTGCAACCTCGTCCGTGATTCGAGGGTGAGGTCCAAGAATTGGAATGAAAGCGATTTTTTGGAATTGAGCCGCCTGCTCACCCGCAAGCAATAGTGCCCCGGGACGGTACCCGAGCTTTTTGGCTGAGGATTTAAGCCGTCTTAAAAGCTTTTGATCGGACGTATTTCGTCTCTGTTTATTTCTCTGAATCACGTGTCTCTCTTTCATTCGAGCGGAACAATGCGCCTCGGCTAGTCGCCTTTAATCTTTTCCAGGCAGGCTGTGGCAACCAAAAATCGCTCCAATATGTTGTCCGCCGCGCCGTCACCAAACCGGACATATCTCGGGATCTCTTTTGCGTTTGTTGTGGTGGAGGTATGGCTTGCTGTCACGCCAATCCAGGCGTTTTACAGCCGCAACGAGGTCTAAGTACAATTGCTTCAATTCTGGCGCGTTGAATGGTTTCATGCTTAATGTTTCTTTGGCGTATCACGGTTTTTGTTAACAGAGCAACCGACTACGTCACCCCTACGGGGTTTTTCACGTTTTTGTGTTGTTTTCTACAGATATGGCACCCCTACGGGGTTCAATGGTCTGCCCGGCTTTCCCTATTAATTCCGACAGCTTAAAATTCACACTGGCTGTTCCAAATTCCGGTTCCTGCGAAAATGCCTGTCGCAGGTAGATTGGAGTTTCGGCGACACCCGATGATACAAAGACAATGGCCAGAATGAAAGCGTCGGGACGATTCAAACTCGTCAG
Organism: Candidatus Sulfotelmatobacter sp.; assembly: GCA_035503455.1. GTDB lineage: Bacteria > Verrucomicrobiota > Verrucomicrobiia > Limisphaerales > UBA11358 > UBA11358. The sequence continues at coordinate 29,178 of DATJTK010000064.1, read as the reverse complement.
GATTTCGTTTTTGGTTACGGTAACCGTCGGTGCGCCCTTAACGCGGCCTTTGACTTCGATGAAGCGAAGGCGCTCTGTCTTTGGATCACGGCTTTCAATATCGTAACCGCGATTTTCGGCGCTGATGTCGCGTGGTTCGAAGCCTTGCTCGCGTTCGAATTTCATGACCCTTTCCATCGCGAGCCTTTCAACTTCGCTGTCCGGCGCACCATAAGGCGGCGGCGTTTCCCGCAAAACGCTTGATTCGCCGGCGCGCGCAAACCAGCTTGCGGGCACAATCAATGCGCCGCCCAAAACATTCGGGGGCCGTGCGACGATAGATTTCTCCTGCTCTAATTCGGTCATTCGCTTTTTCAGACGGTCGGCAAGGTCGTCGGCAGCGCGGCGAGCATTTGCGGAATTGAGGTTTGAGCGATTTTTGCCGGCCTCTTCCTGCACTTTGAGAACGTTGGCGCGATGGTCCCAATAATTGATTTCGGACGTCAGCCGTGTTTTGACCTGTTGCATGACTTTTTGAATGTAGTGCTCGCGGCGGGCGCGGACTTCTTCAAGATGTGGCGGAACAATCTTTTGGATGGCAAAGCCAAGCGCGCGTTGTTCCAGGTTTTGACTCAGCCACGGTTCATCGAGCAGCGGCTGGACGGCATCAAGTTGCTCCGGGGTAGCCGGCGTATAATCCAGGTATGGCGCATAACCGCCGGCGATCAGCCGTCCGGAGCTTGTGATTTCCACGAATTGAAGCTGGCGCGAAATCGTGAGCGGATTCTTTTTGGAATCCTTCCGGCCATCCGTGATCGAGTGTTCCAGATAAAACAGTATGCGCGGTTCCGTCACCGTATCATTCGTGTCCACCAGCACGGCTCCCTGGCGCAAAGCATCGCGGTGTCTTTCCAGAACAAGATCAATGGTTGCGTCCAGCAATGGATGGCCCGGGGCGATGAGCGCGGCGGGCGGCTTGTCGGGAACGCGAATATCCTCCTTGTGAAAGGTCACGCGCTCGTAAGCGTTTAACACCGGCGCGCGCGTTCCAATGATTCGGTCGCGCAGCCGAATTTCCGACGGGACACGGCGAATCTCGAAGCGGCGCGGTTCGCGCCTGTGAAGCTGGCCGCCAATCTGTTTGAAGGCGGCTTCGAAAAATGAGCCGATGTAGTGCGGCTGAAGTTTCCGAGCCTGGGCCCGGTCCATCTGGTCGCGGATTTCGCGCACGCGCGAAGGCGAGAGCGTTTCATGAGCAAGGTAACGGTCTTCAATCAGGCCGCGCAAATGTTCGACGTCCAACTCTTTGTCAATTACCCGGTCGAGCCTTGCTTTAACTTCCGGCTTGTTGCCTTCCCGGATGGCTTCAATCAGCAATTCACGCAACGAGCGGTCCTTGAACATTTTGCCGAGCACATCGAACACCGCCCCGCCCAATGCTTTTCGTTGTTCGGAAAGTTTTTCAAAAAGCCGGTAAAGGACGTGGCCCTCGCGGGTTTCAATCGCGACAAGATTCCACAGATGGCAACGCTCAGCCTGCCCAATGCGGTGGATGCGTCCGAACCTTTGTTCGATGCGGTTCGGGTTCCAGGGCAGATCGTAATTCACCATGAGATGGGCGCGACGATGAAGATTGATCCCCTCACTGGCGGCATCCGTGGCCACGAGAATCAAGACTTCCGGATCCTGCTCAAATGCCTCCTGAATCTGACGGCGGCGTTCACGCGGCGTTTGGCCATGAATCGTGACAATATGATTCGGGTTGCCCAAAAGCAGTCCTAGTTTTTCAACCAAATAGTTCAGCGTGTCACGGTGTTCCGTAAATATGACCAGCTTTCGACGGTTTTTGTTGGCGTCGAACATCTCGGGGTTCTCAAGGATTCCCTCAGAAAGTTCCTTCCATTTAGTGTCGTTGCCGGAACGCTTGAGTTTGGCGGCCTCGGCTTCCAATGAGCGCAAGGTGCGGATTTCTTCCTCGAGTTCAGAAATTGTCGAAGCGGCCGTTGCCTGATCGACGATTTGTTGTTCCGCAGTTTCAAGCTCCTGCTCCGGCGCGTCTTCAAGGTCGTCAATATCTTCGTCCTCAAGGTCCGGACTCTGGCTCAAGTGCTCAGACGCAGCAGCCCCGCGTCGCAGAAGCTTTTCCTCGCGCAGCCGATCTTCAAGGCGTTCGCGCCGGCGGCGAAGCGATTGGAAGATTGCCTCTGGAGACGATGCCAGGCGGCGTTGCAGAATTGTTAACGCAAAGCCGACCGTGCCGCGCCGCTTCTCATTTTCCAGATCATCCGCCCGATTGAATTCTTCGCACACATAGTCAGTGACCTTTTTATAAAGAGCCGCTTCGTCGGGGGACAGCTTGTAGGGAACGGTATATGCGAACCGGTCGGGGAAAAGCGGCTTGCCTTCCATCGTGACCAGTTGCTCCTTTACCATGCGCCGCATGATGTCGTTTGCATCAATGGTGTGGGCCGCGTCGCGTGGTTTGCCTTCAAAGCGGTCCCCGTCCAGTAAAGACAAAAATATGTGGAAGTCCTGCTCTTTGCCGTTGTGTGGTGTCGCCGTCAGCAAAAGCAGTTGGCGTGTGTGTTCAGTGAGACGCCGGCCGAGCTTGAACCGTTTGGTGTATTTAATCTCAGAGCCGAAATAAGTGGCGGACATTTTGTGAGCCTCGTCCACCACAACCAAATCCCAATCCGCGGCTACCAACTTGTCTTGAACGTCCTCATTCCGGCTTAATTTATCGAGACGGCAAAGGCAAAGGTTGTGTTCCTGAAACCAGTTGCCGGTGCGAGCAGCCTGCAGCCCTTCGTTTGTCAGAATATCGAATTGGAGATTGAACTTTTGGTCCAGCTCGTCCTGCCATTGCTCCACGAGGCCGCCGGGAGCGATGATGAGGCACCGCGCCACATCGCCGCGAATGATCAATTCCTTGATGAGCAAGCCGGCCATAATTGTCTTACCCGCGCCAGGATCATCGGCAAGTAAAAAGCGCAAAGGCTGCCGATTCAACATCGTTTCGTAAACGGCAGTAATTTGGTGCGGCAGCGGTTGGACGTCCGACGTGTTAACGGCTATGAGCGGGTCAAAGAGAAATGCCAAACTCAGCCGCTGTGCTTCAGAAGCCAGCCGAAACAAATGTCCGTCGGCGGTAAAACTCAATGGTCGGGCCTGTTTAACAAGTTCAAGATTTTGCTCCTGGTCCCGAAAAAGCAATTGCGTATTGGCTTTTCCCTCGCCGTCAACATAGGTGATTTCAAGCGCCTGATCGCCGAACAATTGGGCGTGCTTAATCGTGACCGCTGATCCGGACGCGATACCCCGGACCAGGCTGTTCACTTTTATGTCTTCAAGTTTTAGCATGACGTTGTCTATTTCTGCTATGACTTTTACCACAACATTTTTAACTTGAAAATGCAAACGTTTGCATTACATATGACTTTATAGTCATGTTTAGTGCTATCGAGACGGCCGGGGGCTTTACGATTGAACGCCTCCGGACCTTTTGCAGAATTGCCGAAACCGGCTCCATTGTTGCCGCCGCAAAAGGCGATACAACGCGCCAAAGTCAGTTCAGCCGGCAGGTGAAGGAGTTGGAAGAGTTTTTCTGCACCCGCCTGCTCGAACGGTCCGGAAAATCGGTGCGGTTGACTGATTCTGGACGGAAGCTGGCGGTCCTGGCGCAAAGCTTCTTTCGCGCGGTGGAGGAAATGCGCGCGGCGGCATCAAAAGATGATGCCCTGCGCGTCGGCGCCGGCGAAAGCGTGCTGCGCTGGTTGATCGCTCCCCGGCTGCAGGAACTAAGGGGATTTGCGCCTGGTATGAGATTCGAGTTTCAGACGCAACGCACGGCCCAGCTCGTGGAGGGAATAAAAACCGGACGTCTGGATATGGCCGTCGTTCGAAAAGATGGAACAGACGATTCGCTCAACATTTTGCCGTGTGGTTTCATGAAATACATCCTTGTGGTTCCACGCGCACTGCTTCCCGGTCGAACAGCGGAGGGCATCCGGCTTCTTGCGAAAATTCCATTTGCCATGCCATCAGGTGATGGAGTCTTAACGAGAAGCATCCGCAGTCTCATGGATAGCGCCAAAATCACGATCGATATCCAAATGGAAGCGGAGAATGCCAGCCTGTTAATCGCCGCCATTGAAAATGCTGACTTTGCAGCCGTTGTGCCGGCGGCGGCCTGGGCCGATTTATCAAACGAACGCTTCGCTGTGGTTTCAATTGACGGTATCGAATCATTGACGAGAAGTTTGGTCCTCGCTTATTCACCCGAAGCCGCTGCAGTCCGTGAGAGTATCCGGCGCTTAGCGCCACGCATTTCTACGCTCATTCAAAACGCATTGTAGCTTGTCGGCCCGGATCGGTGACCGGCAAATCCGAAGAATCTGCCGTCGGTCCCAGGAGTGCCATAAATGAAAACGAGTTGATGAGAGCGTGAGCCGGCCTCGGTATGGATTGCCCCTACAGGGCAAGGGGAGTTTTGGGGGACGCTAACCGTGGGCGCTGCCCACGGCTGGTATGGTTTAGGCCGTTGGCCTATTGGATTGCCTTTCGTGCGGTTCGTGTATTTCGTGGTTACGGCAAAAACGAAATGAAAAAATTTCTGTCCCTAAATCCCCGCGCCAACATTGAGTTTTTTTGGGGTTCCAAATGTAGTTCTTGTACTGCGCCGTACATCTGAGAAATTCGAATCGTATCAAAGTCATGAATGAACCAGGAACCATTGAAACTCCCCATAGATCCCACGTAGGGCAGGCATCCTGCCTGCCGGTCAACGCGGCTTCCAGCCGCGTGTTCCCAACAACTTGCCGCGGCGAAGCATTGCGAAGCCAGGGTCCAAAAATCCACTCATCCATCTATCCAACAAACCGAATTGTCCCCACGTTCCCGCTTGATGGGGGACAATTCGCCGGAACCCGTTCAAAAACCCTTATTTTCCGCATTTCTTTTACGCCGATGGCTTTGGCGAGGCCGGCTTTTTCGGTGATTCGATGCATTTTTGCTGGAAAAACCGTGTCTAAATCTCATTTTTCTGATCATCAAAAGGGACAATTCCCCTTTCGCCAATGCCATCGTCCAATGATCCATTTATCCGGCTTTTGGATTCCCCCTACTGGTTTCGAGGACGAGGACGACGACGAGGACGATTCCCCTTTGCCCCAGGTTGTTCAGTCCTGGTACGTTCCCGTCCATTTGCCCTGGGCGAGGATATGGCCGTTCATGGCGTTGAGGAGGTCTTCCTTTTGGGCGCCGGAATCCAGGGACACGGTTGTGTCGAGCGCATAGACCTTGAAGATATAATGGTGAACCCGACCGGAAGGCGGGCAGGGGCCGTTGTAGCCGATGTTGCCGAAGCTGTTTTTGCCTTGTTTCGAGCCATCGGGCAGCGTCGCGGTTTTGGCGAGGTTTTCCGAAAGGCCGGTTGCCGTGGCCGGGACATTGAAAATGACCCAATGGGTGAAGATGCCCGAGGGCGCATCCGGGTCTTCAACGGTCAGGGCGATGCTTTTGGTTTGCGATGGGGCACCGCTCCATTTCAACGGCGGCGACATGTCCTGGCCGTGGCAGGTATATTTGTCGGGAATGGGCTGGCCGTCGGCAAACGCCTCGCTGCTCAACAGTAGTTTCGGCTGGTCCTGTGCCGTGGTTACCGTTTCGGCTTGGGCTTGGGCTGGGGCGTCGTGGTTTGAACATCCGGCGATTAAGAGGCAGGCGGCAAAAATGAAGGGTAGTGGCTTAGTCATGGGGATGAAGCTACGCCTCGAACGGCGAAGCTTCAAGTTCCGGTCGCATTCCTGGTGGAGAATGGCGCGCTGCGCCGTTCCCGCCCGTACAGCGGGCGGAATTTTCGTGGTCGTACGTCCGACGACACTCGATTGCGCCGCTATACGCGGCGCTACACGGCGCAGCGCGCCGTGTTCCATCACTGGAGTGGCAGGGCTTGCGCTTGTCTGTGTTCGGACGGCCAGCGGGTTTGGAAACCCGCGATACGGCAGGTTTGGAAACCTGCGCTACGTTAATTTTTAATTTTTAATTTTTTGTTCTTTGATACGCTGTAATAAATGCGACGACTGTTAGTTTTTGTGTGCCTGTCTCTCTCGCTCCCGACTATGGGCGCGGAGATTAAATTCAATTTTGGCGATTTTTTGGATAGCCGGGAGTTGACAAACGATTTCCAGAGCGCCCTGGCCGGCGGCGGCAGGCCCGGTGATTGGAAGATCGTTACCGATGAAATGCCGTCGGCCTTCACGTCGTTTTATGCGTCCAATTCCCCGGTGATGAATCACATTCCCGTCCTTGCCCAGGTGGATACGGACCCGACCGACGGACGTTTTCCGATGCTGGTTTACAGCAAGGAAAACTTTAAGGATTTTACGCTGAACACGCAGTTTAAAATCATCAGCGGCGTCGCGGAACAAATGGCCGGCGTGGTTTTCCATTACCAAAACGAATCGAATTTTTACGTCGTTCGTTACAGTGCGCTCGGTCACAACATTCGCTTTTACAAATACATTAATGGACAGTTTGTTGATCCGGCGACCGTCGATGTGAATATCACCCCCGGGGTATGGCATACCATGACGGTCCAATGCACGGGTAACCAAATTTACACCTGGCTGGACGGGCGAATGGTGATGCCTTTGACCTCCACCACGACTTTTGCATCCGGAAAAATCGGTTTTTGGACCATGTCCGATTCATTGACTCATTACGGGGATACCAGCATCGTTTACAGCCCGGAGATACCGATGGCGCAATTGCTGGTGCAAAATATCATGGACCAGAAGCCGCGCGGCGTCCTGGAACTGCGCATTTACACGCTGGATAAATCCGGCACGACGCGAATCATCGCCAGCAACTCGGCGTCGGAGTTGGGCAAGGTCGGCACAGACGCGGAGAAAGGCGCCATTAACAACGGCTCAATTTATTTTGGCCGCGGCCCGGGAACGGTCGCCGTCACCATGCCGTTGACCGATCGCAATGGCGACCCGGTGGCGGCTGTGCGCGTCGAGTTGAAATCGTTCCTGGGAGAGAGCCGGGACAACGCGCTCATGCGCGCGCGGATGATTGTCAACAAGATGCAGGAACAGGTCGGTTCGAGCGAGGACCTGGTGCAGTAACCCGGCGTCGCTCAGAAGCTATGCCGGGCAGTTGGGAGATCGGAGATGGGAGATCGAATATGTGGCAGCGCCACCGGCAATCTGAACATCAAACGTTCCGGAGCACGCTAAAGCGTGTACACCAAACGTTTGGGCGAATGGGAGAGCATGACAACGGGGCGACGATGGAAGATCGTGGGACCGTGAGAACGTGAGACTGGCGTTGCTCGCCGTACAATTCGTCAAAATATCGGCGGACAATTCTCCCTCTCCCAGCGGGAGCCCAGCGGGAGAGGGCCGGGGTGAGGGAGAGTCGTTCGGACGGGGACGTTCTATAATTTTCGCGTCCATTGAGCCCAGTCGTGTTCCCTCACCTCTGGTTCACGGTGAAGGATCACCCTCCCAAAAATGTTGCAACCCTGTTGCGGATTTGTTGCGGATTAAGCCGTTGATAATCAAGCGTGTAGCGGATGTTGCGGATTTTCACACCTCATATGCAAATACACTCTCACAGGAATCATTGTCATCGTGATCCCTTCGAAGCGTCAATCGCCATTTGAAAGTCCAACGACGTCCGAAAGCGGTGTCGCGCAGACTTGCCACCGCACTCCAAGACGCAAAGCGCGAAAGGTTGATGGTTCCAATGGATGCGAAAAAATTGAATGGGGGCTTCCCATGGACCAATAGAACGTCCCTGTCCGATGGTTGGAAAGTTTGTGCGGCGATTGGCGTTCGGACGTCCAGCCGATTCAGAAATATCGAATCTCGAACAGGCCGAGAGGAAGAAAATTTCTAATGTGGAAGTGAAGAAAGCAGGAAAAAGCCCTTCCAGGAAATTTCTTTATCCTTTTCCTGAATTCTTGTTTTCCTCATTGGTCTTAGTCCCCTTTGGTTGTCTACGGCACCGTAATAGCGTCGATTTCTCCGCCATCCATCATCGTGTAGAGTTCTCCGTCCGCGTCCTCGGCAAAGCTGGTGATGTTTTTGGGCTGTTGCAACAGGGTGCCTTCGGCGGTCACCTTGTGCGCGTTGTAGTCATAGCGCAGTCCCCAAATTGTCCCGAGCGTGTAGTCGCCGTAGATGTACACGCCGTTTAGCGACGGATATTTTTTTCCGCGATACACGTAGCCGCCAATGACGCATGTGCCGATGCTGTGGTCGGGGAAAATCGCCTGTGACAGCAAGTCCGGACGATGGGGATAATCAATCACGGGTTTGATGTACTGTGCCCCGGGCGGGCCGGGCTTAAAAGGATGGCCGCTTTCGTGGACGCTCCAGCCATAATTGCCGCCGTTGACGACAATATAGATTGCCTCCCACAGGTCCTGGCCTACGTCGCCGCACCAAAGGGCGCCAGTCTGGCGGTCGAAACTGTAACGCCAGGGATTTCGCAGGCCCAAAGCGAATATCTCCTTGTGCGCGCCCCGGAAATCCATGTCCGGTTCATTGTAATACGGATTGTCTGGTGGGAAGCCGTATTCCAATTGTTGGGCGTCAGCTCCCCATCCAACCCACGCGCGCGAGTGGACGTCAATGCGCAGCATTTTTGCCAGCAATGTTCCGGTATTTTGACCATTGCCAAACGGGTCATCGCCCAGTCCGCCGTCGCCCAGCCCCAGGTATAAGTAACCGTCCGGACCGAAACAGAGTTCGCCGCCCTTGTGATTCCAAAACGGCTGCAAAACTTCCATAATGATCTGTTCGGAGCCGATGTCAGCGGAATTGGGATCGCTCGCCGAAACTTTCATGCGGCTGACGACGCTCCGATAGGGAAACAACAGCGGTTGCCCGTGCCGCAGCCTGTCCATGTCCTGCTGTGAATTGACCTGTGTGTAATAGATATAAAACGTGCCGTTGGTTGCAAAACCGGGGCTGAACGCCATGCTGAGCAGGCCGTCCTCGTTTTCAAAATCCGGATGGCGCGCTTCGATATTCAAAAACTGTTTGGCATCGGAGCCGTCGGAGCCTTTTTTTACGATCAAAATCGTTCCCGGCTGATAGACGATGAACATGCGTCCTGAGCCATCCGGGGCTTCGCTCATCCAGACGGGACGCTGGCCGCCGTGTAATGCTGGAAAGACACGCTGGAGGGCGATGTGAGGGAGCGGGTCGGCAGAGGCGGAATTTTCGAGGACGAGGACGAGGACGAGGACGAGGACGATTGGAAGGAAAAAGGAAGAAGGAAAAAGGGCGGTTTGCACCGCGGCCATCGCATATTGCCGATTCGACGGATCTGACCGATCGGACGGATTGGGCGCGGCAAACGATTGAGAGCGCGTATTCAATTTGACCATAGACGGATTGAATTAAAACAGAGTTACCGGAATTTTCAAATCGCATCGCCCGTTGGTTATGTTAAATTATTCTGACAGGTGAAAGCGCTCATCGAAACCCGAAAAACGCGGCCGGAAAAAGTCTTTTTGGTCGGCGTGGAAGTCAAGTCGCGCAATGGCGCGGACGTGAGCGATTTGCTGGCTGAACTTGCGGAGCTGGCGCAAACCGCCGGCGCGCAGGTGGCCGGCCAGGGCATTCAAAAACTGGAAGCGCCGGCTCCGGCGACCTTTATCGGCAAAGGCAAAGCGGCCGAGTTTTCCGATTTCTGCCGGCGGCATGGCGTGGATACAGTGATTTTTGACGACGAACTGTCGCCCGCGCAAAGCCGCAATCTGGAAAAAATATTCAATTGCAAAATCCTCGACCGCACGTCGTTGATTTTGGACATTTTCGCGCAACGCGCCCGCACGCGCGAAGGCAAACTGCAAATCGAACTGGCGCAATTGCAGCATTTGTTGCCGCGTCTGACGCGATTTTGGGGCCACTTGTCACGCCAGGCCGGCGGCATTGGCATGCGCGGCGGCGAGGGCGAATCGCAGCTCGAGGCCGACCGCCGCAAAGTCCAGGAGCGCATTGATACCATTTCCCGCGATCTCGACCTGGTCCGCCGCCGCCGCGCCACGCAGAGGGCCGGACGGCAGCGCAGCCAATGGCCGCTGGCTTCCATTGTGGGTTATACGAATGCCGGAAAATCCACCCTGTTGAACGCCCTTACCGGGGCGGATGTTCTGGCAAAAGATATCCTGTTCGCGACACTTGATCCGACGACGCGCCGGCTGAAATTGCCCGCCAACCAAAATGTCCTTCTCACGGACACGGTCGGTTTCATTCGCAAATTGCCGCACGGCCTTGTCGAGGCGTTCAAGGCCACGCTCGAAGAAGTGGTCCAGGCCGATTTGCTGTTGCACGTCGTGGACGTCAGCCATCCGCAGGCGTGGGAACAAATTGAAGCGGTCAACTCGGTGTTGAATGAAATTGGAGCCGTTGGCAAGCGGGCGATTATGGTATTCAACAAAATAGATTGCGCGGCGGACAACGGAGGCTGTTTAACGCGATTGCGGGAAAAGTACCCGCACTCGGTCGAAATATCGGCCAAAACCGGCGAAGGCGTTCCCCATTTGCTCGCCGAGATCGGCACGCAACTGCGGCCCAAACGCGAATTCCTGGAACTGAAAATTCCGCATGAACACGCGGATGTCATCGCGCGGCTGCATCAGGTGGGCCAGGTGGTGGAACGGCATTACAATGGGAAATCGGCGAAATTTAAGGCGCGCATTCCTCCGCATTTTCATAGTGAATTTGCGCGGTTTATTTGCGAATGACATCGTAGCGCAGGTTTCCAAACCTGCCGTATCGCCGATTTCCAAATCGGCAAGTCGTGCGACGTTGTGCGGTGCCGAGGTTTGAGAGAAGTCGTAATTTGTCGCGTTTGCCAGGCAACTCAGCAGATCAGGACGCACGGCGCTGGTTGTCAAATTGCACGGGCGTGCGCCTTCGTACGATCAGCGGGTTTGGAAACCCGCGATACAGCAGGTTTGGAAACCTGCGCTACGACGCGGTTTGGGGGGCTTCTGCGGCGATATACTCGATACCGCCGGTCCATTTGGCCACGGCGTTATAAACAACGGCGGAAATAATGCCCCCGATAAATCCCGCGACCGCGTAGATAACCGGGAAAACAATGGCCATTAAGCCGACGCCGAGGCCTCCGTGAAACAGGGCACCCAGCAGCAGAAATGGGACCATGATGAGCGATATGATGCCCATGGTCACGGCCTGCACTATTCCAAGTTGAAGAGGTGAAATATAAGTCAAACGTTTTTTCATAGGGATCCTTGGTTTTATGGTTTTTAAATTTCAGGGTTCAGTACAAGTGTTGCCGATGCAGCAGAATGCGTCAATGACTTGCCGTGGGAAAAATTGCCGGTATATTGCCCACGCCTAATCATTATGTCACAAACGGGCCGCCAATCATTAAACACGAGCAATGTCCTATGCGTCATTATGGGTGGCGGCCAGGGGACGCGGCTTTTCCCGCTGACCAAAGACCGCGCGAAGCCGGCTGTGCCACTGGCCGGCAAATACCGGCTCGTGGACATCCCGATTTCCAACTGCATTAATTCCGGTTTTCGGCGCATTTACGTGCTCACGCAGTTCAACTCGACGTCCCTGCACGGCCACATTTCCCGCACGTATAAATTCGATCATTTCACCAGCGGTTTCGTGGAAATTCTCGCCGCGCAACAGACCCTTACCAACACGTCCTGGTATGAAGGCACCGCTGATGCCGTCCGGAAGAATCTTCAACACTTCCTCAATCACGATTTCGATTATCTTCTGATCCTGAGCGGCGACCAATTGTATCGCATGGATTTCCGCGAGCTGATGTCCGAACACGTTAGCAACGATGCGGACATCACCGTCGCGACGATCCCGGTAGGCCGGACGGAGGCGCAATCCTTTGGCATCATGCAAATCAATGAAGACCAGATTATCCATCGCTTCGAAGAAAAGCCAAAGGACCCCGCCGTGCTCGATTCGCTGCATCTGCCGGCCGAATGGCTCCATAAACTGGGTGTCAAGGATGGCGGCGAGAAGTTTCTCGCCTCGATGGGCATTTACGTTTTCAACCGCGAGCTTATCCAGGAATTGCTCGATAATCCGCTGTCCGACTTTGGCAAGCACATCATTCCCCGGGCGATCGGCACGCGTCGCGTTTGCTCCTACATTTTTCAGGGTTACTGGGAAGACATTGGCACCATCCGCAACTTTTTCGAGGCCAACCTGGATTTGGTCAATGAGCTTCCGCGGTTCAACTTCTTCGATATGAGCGCGCCGATTTTTTCGCGCCCGCGCTATCTTCCGGGCTCAAAAATCAACGGCGCGGAAATCGAGCACGCGGTGGTGACGGACGGTTGCATCATCAATTCGGCCAAGATCAAAAACACCATTGTTGGGCTGCGGACATTTGTGGGCGCCGGCACGCAAATGAATCGGGTGATTCTTCTGGGTTGCGATTTTTATGAATCGGTGGAATCGATTGGGCAGCACGAAACCGAAGGCAAGCCCCGCATCGGCATTGGTGAAAATTGCCGGATTGAAAACGCCATCATTGATAAAAACGCCCGCATCGGAAACAACGTCACGATTTCGCCCGCCGGAAAGCCTGATCACGTGGACCATGAATTGTATTTCATCCGAGATGGCATTGTCATTATTCCTAAGAACGCGATTATTCCGCATGGGACGATCATTTAGGATTGCGGATTGACCGGAATCTGGATTGGTGGATTATTGGATAAGTGGATTGTTGGGGCGCGCTCGCTTTCCGCCTTCGCGGGGCGCTTCGACGACAATTTGCGGTTTGCAGGGCACTCTTGCAACCGCTGACCTCATGCGGCATATTTAGAGCATGAGCACAGGTGTTCTATCCGTTCCGTTGGTGCCTGATTTTGTTGGGCGTGTCCAGGACCGCTTGCTCCATGATTTTGCCACAGTTGTGCACCATTGGAGCGAGTCTGTGACTACGCTTACGCGATGGGAAGACGAACATTTGTTGGATAAGCCCACGCCCGAACTCCTGGCACAGCATAAGGCTGCATTGGAAAAGCTGATTCGATTTGGAAAGTTCATTGCGTTGAGCACAGAGCAACTGGAGTTTCCCGACCGGGAATTGGCAAAAATAGTCTCAGCCACTCAGTCATGTTTCCGCGATAAGCTGGCCATGTGGCACGGCCCGAAAATGAGCCGGGACGAATCCGAAAAAATCCTTGCCGCCTGTTTTCCGGAATGAGTCCGGAACTGGAACGAATTCTGGAGGCGCTTTGGGAACGAGACACTTGCGAACCCGAGTCGCGTCCGAAATGGGACGCCACACTCCGACGGTTGGTGGATGATAATAGTTGGGAATCCGAATTTTGCTATGCGTTTCATTTTGGTAAGTAGAGGCAAAGACTTCTGCGATGTTCTTCGGTGGCAATTTCGTTCTCATCCCGAAGTTGAGATTGTCTGCGGACGATTCGAGGATTTGCCGGCGTTTGATTGTGTTATTACTGCCGGAAATTCGTTTGGGTTGATGGACGCGGGGATGGATTTAGCGATCGTTCGCTATTTTGGGCGCCACGTTATGGAGCAGATTCAGAAGCGGATTCTTGAGGATTATCTTGGGGAACAGCCCGTCGGCACGTGCATTATCGTGCCAACCGGCCATCCATCGCATCCATTTGTGGCGCATTGTCCCACAATGCGGGTGCCGATGAATATCCAGGGGACAGACCACGTTTATCTTGCGCTCTGGGCAGCGCTTACGGCTGTCCATCGTCACAATCGTTCCGAACCGGCGAACGGGGAACACGCTAAAGCGTGGACACCAAACGCGGCGAAGATAAATTCAATCGCTTGCCCTGGACTTGGAACCGGAACCGGCGGCATGGAGGCAGTTGAAGCATCTCTCCAACTGCGTCTGGCGTATGAACACTTTTGCCGCCCGCCGGCTTACCTCAATCCCTCCGTGGCACAGGACCGTCATGAGAAGGTTTACTACGGAGGCCGGTGGGGATTTATGCACCCGCGCGCATCGGGGGCTTAATTGCAAGGGACCTGAAGCATCGAACATCGAACGCCCAACATCGAACGAAAGAACCTGACGCCGTGGCGTAGGTATTCAAATTGGCAGTCGCGCGACCAGGAACGATCAGCAGATCAGGAACGCACTGGGCTAGTACTCAAATTCGACGGGCGCAGGACATCGCACGATCAGCGGGTTTGGAAACCCGCGATACGGCAGGTTTGGAAACCTGCGCTACGGTTCATGGCCGGCCATTTTGCCTTTTACTTTTTACTTTCATCAGCGATCTGTTGCCTCTTTAAAACGAATTGCGCCAGCTCATCGTAATCGGCGCGAAACTTCGGATTGTCCGAGAAGGCCAGCCTGTATAACGCGCCGCCGCCCTCGTACCAGGCCATCGCCGCGCCGTCGTGGACGCCATAACGTGTGAACGCGTCCAGATACGCGTGAAATCGCGGCTCGTAAACGGATGAATCGGTGATCATGCGCGGATCAAATTCGATTTCCAGACCCATCCCGTGAGCGCGGGCGAAGTTGCAGGCGTTTTGTAACCGGGTTGGCGACAGGCCCGGGTGAAAAAAGAAATTCGGCTGAAGATACGCCTCATCGAATCCAAATGATTTCCAGTCGCCCAATGGCGTGTTGACGTGGTAACTGGGAATCCAAAAGAATTCCTTGCCGCGCGCATGGACGGCCTGCGCCAAATCCGGGAAAATGTCTTTGGTGCTGGACGATTCTTCAGCGACCCAATAGAACCCGGCCAGGTCCAATTCCTTTGGCGCGAGTTCCTTCCACCGTTGCAATGCAAGGTCGAGATACCACGCGCACGCGGCAAGGCGGTCTGCTTTATTGTGGAAATCAAGGGAGCGGCCGTCCAAATCGCCCCAATCCGTCTGGCCCGGTTCCGGCACCGGCAAGGTCAGGACCACCTGACGCCGGCGCACGGGTTCGCCGATGCGACCGACCGCTGACTCGACCGTTCTCTCGAGATTGGCGATGCCATCGTTATTCGCAAAATTTCGCTGCAATAACCAGGCCCACTGGGTTTGGTTTGCGTGCTTGAGGTTGGAGTACTGCTCGTAGGTGTGGCCGCGGCCGTCCTGAAATTCGATAAACAGGAATCCGTCAAAGAGCCATTGCTCTTTTCCCGTTTGCGGGTCCTGGTAGGTGACGTAAGGCGCAAAGCGACTCACTGTCCATCGTGGACGCTGGAAACCGCCCTGGTAAATGAGCATCAGGTCCGTGGGTTTCGAGGGGTCTGATTGCGATAGCGGAAAATAATCGGCGCGTGAGGCTAATGTTAAAAATAGAAGTGTTAGACCAAGGAAAAATCTTTTCATAGTTGCGTCGAAGGAGATTTTTTCGGCGTTAATAGGCAGAGATAAACAGTGCTCTTTTTGGTTAACAGACTGGGGCATTGTATTTAACAAACCGCAAATCAAAAAACAAAAATTGCAGGACGCACGCGATTTCTCACGAACACTTTGATGATCCTCAGATCATGCATGATCTGGCGGGTACGCCGTGTGAGGACAAACGGCCTACAAGGCGAACGAATCGTTGCGAGTCCCGGCGCACGTGTCTGGACGCGCCCGGATGACGCCGCTATCAGGAATCGGTCCACTTCGAAGCATCAATGGCGGTTTGAAAGTCCAACGACGTGCGAAAGCGGTGTCGCGCGGACTTGCCACCGCACTCCAGGACGCGAAGCGAGTTCTCACGAATCTGCTCCGTTCCAGACGGTTCAGGACGTTGTACCGCCCCGCGATACGGGGATTTCATCGCAGGATTCCAGCTAAACAGTTAGCATTCAAGGATGTAGCGGCATTATCGGCTTTTGCGCCATTTTCCAACCATAACCATTAGGGCCACATCAGAACTCCCTTTATAGGCCTGAATATGACTGATTTGTGGCGAAATCAGGCATTAAAGCTGCTTAATCTACGGATTCATTGGTTATGGAAGGAAATCAGCAGCAGGCGCCGGCATCCGATCCCATACTTTTGCAGAAAGCAAACCGCAATGGCGATGGGACTTCGGACGTCCATGACCTCGCCGCGATCAACGCGAAACTCGTCCGGGAAAACGCGGAGCTCGCGAGCGAGCGCAATTTGCTTCGAACGATAGTTGATAACCTGCCGGACTGCATCTATGCCAAGGACATCAACGGGAAGAAAACGTTTGCGAACCCGGCGGACTTGAAAAACCTTCGCTGCAAAACCGAGGCGGAGGCGATTGGGAAAAGTGACTTTGATTTCTTTCCCCGGGAGACCGCCGAGAAATTCTGGGCCGACGACCAAAAAGTGATCCGGGGGTATCCTGTCATCAACCGGGAGGAATATTTTCCGGACGAGCAGGGCCGCAAACTCTGGCTTTTGACCACCAAGCTGCCTTTGCGCGATACGAATGGCGGGATCATCGGCTTGATCGGCATTGGGCGGGACATTACCCGGCTAAAGCAGATGCAAATCGAACTGGCGTACGAAGATGATTTGTTCCGGACGTTGCTGGAAAATTCGCCGACCCGCATCTTTTTCAAGGACATCCACTCCCGCTTCGTGCGCTTCAGCAACTCAAAGGCGCAGGGCACATTTGAAACCATGCGCAACGCCTGGTGGGCAGATCATCCCGATGCCCCGCCAAATGCCTGTCCCTCTCACCTGGCTGACATTCAAACTTTTTCCAAATGGTTGATCGGCAAGACCGACTTCGATACCTACCCGGAAGCCATCGCTCGCGCCGCCCACGCAGACGAGCAGGAAATCATGAGCACGGGACAGGCTATCGCCAATAAACTTGAGAAATTTGAGCTGGCAGACGGCCGGATTGTGTGGTGGCTCGTAACCAAACTGCCCTGGCGCGACAAGAATGGGAACGTTATCGGCACCTACGGGGCGTCGCAGGACGTTACGCCGCTCAAGCAAGCCGAAGAATCGCTGCGCAAATCCAGCGCTCAACTTGAGCGCAGCAACCGCGAACTGCAGGATTTCGCCTACGTTGCGTCGCACGATTTGCAGGAGCCGTTGCGGAAAATCGTTGTCTTCGGCGAACGGCTCCAGGAAAAGGCCGGTGACCGGTTGGAACCTGAAACGCTGGATTATTTGCAGCGCATGCGAAAAGCGGCCTCGCGCATGCAAACACTTATCAACGACCTTTTGGCCTTTTCGCGAGTGACGACCAAGGCCCAGCCGTTTTCGAAGGTGAACCTGGCGCAAACGGCGCGCGAGGTGATCGAGGACCTCGAAGCCCGGATTGAAATGACCAAAGGCCGCGTCGAGCAGGGCGAGTTGCCCACCATTGACGCCGAGCCGCTGCAGATGCGCCAACTGCTGCAAAATCTCCTCGGCAACGCCCTTAAGTTTCGCCGTCCTGACGTCCCGCCGGTCGTCAAAATCGAAGCGAGAGTTTTTTCCGGAGATTTGCCTCAAGCGCCCCCGGATACCGCAAATCAGAATTGGTGCGAACTGACAGTGAGCGACAATGGCATTGGCTTTGATGAAAAGTATCTGGACCGGATTTTCAACGTTTTCCAGCGGCTGCACACGCGCAACGAATACGAAGGAACCGGGATGGGGCTTGCCATCGCCCGCAAAATTGTTGTGCTGCATGGCGGAATCATCACTGCTCGAAGCACTCCCGGCCAGGGCGCGGCTTTTATCGCGACGCTCCCTGTCTCGCATCCAAAATCAAATCCCAACGGACATAACCTATGAAAAAGGAAGGAAAAATGATCACGATTTTGCTGGCCGACGACGACCCGGACGACCGCAAACTCACGCGGGATGCCTTTATCGAAAATCGCCTGGCCAACGACTTTCACGCTGTCGAGGACGGCGAGGAACTGCTGGATTATTTGCATCGGCGCGGCCAATACGAATCGATGCGCGGCGACCCGCTGCCGGGGCTGATTTTGCTGGATTTGAACATGCCGCGGAAAGATGGGCGCGAGGCGTTGAAGGAAATCAAAGCCGACCCGGAACTGCGCCGCATTCCTGTTGTCGTGCTGACCACGTCCAAAGCCGAGGAAGACATCGTGCGCACCTATGACCTGGGCGTGAATTCCTATGTGACCAAGCCTGTGACGTTCAAATCGCTCGTTGAGCTGATCAGGGTTCTGGGACGCTATTGGTTCGAGGTTGTCGAACTGCCGCCGGATGAAAACTGAGTGGTATGCAAGCCCAGCCCGTAAAAGTCCTGCTGGTGGACGATGATGAAGACGACTATCTCATCACTCGCGATTTGATTTCTCAAATCCGCGAACCGCGCCACCAGCTCGATTGGGTTGATAATTATGACGAAGGTCTGGCGGCCCTCGGGCGCGGCCAGCACCAGCTTTGCCTGCTGGACTATCGACTCGGCGAGCGCACGGGCCTCGAATTATTGCGCGAAATCCGGGCGGTCAAGGTTTGTCCTCCCATCATTCTGCTCACCGGACAAGGCGACCAGGAAATTGACGTGGAATCGATGAAAGCCGGGGCGTCGGATTATTTGATCAAAAGCCGTCTTTCTGCTGACACACTTGAACGCGCCATCCGCTACGCGATCGAGCGGCGCCGTTCGCAGGATTCCCTGCGCCAGGAACGCGATTTCGTCAGGCACATCATGGAAACCAGTCCGTCGGGAATCGTCGTGACCGACTGCGCCGGAAAAATTACGTTTGCCAACCGGCGCGCCGGGGAGCTATTGCGCCTGCCCCAAAATCTTTTGCAATCTTCGAATGTCCTAAACTGGCGCGCTGCCGACCTCGGCGGGAATGCGCTGCCCGGTCGAGCGTCCTTGCTTAAAGATGTCCTGGCTTCGGGCAAACCGGCGATGGACATCTGCCACGTGATTGAATTTCCGGATGACCAGCGCATTGTCCTGTCCACGAATGCGACCGCGCTTTGCAGGCCTGAGGGCAAGGTTGAGGGCATGATCGTGACGCTTGAGGACGTGACCCAGCGGCTGGCGCTGGAAATCCAATTGCGGCAGTCCCAAAAAATGGATGCGCTGGGCCAGATGGCCGCAGGTGTCGCGCATGACATCAACAATATCCTCACGGTCATCCAGGGGCATGCGGGCCTGCTCTTGAATGGCGCGCCCCCTGATTCGAGCGCCGCCAAGTCGGCTTCCCAAATCGTTGCGGCATCCGAGCGGGCGGCTGGGTTCATCCGGCATTTGCTCTCGTTCAGCCGAAAGCAAATTTACCGAACCAAAATCCTCGATTTGAACGCTCTCCTGCACAACCTGGAATCTCTCCTGCCCCGCATGCTTGGCGGCCATATCACGCTCGAAACCAGCTATTTTCCTCAAATGCCTCATATCGCGGCGGATACGGCCCTGGTCGAGCAAATCGTGATGAACCTGGCCATCAACGCCCGCGATGCCATGCCCAGGGGCGGCAGACTGCGCATTGAAACCTCGGTCGTTGATTTGGATTACCTGTCGGCACAGCGCCATCCCGATGGCCGTCCCGGACGGTTCATTTGCCTGGCGGTCGCCGACAACGGCTGCGGAATGGAACCGGCGTTGGTGCAGCGGATTTTCGAGCCGTTCTTTACGACCAAAGAAATGGGGAAGGGGACCGGCCTGGGCCTGGCCACCGTTTATGGAGTGGTCAAACAATACCAGGGCTGGATTGAAGTCCAAAGCGAGGTCGGCGTTGGCTCGACTTTCAAAATTTTTCTACCTGCGTCCGAGCAAATCGCGGCGGCGGCCACGGACACGGCGACTCTGCCCGAGAACCTCCAGGGCGCCAGGGAAACCGTGCTGCTGGCGGAGGATGAAAGCGCATTGCTGGAACTGATGCAGTACGTCCTGGGCCAGTATAATTACAATATTTTGACGGCCTCGTGCGCGGCCCAGGCGTTGCAGGTTTGGGAGGCGAACCAGGGACGGGTGGACCTCCTGCTGACTGACGTTGTCATGCCTGGGGGAATGTCGGGCCGCGAACTGGCGGCGGAATTGAAGAAGCGAAAGCCCGATCTGAAAGTGATTTTAACCAGCGGTTTCAATGCGGGAATGATGGCCAGGGAACCGAGCACGGGAGAAACCACATTTCTGCCAAAACCGTATTTGCCGGATGCGGCGGCCAAACTTATTCGCGAGACACTGGACGCGGAAGCGGGGTGCCGCGTGGCGAATTGAGGAACTGGCATTTACCGAAGCCAGAAAACATCGAACATCGAACATCGAACATCGAACGCCGAACATCGAATGAAAGCCCTTATCGGCCGTCATCCCGTTTTCGTCCGTGCGGGTCGCCAAAACCCAACAGGGCGAATGCCCAGAGGGAAATCAGGATGAATACGAGGCCAAAAGGAGAAGTGTTTTTGTCAGCCGCCGGAGTAACGGGATTCGTAATACACATCCAGCCGTCCAGAAAAATGAGGCTTAGATAGGCCAGCGCGATGCAAACGCCCTTGATTCGCATATTTTGCGGGTTCCCGGTGGCAACAACCAGGAATATCGCGGGCAGGGCGATGTATAAAAATAATGTGCCGGCGTTCATATTATTTGGCACAGCGATCGAATCGGCGGACACGGCGTCCGAGAGAATTCTTCAGGCTGTGTGAGTAACAGTAGCGCGTTTTTCGCGCTTGTCAATGGAGCGAGCGGCTTACGTGCCATCTCGTGCACATTTTTTGTGTATAGGCGTGGAAACCGGAAACGAACGGCGGTTTTGAGCGAAAAGTACGTTTTTATTGGGGAATTTGGTGAAAACATCCAGAGAGGCTGAAACGAGGGGCATGGATCCGTCATCGCTAAAGCTACGCCGGGCAAGCCAAAACCCCGTGAATATCGGTTGTCGCTTGCGACTCAAGGTGCTGGAGAAAAAGAAGCCGGAACAGGCTGAACAGCGGCAAATGTTGGCCGAGGTGGCCGAGTCGTTCAGCGCGCAACCTAGTGGCGAGGTTTCATTTAAACGCGCAGAACATCCGGCGCTCGAAGGTCTGCTCCCCATGAACCGTCGGAAACGTCGAACATCGAACATCGAACGCCGAACATCGAGTACAAGGTAGAAAAATGGCGGGAGTGGCGGGGCTCGAACCCGTAACCTCTGCCGTGACAGGGCAGCGCTCTAACCAATTGAGCTACACCCCCGCGAAGGGGAAACTCAACATAAAAAATCCTTCGTTGTGGGTCAAGTGGGAAACGAACCCAAAATGCATGCATTTCAAACAGCCTTTGTACGTTTTAACGCGGTGCCTGGTGCGTCAAGCATAGGGCTGCGCCCTGTGCAGCGCAAACTTCCAAGTCTGCTGTATCGCGGGTTTCCAAACCCGCTGGCCGAACGACGTCGTGCGGCGGGCATGTCTATTTACGATGTACGACATCGTACGATCTGCCGATTTGGAAATCGGCGATACGGCAGGTTCGGAAACCTGCGCTACGCCGTCCCTGCCCGTAAAGGGGTGCGTGAGGGCACGCGGCCTACAATCAGTTTGGCAGGAGAAGTTAAAAAAGGTTTACATCGTTTACATCGTTGGAATTAAACGACTTAAGTGTTTACAAATGGTTTACAAATCATTTACACACTGCTTACACACGTTTACATCGTTGAATGCCAATGGCTTAGAGCAGGTTTGTCCCGACGGACTAAAAACCACTGACGCAAAACGCATCTTTTTGAAGCTCGGCGAGGCATGACGTCGTACGACCAGCGGGTTTGGAAACCCGCGATACAGCAGGTTTGGAAACCTGCGCTACGGTTTGGGCGGCTGTTTGGTCAGCGCTACGAGGGTTTTTATTTTTGCGTCTGCGGCGGCGTCGCGCACTTTCACGATCTTGCCCCAGGGCGATTTTTCGTCGGCGTTTATTTCCAGCACCAGGTTCGGATTTTTGGCTGCGGCGGCTTTCAACTGGTCTTTCAACTGCTCAAAAGTCACGGGCATTCTGTTCACGAAATAAACGCCGTTGGTGTCAATGCTCACAATGAAGGGCGGCTTTTCGGTCGCGCCGGATTTTTGTCCTTGTGTGGATTCGGGCAACTGGAGTTTCAGGCCGTTCTGCTGTTTAAACGTGGTTGTGACGAGCAAAAAAATGACCAGGACGATCAGCACGTCAATGAGCGCGACAATGATGACGGCCGGGGTCGTGCGGCGTTTGCGGACGTAAAAATGCATGGTTAACGGCTGTTAACGGATTGGCCCGCGTATTGGCGCCGGACGAATGCGTCGCACAATGCCTCCATTTCCGCGGCCAGGACCTCGACCTTTTTGCTGTAATAGCTCCAGGCGATGAGGGACGGAATGGCAATGAGCAGGCCGAACAGGGTGGCCCGTAGGATTAACGCGATGCCGGCGGCGAGTTTGCCGGCGTCGTTCAGGCCGGTTTGGCCGACGTCGCCGAACACGGTCATCATGCCGGCGATTGTCCCCACCAACCCGAGCAGCGGCGCGATGCCGACGATGATTTCCAGGACAACCAGGCCGCGTTCCAACAATACGATTTCGTGGCGTGCCGCCGTTTGGAGCGCCTCCACGTTGTCGGCCTTGGGCCATTCGAGTTGATTGCAGGCCATCAGGATCAGGCGTCCGAGCGGCGAAGGTTTCTGCCGGCAGGCGGCGCGCAGGGCCTCGACGTCCCCGGGCGTATCGCAACGGTCGAGAGCCTCGGCAATTTGCCGCGGCACGACTCTGCCCCAGCGCAATGCCCATGCGCGCTCCACGATGAAGGTCAGACCCACCAGCGAAGTTATCGCCAGCAAAATATAAATAACGTATTCCATAATTCTTTAAAATGGTGAAGGGAGAGCGGCGATTGGTCAATCCTGCTCAAAATTCCAGGATTGTTGTTAAATCGGGAGGCGTGTTGCGTATTACGTGTTGCGTCAAGTACGACATGACGATGTCCGCTCCTTTTCAATAGTAGTCAAATGTAAATTGGACGTCGGTATAATCACCGAGCTTCAGACGCATGTCCTCGCTCCAACGTTCATACGGCGCGCCGTCCAGCACCGCCTTTTCACAAACATAGCCGAGCAAATCGCCGACATTATTTTCGGCAAACCGCACTTGCGAGATGCTCCCGTCATAGTTAAGGCGAAACAGCAGCACTACCTTGCCCGTATGGTCCTGCGCAAACTGATGACTGTCGAGCAGGTTCCACCAGTTGTGGCAAACAGTTTCGATGAACCGTTCATCGTAGTCGCCAAAGCCGGTTACGGTGACATCCAACGAAGGCCGCGCCTTCCGTTGTGCGCCACCATCTTCCTTCATCGTCATGCCCGGAAAACGGGCCGCCAATTGCTGGTAGGCCTCTCTGAGCGTGCGCGGGCGGGGTTGTTCCTGCGGTTTCGGGGCGTCGTCCGGCTTGCCGAGGGTCAAATCGCCCTGACTTGTGGCGGGTTTGGCTTCGGCGTTGCCCTGTGACTGGCTGGCCTGTTGCGGGTCGGCGGCGGCCTGCGCTTTGGCAAGCTGCGCGCGGAGTTCGTCCTCGGTCTTGGGGACGTCGGTTTGGTGGCCGTTGAGTTGGGGATTTTCAGCGTTCTTCTTTTGGCTGTTGTCCGCGGCCACGGAATTATTATTTGAAACGTATTTCGGGTGGTGGGGTGCTTCGGCGGATGGCGTTTCTACCATCACAAATTCCACCGGTTCTTCATATCGTTGAACCAGGGTCACGGGCAGGCGTTTTGTGGCAAAGGGGAGCCGGGAGGTCCAGTGATGGTCCCGATTTAATTCATAGCCGCCCCAAATGAGAGCGTGAATTAACAAGGAAATCGCCAGGGCGAGCACAATGCGCTCGCCCTCAAAACGACCCGGTCTGAGTGAACCCAGTTTATCGCCGGTTCCGGACATCCAGCTAATTTGCCGCAGAAATCGTGCCTGGGCAACTCTTACGTGGTGTGCCATTTGTGTGACACCGGGATATTCAGCGATTGGGGCACTTCCCGTGGCCCAATAGAACATACTCGTCCGAACGACTCTCCCTCACCCCGGCCCTCTCCCGCTGGGAGAGGGAGAATAGTCGTCCGGTGGTCTGACATTGCGAAGAATCGCCTCGGTTCAGGATAGTTTGGGCAGAGCGGCAGCTCTGCCCTACCACCAGCATTTGTGTTACTTTGTGGGCCGGGAACGCGTCCATTAGATTAGCTTTGACGCCATCGTGCGCGGGTATTAAAAAGTCATATCATGTTTTCATTGAAACGTCTTTGGGCTGTCCCACGGCTCTCCTCTGTGTCTTTTTTCCGGTTTATCACTCATGTAAAAATGTGGACCCGTGGCGCTGAATACCAAACATCGAACATCGAACATCGAACGCCGAACATCGAATGCCCGGAGACATGCTTCCGACGTCGCTTAGAAGCTATGGCGGACAAGAAAGCGTGGACACCAAACGAGTTCGTCGTTACCCTCACGGTCGCGGCTCTGTTCATAGCCTTCGCCGGCAGATCATTCGCTGGCGATACCAATGCGCTATACCTGGACCCAAATCAGCCTGTCGATGCCCGTGTGGACGATTTGCTTTCGCGGATGACTTTGGAAGAAAAGGTTTCAATGGTGCATGCGGATTCCGCGTTCTCGACGGCCGGGGTTCCGCGGCTGGGCATTCCGGAACGGTATTTTTCAGACGGGCCGCTGGGCGTGCGCGAAACGTTGGTGGGAGCAAATTACCAGCCGATTGGGTCGGCAAATGATTTTTCCACGGCGATGCCCGCGGGCATCTGTTTGGCCGCGACATGGGACACAAATATCGCCTATATGGAGGGCGAAACCATTGGCGAAGAAGCGCGCGCCCGACACAAAGACATTATGCTCGGGCCGGCCGTCAATATTTACCGCACCCCGCTCTGCGGAAGGAATTTTGAGTATTTTGGAGAGGACCCGTATTTGGCCGGGCAAATCGCGGTGGGCTACATTCACGGCGAGCAATCGCAGGATGTCGCTTCCTGCGTCAAACATTTCGCGCTGAATAACCAGGAGCATGAGCGCACTACCATAAATGTCGAAGCCGATGAGCGCGCGCTTCGGGAGATTTACCTGCCGGCGTTCAAGGCGGCGGTGCAGCAGGGCGGCGTCTGGTGTGTGATGGGTTCGTACAACCAGTTTCGGGGCCAGCATTGCTGCGAAAACGATTATTTGCTCAACCAGATATTGAAGGAGGAATGGGGATTCAAGGGGTTGGTGATGTCGGATTGGGGCGGGACGCATAATACCCGCGAGGCCGCGCTCAACGGCCTGGATATCGAAATGGGCGCCAGACACAATTACGACAACAGTTATTTGGCCCAGCCCTATCTCGATGGGTTGAAGAGCGGGGAATTTCCAATGGCAGGTTTGGATGACAAGGTTCGGCGAAATTTGCGTGTGATGTTTGCCACACATGTGCTCGACCCGGGCCGGACCAACGGCTCGCTGAATACCGTTGTTCATGAATTGAATTCACGCCGCGTCGCCGAGGAAGGAATTGTTTTGCTTAAAAACAAGCGCCACATCCTGCCGCTCAATACGGCCGGCATCAAAACCATTGCTGTCATCGGCGACAACGCCGTTCTGCCGCAGGACCATGGCGGCGGCAGTTCGCAAATTAAAAGTTTTTACGAAATTTCGCCATTGCAAGGCATCGTGAATCGTGCCGGAAAAGATGTGAACATTATTTTTTCCGAAGGTTACGAGCAAAATGGCGGCTCTAATCTGACAGACCGCGCTGTGGCCGCCGCCAAAGCCGCGGATGTGGTCATCTATGTCGGCGGATTGGTCCACGATCGCTACGATACTGAAGGCAAGGATCACCCGGATTATAAATTACCGTTCGGCCAGGATGAATTGATCCAAAAGATCGTCGCCGCAAATCCACGAACGGTCGTTGTCCTGCTGGGCACGCCGGCTGAAATGGACGCGTGGGTGGATCGCGTGCCGGCGGTGATGCAGGCATGGTATATGGGCATGGAAGGCGGGAATGCGCTCGCCGCGGTTTTGTTCGGCGACGTGAATCCGAGCGGCAAACTGCCCTGCACGATTGCCAAACGGCTGGAAGATTCGCCGGCGCACGCGATGGGCGCCTATCCCGGGACGAACGGCGTGGAGGTCTATAAAGAAGGTCTGCTGGTTGGTTATCGCTGGTTTGACACGAAGAAAATCGAACCGCAGTTCCCGTTCGGTTACGGACTGAGCTATACCACGTTTAAATACTCGAACCTGAAGCTGGTTCCTGGAAATGACTCCGGCCGTACCATCGTCACGGTGCAGTTTGATATTGAAAACACCGGCAGTGTCCCCGGCGCCGAAGTCGCCGAACTGTACGTCCATGAACGGAAACCTGATTTAATGCGGCCGGAAAAAGAGTTGAAAGGATTCAGGCGCGTATTCCTGCAGCCGGGAGAAAAGCAGACCGTGTCTATTCCTTTGGATGAGACGGCGTTTGCGTATTATGATCCGGCAAAGAAAAGCTGGGTAGCGCAGAAAGACCAATTCAGGATTCTTGTTGGGGGTTCGTCGCGGGATATTTATTTGAGGGGAAAATTTAATTTGCCGGAGACGTTGACGTTTAACTAAGACGTTGAAGCGTTGAAGCGGGGACGTGGTTGGGGGCGTTGGAAAGTATGGCGGTGGAACAGAACCTCGTTTAGGCACAATGAACAGAATATACAGAACTTTATTTAAAAAGAGGGCTTTGCGGAGCAACTCATGCGTTCGAGCGAACTCGGTGGGGACGTGCTGCCGCACGTATTGGCCGAGAGGCGGGACGCCCCAACCCGCTTCAACGCTTCAACGCTTCAACGCTTCAACGCTTCTTCTTTGCCTTTGCCTTTGCCTGCTGCTGGCGGGTTGCCAAACAACGGGAAAGCAAAGTGATCACGCTTCCGCACCCAAGCTCAATTCAACGCCCCAAGCCGTTCTCGACGTGATGCAACGCGTGGCGGATTGGCAATTGGCCAATCCCTCGAAACACAAGCCCACAGATTGGACCTGCGCCGCGGGCGATGATGGGTTCATGGCCCTGGCCGGCATTTCGGGCGATCCCAAATACCGCGATGCCATGCTTTCCATGGCCGAAACCAATGAATGGCAACTCGGCCCGCGCCGGTACCATGCCGATGACCAGGGCATTGGGCAAAC
The DNA here is from genome assembly GCA_035503455.1 of Candidatus Sulfotelmatobacter sp. Classification (GTDB taxonomy): domain Bacteria; phylum Verrucomicrobiota; class Verrucomicrobiia; order Limisphaerales; family UBA11358; genus UBA11358. Next base: position 2,149 of record DATJTK010000064.1, on the reverse strand, counting down.
TTATGCAGAACTCTATTTCCTTTACCGCGACCCGAAAATGATCGCGCCCATGCGCGCGAAGTTCGATTGGATTCTCAGCCATCCTTCCACCGTCACTAATTTGAATATCAAACAACCGAAGGGGCGGGCCTTGCAATTGTGGAGTTGGTGCGATTCGCTCTTTATGGCCCCGCCGTCGTGGGTGAGGCTGTATGCGGCCACGGGCGATGAGCGCTACATGGATTTCGGCGTCACGAACTGGTGGCGCACAACGGATTACCTTTACGATCCGAATGAGCATCTCTTTTATCGCGACAGCACCTACTTCAATAAACGTGAGGCAAACGGCCAAAAGGTTTTCTGGAGCCGCGGCAATGGCTGGGTGATAGGCGGCCTCGTGCGAATGTTGCAATACCTGCCGGCGAATCATCCGGACCGCCCGCGTTTTGAACAGTTGTTTAAAGACATGGCCGCGAAAATCGTGGCCGTCCAGCAACCGGACGGTCTTTGGCATTCGAGCCTGATCGATCCAGCGAGCTTTCCATCCGCAGAAACCAGCGGCTCGGGCTTTTTCACCTATGCGCTGGCGTGGGGTGTTAATCAGGGGCTGCTGGATCGCGCGACTTACGAACCGGCGGTCCAAAAAGCGTGGACGGGGCTTGTCGGCTGTGTGAATGCCGATGGGAAATTGACCCACGCCCAGCCGGTTGGCGCGGACCCCAAAAAATTTGATCCCAATGCCACTGAAGTTTATGCCGTTGGCGCGTTTTTGCTGGCGGGCAGCGAGGTTTATCGGATGGCGGTTTTTCAGGAAACCGATTTCTCCAACTCCATTAGACGTATCCAGCTCACTGTTACAAATCCTTCTGATTTTCGGCGTGATAGTGAAACGGTTGAATTGAATCATGATCTGCCGGCGGGCGATTCCTGGGCAGTCATGAACGGATTAACTTCAAGCATTTTGGATTCCCAGGCGTATTCTCCCGAATCTAATGCTTCGCCAACGCTGTTGTTCCAGGTTGATCTTGCGCCGCATGAAACCCGAACCTATTACGTTTTAGATGCTTCGACTTTGGCTGCCACACTGCCGCCTATCGTAAAAACCTTCGCCCGTTTTGTTCCCGAACGGCACGACGACTTCGCGTGGGAAAGCGACCGCATTGCGCATCGCATGTATGGACCGGCGCTGGAAACATGGCAGGCCGAACCGTTGACCAGCAGCGGCATTGACGTTTGGGTCAAACGCACGCGCGACCTCGTTGTGAATCAAATGTACGGAACAATGAAGTTTTTCAACACGAACGGTCCTTCGCAGGACGACTTTAAGGTAGGCAAAACACGCGGCTGCGGCGGGCTGGGAATCTGGAATGATGGGAAACTTCACGTTTCCGAAAATTATCGCACATGGAAAGTGATCACGACGGGGCCGATTCGTTCCGAATTTGAACTGACTTACGACGCATGGGACGCCGGGAATGGCCGAATGGTTTCTGAAACGAAACGCATCAGCATTGACGCCGGCTCGAATATCAGCCGCGTCCAAAGCACGTTCAGCAGCGATGATAAATCTCCGTTGGAACTCGGTATCGGCCTGGCTGAACGGCCCGGGGACAATGCTTTTGTTTCGGACGGGGCGCCCGAAGTTGATTCGTGGGAAAACAGCACCGCGAAGGGCCTCGTGGTGCAAAACCAAGGTGCCGGCTGGATGACCTACTGGCAGCCGCAGGATTTTGCAAAAGGCGTCATTGGCACGGCCCTCGTCTTGCCGGAAAACAGCATTGAAACCTTCACCAATGACAATCCAGACCTGCCAGAGTCAAAATTTGCCGCGCCCACGCACACGATGACGGAAGGGCAACCGGGATTGCGAAGCCTGTTGGCCATCGCGCCGGCGCAAATCGGCGTGCCGTTTGTGTATTACATCGGGGCCGGGTGGAGCGAGAGCGGCGATTTTCCGAATGCGGCATCATGGAACGATTATATTCGCCGATTCGTTGAACGCCGGGACCAGCCGTTGCAGGTTGAAATACGTTGAAGTGTTGAACCTCAAAAATGCGTGTCTATGGCCATGAGGCTAGTAAATTCGTTGATTCTACCGACCGAAAAGCCGTTTTTGGCTTGGTGTCAATAACCTCACTAAATGTGAACTTATTGACACCGACGCAAATGT
>DATJTK010000063.1:0-82789 GCA_035503455.1 Candidatus Sulfotelmatobacter sp. | reverse complement strand
TATCGATTACACCGCGTCAGAAACAAATGCCGGGACCGTCAATCAGCCGGACCTCTATCCAGCCATCTCGCGAGATGTCTTGATAACTACGACACCTACGGAAGAATCGATTTTGAAGACGGACGTGATAGGGCGCGTGCGGACGCCCTCGTCGCTCCGGGAGCAGTTACTGGATGAGTTTGAAAAGAGCGGCTTGAGCGGGCAGGAGTTTGCCAAGCTGGCCGGTGTCAAATATTCGACGTTTGCCACGCGGGCACAGAGGCGGCGGCGAGCGCGAGGAACAATGCGACATTCCACGATAACGATAATGTAACTTTTTGTTGCTTTTCGTGTTGCCGAAATGTTGCCGACTAAACCATTGATATCCAACGATGTAGCCGATGTAGCCGATTTTCAGAGCAATCATCGCCGCGAAGAGCGTCCGTCAATCTCCCCTTCGCGGCCTTCGCGGCCTTTGCGTGAGAATTATTCATTCCCGAAAATCACGGGTGCGGTTGTTAATCCTACCCATCCTGTCTAAACCTGCAAATTCCCCCACGCGAAATTAAGTCACCCCTTAATTTCGCCTCATTCAGATTGAGATCTTTTCCCGAAAAACCGCTCGTCGTTCGTTAAGCAGGATCTTCAAATTTCCAAACAAAAGCGCATCCTTTTACCCCCCTTAACATCGAAATTAAGCATTTCGTTAACCCAAATTAAGCCCGCAAAACCATAGCACACCCATTTTTACTTAATTTGGGCAAGGGGGGAATCGTCCTCCTATGAGAACTGTCAAGGGGTGCTTTAGCTTTTTTTCGCATTTGAGGCCCGAACGCGCGGCGCGCAGCGGATGCGGAGCGCCGTCGCGCGCGCGAGCGGTTGGACTCCGTTCCAAAGGGGAGCCGTTTTTGCGCTAATGCGTGTGAGTTTTTTTTCTCTTAATGGCTCTGGGATTTCCTTTCCGTCAGGCTCTGGATTGAGTTTATGCTTTGAGTCTGTCTCCTCCGGTGGCGAGCGGCAGACCAGCTGCGTCTCAGCCTCCTATTGGTACGTGTGCTCGCAAGCACAGTTACAGTTTGACTATTCGATAGACACAGTCGGCGGAGGAACGAGCGGTTCAAACTCGTCAACGGAGCAAGTCCAAGGACGATCGGCGAACGCGCGCCATTCCCAAAAGCATAATCTATGACCGGGGCCTGAACTGACATGGGTTAAAATTTACAGGGCAGTGGATTTAATCTCACGCCGGTTTCAAAACGTATTCTTTTTGGTCTTGGGTCGAACGGACCTTCAATCCAAGTTTTTCTGCCGTGGTTTGTTGGGTGTACAATCGCCACAGGTTCACTCCGATCTGTCGCGCCATAGCCACGATCAGTTTCTTGCGCTGGACTGAGCGCGGTTTGGTCGGCTCAATTCTGGGCTTGAATTTTTTGACCACCCAGTACTCGGGCTGAAACGACAAGACCCGCCAAGCGATTTCAATCAGGCAATGCCGAATGGCCGCATTGCCGGTCTTGGTGATGCTGCCTTGGATTTGTTGCTGGCCTGACGAACTTTCCGCCGCGCACATGCCAAAAAAGCTGCCCACTTGCCGGCGGTTTTGGAACCGCTTCCAGTCACAAACTTCACGCCGTAATATCTCCAGGCTCAACGCTCCAAAACCCTCCGGCAGCCCCGCCATTGACGGAGGCAGATGCGCCTTGGCCGCTTTCTCCAGCTGCTCAGTTAAGGCCTTGACCTCCTGATCTGCCGCCAAAGCCATCCGCCGATAGGCTTCCAACAGATCAATGACTGGCGCGGGCCAACTTTGCGCCTGCCTGGTTCGCTCCCAGGTCGCTTGGTCTCCGCGCCACCAACCCGACGGACAGGCCAGCCCTTTAAAGACCAGCAAGCTGCGACCTTGCGCTTCAAATTGTTTCCGGGCCTTGAGCATTTGCGCGCGCTGCCGGGCAATGGCTCGTTGATCCTCTTCCAGTTCGCTGGGAATGCGCACCGGCACCAGCGCTTCCGTATTGCCTGCCAGATAACGATCCAGACGGCTGGCAATTGCCCGCACATCCCGCCGATCAGTGTTCACCCGACGGCATCGCTCATCCAACCGTTGCGGGCACATCACCACTGGCTCGACTCCCTGGGCCTTCAACCGACGAGCCAGGCTAAAACCCGAAAAGCCAGCCTCGTAACAAAATACCACCCGCTCTCCCGCTTCCCGCTGTTTCAGCGCCCAATCGAATGCCTCCTCTGGACTGAACACCTGTGCTGGTTGAATGTTCTGATCGCCTATCTGCCGACAAACTTTGAAATCGCGTTTGTGGACATCGGCCGACAATTTAATGATGTTTACTTTTTGTTGATTTTGTGGTTTTTGGTTTTTGTAGTTCATATGTGCCGGTTGGTTTTAGCACGCAAGTGCCCCAACCGGCTATCTCATATCAACTCGTCCTCGTCCTCGAAATTACGGTTCGGCGTTCGAGGTTCGATGTTCGATGTTGTTCAGGTTGACCGCGTGTACCACCGCTCATCTTCCCTCTTCCCTCTTCCATCCTCTACCTTCCATAGTCGCGCCACCCTCCGGCGCGCGTCTTGCCCCGCCGCAGCCAGACGAACGCGCAAGCATCGCGAAGGCGCTCGTTCCACGTTCACGCCGCCAAAACCATCGACTTTCCTAACAAAAACGCGGTTTTTAATCCTAAAACGGCGTTCGTTTCTTGTTGCATCAGCTATATACAAAAAAAATGTGTGTAGGGCCTTTCCGAAGTAGCGCAGTCGCAAGCCGTCGGGACTGCGGGTTAAGGAGCCGTCTCGGCGCCTGTCACTGATCGAGCCGAAGCTTTTCGATTACAGTTTACACCCAAAACCCACAAACCCCCAATGAAACCGCATTTTTTGCCACGAATTTACAATTTACTTTCTATACACACGATTTTGTAAACTCACCCCTTTTTGCGTAGGAGCCGAGAGATCGCCAGTGGCGCTGCCACCGAGGCTCGCAACGCCGTAGGGTAGGCGTCTCGCCTGCCGGTTCAAGCACCGTCTCGGTGCGTGTTCCTGAGACCGCTGCTCACGTCCTCCCTGCGCCCACCGATGGTTCGATGTTCCCTCTTCTAGCATCAATGCAGTTCCCCGGAAGGCCGTCGTAGAGGAACACCGGGTGAAACCGGGATCCCAAAATCAGGCGAGCCGTCCGGGTTCCACGTGAAACGCTGAATGCGAATGTCACGGTCAGTATCCGAATCGCGGCTAATGTGGGCGTGATAGATGATCCAGTCTTCCATCCCGTCCGGCGATGGGACAAAGGAACAATGCCCCGGGCCAAACACCGTCGCCGTGCTGGAAAAAACCGGCGTCGGTTTTTTCAGCCAGGATCTGGGGTCCAAAACGTCTCCGCCGTTCCACGCAAGTTCGCCCAGGCAGTAGTCATGCGTCCAGAAGCCGGAAGCGGAGTAAATGATGAAAACCCGGTTGCCATGCCAAAGAGTTTCAGGCCCTTCATTAATGGGCAGGCCGCTTTTTTCCCACTTATATTCAGGTTGCGAAATGCAGACGCGCGGGCCGCTGATTGTCCATGGATTGCTCATGGGCGCGATGTAAAGATTCTGAACCACGTTTTCCGTGCCGGGCCAGCCCGACCAGATAAAGTACAGCTTGCCGTCGGGCATCTCGAGGACCGTCCCGTCAATCGCCCAACGATCCGAAGGCGCCGCAATTTTGCCTTTGAGCACAAATGGCTGTTGCGGGTCGAGCGATGTTCCTTCCAACACATACATGCGGTGCGCGGCGTTATCGCCGTTGTCGGCTGCCACGTAGATATACCATTTGCCACGCAGGAAATGAAGTTCCGGCGCCCAGATATCGCGCGAATGGGACGTTCCCGGTTCCGGCGCCCAAACGCATTTTTCCGTTCCCTTGCCGATGTCTTCAAGATTTGTGGCGGCATTAATCCAGATTCCGTCGCTCGCGCCGCTGGTCCAGCCGGCATTGGGTAGTGAATGGCAATAATAGTATTTTGAATTCCACTGGATGACCCAGGGGTCGGCGCCGTGGCTGACAATCGGATTTGTGAACGTCAGATCGCCGGCTTTAGCAGCGGCTGAAGCGGTTATGAATGCAAACAGCAGGACGGAACGAAAGATTACGCGCACAAGGTTAAATCGCGGGGTCAGTACCCAACCAAAATTTTAATCAGCCACAGATTTACACAGATGAAACACAGATGGGAAGCTTTGATTGTCCGGCGCCTCAAATCTCGCCCTCAGGCCTTACAATTATGGGTTATGTGTGGTGCGTGGTACGTGTTGCGTGAAGTATGTTCGGCGATACCTGACGCAATACGCAATACGCACCACGTAAACCGCTTCAACGCTTCAACTTTTTAACCTCAAAAATGCGTCTTGCGCTCAAATTTTGGAGCCGATTGCCAGTAAAATCGTGGTGTTTTGCGACATTTGCGTCGGTGTCAATAAGTTCACATTTAGTGAGGTTATTGACACCAAGCCAAAAACGGCTTTTCGGTCGGTAGAATCAACGAATTTACTAGCCTCATGGCCATAGACACGCATTTTTGAGGTTTAACGTTTCAACGCGCCGAACGGCTGTGGCCACTTCATGCCACTTTGACGCGTTCGGTTTTGCTGCGATGCTAAAGGTGCAACCATGTCGAAACCCAGATACGCCCGTTTTTCCCCATTTTTTGCCGTTTGCCTTTTCGCTTTGACCGCGGCTATTCATGCAAATGCATGGCAGATGAAGCAGGCCCCGTTGATGACTCCGTGGGCTTATTTGGTCGATACCAATGCGCCGCTACCGGAATATCCCCGCCCGCAGTTGGTGCGCAGCAATTGGCTGAACCTGAACGGAATCTGGCAGTTTGAACCGACGGTGACCAACTCGCCCGTGCCCATCGGGCAGACATTGACCAATCAAATCCTTGTGCCCTACCCGATGGAATCGGCGATTTCAGGAGTGATGCAGTATTCAGAATTTTCATGGTATCGCCGCACGTTCACGGTGCCTTCAGGCTGGAGCGGGCAGAGAATTATTTTGCATTTGGACGCCGTGGATTGGCAGGCCACGGTTTATGTCAACGGACAATTGGTCGGAGTCCACCAGGGCGGCTATGACCCTTTCAGTTATGATATTACGCCGTACCTGAATGGCGGGACCAATGAATTGATCATTGGGGTTTACAGTCCGGTGGATAATGGCGGCGAGCCGCGAGGCAAACAGACTCTGTATCCGAGCGGCATCATGTACACATCATCCAGCGGCATCTGGCAGCCGGCCTGGCTCGAGCCGGTGGACGCCTCGGGGATACAAAATTTGCAAATTGTGCCGGACATCGACAATTCGCAATTGCGATTGACGGTCAATTGCTACGCGACCAGCGGCGTGACGGTAAATGTGCAGGTGACGAGCAACGGTGTCCCTGTCAGCTCAACGGCCATCGATCCGCAGATTGAAGCGGATGTTCCCGTGCAGAATCCGCATTTGTGGTCGCCGGAAGATCCGTTCCTTTATGGATTGAAGATTTGGACGGTCCATAACGGGGTCACCAATGACTCGGTCACGAGCTACTTCGGGATGCGGAAAATTTCCGTCGTTACGACCAACGGCGTGCCGCAAATCTTTTTGAACAACCAACCCTATTTTGAGATGGGACCGCTGGACCAGGGATATTGGCCGGACGGCATTTATACGGCGCCGACCGACGCCGCCCTAAAATTTGATTTGCAGATGGAAAAGGCGCTGGGCTTTAACCTGGTGCGCAAGCACGAAAAGATTGAGCGGCAGCGCTGGTATTACTGGGCGGACACGCTGGGATTGCTCATCTGGCAGGATATGCCCACGTGCAATTCCTATACGAGCAACCCGCAACCGGTCAATGCCCAGGACTTTATCAACGAACTGTGCGCGATGGTAACGAATCATTGGAACAGTCCGTGCATTATCATGTGGGACGTTTTCAACGAAGGACAGGGGCAAACCAGCACCGGCCAGACGAACACGCCCTATCTCGTTAATTTGGTCGAATCGCTGGACCCAAATCATCTCGTCAACCAGGGCAGCGGCGGCAATTACTACGGCGTAGGCAACGTGTATGATGTGCATAATTATCCGGACCCGGGCGCTCCCGCCAGCACCACGCAAGTGCCTGTGGACGGCGAGTTCGGCGGGATAGCCTGGCACACGATAGGTCATTTGTGGAACCCGGCGCTGGCGGGAACCGGTTATTTGCTGGCCAGTTCACTGGATAATTTTGCTTCACTTTACGATGGCTACATAAGCGAGGCTGTGAACTACAAATCCCCTGCCAACGGCCAGTTGAATGCGGCAGTCTATACCCAGATCACCGACGTGGAAAATGAATGTGATGGATTGATGAGCTACGACCGGTTGCTCAAGCCGGACATGGACAAAATATACGGTTCCAACGTGAAGGCGATCACCGGACAGGAGTCGTCAACGACCGTTGTTCCGACCTCCCAGTCTGTTCCGCAGACCTGGCAATATACAACCAACTCGGTGCCGTCGAATTGGTATGCGACCAATTTTGACGCTTCGTCGTGGAGCACCGGCCTCGCTGGTTTCGGGACTGTCGACCCCAACGTCACGCCAAACACGGCCTGGACGACGCCCGGTTACATTTATCTCAGGCGCACATTTAATCCCGGGCCATTGACCGAACAGCAAATCACGAATCTGTCGTTCATCACCTATCACGACGAGGATGTTGCTATTTATATCAATGGCGTTTTAGCCGGTTCAGCTTCCGGTTATTCAACGACGTATGTTCCCGTGGCGATGAATGCTGCGGGCCAGACGGCCATTGTTCCCGATGCCACAAACCTGATAGCTGTTTCCTGTTACCAGACCACGGGCGGCCAATTTATTGATGTAGGAATTTCTGATGTGTATTTGATGTCCAGCAATGGCGCATATCCACAGACCACGCCTGCCATTCTGCTGCCACCTGTCTCGCAGTCGGTTTATTTGGGCGGCATTGCTTCATTCAGCGCACAGGCGACGGGCGGCGATTTGAATTATCAGTGGGACTTCGACGGTTCACCCATCCCCGGCGCGACGAATAATACGTTTATAGAAACAAACGTGACCGCGGGCATGGCCGGGAATTACAGCGTTGTGGTGAGCAACGCGGTGGGTGTTGCTACCAATTCGGTGACCTTGACCGTCGCGCTGCCGCCGCCCCCAACGTTGCAGCATCGTTATAGTTTTGTGAGTGACGCCACGGACTCGGTGGGTGGGGCTAATGGGACGATCGTCGCGGCAAATGGCGGGGCTGCCGCGACGATCCACCATGGCCTCTTTTTGCCGGGCAACACGCAAGACACGTTTGGATATTCCGGGTATGTCTCATTGCCATCCGGCATGCTGACCACCACGACCAATTTGACCGTGGAATGCTGGGTGACGCAGAACCAGGCCAATAACTGGGCTGAGATTTGGGATTTTGGCAGCAGCGGCGCGCAAAATTTCGCCCTCATACCCTATCCTGAGAACAACAACAACAACATGGAAGTGGCATTTACCCCAAACGGCGGCGAGATAGACATGCAATCATCCATTTTGTTTCCGAATAATTCGGAGCAATACGTTTGCGTGACATTCAACTACGGAAATTTGACGGGCGATCTATACCTGAACGGAAGCTTCGTAGCCGCGCAAGTGTTCCCCAGCGCCAGTTACACTCCCGGCCTGATCGGAGGCGCCGGCGGCACGAGTGAGGATATGTTGGGAAACGATGTGTATGGTGACGACCAATTTTCCGGCACGGTCTATGAGTTTCGGATTTGGAATGGCGTGGTGTCGCCTTTGTATCTCGCGGTCAGCGCGGTGGCCGGGCCGGATTACGTGGAAACCAATTTAACTCCCGAATCCCTCACGGTGAGCGTTACCAATTCGAGTATGGCAGCCGGGTTTACGCAGCAGGCTGCTGTGACGGGTGCATTTCAGAACGCTGCAGGCGTGACAGTCACTGATTTTGTGACCAACTGGATCAGCAGCAATCCGAATGTCCTCACGGTGAACAGCGCCGGTTTGGTGACAGCGATCAATACGGGAAGCGCCAGCATCAGCGCAACGGTCAATGGTGTGACGGGAGCCAGTTCCGCCATCACCGTGACGGCCAGCGGCCCGGCGATTACGCAGGAGCCGCCGGAATCGGAAACGCTGCTGGCCGGGGCGACGTTGACGGCCAGCGTGGCCAACATTGGCAGCCCGCCTTTTGTCTATCGGTGGTATTTCGACAACAATGCGAACCCGATTAGTGTCTCTGGCAGTTCCACGCTCACGCTGGCCGGCTTGCGAACGGACCAGGCGGGCAGCTACACCTGTGTGGTCAGCAACGAAGTTGGAACAGCCACCAGTTCAGCGTTGAACCTGACGGTCATTTCTCCGAACAAGTACCAGCAATCACTGCTTTCACTCAACCCGATGGCTTATTGGCCGTTGAACGAGAACAGCGGAACAACCGCTTACGACATCGTGGGCGGTTACAACGGAACGTACGTTGGCGGTTGCACCCTGGGCCAGGGTGGGCCGACGAATTCCGTCTTCGGCGCTACGAGCCGTTCCGTCCAATTTGACGGGTCATCCGGATATGTGGACATTCCCGAAGGCCCATTCAACATTACTGGCCCGATTACCGCCGTAGCCTGGGTGGACCTTTCGTCCCCAACTAATTTTGCGGGAGTCATCGGTCACGGCGATCTTTCCTGGCGCATGAGCGTCAATCCCAGCGCCGAACCCGGCGCCAACGATGGCAATGCGCCGACCGATGCGACCAGTCCCATTGGCATTAATGACGGCAATTGGCACATGATTGCCTATACCTATACGGGACTCGCCGGCCAGTCCTATAACGGCTCGCTCTACGTGGATGGCACCCTGGTCGCCAACAATTCCGTGACAACGACTCCTCCAGGTGACAGCCTGGATGTGTGGATTGGCGGCTCGCCTGATTATGGGACGACGCGGTTGCTCAATGCCAAAATCGCGAACGCCGCCATCTATCCCGAGGCGCTGACCGCTACTCAGGTGCAGGATCTCTATTCGGGCATCTACGCAGGCCCGGTGTATTTAAGCGCTACCCGTTCAGGGGCGAATATTGTGTTAACGTGGCCCGCAGGAACCCTAATGGAAGCTCCCGCTCTATCGGGACCGTGGACAACGAACACCACGGCGGTTTCGCCCTTAACAGTTCCGGCAACCAATGCAGAGCAGTTTTTCAAGGTGTTGGTCAATCCGTAGGGCTCGTTAAAACGTTGAATCGTTGAAGCGTTGCCAGTCGTGAGCCCGAAAAATCCCGGCTGTCAGAAGATTCCCGCCGGTGATGCCTCGCTGCGGTGGGCCAGCAATCCCGCGGCACTTTTCGAAAGAAACCACCCCGCGAAAATTAACGAAATGACGATAGTAATTGCCCGGCTGTGGCGTTTCAGCCAACGCAGCGCGGCCTCCACCATTTTCGAGGACTCAGCCGGTGCGAGGGCGCTTGCGATGATTGGCGCGAGCATCAACGCCTGCGCCGCCACGACGAACAAAAGATACGTGAGCATACTGCTGATATTGCCCATCCTGGCTTCGTCGATAACGGCAATCGCCGACAAACTGAAGACCCACTGTTTGAACGCCAGGGACATCATGACCGCGGCCATGCCGAAAGCGGTGGGCGCGGACATCCGGCGGAGGGCTGCCATCCATTTAGAGGGTGGCGCGTCGGGGTCGGTTTCCTTGAACCACGTCTTAACGGCGGTGATGAGCAGGACGATGCCGGCCAGCAAGAGCAATATTGAAGAGATGAAATCCATCTCCGGCCGGCCGCCGTTTGAATCGAGCACTTTGCCGAAGATGCGACTGAACAAAACGAACTGCAGCAATCGAACCGTTATCGCGCCCGCGGCAAACGCCGAGGCCTTGAACACGCCGTGGTCGCCGCGCAACAGCAGCAACGCCACGATGATCCACATCGGCCCTCCGACAGCAGCCCCGACGGCCAGTGGCAGCAGATTTAACAGCAGTCCCGTCATATCCATTGAGAGCCTCTCCAGTGGTTCTGCCACGTGAGACATATCCTGCGGGTTGACCTGCTCCAATGTTTGCCACCATTCCACAGCCGTTTGCCGGATGCAAGTGCGATTCATTCGCTAAAAAAGCCTGTCCAAAGGACCGGATTCTTTTGCCGGTTCCCAATATGTTGCCGCATCAGGGCGGCGTTTGAGCTGGAGCAAGTCTTTGCCCGTAGCTCGCAATATCCAGCCCAGGGGCGTCAGAATAACCAGGAAAAACAATGTCAGTATGATCCGTCCGAAAAACCGGCTAATCGCAAAACCGGCACGCATGGAAAGCAGGTGATAGCCACGAAACCACCGCGGTTGCAACACGGCGCAGATGGCAAGGAATCCCAGGATACACAATATAATCAGCCATGTTCGGGTTCCCAAAACGTGACGCCAGCGCAGGAGGGACGTGACCAACGCCAGGCCCAAAGCGGACAGCAGCGCGGTTTTGCGCCATTCCTTTGGTTCGTCTTTGAGATTCAGCTCCATATCAACGGATGGGTAGGGACGGCGCGCTGCGCCGTCCCCGCCCGCGCAGAGCGGGCGGAACGTGCGCGATGGGATGTCCGACCACGCTCGGTTGCGCCGCTCTGCGCGGCGCTGACGGCGTAGCGCGCCGTCCCTACCCAAAATGGTTTGAGGTTCAGCTCCATATCAGTCGGATTGTGGCGCGACACGGCGGTCTACGGTTTTGTTCGGCTGTGCCGCGCGTTCAATGACACAGTTGCCCAGAATGAGATAATCCATTTCCGTGTTCATAAAACAGCGGTAAGCGTCGTCGGGTGTGCAAACAATCGGCTCGCCGCGCACATTAAACGATGTGTTCACCAAAACGCCGCATCCAGTCGCCTGCTCAAAGCGGAGCAGCAAATTGTGAAGCAGCGGATTGCTTTCGGGTGACACCGTCTGAATGCGCGCCGAATAGTCCACGTGCGTAATGGCGGGCAAAGTGGATCGGATTTCTTTGAGCTGTTCGAAACCATTGATCGCGGGCGGAACATCGCGGCGCAATTCTCTTTTGACCGGCGCCACTAGCAACATGTAGGGAGAATCGGCATCCAACTCAAAATAATCGGCCACGCGCTCGCGGCGGACGATCGGCGCAAAGGGGCGAAATGATTCACGAAATTTCACCTTCAAGTTCATCATGGATTGCATCTTTGGCGAGCGCGCGTCCCCGAGAATCGAGCGGCTCCCAAGCGCGCGCGGGCCAAATTCCATCCGTCCCTGAAACCAGCCGATGACTTTTTCGGATTTGAGAAGTTCCACGGTAAAATCCAGCAACGCGTCCGGGTCCAATGTTTTATAGACGGCATTGTGTGAGCGAAGGGCGCGCTCATATTCATCGCCGGAAAATTCAGGTCCCAGCAGTGAGGCTTGCATTGAATCAGAGGGCGAAACCACGCGCGGGTTTTTCTCCGCAAACCAGACGGCCAGGGCAGCGCCCAGCGCGCCTCCGGCATCGCCCGCGGCAGGCTGTATCCAAATCCGGTCAAAAATGCGTTCTTTCAAAATCGATCCGTTCGCGACGCAGTTGAGCGCGACGCCGCCGGCCATGCAGAGGTTTTTTTGGCCGGTTACGTCGCGGGTGTGGCGCGCCAAAAGTCGCATGATTTCTTCCGTAACCAATTGAATCGAGCGCGCCACGTCCATGTGCCGTTGTCCGATTTTTTCCTCCGGTTTGCGGGGTGGGCCGCCAAAAAGCTCGTGGAACTTCCGGTTGTGCATCGTTGTTCCGTGCAGGAAGTTGAAATAATCCATGTTCAATCGGAATGAGCCGTCCTGCTTGATGTCCATCAATTCCCGGCGAATGGCGTCCGCGAACTTTGGCTCGCCATAGGGCGCAAGCCCCATGAGTTTGTATTCACCGGAATTGATTCGGAACCCGCAGTAATCGGTAAATGTGGAATAAACCAACCCGAGCGAATGGGGAAAGCGCAATTCCTTGAGCATTTTGATTTCATTTCCACAGCCTTGCCCGATGGTTGTTGTTGCCCATTCGCCCACGCCGTCTATCGTGAGAATCGCCGCATCGTCAAAGGGCGATGGATAAAACGCGCTGGCCGCGTGGGACTGATGATGTTCGGTGAAAAGAATTTGGCAATCGGGTCGCAGCTCCGGCAGCGCCGCGCGGATCAATTTGCGCAAATCCAGTTTCCCGCCGAGCCAATTGGGCATCACGGTGGGAAACGTGCGCCATCCGGCGGGGGCGACCGCGAGATACGTTTCCAGCAGCCTTGTGAACTTCAAAACCGGTTTGTCGTAAAAGACTACCGTATCCAATTGCGCCGGCGTCAGGTTTGCGTGGCGGAGGCAAAATTGCGCGGCATGGCGCGGGAAATCAGGGTCATTTTTTTTTCGCGTGAACCGTTCCTCTTGCGCGGCGGAAACGATTTTTCCGTCAATGACCAGCGCGGCGGCGGCGTCATGGTAATACGCCGAGATGCCCAGGATGTTGCGCGGCGCGGGCATGGATCATAAAAACGGATAGAGCGCCCAGACGATGCCCGAACTGGCGGTAAAAATTAAAACGGCCCCCAATAACAGAAGCACAACAATTAACGGAACGAGCCACCACTTTTTCTCCTGCTTCGAGAAACGCCAAAATTCTTTTAGGAGCGACCACATGAGTTGTTTGGAATGTAAAACTTACATTATGGCCGACAAGTAAAATCTAATTGCCGTGGCGCAGGCGTCTCGCCTGCGGGTTCGGGCGCCGTCTCGGCGCCTGTCCCGCGCACTGCGGCGAAACCCCGGCATAACTCGCAGGCGAGGACGCCTACGCCACTAGCGCTACGGCCCAAGGCGGATGCGATAATATTGTCGCGGCATATTGGAATTCATTAAATTGCTCCAAAGGAATGGAAGCGAGGCAGGCGCGGGATTCGTGAATAGTGGCGCCCAATCTGCCGTTGGCCCCAGATTGGTCGTCGAATCAATGTAGTAGTCCGGTCCGGGATCGCCATTGACGTCAAAGGTAAAAAGACCGTTGCTAAAGCCCGGCGAAAAAATTTGCGGTTCTGCCGGCGTCAACACGGTTACCAGAGGATATTGAGTAGCGCTCAAGGCAGGAGAACCATTATCCGTCGCGGTGATGGAAAATGAATAGGTTGCCGAGGACTGAGCGATGGTCGGCCGCCACGTGAGCAGCCCGCTCACAGGATCAATCGTTACCCCTGCGGGATATCCGGCAATACTCCAGCCAATCGTCCGGGGCGGCGCATACGGGTCCACAGCCGAATTGGAAAACGTCAACGTCTGCCCTGCAACCAGATTGGTGCTCCCCAAAGCGTTCAAAACGAGCGACTGATTCATGACGGCGGAAATTTCCGACGAACTCAAAACACGATTGAAAATCTGCACGTCGTCTAATGTGCCATTGAACGCGCCGCCGCCCGATTGAATTGCGCCCAGGTCAAGCTGTGGCGGAGCGATTTTCGGCCCAAACGGCCCAATGGCGCTTGCCTGCAAGACACCGTCCACGTAAAGCTGCATCTGGCCCGAGTATGCGCTCCGTGTGGCCGCGATGTGGTGCCACTTGCCGTCATTGATCGCTGTTGAAGCAGTAATGGTCGTGTCCGGATTGCCCACGCCGAAGGCGGCGGAGTTGCCCAATAACGAAATTCCAAAATCGTCCGCCACGCCCGAAACATCGCCATCCACCAAACCTGCGCCGTCGTACCATTGTCCGGACATGTTGGCGACCGATAATGTGTTTCTCAGGCCGCTGCTGTCGGCTCCCAGGTTGGTTGGATTATTGAATTGCCAGTATGCCACCGTGCCCGCCGGCGTGGGTCCATTGCTTTGGTAAGCCGAGATTTGGGATGGAGTGAGGGCGTTGGTTGTGATGAGGAGGTTTTCCATCCATCCTATGAAATTCACGTCCCCGATGGTTGCGCCCACGACGAAATTCAAGCCCATCACAGTCGGCGCGCTGGGGTTTTGGGAACCCACTGCCGTGCCATCCACATAAATGGTCCTGGTCGTGCCGTCCCATGTCGCCACAATGGAGTGCCAATTGCCATCCATCGGATTGACCGAAAGTCCGCTGACCACAAAATCATTCGCCCACCAATAATTATCCACGCTGTTGGGACCGTTCAGGCGCAAGTTATTTCCCTCGCTGGTATCCTCGTTGCCCCAACCGACAAAGCCGCCGTTATTTGGACAACCGGCAGCGGCTTTTTCCCACACGGCGATAGTGTATGGACTGTCGCCGGTGGGCAATCCGTTAGGAAAATTTCCTGAAACGGTTTTCAACGTCGTATTGCCGTTCAAATACAACGACCCGCCAAACTTGCCCGCGCTGCTATATCCAGACGGCGTCGAACCGCTGCCCGTCGCCGTCGTCTTAACCCAAAATGCCATGGTCCAATCCATCCAATTGGGACGCGGTATAATCGCGTAGTTCGTGCTGGTGCCGTTAAATTGAAGCGCATTGCTGGCGGTGCCAAAACGGTCGGCCACAAAAGTGCCGCCGACAAGTGTTCCAGTTTGTCCGGATGCCGTATCAGTCAAGTTTCCGTGCAATGGATAATGCAAGGCCAGCGACTCGACCGGAACGGCAGGAACGCGCCAGGCCAAAATGCCGCCCGAGTATCCGTTTTGCAGTTGCACGTACAGGCGCACAGCCGTCGTCGTGACCGGGTTAAACGTTACTGTGTTAAACGTATTCGTTGCGACGCCATAACCGCTGGCGCCCGTCGCCATTACCCAGTTGGTGCCCACGAGATATTCCACCCACCACGACTGCGGCACGCTGCAGCCGCCGCCGATGGGCAGATCATCGTACCAATAGACCGACATCTGGCTCACCTGGCACAGGCCGTTAAAGGAGGCCTGCACCCATTCCGTTGTGCCCAGGTGATTCCACCAGGTCATCCGAGTCATCTGCTCGCTCGAACTGGACGGTTCGAGGCCGAGATTCATGGCCGAGACGGTGTCCGAAGAATTCACATAGGAAGCACTTGGCGTATAGGGAGCGCCCCATTGCGTCGCGGTCGCGTTTGTGCTGACCGTGGGAAAAGCTGAAATCCGCAAGCGCGCCGCGCCCATCGGCACGAGCGTGACGGTTTGCACCGGTTGGGTGCTGAAGACCGGGCTGGGCCAAACTGTACCCGCATCGTAGAGACCGTCGAGCGTCCAGGCCGGGATTTCCCGCGCCTGAACCTGCAGTTGAATCGGGGTTGTTTGAATTGAAAAAGGGTTGGCCGCGACCGGTCCGGGATTCGTCACAACCGTGAATGACGCCGCGGGATTCGTCGGATTCAAGACCAGGCCGTAGTTCCAATTCGTGCCGGGATAAACCTGGAATTGTGTCCAGGGCGCGTCGTTATTGCCGTAAGGCTGCCAGTTCTCCGGAATTTGCAGTGAAAATGTGAGGGGACCATAGTTGACCGAAACGCAATTGTTATTCGTCGCCCAGGTTCGCAACGTGATCTGGCGCGTGAAATTCAGCGCAACCTGGTCGCCATTTGTCCAGGTTCGTTGAATGCACACATACGAGCCGGGCGAACTGTTCGTTGCCTCAGTCTGGCCATTGACCTGGATCCAGTTATTCGAGGCCCATTGCGGCACGCGCACGTAGAGCGGAAAACTCACGCTATTGGTGGCCGCAATACTCAACTGCACCGTGCCGCTGAAAGGATAGGTTGTGTTTTCGGTTACGTGGACAGTGCTGCCATTGCCGACGCGCGCCGTCACCATCGTCGGCGCGTACAGCGAGGCGCACAGGCCGTCGTCCCACGTCGCCAGCCATGTTTCCTCACAAAAATACGGCCAGCCCTGGCCATGATTATGTTCGCAGCACCAATAATTCGGTTCGGAAGGACTTTGCGAAAACCACGGAGCGCCGCCGTTGTTAATGTCCGGCGCCTTCGGCTCATCATCCTGTTCCGGCTGGTTTGGCGCGGTCAAATAATGCAGCGACATCATATTCGTGCGCATCGCCGCCGGGAAACTGTTCGCGGCGACGTCTTCGCATCGTTCCGCCCAAACCGGATTGCCGGTGATTCGCGTGAGAATTTCGAAACTGCGCATGAACTCCACGATGCCACAGGTTTCAAAGCCCTGTTGCGGTCCGTAGTAATACGAGCGGCAGACTTCATCGCCGCCGAACCCTCCGCCGGGCACCTGGCCGTATAGGCCCATGATAACGTCGTAGTTCGCCTCGGCGAAATCGAATTGGGTTGGGTTGCCAGATTGCTGCCAGAAAACAGCCGGAGCGCGAAACCCTTCCGCGACATTGACGTTATGCCAGTTCGGCAGCGTGCCGGCCGTGTCCCAGCGCGCCATATTGACATACATATTTGTCGCCAGGTTCAGCAGCCACGACTGGCCCGTCCGATTGTACAGCCAATAAATCGATTCGATATTATCTCCCATGCGCATCATCGGCCAGTAGCCGTTGCCGAAGTCGGAAGGAGGAAGGCTGTTTTCCCACTGGCAATAATTCTCAATCAGGTTCAAGGCATTGGTATCGCCGGTGTAGTCATAATAGGAGCGCATGGCGTCGAGCATCGGCATATTGGGCCACAAATCCGGCGCGTTGATCCCGAGGTCGGACTGCGTGTTTGCGTCTCCGTAATCTTCCGCCGGACCGAAGTAACCATTGGTCCGTTCCGAGACCATGACTCCCTGGATCCAGCGCGTGGCGTTGCTGATTACTGCGGAGTCCTGGAGGCAATACCCCATGTCAATGTAACCGCGCAGCCAATAGGGCACGCGCTCCCACCCTTGAGTTGCGCCTGAACCGTTGGGTGTCGTCCAATCGCTGGTCGAAAACTGGAGAAACGGCGAAATCTCTTCCTGATTGCCGTTCAAGCCGTTGCGCTGGTTTTCCAACATCGTATATAACCAGCCCTGCGGCTGAATGCTGCCGGGCGGCAACCGCAGCAGCGGGCTGGGCGCCAGGGGCGCGCGGTTGCCCACATAGAGTCCTCCGTATGTCGCTGCCTGGATATTGGTGACATCCGTTACCGTATCCGCCCGGGCATTCCCGATAAGAAGACCAGGCCCCGCTAACAGCAGCAGAAGAAGTAGCCGAAGCGAAAGGGTCTTCGCTGTGCGGGGTATTTCGGATGGCATAAGAAAAAGGATAACATAAATTTTTTTTATGACATGTGGCCACTTTATGCCACATGACTGCCTTGGCGGTTTTCCTTATGATGCCATTATGTCCATTAATCAAACGGCGCGACTGCGCGTAAAGTCTGCTCGTTTTTGCCTTCGTCGTTTGATTCGAATCGTTTCCATCTAAAGCAGAAACCAAAACCGTACTTGTTATGAAAAATCATCTCGTCGGACTCATGGGGCGTCAGGGAAATGTTCATTCGGCATCCAAAAAGTTGCTTGGCATGGTATTCTCGTTCGCTGCGTTGCCTTGCCTGCTATCCGCGCAAACTCTCCAACATCGGTACAGCTTTGTCAGTGACGCTTCCGATTCAGTCGGAGGCGCGGCATGGGCCGGCACCCTGGTGGCGCCCAGCGGCGGCGCTGCCGCCACCATCGACAACGGCCTGTCCCTGCCCGGTGGAGGTACTGGTGGATACTCGGGTTATTTGTCGCTGCCAAATGGGATACTGACCAGCACCACCAACCTGACGGTTGAAGTCTGGGTGACGCAGAATGCTGCAAATCAATGGGCGACGATCTGGTGCTTCGATAACAGCGGCAGTCAAAATTTCCAGTTGTGCCCGGACCCCGGACGAAACAACGGTGACCTGATTGTGGATATCAACCCAAACAATGACGAAGACGACTTGTTTACGCCTGTTTCCTTCCCCAGTGGAACTGAGCAGTATGTTGCGATGACCGTTAATAGCTCCACGCTGACGGAAAATTGTTATATCAATGGAGCTTTGAAGGGCATAATGTCTTTGCCAAATTCCAGCTATATTCCTGGCACTATTGGAGGCGCAGGGGGAACGGACCAAAACTGGCTGGGAAGAGACACCTATAACGATACGCAGTTTCAAGGCACGATTTATGAATTGCGGATATGGAATGGCGTTGTTCCTGAGCGCTATATCCAGGCCAGCGCGCTGTTGGGGCCAAGCACCGTTTTGACTGATCTGACACCGACGGCGGTTACTCTCACGGCAGTCACCAACGTAGTCTTGACGGGAACCGAATCGGGCGCCGTCACCGTTCAACTGGCGCCCACAGGATCGACTAATCTATTGGCAACGAGTGACGCGACAAATTGGGTCAGCAGCAACCCGAATGTTCTTCAGGTAAACAGCAGCGGGGTCATCACCGGAGTCGGCGTGGGCACAGCGACGGTCAGCGCCACCGTTGGCGGAGTTACCGCAACCAGCGGGAATATAACCGTGACACCCCAGGTTCTCGAACATCGTTATAGTTTCGTGAGCGATGCATCCGACTCGGTGGGCGGCGCCAATGGGACAATTGTTGCGCCCGCCAACACCAACGGCCAGCCCGCCACGATCAGCAACGGTCTTTCCCTGCCGGGAAATACGGCAGGCGGATTTGGCTATTCCGGTTATGTGTCGCTGCCTCCCGGGTTGCTGACGAACACGACTTCCCTGACGGTTGAATGCTGGTTGACGCAGAATCAGCAGAACTCCTGGGCGGAGGCCTGGGATTTCGCCAATAACGGCAGCCAAAACTTTGGTTTGATTCCCTACCCTCAAAACAACGGCGACAATATGGCGGTGGCGTTTACGCCGAATGGCAATGAGCAGGATTTGGATACTTCAACGTCATTTCCGAATGGTTCCGAGCAATACGTTGCTGTGACCTTCAATAATTCTACCGCGGTTGGCAACCTTTACCTCAATGGTGCTTTAGACGCGACACGCAGTTTCCCCGGCACGGCTTACTTCCCCGGCACGCTCAACCTTCCGACTTCGACCTATGCTCCGGGTACGATCGGCGGCGCGGCCGGCACAACTCAGGACATGCTCGGAAATGATACCTACGGCGATTGGCAATTCTCCGGAACGATTTACGAGTTCCGCATTTGGAATGGCGCCGTTTCACCCGTCTATTTTGCGGCCAGCGCCGCGGCCGGTTCCTCGGTCGTTATCACAAATATCACGCCCACATCCATTTCAATTGGATTGTCAACCACCAGCATGATCGGCGCGGGAACACAGCAGGCATCGGTCACCGGTAATTTCGATCAAGTCTCCGGAGTCACATTGACAACCGATGCCACTAACTGGGTCAGCAGTAATCCAGCCGTTCTCACGGTAAACCAAAGCGGCCTTATCACGGCGGTCAGTGGCGGCACTGGGACGGTCAGCGCCACGGTCAACGGTGTCAGCGCAACCAGCGCAACCATTTCCGTCGCGAATACTGCGCCGACGTTCTCGCAAAAACCGGCCAATATGACCCTGGCGGTGAATGATACGGCAACTTTCTCAGCGCCGGCGCTTGGGGGAGGCTTGAGCTATCAATGGGATTTTGATGGCAACCCGATTCCAGGGGCAACCAGCGCCACATTGATTTTAACCAACCTTTCCCTGACTAACGCAGGTACTTATGAGGTGCTGGTTTCGAACAATCTTGGCAACACCAACGCCTCCGCCGTCTTGATTGTGGAACAGGCAATTCTCCTGCACCGCTACAGCTTCGTCAGCGACGCTTCTGATTCGGTCGGCGGTGCCAACGGGACAATTGTGGCGCCCAAAACGGGGTCTGCTGCGACCATCAATAATGGCCTTATGCTGCCGGGGAATACAGTCGGCGGTCAGTTTGGTTATTCAGGTTATGTTTCGCTGCCCAACGGACTGCTTACCAACACGACCTCGATTACAATCGAAACCTGGGTAACACAGAACTCGCAAAATAATTGGGCGACGATTTGGGATTTCGCTGATAACGGCAATTTGAACTATGAACTGTGTCCTTATAACAATAATTTTCGCAATAATAGCCAAATGTTTTCGGCCTTTACACCGGACGCCAACGAGTTCGATTTGGATTCGGATGTCACGTTTCCAGTTGGTTCCGAGCAGTACGTTGCCGAAACCGTCAACGCTGCCACCCTGGTAGGCGATCTTTATACCAATGGAGTATTGGTCGGGACCGCCACGCTGCCGAATAGCACTTTTCTCCCTTATAACATCGGCAGCCTGCCCGGCCAGACGCGCCAGGCTACCATTCAGGACATGCTCGGAAACGACACGTTCGGTGACGACCAATTTTCGGGCACGATCTACGAATTCCGGATATGGGACGGCGCGGTCACGCCCCTGTATCAGGCGGTTGCCGCGGCGGCGGGCGCCGCGGTTGTTGTCACAAACCTAACGCCGACCGCAATCAACGTCACAGTCACCAACAACACCATGATTCAAGGCCAAAGCCAGTCGGCCACGGTCACGGGTAATTTCCCTCAGGTATCCGGCGTCGTCTTCACCTTTGCGGTCACGAATTGGATGAGCAGCAATACCGGCGTGCTGACTGTAAACAGCAACGGCCTGGTCACCGCCGTTGGCACCGGCAGCGCCACGATTAGCGCTACCTTCGACGGCTTTACGGGAACCAGCGCCACCATATCGGTTCCAGCCAGCCCGCCGGTCATTACCGAACAGCCCGAGACCAACGACGTCTTCCTGCAAGGCGCAACATTGACCGCCAGCGTGAGCAATATCGGCACGCCGCCATTTGTATATCGATGGTACTTCGACGGCGGCGCGAGTCCCATCAGCGTCGCGTCGAATCCCGGGCTAACCATTCCAGATGTGCAGCCGGGCAATGAGGGCACGTACACCGTCGTTATCAGCAACGCGGAGGGAACCGTGACGAGTTCGAATCTGGTTGTTTCAGTTGTCACTCCCACACCCTATGAACAAACCGTTCAGCAATACGGCCCGGTTGCCTACTGGCCGTTGCAGGAAACCAGCGGGACGACTGTCTATGACGTGATTGGCGGGGACAACGGAACCTACACGACCACTTCTCTGTCGCCCTCCAGTTACTATCTTGACCAGGCGGGACCCTCGCAGGCGTTCTTCGGCAATTCAAGTTCTGCCGTGGAATTTGTTTCAGCGATTGCGGATATTCCTGTAGGACAGGTGAATATCACCGGTCCCATTACAGTCACTGCATGGGTCCAAGTGTACACGCCCGCGCAATTCGCCAGCATCGTCGGCCATGGCGATCCATCCTGGCGCATCAGCATCACCTCTAACGGCGGCTCTGACGAGGACTCGTTCCCCGGCGGCAATGATGGCAGCGCTCAAAGCGATGCGACTGCGACCAATGATATCAACGACGCGAATTGGCACCTGCTTGCCTATACCTATACGGGGACTCCGGGCCAGGCCAATAACGGCTCGCTTTACCTCGACGGAGCGCTGGTGGCCAACAACACCGTCACAGCGGCTCCCGTCGGCGACAACCTTGATGTTTGGATTGGCGGTTCGCCTGACTATGGTACACAGCGAATTGTGTCGGACGTGAACATCGCGCATGTGGCTGTCTTTAATCAGGCCTTCACTGCGGCGCAGGTAAACGGGCTCTTCAACGGAACGTATGTGTTGGGCCCGCAGACGCTGCACATTACCGAATCAGGGCCGAACGTTGTGCTTGACTGGCAGACGGGGACTCTCTTGCAGTCAACCAATGTGCTCGGTCCCTGGAAGACCAACAGCGTCGCGACGTCGCCCTACATGGTTCCGGCGACGAACAAGGCCGCGTTCTTCAGGCTTTTGGTGAATCCGTAAAGTCGGATTGGTCGGGGATTAGCAAGGCCGGAGCCGCATTTGGCTCCGGCCTTTTTCTTGTCTCAGTAGCCAGTGCATTTACATTACTTATGTGGCCACTTCATGCCACATGACATTTTCCTAATAGCGTTTATGTTCAGGCCATGTCCAACAATCAAACGGTGCGCGCGCACGTAAAGCCTCGTCTGCTCCAGAATCATCGTTTGATTTGAATCGTTTCTTCTGCCTAAAATTGAATGAAAACACCAATCGATATGAAATCTAATACCATCGGTATCGCTGCGCCTCGGGGACATTTGCATACTGTATCCAGAGCCTTGGGCGCTCTGGCTTTGTCAGTACTGGCATTGCCATGCCTGCTGTCCGCGCAGACCACCCTCCAACACCGGTACAGCTTTGTCAGTGACGCTTCCGATTCAGTGGGTGGCGCCAATGGGACGGTCGTGCCCGCTACCTCGGGCACGAACTGCACCATCAATAACGGACTTTTCCTGCCGGGCGGCGGCGGTGGCGGATTTTCCGGCTACGTGACCCTGCCCGCCGGGCTGCTGACCACCACCACCAATTTGACGATTGAATGCTGGGTGACGCAAAATGCGGCAAACGGATGGGCCACCGTTTGGGATTTCGCCAACAACGGCGGCCAAAACTTCGAATTGTGCCCAAACCCGGAACGGAACATTAACAACCTGGACGTGGCCATCACCCCGAATAATAATGAGATTGATACTGTCACAGGTTTTCTATTCCCGTCAGGCTCGGAGCAATATGTTGCCTTCACTTTCAACAGCGACGACCTGACAGCCCAGATTTATGAAAACGGCGTTTTGGATGCCACACAGGTTTATCCCAATTCTACTTACATTCCCGGCTCCATTGGGGGTTCGACGGGTACAAGTCAGAATATGCTGGGAAACGACATTTTTGGCGATACGCAATTTCAGGGCACGCTCTACGAGTTGCGCATATACAACGGCGTCCTGACCCCAAATCAGATTGCGATTGATAATCTGGCCGGGCCCACGAACCTGGTGTCCAGCTATACTCCCACTTCCGTTACATTTGTGACGAGCAGCACAAACCTGGTGATTACGGGCACCGCGCAGGCTGCAACCGAGGCAACCTTTGCGACGACGACCGGGAACGATACGGTGAATGCAATCGGAGAGGCGACAAACTTTGTCAGCAGCAACCCGCAAGTTCTTCAAGTAAATTCCAGCGGCGTCATCACTGCAGTCGCGATTGGCAAAGCCACAGTTAGCGCCACTGTGAACGGCGTTACGGCCACGAGCCCCACGATCTTTGTCACGGCTCCTCCAACTCTTTTGCACCGCTATAGCTTTGTTTCTGATGCTTCGGATTCAGTCGGCGGCGCGGCGTGGAATGGAACCATAGTGGCTCCCAACGGCGGCACAAACGCCACCATCTCCAATGGCCTCTTCCTGCCGGGCGGCGGCGGGCCGGGTTATTCCGGTTATGTGACGCTCCCTGCCGGAATCCTCACGAATACGACGTCAGTCACCGTCGAGTGCTGGGCCACGCAAAACAACGGGAATACCTGGGCGGAACTCTATAGTTTCAACGATGGGACGCCCAGCTATCTGGCGATGATTCCCCTGCCCGCCAATAACAATGGCGCTATGGTAATGGCCCTGAGATATAACAACGATGAAAACGACGCAAGTTCGAGCGTCCAATTCCCGACCAACTCTGAACAATACATTACCGAAACCTTCAACGCCTCCACTTTGGTTGGCGACCTCTACGACAACGGCCAGCCGATCGCTACAGTCACTGAGCCGAATACCTCGTTTGTTCCGGGCTCAATGAACCTCAACAACATCTTTCTGGGACAGGACCCGTGGCCGGACCCGCAATTTCAGGGGACCATTTATGAATTCCGCATTTGGAATGGCGCTCTCAGTCCGGTCTATACGGCGATTGCCGCTGCCGCCGGTCCCAGTGTCATCGTCACAAACCTGACACCAAGCTCGTTGAGCGTTAACGTGACGAATACGAGCATGATTGGCTCTCAAAACCAGCAAGCCGCGGTCGTTGGAAATTTCGTGAATGCAAACAATGTTACGGTCACTGCCGGAGCCACAAATTGGGTCAGCAGCAACCCGGAGGTTCTCACAGTGAGCCAAAGCGGCTTGATTACCGCCGTCAGCGGCGGCACTGCGACGGTCAGCGCCACCGTGAGTGGTGTGACGGCTGCCAGCGCGACAATTACTGTCGCAACAACTCCTCCAGAAATTACGCAGTATCCAAGCAACGCCACGGTGGTCGTGGGTGATAACGCCAGTTTCAGCGTCGCGAGCCTTGGCGGCGGCGGCTTGCATTACCAGTGGAATTTCAATTCCACGCCGATCCCCGGCGCCACAAACACCACATTAACTCTCACGGACGTCCAGCTCTCCCAGGCTGGAACCTACAGTGTTCTCGTTGCAAATTCCGCGGGAAACACCACTGTTTCGGCAGTGTTGACAGTGGATCAGGCCATCCTCCTGCACCGCTACAGTTTTGTTAGCGATGCTTCCGATTCGGTGGGAGGAGCGCAATGGAAAGGGACCGTGGTGACCCCGAACGGTGGAACTGCCGCGACGATTGACAATGGACTGACGCTGCCGGGCGGCGGCGGGCCGGGTTATTCCGGTTATGTGACCCTGCCGGCAGGGATTCTGACCAACACCACTTCAGTGACGATTGAATGTTGGGCAACGCAGAGTGCCCAGAACGATTGGGCTGAGCTTTGGAATTTCAACAACGGCACCGGTCAATACTTCGGATATATTCCGTACCCGCAAAATAATGGCAACAATATGTCGATGGCCATCAAAAATGGAACCGAGTATGATGCTTTATCCAGCGTACAATTCCCGAACGGGTCCGAACAATATATCGCCGCCACGTTCAGTGCTCCGGCTTTAACAGGCGATCTTTATGACAACGGCTCAAACATTGCGTCGGTCACGGTCCCCAATAGTAGTTATATTCCGGGGACTTATAACACCGCTGACAATTATCTTGGACAGGATCCGTACGGTGACCTGCAATTCCAGGGGACCATCTATGAGTTCCGTATCTGGCACGGCGCACAATCGCCATTGTACCTCGCCGTGAGCGCCGCCGCAGGCCCATCGGTGGTGGTGACGAACCTGACGCCGACGTCGATCGATGTCACGGTCACCAACGATACTATGATTCAGGGCCTGAGCCAGCCGGCCAGCGCTACGGGTAACTTTGTCAATGCCTCCGGAATTAGTGTCACCAGTTCCGTGACAAATTGGACCAGCAGCAATACGGGTGTGCTGACGGTCAGCAGCAGCGGCGTGGTCACCGCCGTCGGTACGGGCAGCGCCACGATCAGTGCGACGGTCAACGGCACAACCGGAACAAGCTCGACCATCAGCGTCCCGCCCAGCCCGCCAGTCATCACGCAACAGCCCGAGGCCAGCGAGACCTTCTTCCAGGGTGGAACTCTGGTCGCCAGCGTGGGCAACATTGGTTCGTCGCCGTTTGTTTATAAATGGTATCTAAATGGCGGCTCGACGCCTATTTACACCTCATCCAGCCCCACATTAAGCATTCCCGATGTACAGCCGGCGGATGCGGGCACTTATACCGTGCAGATAAGCAATTCGAGTGGAAGCGTTACGAGTTCAGATCTGGTGGTTTCGGTTGTCGCGCCCAGTTCCTATGAACAAACGGTCCTACAATACGGCCCGGTTGCCTACTGGCCGCTGCAGGAAACCAGCGGCACGATTGCCTATGACGTGATTGGCGGGGACAACGGAACCTATGAGACCACTTCGCTGTCGCCCTCCAGTTACAATCTTGACCAGCCGGGACCCTCGCAGACGTTCTTCGGCAATTCAAGTTCCGGCGTGGAATTCATCTCTGCGATAGCGGATATTCCTGAAGGGCAGTTGAATATCACCGGCCCCATCACGGTCACGGCATGGGTCCAGGTCTATACGGCCGCGCAATTCGCCAGTATCGTCGGCCATGGCGATAATTCCTGGCGCATCAGCATCACCGAAAACGGCGGCACTTCCGAGGACTCATTTCCCGGCGGTAATGACGGAGGTTCGGCTTCCGATGCGACCGCGCCCAATAATATTAATGATGCCAACTGGCACATGCTAACCTACACCTATACGGGAAATCCCAGCCAGGCCGATAACGGTTTGCTTTACCTGGATGGTGCCCTGGTGGCCAGCAACAGCATCACAGCGGCTCCTTCCGGTGACGACCTCGACGTTTGGATTGGCGGTTCGCCCGATTATGGAACAGGGCGAATCGTGGCGGACACGGTCATCGCGCATGTGGCGGTCTTTAACCAGGCCTTCACCCCGGCGCAGGTGAGCGGCCTCTTCAATGGCGCCTATGTGTTGGGTCCGCAGACGCTGCACATTTCCGAGTCAGGGCCGAACGTTGTGCTTGATTGGCAGGCGGGAACGCTTCTGGAGTCGACCAATGTGCTGGGTCCGTGGACGACCAACAGCGCCGCTACATCGCCGTACACCATTCCGGCAACGAACAAGGCTGCGTTCTTCAGGCTTTTAGTTAATCCGTAAAAGCCGTTTGGAGTTGGTTGGGCAGTTACAGGCCGGAGCCGCTTTTGGCTCCGGCCTTTTTTTCTTGCCAGAGGCAGAAGAGTTGAACGGACGAAGAATCCCCACGCATCTATCTCGTCCTCGCTTGCCGCGCGGTAGCTTCAGCGCCAACGGCGCGTTCGATACCAGCCTGGGGCACCGCCCCAGGTACAACCGCCAAAACATCCCAAAGGGCTGAAAGCCCGCGTCATCAATCCGCGGCCAAACCTAAATAAAACATAAATCACCGTCCATAGATCGCGCCGTTGGCGCTTATGTTTCGGCCAATGCGGGACCTCGGGCGATGCCCGAGGCTGGTATGAGTTGGGCCTTTGACCCGCAACTTCCGCCCATCGTCCCGATGCCATTAATCCAACTGTCCATCAATCCACAAATCCAATTATCCAATCCGCTCAATGCGCCGACGTTTGCGATAGTTTTTGCTGCAACATTTTTGCATGACCCAGCGCCGTTGGGTTCGCCGGATCCTGGTCCAAAACTTTCTCAAACTGCAAAAGTGCTTCGGAATATTTTCCTTCATTTTCCAGCGCGATTCCAAAATCCAACCGCGCTTCGGCCAAATTGGGCATGATCCGCACGGCTTCACCAAATTGTTCAGCCGCGCCGGCGGCGTTGCCGTCACGCCCGAGTTCCAGGCCGTAAAGAAAGTGAGCCTCCATTGAATCCGGCGAAAGTTTCGCGGCGTCTGAAAATAGCTTTTCAGCGTCAGTATGACGGCCCAGCGCGTCGAGGTTTTGTCCCGCCTCCACGTAGAGCGTGGCATCCGCGGGGCTGAGTTCTATCGCATCCGCATAATTGGTTGCCGCAGCTTCGTGCCAACCACGGCTTTCGCAAAATCGCGCCAGAGTTGTGAGTTCCACCCCATTTTTGACACGATTCGACAGGGCTTTCTGATAGCAATCTTCGGCTTCAGACTTGTCTCCCATTTTGTCGTAGATTTCGCCCAGACCAAGCCAGGCCGGTCCAAAATGCGGGTTTATGGCCAAGGCATGCTTATATTCATGGATGGCCTGCTCCGGTTGCCCCAGGTCATTCAGCGACTGGGCGAGATTTTTTAATGCCCATACCGATTCGGGATTCAATTGAAAAGCATGCCGGAACGCGGCTACCGCATCGTCGTACCTGTGTTGCTCCGCCAGGATCACGCCCAATTGTGACCACCCCTCCGAATCGCTGGGCAGGAGGTCAACGGCCCGTTGCGCATTGACCGTCGCATCGGCCAAATTACCGGATGACTGTTCCAGGACGGCAAGCTGTTCCCGGATGACTGGATCGTCAGGCGCGGAATTCAGGGCCTGTTCGCAAAGGTTTTCCGCAGCCTGAATGCCGGCGCCTTGAGTAGCCGGCATCAGTCGTTCGATCTCGGAGCGGATCTTTTTGAGTTCGGCATCATGATTGAGTTGCCCTGTGAAAGGCGGTTCGCCCAGGCGGGACGCCATTTCTGCCAGTGCCTGCTCATGGTTCCAATCGGACCAGGCCAGGCGTCGTGCGCATGCGGCTTCAGATGGCCAGGCCTGGCTCGCGGGCGCCTGCGATATAAGGTTTGCCGGCAGAAGGCGCTCTAATTTGGGAGCGAGAGTGAGGGCCAGGAGGTAATTGCCATCGAAGGTCGGATGAACATGCTCGTAGAATAATTCATCCCCAGGCAAGCCGTTTGGACTGTGGTCAGCGAAGGAACGCTCCGCATCGGCCAGGACTACCCGTGAATCATTGTCGTCTGCGACGATTTTTCGGATCAAATCATTCAACCGGCTGTCGCACCGAAAACGCAACGTATCCAAATCGCGGGCGGCGATGAACTGTTTTCGCGCATCGTCAGTCTCGCCGAGAGCCAGAGCGCAGCTACCCTGACGGAAACGGAGCTCGGCAAAATGATCATCTATCTGTGCTGCCGCGCGAAACGCTTCGCTCGCCTCCTGGAAATTGCCGGCAGTTTGCGCCGCGATGCCATGTCGATAAAGCGATTCCCATTTCTCTCTATCGCCGTTAGTCAGTCCCGGGCGGTGCTTTGAACCGAAGGGCGCGCAATCCTTCAAGTTTACTGCCACAGTACT
This sequence comes from Candidatus Sulfotelmatobacter sp., assembly GCA_035503455.1. GTDB lineage: Bacteria > Verrucomicrobiota > Verrucomicrobiia > Limisphaerales > UBA11358 > UBA11358. Next base: position 54,371 of record DATJTK010000063.1, on the reverse strand, counting down.
GACGACTACGCCGGCGCCGCTCTGCTTTCCTGCGCGGATAATATCTGCGAGATTCCGGGCAAAATGGTCATAGACCGCATTCATGCGCGGGTCATCGGCCGCCACTTGCTGGTTTAGGAACATTTCCATTCCTCCCCATTGGTTTTGATCCATCGACGACTTATGGAGTCGCCTGACCACTGCGTCCATGAATTGGCCCACGCGAGTGGATTTCAATGCCAGATCAGCCCGAATCAGCGGGAGCGGCGGAGTCTGTTGTCCGAAAACAGTACCCGCGCCAAACGGCCCAACCACCTCATTGTTGCCCATATAGATTACCCATACGTCGGCACCCGCCGCGGCGCAGTCACGGGCAATGGGAAGGATAACGTTGGAATTAATGGCCACCATGGCAGCATTCACGACCTCAAAGTGTGTGCCCGGATACCGTAATTCCAACATGGCCTGTAACATCCTCGACAATCCAAAGTGCGGCTGAGGATCGCCCTGCGCCGCTGATTCACCAAAAACAATGATGCGGACAGTGTTCGGGCCTTTGTCCTTCGGAATGCAAAACGGTTCAGGTATTCGAGCCATGGCTGCGCCGAAAAAGCGCCAGCCAAACCAATTGTTCTGCACAAATACCGGCTCGCCATTCTGTTGTGACGAGAGCAGAAATCCAGTGGGATAACCAAAACCGGCAAGCCGCAGAATCAACTCCATCGTTCCCAAAAAGATCACGGGGACGCCAATGGCAAGCAGCAATCGGAAAAACCACAATTTGCGGCGGCTGAGGGCAGAGGGACCCCGGGTTGGCGGGTTTTTTCGCAAATTCGGCCGAATGCCGGGCTGTTTCTTCCGGCGGGGTTTCATGCATGATTAATAGCTAAATTCCCTTTAATTTCATAGCCATTTCCGGTTTAAACTTGTGGCCATTTTATGCCACATGACAAAAAGCCCCTGGTAAACTAGTTTCTAGTGAAAGCCATGAAGAACTGTCTAAAGAGACAAAGCCGGTCACAGTGCCGCGTACACAGGCGTTCTGCATGCAACTGAACGTTGGACTGAAATGAGAATTAAATTGAATAGCTTCTGTCAGAACTTTGACAGGAATCGTGACGGAAAAAGGGATAAAGGGTTTACCTTGATTGAGTTGTTGGTGGTTATTGCCATTATTGCCATTCTGGCTGCTATTTTATTGCCTGTTTTGGAACAGGCTAAGAAAAGGGGCCAACAAGCCTCCTGTATCAACAATTTGCGGCAAATGGGCATCGCAGTGACCATGTATCCGACTGACTTTAACGGCGAGTATCCAAACTGCCTGACCAAGCCGGCGAATTCAGCAAACTATTACGTCTGGCAACCTCGCCTTCTGCCCTATGCAGGAAACGGTCGAAACGTCTTCTATTGTCCTGCTGCGCTTATCGACAGTGCGTGGGATACCAATTCAAACCCGACCCTTGCGAGGGTCGTAGGTGAAAATGGACAACATGATTGGTATGGCATCCTCACGGGCGACAATGGTTCCGGTGGCACATTAGATGGAACCCGTTTTTCATATGGTTGGAATGATTGGGGACTCGTCGAGTTCTCTACCCTGGGTATGGGAGGAGATGTTGGACAGGCTCCAAATCCTCCAGATGAATATGCGGTTAAAGAAAGCGTAGTGCGTCATCCGTCGGACATGATCGTGATCGCCGATGTTCGGTCTGACACACCCGCCGGCCAAATTGAGTACAGCGCAAATACCACTCCGCCGACAGGTTGGGTGACGGCCCAGGACCCGCAGTGGCACCCACAAGTGCCGTGCAACCGGCACACCTACCACACGGATATCGTTTTTGCTGATGGTCACGTCGAGACCCCGCTGCGAAGCGCCGTCATCGATCCAAACAACGGCTATTGGCGCAGTCGCTGGAACAATGACAATAGTCCGCACCCGGAAGTCAGCTGGACGATTCCGACGAGTCCGGATTACGGCATTCTTGAGCAGTAATGACATTGGATAATTTTGGGGGGGTTATTTAGAATTTCGCGTCTTCTTTTGATTTATGGTCAGTTCGCTTTTTAGATATCGTTTGGGATTGGGATTCTTGGTTTGGCTGGGTTCTTTCTTCCTGCCCGGCAGCATGGGCGCCGAAACACTGCGTCCGCCCGCCGTGCCGTTGGTCGCCTGCGACCCTTATTTTAGCATCTGGTCGGGCGCCGACCACCTCACTGATGTTGACACCACTCACTGGACAGGCAAGCCGCAACGGCTTACCAGCCTTGTCCGGGTGGACGGCCACAGTTTCCGTGTCATGGGAACGCAACCCGGCGACGTACCGGCTCTGCAACAATCCGGCGTCGAAGTGCTGCCTACGCGCACGATTTATACATTCACAGGAGCCGGCATCAAGTTGACATTGGCCTTCATGAACGGCGATTTACCCGGCGACATCGATTTGTTGTCCAGGCCGGTGACTTATTTGACCTGGCAGGCGCAGTCCATTGACGGACAAAAGCACGATGTGTCCGTTTATTTTGACGCCAGTTCTGAAGTCGCCGTCAATACTCCCGATCAACCCGTCAATTTTCAAAAAGCCGATGCGGCCGGAATCAAAGCCTGGGACGTCGGCACCGTCGAACAATCGGTGCTCGGAAAAAAGGGCGACGACATCCGCATCGACTGGGGTTATTTTTATGTGGCCGCGCCTGAAGATGAAACGGCGGATTTAACGGCTACGGCTGCCGAAAGCGCGCGAGCCGGTTTCATCAATGACGGCGCTTTGCCTCCGCCCGCGGACCAGGCATCACTAAACAATAATGGTCGCGATGATTCGGTCATTGCGTTCACGGCAAATTTAGGGACCGTGGAGTCCAAACCCGTGTCGTCGTGGTTAATGCTCGCCTATGACGACCTGTATTCGATCCAATACATGAAACACAATTTGCGCCCGTACTGGCGCCGCAACGGCTGGCAGGCCTCGGACCTATTGCAGGCGGCTGCGAGGGATTATCCGTCTCTGCAAACGCGCTGTGCGGCGTTTGACAAGGAATTGATGCGCGATTTGCGCCGGACAGGCGGCGAAGATTACGCGGAGTTAGGAGCTCTGGCATATCGGCAATGTTTCGCCGCCGGCAAATTCGTGGCTGATGACAACGGCCAGCCCATGTTTTTCTGCAAGGAAAACCATTCCAACGGCTGCATCAGCACGTCGGACGTTTTCTATCCGATGTCGCCGCAATTTCTATTATTCGGCCCCTCCCTGGCCAAATCTTTCATCGTGCCTTTCATGAACTATGCGGCCAGCCCGCGCTGGAAATTCCCTTTTGCTCCGCATGACCTTGGAACGTATCCGGATGCCAATGGGCAGGTCTATGGGGGCGGCGAGACGAGCGCCAGGGACCAGATGCCCGTCGAGGAAAGCGGAAATCTGCTTCTGTTGTTCTGCGCCGTGGCCGAAATGGAAGGCAATGCCGATTTTGCCGGCTTGTACTGGCCGCAACTTCAACAATGGGCGCACTATCTGAAGGCCAAGGGATTTGATCCGGAAAACCAGCTTTGCACGGACGATTTCGCCGGACACCTGGCGCACAATGTGAATTTGTCCGCAAAAACCATCTGCGCGCTCGGCGCCTATGCCAAATTGTGCGAAATGCGCGGGCAAAGCGCCGAGGCCGCGGACTACGCTGAATTTGCCCGCGAATGCGCGCAGCGTTGGGCTAAGGAAGCCGACGACGGCGACCATTTCCGCCTCGCGTTTGACAAGCCCGGCACCTGGAGCCAAAAGTATAATCTGGTCTGGGACAAAATCCTGGGATTGAATTTGTTTCCCGATACAGTTGCGCAAAAGGAAATGGCCTTTTACAGAAAGACTGAGAATGAATACGGCCTGCCGCTGGACTGTCGCGAAGACTATACCAAATTGGATTGGACCACATGGACCGCAACACTGACTCAAAACCGGAAAGACTTTGAAGATCTTATCAGCCACGTCGTCGCTTTTCTCAACGCCACGCCCGACCGCTCTCCCATGACCGATTGGTATTGGACAAAAACGGCGCGAAAAAAGGGATTCGACGCGCGGCCTGTTGTTGGCGGAGTCTTTCTGGAGATGCTTTACAACAAACCGGTGTGGGAGAAATACGCGAGCCGTGACCAGACGAAAGCCGCCAATTGGGCGCCAATCCCGCCGCCGGAAAAAATGACGGTCATTCTTCCCGCGGCTGATAGACAGCCCGCGATCTGGAGCTATACCTTGGCCAGGCCGGACGGCGATTGGACGAGCGCGGATTACGATGATTCTTCCTGGGCGCGGGGCAAAAGCGGCTTTGGCACGCCCGGTACGCCCGGCGCGATTATTGGAACCATCTGGCAAACCGATGACATCTGGCTGCGTCGCGTCGTCAATATTACGCCGTCAAATTATGACGATCTCGAAGGATGGCTCCATCACGACGAAGACGCCGAGATTTACATCAACGGTGTGCTGGCCCTCAAACAAAGCGGTTTTATTTGCAATTACGACTCGTTCCCGTTGACGCCGCAGGGAAAGGCGGCGCTTAAGCCAGGCAGGAACGTGATCGCCGTGCATTGCCATCAAACCGTAGGCGGACAATACATTGATTTTGGCCTGGTGGATGTACAGACCAATTGAGCGCGTGAGGGCCACGATCAAGCTCATTGTCCCGGCCCTTTTGGCGGGCATGGTTTGGCGCTCTGCCATCGCGATTGAATTTCCGGCCTCTTCGAATCTTCCGCCCACGGTCGTTGTCGCCAATCGTGTGCCTCTTCTCCAGACACCGTTTATCGCCCTGCCGCTGGGAAGTGTTCGTCCTTTGGGCTGGCTGCGGACGCAGTGCCAAATGCAGCGCGATGGGCTTACGGGCAATGCCGAAGCTCTCTATGCCGATGATCTCGGCACGAACAGCGGGTGGCTTGGCGGCACAGGCGAAAGTTGGGAGCGCGGGCCGTATTATCTCAAGGGCTTGGTCGCCCTTGCCTACACTCTCAACGACCCGGACCTTAAACAAAAAGCCCAAAAATGGATTGATTGGGTGCTCGACCATCAGCGGCCGGACGGCTACATCGGTCCGGCTTCAAATGCCGATTGGTGGCCTCGAATGCTCGCGACGTATGCATTAAAAGATTATTACGAAGCGACGGGAGATCCGCGCGTGCCGGTCGTATTGGACAAGTATTTTCACTATATGCTGGCCAACTTGCCGGCCCGGCCTCTCAAGGATTGGGGACGCGCGCGGGCGGGTGATGAAATGGACGTGGCACTTTGGCTTTACAACAGGAACGGCGATACCGATCTGCTGCCGCTGGTCCGGTTGCTGCGGCGGCAGGCGTATGATTGGCCGGCTGTCTTCACAAATAACGACTTCGCCGCTTTTGGAAAGGATTATCAGCCCAAGCACAACGTTAATATCGAACAAGCCCTGAAAATGCCTGCGGTTTATGATCAACTCGCGCGCCAGCCCGATTTGCCGGAATCCATTTCTCTGGGCCTGGACAATTTGATGCGTGAAAACGCGCTGTCGTTTGGCATCAACAGCGGCACGGAAATGATTGCCGGCGATTCCAGCATTCAGGGCGTGGAATTATGCGCCATCGTAGAAGCCATGCTCAGTCTGGAGACCGCAACGCGTATCACAGGCGATCCGCTGCTGGCGGACCGGTTGGAAACGATATCCTTCAATGCATTGCCCGCGGCCCTGGCCAATCATATCAAAGGCATCCAATATTATACGCTGGCAAATAATGTCATTGCCATTTACGGCGGCCACGGCTTTGACGAAGACTATCCAAATGGCACTCTTCCAGGACCTTATTCGGGTTATCCCTGTTGCCGGTATAATTTTCACATGGGCTGGCCCAAGTACGTCCAAAATTCGTGGGCGGCCACGGCGGATGGAGGATTGGCCCTTATCGCTTATGGTCCCACGGTCGTAAACGCCATGGTCAACGGCAGTCAGGTCCAGGTCACCGAAGACACGACCTATCCATTTGAAGAACAAGTGCGCCTCAACGTTTCCATGGCCGGCCCGGCTGCGTTTCCACTGGTGGTGCGCATTCCCGGTTGGTGCAGCAATGCAACGGTTACGGTCAATGGCGTGGCGCAAGCGGGCGTGACTCCCGGCTCATTTTTTCGCATCCAGCGCGCGTGGTCTAACGGTGATTCGGTGGTCATCAACCTCCCGATGCCCATCCAAACGCTCACAGGTCCCAGCCGCGCTGTGGCAATCAATCGCGGCCCCCTCGTTTATTCGCTGCGTATTGGCGAACAATGGACAGTCCGCGCGACCAATGCTCTGGTGCCGGGTTTCGATGAATTTGAAGTGCATTCCACGACTCCGTGGAATTATGCCTTGCAATTGGACCCCCAAAATCCCGCGGCGTCTTTGACGTTCACCAATTTGGGGCCTGTGTCCGCAGACCCGTTTGATCCGGCGCAACCTTCCGTCGCGCTCATTGCCAGGGCGCGACGGCTGCCGGACTGGACGATTGGCTGGCGTGGCACGCATGCATTCGAACCGCCGGTCAGTCCCGTTGCTTCTGACAGCCCTTTGGAAACCGTGACGCTGGTGCCGTTTGGCTCGCAACACATGCGCGTGAGTTGGTTCCCATATTTAGGGACGCCATCGCCGGTTGCGGGTTCGTTCACCGAAAATTTCGACCCCTCCTGGTGCAGGCGCTGGACGACATTTGGCGGAAATTGGCTCGCGCGAAACGGCGCATTAAGCACGGTGCCGGGTTCCGCGGACGGCGCAAAAGCGCTTGCCATGGCAACGGCATTCACGAATTTTGTTTATGAAGCCGGCGTTCAAGTGGGCGACTCAGGCAACGCCGGCCTCATTTTCCGCGTCAGCAAACCGGACATCGGCTCGGACGCCTATTGCGGTTATTACGCCGGCATTAGCGCGAAAGATTCTAAATTGGAACTGGGTTATGCCGACAACGGCTGGCATGAAATCAAGACGGCGCCGATGACCTTTGCGGCAAATCAATTTTATCATCTGAAAGTCCGCGCTCTCGGCACACTGCTGCAAATCTTTGTCAACGGTTCCGGTGATCCGGCTATCGAAGTCAGTGACGATCATTTTTCAAGCGGCGCGATTGGCGTCCGCGACTTTTGCGAAGACTCCGGCGCCTCCCTCTCAAGCTTTTCCAACCTGTCCGCCTCCGAACTCGGCCGAAACACCGATTAAATTATGAATTTGCAGCCTTTCCTTCGGCGTTCGATATTCGATGTTCAGTTTGAGGACGGCCCGTCTCGCGAGGTGGAACACGGCGCGCTGCGCCGTGTAGCGCCGCGTGCAGCGGCGCAACAAGCGCGTTCATGCGCCATGAGCCGGTCAAAAAGGAACAGGGAACTTTCCATAAAACGCCCGAACCACCCGCAGCCGTTCCTTCGGCGTTCGATGTTCGATGTTCGATGTTCGATGTTTTTGGCGCTGCTGCTGCTGTTCGCATTGCGTACATCTCCCGTCCACGGCCAGGGTCTCACCTGGCCAACCAATCAAATGCTGCCAACATTTTCAAAACCGGCGTCCGTCCTTGACGCCATTGACGTCAGCACCGACACCGGCCCGGAAATTGACCTGTTTGCATCTCTTGAAGGGATCGTGAATCGTACGCAGCCTCAAATCGTTTGCCTCAGCAGCGGCGATGGCGAAGGTGAGTTTACCTGGGTCAATCTTCATAATTTAAATTACAACGTCACCAACGGTTTCAGTTGCATTCTGAAATACCGGAGTTATGTGACCGGACTGGTCGTGACCGATCCCACCCAGCCCGACACATTGAATTTGGCGACGACAATGGCCGGCGTGAACGACGAACTCATTTGCGATCCGAGCCTGCTCAATACGTTGACGAATTCCCCGTACAGTCTCCCCATTAAAGATGACTTGCGCGGGCGATTTTCCAACAAGTACCAGGTCTATGGCTATCTCTATACCAACTATTGGCCGTCCTGCACGCACCGAATCATCGCGGGCATGGAAACCAACCTGGACGGGGAGTTGCGCGATTATCTCGTGGCCGTCAAATCCGCCACTGTTTGGCTCGACCCGGGAACAACGCAGGACGCCAATCTGCTCGGGATGTTCGTCTCGAACATGACTCCGGTAAACGGAGTTTACATGGGATGGTGGCCGAGTGAGGGCAATGGCCTGACATGGATTGCCAATTATGGAATTCCCGTGCTCGCGAGCGATTTTTATCGGAACGGCTCCGTCTTCAGCGGCGTTCAACGCGCCATCAACATCCCGCCTATTCCTCCTCCTCCGCCGCTCGCAAACAAGGTTTATGTGTCACTGATTCTCAGCGATGGCGATAATGCCCAATACATGGAACACGTAATGAAGATGTGGTGGGAAAATCCGGCCCGCGGCCAGGTGCCCATCGGTTGGACCGCCGATGCGCTGGTTTGCGACCTTGATCCGGTCATGGTCAATTACTATTGGAGCACCGCTTCCACCAACGATTGCCTTATGTCAGGACCCGATGGCGCTGGTTACGCGCATCTTGAACTTTGGAGCCCGGCAAACATCGCGGCTTTTGCCGGAAGGGCCGACGCCTATCTGCAGCGCAGCGGCTTTCGCACCGTTACCGTTTGGGACAATGTGACGACCGGAAATGCCCAGGCGTACGCGACGAATTGTCCAACGCTTCTCGGTTTATTGGACCAGGGCGGCTCTTATAGCGCGGTCAATCTGGGACTTAAAACGATTCCGTTGACTCCGACCTATTCATCGACGACGAACGACATCATGTCCGCAATTTCAAATGCCGCCGCCGCGTGGAACGGCGCCGCGCCGCTGTTTATCGCCGGCCAGGCAGTCACATGGGACCTGACGCCGGCCGACCTGCTGAACATCGCCAAATCATTTAACACGAATGAATATCAATTCGTACGGCCCGACCATTTGTTTCTGCTCTATCAGAAAGCGTTTGGCCGTCCCGGCGCCACGACGTTGACGCCCATCGGCGTCACGCCCGGCAGCGCAATCTTGCGCGGCAGCGTCACCGGCAACGCAGCCAATACACTCGCCTGGCTGGAATGGGGCACGAATGTCAATTACGGTTCAACAGTCGGATTAACGAATGTCGGAAATTCCTCCGCCGTCATCGCGGCAAATGTCAGCGGACTGGCGTCGGGCCAAATCTATCACTATCGAATTGTCGCCAGCAACACACTGGGAATGGTGTGGGGAGCGGACAAACAATTTACCACCGGCGGGCGTCTGGAAGTCTGGGGCGGCGACGCCTACGGTGTGACAAATCTTCCGGCAGGTCTCACAAATGTGGTTCGCATCGCCTGCGGGGCCAACCACGCGCTTGCTTTGAAAAACGACGGCACGGTCGTCGCCTGGGGAAATAATTCGGATGGGCAAACAAATGTTCCCGCCGGCCTGGCAAACGTGATCGATATTTCGGCCGGCGTTCAGCATAGCCTGGCATTGCTCTCAAACGGCGTCGTGGTGGCCTGGGGCGACAACACTTACGGACAAACCAACGTGCCGCCCGGATTAACCAACGTCGTCGCCATTGCAGCCGGCGGGTATCACAACCTGGCGCTGGGCGCGAACAATACGGTCACCGCATGGGGCTGGAACTCCTTTGGCCAAACGAACGTCCCGGCGGGATTAACAGACGTCGTGGCCGTGGCGGCGGGTTATCGCCACAGCATGGCGTTGCAGGCAAATGGAAGCGTCACCGCATGGGGTTGGAACCCGTTCGGCCAAACGAATGTTCCCGCCGGCCTGGCCGATGTCGTGGACATCGCCGCCGGGGAATATGACAGCCTCGCGCTTCGGGCGGCCGGATGTTCCCTGGCCGGGCCCGTGCCTGCCAGTCGATGGGTCGCTGACAGCCTTTCAGGGACTAACGGTTCCTCGGTCAGTAATTGGACGGACGTCATTGGTGGAAAAAGCGCAACCCAAACTGTGGCCGCAAATGAGCCGCAACTGTTCACGAATGTCCTGAACGGCCACAGCACCGTGCGGTTCTCCAGCGCCTCAAGCCAGTATTTGACCGTGGCTGCGACAAACAGCGCGGTGTCCGGCACCGGCGATTTTACACTCGTCGTTGTATTCAGGACATCCTCGCCCGGCGTTTCGTCATCGTCTTTTTTTTTGAACACAGGATTGCTCGGGGCCGACGTTCCCGGCGCCACCCAGGACTGGTCTTTTGTTCTTAATGGAAGCGAACTCGGCGCAGGATTGGGCGATGGCAGTGGTTGCACCACCGATTTCAGCCTCTACGGCGGCAACGTGGCGGACGGGAATCCGCATATCGGCGCCTATGTGCGCTCGGGAAACACAATCCGCCTTTACGTGGATGGCGTAATTGTCGCAGAGCAAACAGGCCTTTGCGCCGCCCCGCGTGTCAGTTGCCTTTTTGATATCGGAGCGATGACAACCGCGCCGGATTATTTTAATGGCGACATCGCGGAAATCCGAATTTACACGCAGGCCCTGAATTCTTTGGAAATGGCGGACCTCAACGCTTCTTTGGCCGATACGTACGGCATGCCGGGGGTCGCCGGCGCGTTAATGAGCCGATGGACTGCCGACAGTCTTTCCGGAGACAGCGGCTCCGCAGTCAGCAATTGGGTGGACATCGTTGGCGGACAAAGCGCAACCCAAACCAGCACAGCCAATCAGCCTCAACTATCCACAAATGTTCTTAATGGCCATAACACCGTCCACTTTTCAGGCGGCCAGTATTTAACCGTGTCCGCCGCCGACAGCGCCATTTCCGGTGCCGGTAGCTTTACCATGATCGTAGTATTCCGGACTTCTACTGCCGGAAATGCCTCTAGCGAATTTTACGATAATACCGGATTGCTGGGCGCCGATGTTCCGGGCGTTGCGGATGACTGGTCATTCGTCATTAATGGAAGCGAACTCGGGGCCGGCCTGGGTTCGGCCTCCAATGGATGCAGTTCAGATTTTAGCCTCTACGGAGGCAATGTCACCGACGGCGACCCGCACATTGGTATCTATGTGCGCCAGGCCGATACCATCACGCTCTACGTGGATGGAGCGATAGTCGCGTCACAAAATGGCCTCTGCACCGATGCGCGTGTGGATTGTCCGTTCGACATCGGCGTGATGACGACCGCTCCATATTATTTCAACGGCGACATTGCTGAAATCCAGCTCTATGACCGCGCATTGACTCCGGGGGAAATCGGCGATGTGACCGCGACTTTGGCCGGTACGTATGGCATCGGTGGCGCGGCGGGGAGGGTCGCCGTGTGGGGCAGCGGCTCCGATGGCCAGACTAATGTGCCTGCCAGCCTCACTAACGCGGTGGAAATATCCAGCGGCAGCGAAAGTCTCTTTAATCTCGCCTTGACGGGTGGCGGAACAGTCGTTGGATGGGGCTATGACAACCAGGGCCAGACAAACGTTCCTGCCAGTCTCACAAACGTTGCGGCAATCGCCGCCGGAAGCACATTCAGCATGGCCATTGGTGATCAGACACCAATTGCCGGCAACATTGTCGTTTCAGGTTACATCAACCATGACCTGGCATTCGCCCTTTCCGGCTCTGACCCCGATGGAAACCCGCTGAGCTTCTCAGTGGCATCGTTGCCCGCTGCCGGGCAACTTTTCCAGTATTCCGCGGGCGTGCGTGGCGCGCCGATCACAGCGCCATCTACGGCGGTCACGGACCCGGCTGGCCGGCTTATTTTCGCTCCGGCTGTGGGCGCAACCGGGAATCCGTATGCCAATTTCAATTTTATCGCCCAGGACCAATTTTACAGTTCCGCGCCGGCACAGGCTCTCATCAACATCGGCCTTCCCGCGGCGCCGCAGTTTGGAAACGTGAGTTGGAATTCCGCAAATGGAACTTTTGCCCTGAATTTTACAGGCAGCTCAAACGCCACTTACAGCGTCTGGTCTTCAACAAATCTTTTCAATTGGATGTACATCGGAACCGCGAACGAAACCGCTCCCGGCTCCTATGACTTCGTTGAAACAAGCGCCGCCAATTCGCCGCAACAATTCTTCCGTCTCTCATCGCCATAATGTTTGGTGTCCACCCTTTAGGGTGTCCGTTTGACGGTCGGTTCTTCGGATTTCATGGCTTCCGTGCGCGATTGTGCAGGTGTCGAAATTCTCCATGAACCTTGGTGGTGGAACACGGCGCGCTGCGCCGTGTAGCGCCTCGCAAGGTGGAACATGGCGCGCTGCGCCGTGTAGCGCCGCGTGCAGCGGCGCAACCCGCGCGTTCATGCGCCATGAGCAGGCCAAAAAGGAACAGGAAACTTTCCATAAAACTCCCGAACCGCCCGCGGCCTTTCCTTCGGCGTCCGATGTTCGACGTTCAGTTTGAGGACGGCACGTCTCACAAGGTGGAACACGGCGCGCTGCGCCGTGTAGCGCCGCGTCTAGCGGCGCAACGAGTGTGGTCAGCCGTTGGGCCGCGTATGTTCCTGCGGCTCTGCGCGGGCGGGGGACGGCGCAGCGCGCCGTCCTTTACCACTGTCGGCTCATGGTCCCAATGCATGCGAAAAATCGAAAGGAGGCTCTCCAGGAACCGCCCGAATCGTCGAACGCATTCGATGTTCGATGTTCCCCTGCAACGTTTTATCGTCTTTTTCCATTTGCCCAAATCGTCGGGAACAGCATACTGAGTCGCGAAGTCCCGCTGTCATGAGCGACAAAATCACATTTTCATGTCTTTCCTGCGGCCAGCACATTGCCTGCGATGCGAGCGAAAGCGGCCGTGGCATGCTGTGTCCCTCCTGTGGCGCAAATCTTACGGTCCCGCATAAAATGGACGAAATGCGGGCGCCCGAGCAAACGCCACAGGTGCCGGTGCCCGCGCCGGTTGTTCACCGGACATCCGGATTGGCCGTCGCTTCATTGGTCTGTTCCCTGTCATCGCCGATTCTTTGCATCGGATGGATTCCGGGTATCATTTGTGGTCATCTTGCCCGCAGCGCGATCCGGCGTAATCCGGCTCTTACAGGCAAGAGTCTGGCCACAGCCGGACTAATTATCAGTTATGCGACCGTGATAGTGACTGCGGGACTGACCGCCATTATTATCGCGATGGGGATGCAAAATGTCATGGAGGCGATTGAAGGTTCGAAGGATCAGGAACTTTCAGACACAAACCAGCCTGCCTATACTCAAAATACTGACGACCAAACGCAGTCGAATTCAACCGAACAGGCCCAATCCAACGGTCCCGGCTGGACGATGGATGTAAAGGACGCTCAGATTCCTGCCGATCCCGTGACCGGAGAAATTCACGGTTCAACCTTCGAATGCAAACGGGTTATCTACCGAAACGGCAACCTGAGATTTATTTCCACGGACGGCGGCGAATATCTCTTGATTCATGGTGTAGGTTCGTCCATCGAAAACAACAGCCTCGAGTTTCAAACCGCGTCCGGGGACGACGCGCCGAAAATTGACATCGGGTGGAAGGACCAGGGCCAGAATCAAACCGAAAACTTCCAGGACGGTTACGCCATGGAATTAAAATTTGGCGGAGCCAAAAAAAGAAAAATCCAGGGCCAAATTTACTTGTGCCTTCCGGACGACGCAAAAAGCTATCTCGCCGGCACATTTACTGTGGTCCTGCCCAAACCCAAACCAGCGCCGCAGGCAGCTCAATAGAGCATTCAGAACGTCTTCACTTTCTACGCAGGATCTTCGCGCGACACTTTCGGCGGGGTATTGCTTACGATTGAGGCTTCAACGTTCACCGCGCTTGACACCCGGCCATGCTCATCCAAACTACGAAACGATAGGAGCAGCAAAACACCAATTAATTTTTCTTTTACGGAAGGACGTTATGCAAATCGCAATCATTGGAGCGGGCAGCGTGGGAGGCACACTCGGCACAGCCTGGGCCGGCAAAGGTCATCAAATCATCTACGGCGCGCGCAATGTCAATGACGAGAAAGTCAAAAAGCTCGTCAGCGCCAACCCCGGAAAAATCTCAGCCACAACCATTCCCGATGCGGTTGCGCAATGCAACGTCGTCCTGCTGGCCACACACTGGCAGGGCGTCCGTGAAACCCTGCAATCCGCCGGTAATTTCTCCGGCAAAGTGCTCATTGACGCCATCAATCCTCTCGAGATGGGTCCGGCGTTTCTGGAAAAGGGACTGTTGGTTGGCTATACCACCTCTGCCGGCGAACAAATCGCGCAATGGGCCAAAGGCGCAAAGGTTGTAAAAGCCTTCAACACCATCGGCGCAATGCACATGCCCAATCCAAAGTTCAGCGGCCAAATCGCCACCATGTTTATTTGTGGCGACGACGCTGATGCAAAGAAAACCGTCAAACAATTGTCCGACGAATTGGGATTCGAAACCGTGGACGCCGGACCGCTCATGGCGGCGCGCCTGCTCGAACCACTGGCCATGCTCTGGATGCAGTTGGCCTTCGGGGCGAATGTCGGCACGAACTTCGCTTTCAAGATTATCCGCAAATGATCTCCATGAAAACATGGAGTGGTGGAATACGGCGCGCTGCGCCGTGTAGCGCCGCGTGCAGCGGCGCAAGTCGCAATTCGGCGTTCAGTGTTCGATGTTCGATGTTTCCGAAACACCGGGCCCCGCTTCAACGATTTAAAAACACATGAGCGCCTCCATCATAACCCAAAGAATGACCGCCCGCATGGACTCCGAATTTTGCGTTTTCCTGATCGGCATGCGGATCAATCGCGTGCTCAAGGTTCATAAATGGTTTCCCGTGTTCCTGGCCATGCCCCGGATACTCCGCGAATTGGAGTCACACAAGGAGCTTGGCTTTTTAGGCGGTCATTATTGGTTTGGGCGCACAATCATCTCGCTTCAATATTGGAAATCGGCGGCCCACCTGATGGATTACGCCACCAACAAGAACATGCAACATCTCCCCGCCTGGACCGCATTCACGCGCTCCATCGGGAATAGCGGTGACGTCGGCATATGGCACGAAACGTACGTCATCTCCCCTGGATCGAGCGAAACCATCTATCACAACATGCCGCCCTTTGGCCTCAGCCGCGTTGGCAGCCTCGTTCCCGCCACCGGCCACTTCCAACACGCCAAAGAACGCCTAAAGTAGGGACATCCCGCTGCGATGTCCCCGCCCGTATAGCGGCGGGACGGTTTGGACGCAACGCTCTTGCGTCCTTTTTGTCCCTTGCGTCCCTTCCAAAAATCCACATCCATCTGGGACACCAAAACGGACACCAAAGGGGTTAAAACGGGTACAGCCGGGTAAAGCCGAATATACTTGAATGGCCAATAAAATCGCGCATAATGACGCTGCAAATGCGGTGGAAATAGGCCGATTCCGCCCCCAGGCGTACCGGTGCATCATTGACGGTCGCCAGCCGGTCACGGTCACGCATATGAGCACCTTTTTTGTTGCGTCTGAGAACTGCTCGTTCAAACTCATAACCTATGTTACCGGAATTTCCGAAAGCTCGTCGTGCAATGATGGACCTGTGGAGCAAAGCTTTTTTCTTTGGAATGAACGGCTGTGACCCAATACTATCTCAAATTCCCGTTCGAGTTCAAAAAGAAGGGGATTCAGCGCACATAGGGGGCAGCAAGATGGAATACAAGAAACTGTCGGTAAGCACGTCTTTCGATATTAAAGAAGGCGAAGGAATGACTGTAGATGACTTCATCGATTTACCGGTTAGTTTGGGTGATCAAATGGCAGGACAACAGGCTAAAAGCATTTTTGAGATGTTGCAAAAACCATCTCCTCATGGCGTACCGCTTGCATGGAAAACCGGAGAATTAAAATTTGAGCACATATTGGAAAACTGGGAAAAAATGGAAATCGATTTTGGCAATGATGGGCAGCCACGTTGGCCAACACATTTTCTACAACCTGCCGCGATGGCAGAATTTAAAGAGAAATTACAGGAGGCCCATAACACTCCTGAATGTCGAGAAAAATGGGCACAGTTAGTCGAACGCAAGCGAAAGGAGTTTGATGAGAGAGAGGCTCGTCGAAGACTGGTTGACTAGGATCAACGAACGGGGCTACGAATCGTCGTTTTGTCAAACGCTAATATCACAAGGATACCGTATTTGTCGTTGTGGACACAGCCCGATAGAACACGGTAAGGACGTTCTGGCAATTTCTCCCGAAGGTGCGGTCTGCGCGTATCAACTCAAGACTGGTGATTTTGGTCAATCCGATTTTGCCCGTTGTCGCGACCAAATTATTACGCTGGTGGAAACGCTGCCGACCCATCCAAGCTTGCCTGCTCAATATGAGTATAAACCGTATTTTGTCACGACCGGTGAATTTAAAGACCCGGCGGTGTCATTGGTGAATGAATATAATACGAGTTGGCAAAAGCGAAATCTTCCTACGTTACACCTCATATCTGGACGCCACCTTCTCGCTGACTTTATTAGGCTATCCTTGGATTTTTGGCCAGTTGAGGCGCCTGATGTTCGAAGGTTCAGAGAATTGTATCTGGTTGACGGGCGAGGCGATTTTGATATTGAACAATTTGCCCGCTTTATAACTGAGATATTGCGCGACATAAAATCAGGCTTGGATTTGAAGCGTCGGGTTGCTGCCGCAAACCTATTTTCGAGCTATCTACTCGGTGATTTTTATAAACAAAACGATCATTGGAGCGTTTTACAAGGCTGGACAGTGTGTGCTGCACAAATTGCCTGGGCTGGGCTTTCAGGAAACCATCCGGTAGCTAACTGGGTTGACAGCTGCAAAATCGCACAGAATGCCGCATTCGCAGCGCTCGAATCATTGGCAAAAGAAGTTCTCACCGAAAAAGCGTTTGCTGTTAAAGACCGTGAACTTGATGAATTTGTGCGAACGCGAAATACCGTAGCCATTTCTGCGGCTGCGTGCTGGCAGTTAATTTCCAATCGGCACAATCCTCAAACAACTGACTTCCAATCCACCGTGCATTTACTGGAGGATTATTTAAAACGTGGCAGGCTCTATTTTTGGGGTGAAGGAGCACTGTCACAATTTCTCATATTCTTTTGGATGCTTGAACAAGGTGGCAAACGTGCCACAGCTTGCTCGCTTCTCCTAGATTGGATTAAAGCTGTGACCCAAAAAAATGCGAGGTTAAGCGAGAACCCGATTGACGACCCCTATAATTCACCGGACGAATGCCTTGCTAAAATGATTGGGAAGCTCCTACCAGGTGACCCCTCCCGGCCACAAGCTGTAGAGTCGTACAGCCTATTCCCATCAATCTTATTGGCTGTGCGACGGAATCTTCGAGAACAGCTTAATATTATTTGGAAACCTATAACTAATGTCTCGTTGGCAATGTTTAGACCCGAAGCGCCCGAAGATGCTCTCCTCTGGCATTGCAAAAAAGGCAAAGAATACGCCGAGGGATTTGCGCGACCACAAAGTTGGATTGAGCTACGAAAGATGGCATTCAAGGATGACCGAGAGCGCGTTCCAAAAGTTCTACAAGACGACGTTGACTTCGCTCTCCTCTACAGTTTGGTTTTCCAACATCGAATCTTGCGAAGCCTTATTAAGTTTTTGGACGATGAATTTGGAAAAAATATCCAGCGTAACGATACATAAGATGTGACGGATTTTAATGAACGTGAACGAGTCAGTCCTCGCTAGGACCCCTTCCAGGCGCAGATGTTTACACCTGCCCCAGACTGCGGAACAGGGAACAGGCAGATACCTTTAATCTAGAAGGGGTCAGGGATGACTAACGGTATATTTCTTGAAGGGGCCGGCTCCTAGCTAGCTAGAATTGTGACAATTTTTCAGTCGGTTCCCAGTACTGTAACTACTCCTTGAAGTCCAGCCCTGCGAGCCCGAACAAATCATTTCCTTTCCGCCCCGCCTTCTAAAAATCCCCAAATTCCCCAATAAAACCGTAAATTTCGCCCCAATCCCGCCCTCGTTTCCAGTTTCCCCGCCTCTTAAGAAGCTCATTCCTAAAGTCGTTGGATATTAGGCACTTGCGAGTCTTCCCAATTTGCCAAAAATTAGCCTGCACCATTGGGAGTTTCTTCCTGTTTCAGCCCCAGCCGGGGGTCCGGGCTATACACGAAAATTGTGGACACGGGCATGGTAGGGACGCTGCGCAGCGGCGTCCGCGGCGCGTGCCTGACAAGTGGCGCTGCCACCGCCGCAACCGAGGGCAGGAGTGATTAAATTGCTCACGTTCTCACGTTCTTTCCCTTCACGCCCTCATTTCTGGCCTGCATTGGAAAAACCCTCGATTCCCCAATAAAACCGCACCTTTCGCCCCAATCCCGCGCTCGTTTCCGGTTTCCCCGCCTATGCCCAAAAAATGTGTCGTGTCCCCGCTCACCGTAGCGCCACGTTAGTGCGCTCTAAATAATCCGAGTCGGTGTTCGTCCGTGTCCGTCACTCGATGTTCGATGTTTCCGGTCATTCCGCATTCCGCACTCCGCGTTCCGCATTCGACAAAACTCCTATTCCATGCCCCTCAGCTAAACCCGCAAATTCCCCAATAAAACCACCCCTTTCGCCCAAATCCCTCCTTCGTTTCCAGTTTCCCTGCCTATGCACAAAAAATGTGCACGCACCTATAACTCGTAGCAGTCCCATACATCGGGGCTCTAACCAGCGGCAGGTCGCGCTGCCACCCTCGAACGATACTTCTTTCATCCGATAGTGGCCGCGGTGCAAACCGCCTTGCCTGATGCCCGGTTTCTCTCTATTAAAATATATATGATTCGCCGCCTTTCTCCAGTCACCGCGTTCCTTCTCTTCTTTCTGCTCGCACTTTCAGCCATGGCCGATGGCGAAACTGGAACCGCGTTTAACGTCATAGCATTCGGCGCGGCAGGCGATGGAAAAACCCTGGACAGCCCGGCCATCAACAAAGCCATAGACGCCTGCGCGCAGGCCGGCGGAGGCACGGTATATTTTCCGGCCGGGACCTACCTGAGCGGCTCGATTCATTTGCGCAGCAATATTCATCTGCTGATTGACGCCGGCGCAACCATCCTCGGCGCGCCCCAAAACATGAATGCTTACGACGAAACCGAGTCGTGGTTGGACAATCCTTACGAGGATGGCGGCCACTGCTATTTCCACAACAGTTTGATTTGGGGCGAAAACCTGACAAATGTTTCCATCACCGGTCAGGGCATGATTAACGGCGGCGGCCTGACCCGCAGCGACAGTTTGCTGGATCACATGACTGGATTTGCCGAGTGGAGTAAGACAGGCCGGATTAGCCACAAGAAATTTCCACCGAGCCGCCTTGGCAACAAATCCATTGCTCTCAAATGTTGCCGCAACATTTTGATTCGCGATATCACCATCTTCCACGGCGGCCATTTCGCAATCCTCGTCACTGGTTGCGACAACATCACCGTCGACAATGTGACCATGGACACCGACCGCGATGGCATTGACATTGATTGCTGCCATAACACAACGGTTTCAAACTGCCGCATCAATTCGCCGAACGACGACGGCCTTTGCCCTAAAAGCTCGTACGCGCTTGGCTCCAACGTCATCACGGAAAACCTTACCATCGTCAACTGCCAGCTTTCCGGTTTTCAGGAAGGCACGCTGCTCGACGGCACCATGAAACCCAGCAGATCAGGAGTCGGCCGCATCAAATTTGGCACTGAGTCGAATGGCGGCTTTCGAAATGTCACGGTTTCAAACTGCACATTCCGCCATTGCCGCGGGCTCGCCCTGGAGGAAGTGGACGGCGGCATCCTTGAAAACATTACCATCAATAACATCGCCATGATGGACGTCGTGGAATATCCGATCTATATCACCCTGGGCGCCCGGAACCGCGGGCCGGGCGCGACGAACAGCGCCGTCCGGAACATCCAAATTTCCAACGTCGTCGCCACCGGAATTGACCGTATGAGCGGCATTCAAATCACCGGCCTTCCCGGCCATGACATCGAGGGCGTGCGCCTCGACAACATTCGCCTCATTTTCGACGGCGGCGGCACGGCTAAAGATGCCGCGCGCGTTCCAAAAGAACTGGGAACCGGCTATCCTGAACCATCCAGAATTGGCGTGATGCCCGCCTACGGTCTCTTCGCCCGCCACGTCCGCGATCTGGAACTGGCGAACATTCGCGTCGGCTTCAAAAACGACGATGCCCGTCCGCCCATGGTTTGCTCCGATGTTGACGGCCTTGAAATCGACAATTTCAAAGGCCAAACCATGCCCGGTATTGCGCCAGCGCGCTTCGACAACGTCACCGGCCTCACCGTCCGAAATTCGCCGGGCTTGCAATAGAATGTTGCCACTTTGTTGCTGGTTTTGTTGCCGGTTTTTCCCATTTAAGTCGTTTCCTATCAACGATGTTGCCAATGTTGCCAGTTCCCAGACGTCACGCATCATCATATCGTCAAAATTTGCCCCCTATATGTCCTATATGACCTATACGACCCATTCCTCTTGGTCTTCGAACGCCCGCGTAAATCGTAAATTCCCAAGGCTTTCCAAAACCGCGTCGCTCGTATATGATATTTTCCTGAAAGAATGCCCTGCGTTTTCATAAAAACCTACGGTTGCCAGATGAACGAGCGCGACAGCGAAGCCGTTGCCGCCCAGCTCGTCGCCCGTGGCTATACGCTCGCGCCATCCGAGGAAACCGCCGATGTCGTTCTACTCAACACTTGCAGCGTTCGCGATCTCGCCGAACAAAAAGCGTTGAACAAAATGAAATCGCTGGCCGGTGTGGCCAACGCGCAGCGGCGCGCGCCCGTCTTCGGTTTCATGGGTTGCATGGCCCAAAGCCGCGGACAAAAACTCATCGACGAATTGCCCGATGTGGACCTGGTTCTGGGCACCCAAAAATTTCATCGCGCCGCGGAATACCTCGACGAGATCCTCAGCGGCGGCCGCGAAAAAATCGTGGACGTCGCCGAAGAAAAAGACAGCGAAGCCGCCATCCGCGAACACCTCCTCAACGGCAGCGCCAAAAAATCCGTCAGCGCGTTTGTCAGCATCATGCAGGGCTGCAACCAGTATTGCACCTTTTGCATCGTGCCCTATACCCGCGGCGAGGAGCGCAGCCGCGGCATCGCCGATATCGTCGCCGAATGCCGCGAACTCGTCTCGCGCGGTGTCAGGGAAATCACCCTGCTCGGCCAAATCGTGACCAGCTACGGCAAACGCGACATTCCAGCCCGCGACGGCAAATCCGCATTCGTTCAGATCCTCGATGCTGTCCATGAAATCGATGGACTCGACCGCATCCGCTTTACCTCGCCGCATCCCAAAGGTTACGGCGACGACCTCATTGACGCCTACGCGCGTCTGCCCAAATTGTGCGAGAGCGCGCATATTCCCATTCAAAGCGGCAGCGATCGCATCCTTAAACTCATGCATCGCGGCTACACGCGCGAGAAATTCCTGGGCATCATCAAAAAACTCCGGGCCGCCCGGCCTGAGATTGGAATCAGCACCGACATCATCGTCGGCTTCCCGGGCGAAACTGAAGAGGATTTTGAACAAACCATGTCACTCGCGCGGGAAGTCGAATTTGACCAGGCGTATATTTTCAAATATTCGCCCCGCCGCGACACGCCCGCCGCTGACATGCCCGATCAAATTCCGCAACGAGAGCGCGAAAAGCGCAATGAAGTCCTCCTCAATACCGTCAACGAAATCGCAGCGCGCAAATACGAAAATTTTGTGGGCTGGCACACGCAAATTCTCGTGGAAGGACCCAGCCGAAAAAATTCCGCGCGCATGACTGGCCGCACCCGCTGCAATAAAATCGTCGTTTTCGACGGCGGCGAACGCCATTTCGGACAAATCATGGACGTCAGGATTACCCGTGCTGGCTCCTTCACGCTCTACGGCGATCCGGCAATCTTGAACCTCTCGTAATACCGTTCAGTTCGCCGAGGTCAAATTTCTTTCCCCTGCCCCTTCGGGTTGACTCCGAGTGTTCATGGCGGTGCCGGCTCTGACCCACAAGTGAATGTCCTTGATGTAGGCATCCATGCGCGATGTCGGATTGTGCCTTTGCTCATAGACGCCGTCCTTGAAATAAAAGTCCCCGGCGCCATTGTCCCGCTGCGTCCAAACGAGCTTTTGATTGATCCACGCCCGGATTGTGCGCGTGGCCAGGTTGTGGTCCACGTTGAGCTGAAACCATTGGTCGCCCATGTGCGAAGCCAGCTCTCGTCCGGAGTAATCATGCACAGACCCTCCGTCACTGCTGAACCAAAACAACATGAACGTCGTCGCCCCATGCTGGTGTGTGGCCGCGTTGCCGGTGTGGATTTGAAAAATGCAGTAGCTGTTCTCGTTGGATGGCGCCATTTCCATCGCCTGATATTGGACCTCGCCGCTCCGGTAATCAGGCGTGAACCGTTGCTCCGTGCGCGGCCGGGTCGTGTTGCCGGCGGCAAATGCCGCGTCATCGTCAAAAACTTCGCAGTGATAAATCCCGTTGGTGAACCAGTAGCGCCGGTCCCGCGCCGCGTTGGTCGGCGACTGAACCTGAAAAGTTACAGGGCAGGGCGACCACCCGCCACCGTCAATCTGCGCGCGCGCGCCCATCGCCATGAACGCTATTATCAAGCCGCAACAAAACGGCAACCTGCCAAATATCAAAGACACTTTAACCATGGAAATTTAAATATTCTGTTTCCCCTACCATAACCCCTTTCCAGGCGCCGGTCTTTAGAACGTTTGTTTGAGTCCACTCAAGTTGACAATTCTTCGTCCTCGGTGGTAGGGCGGCGCTGCCGCGCCGCCAGTGCCGGGGCGGGGACAGCTTGTCCCCGCGACCCGCCATCCCACACCTGATCGTCCAAAAGCGGTCATTGCGATCGCGCCCCGTTTCCTCCGCCCTGATCCTAAATCTTTCAAATTTCCAATAAAAATGCACAATTCAACCCCTTTTTCGCCGCCGTTTCTCCGTTTCCTTTCCAATACGCAGAAAATTTGACACGGGCTCTTTGACCGCGCCCGAAGCCGTAACATGGAGCCTTCACCCTTTACGGATGTTAATTGATAGCGGATATTTGTATGCACGCCCGAACAAATGCACTGGACTCGGCCAAATAACGAATTCCCATTTCGGTCGCTTGGCGCGTCAATCGTAAATCGTAAATCGTAAATTAGTTTGTATGCCTGAAATGCCCGAAGTCGAAATCCTCGTCCGACATTTGCGCCCGTTGTTGCGCGGGAAGACCATTCGTCGCGTAAGCGTTCGCCGCGAGCGCGCGACGCGCCCCACCCCGCCCCGCGAATTCGAAAAAGCCCTGGCCGGCTCAAAATTCAAGGGCCTGACTCGTCGCGGAAAATATCTTCTATTTGAGCTGCTGGGGGCGCGCCGGAGATCTGAACCTGCCGTTCTGACCATGCTCGGCCACCTCGGCATGACCGGCCGGATGTTTGTTGCTTTAAAAAAAGAAAAATTGCTGCCGCACGCTGCCGTGGTTTTCAATCTGGGCGACCGAAATTTTATTTACGAAGACCAGCGCTATTTGGGCCGCATGACCCTTGACCTGTCGCCACTGAATGAACTGGGTCCTGAACCATCCGATTTTTCTCCCGAAACATTCGCAGCCGCGCTCAAGCAATCCCGCCAGGCGATTAAAATCAAATTGCTCGACCAAAGCCTCATCGCCGGGGTCGGGAACATTTACGCCAGCGAGGCCCTCTTCCGCGCCCGAATCTCGCCAAAAATGGCGGCCAATCGTTTGACTTCTGCCCAGGCGAAAAACTTATTGCGCGCCATTCGCGACGTTTTGAACGACGCTGTAGAGTTGGGCAACACCATTGCGCGCAAAACCGTGAGCGGAGAGCTGTTTTATTTTAGCAATGACGGTGAAAGTGATTACGAAAGATTTCGAGTGTACGACCGCGCCGGACAGCCCTGCCTCAACAAGTGCGGATCTAAAATCCAACGCATCATCCAGGGCGCCCGCAGCACCTATTTCTGCCCCCATTGCCAGCGCACGCGCTGAAGGTAGAGTCCTAATTTCAAATTATGCTAACATCGAACGCCGAAGTCGAAGTCCGACGTTCCAACATGGTAGGGCGGACGTGCCCGTCCGCCAGGCGAGCACCATCGGTGCTCGCGTTTCAAAACTTTCGGCGTTCGACGTTCGATGTTCGGCGTTCGATGTTTTGGAGAATCCGAATTTCCAGTTAGGCCATGGACCCGCGTTCCGCATTTCTTCGTCTGTTCATCGCCATCCCTCTTCCCGAAACCGTCCGCGCCGAACTGCTCCGCTTTCAAAATAAGTTGCAACCGCTCCTGCCGCCGCGCGACGTTCGCTGGACCAAACCGGAGCAATTCCATCTCACCCTTAAATTTCTCGGCAATGTTCCAGCGGCAAACACCGCCGCTTTGAGCTGCGCGGTCTGTGCCGTTTGCGATAACGCCGCGCCCATGCGCCTGTGCGCCGAAGGCGTCGGCTTTTTTCCAGACGCCCGTTCACCCCGGGTCTTCTGGGTGGACATCAAAAGCGTGGACGGCCTCCTCATGGATTTTCAGCGACGACTTGAATTGTCGGTGCGACCGTTCGCTGAAAAAGAGGAGGCCAATAAATTTACCGCCCACGTCACGCTCGCCCGGTTTGAGAAATTGCGTCATCGGGATACGGACAAACTTGCAGCCGCCGCTGCTATTGGCAAAACCTTTGGTGAATGGACTGCCGAAGAAGTCCAACTAATAAAAAGTTCGTTGCAGCCGTCTGGGGCGTTGCATGTTATATTGGAACGGTTCACCACAAAAATGACCGGTAGGTGAAACTTTTTAGTAACTGTTGGCGTCTTTGAAATTATATGCTTAAGCCGCTTTCTTCCAGCAAATGGAACTATGAAATGGCTGCGCACCTGCTGAACCGCGCCGGTTTCGGCGGCACGCCGATTCAAATCCAGCAATTGGCAGATATGACCATGCCGGAGGCTGTTTCTTACCTGATCGATTACGAAAAAATTCCCGATCCCACGCCCGCTCCCGATTGGGCTCACCCGGAACCCGACCGCATGGCCGCCATGCGCCAGGTCTATCAGACCGGCACACTCGAAGAAAAGCGCAAGGCAAACCAGGCCGAACAGAAGATGCAATACCTGCGCATGATTGAACTGCGCGGCTGGTGGCTCAACCGCATGGCCAAAGGGCCGCGGCCGTTCCAGGAAAAAATGACTTTGTTCTGGCACGGCCACTTCGCCACCAGCGTCGACAAAGTCCATGAAGCCTATTACATGTGGCGGCAAAATGAATTGTTCCGCCGGCTCGCCACGGATAACTGGCTCCGTCTCCTGGTCGAAATGGGCAAGGATCCCGCCATGCTGATTTGGCTCGACCAGGCCGAAAGCCGGAAGCAGCATGCCAACGAAAATTTTGCGCGCGAAGTGATGGAACTCTTTGCGCTGGGCATCGGCTACTACACCGAGAAAGACGTTACCGAAGGCGCGCGCGCCCTTACCGGCTGGTCGCTCGATCGCCAGAACCAGAGATTCATCTATCGCGAACAGTACCACGATGAGGGCATCAAAACGTACCTGGGCCTCACCGGAAACCTCACCCCTGAGGATGTCCTCTGCCAGATCGTCGCCCAGCCGCATTCGGCCGTATTTATCACCGGCAAAATCTGGAACTTTTTCGCCGGTCAAATGCCCTCGCCCGACCTGAACCAGGCCCTGGCCGCGGAATTCCGCGCCAATGGAGACGATTTCAAGCCGCTGATGCGCGTCCTGTTTTCGAGCGAAGAATTTTATTCGCCGGACATCGTCAAGAACGAGGTTAAAAGCCCGGTCCAATGGCTCGTGGGCACCTCGCGAATGCTCGAATCCAATTTGCCGCCTCCAGCCGTTTGCATGGCCATGTTGCGGAGCCTTGGACAGGACCTGTTCGCCCCGCCCAATGTCAAAGGCTGGGACGGCGGGTTAAGCTGGATCACCACCAACACCCTGCTCGCGCGCTACAACGAAGCCGAAACCCTCGTCACCGGTTCGCTCCAACCCCTCGCCAATGCCGACTTCAGCCCCAAAGGCAACGGCAAAAAAAATCCCAATGCGGAAAAGCGATTCCAAAAACTTGCCGACCGCGTCCGTATTGGCGGTGTGGACGTGAACAAGATTTTGACGCCGGACGAACTTGCCAGCAAAGACTTGATCGTCGCATCCATCCAGCACCGGCTGCTCCAATCCGATCTGAGCGATGACCAGGAAAACACCCTTCGCGATTTTTTGAGTTCGCGCGCTCAGTTGAACAACTCGGACATCCTCACCGTCATTCGATTGGTGATGGCCACGCCCGACTACCAGGTAACCTAGAGCAATGAAGGATGATTAACGAGTGATAAACTTAAGGATATTATGAAAAACAACGAAATTACGCTCCAAACCCGCCGGCAATTTCTGCGGACAACCGTCCTTGGTGGCGCGCTGTCATGGACAGTCCCGGCGTTTCTTGCCAACACTTTTAGCGCCCTGCAAAGCGAGGCCGCCGATTCCGCGACTCAAATCGCCACCGGCAAGGACAGCACCATTCTCGTGGTCCTGCAAATGGCCGGCGGCAACGACGGCATCAATACCGTCGTCCCCTACGCCAGCGACTACTATCACCAGGCCCGCCCCCGCATCGGCCTGTCCGCCGCAAATGTTTTGAAATTGAACGACCAGGTGGGGTTCCACCCCGCCATGACCGGGTTTAAGGATTTGTACGATTCGGGGAACCTGTCGGTGGTCCAGGGCGTTGGTTATCCCAATCCCAATCGTTCTCACTTCCGTTCCACCGAAATCTGGCAAACCGCCAGCGACTCCGAGACGTTTGAAAAATATGGCTGGATCGGACGCTACTTCGATAATGCCTGTTCCGGTTGCGATCCCACTGTGGGCGTGGCCATCGAACAGCAATTGCCGCAGTCGTTCTTCTCAAAAACGCTTAAAGGCGTTTGCATGACCAATCCCCAGGATTACCGGTTCATGTCCGGCGGCCACGCCGGCCCCGGCCGGCCCGACATGGTCGAAGAGTCCTACGAGAAATTAAACGACATCACCGTCACGACTGCCGCTGATGAGAATTCCGGCGGCAGCATCGGAATGCTCACCGCCGCCATGCCCATGACCGGCGGACGCGCTGTGGACTTTATCGAACGCACCGCTCTCGACGCCCAGGTCAGTTCCGATGAAATCCGAGGCATCGCCGCCCGCGTCCAAAACCAGGCCCAATATCCGGCCTCGCAACTTGGCAATTCGCTGAGGCTCGTCGCCAAACTGATCGGCGGCGGTTTGCCTACCCGCATCTATTATGTTTCCCAGGGCGGCTACGACACGCATACCAACCAGCTCCCCACGCAACAACGGTTGCTTGGCGACCTGGGAAATTCGGTGAAAGCATTTTGTGATGATTTGAAGGCCCAAGGCAACATGCAGCGCGTCCTCGTCATGACTTTCAGCGAATTCGGACGCCGCGTCGCCGATAACGCCAATGGCGGCACAGACCACGGCGCCGCTGCCCCCCTCTTTATCGTCGGCAACAAAGTCAGTGCCGGGCTCCTGGGCGCCTATCCGAGCCTCGCCCCGCAGGACCTCTTCGAAGGCGACATCAAATACAACGTGGACTTCCGCAGCGTCTACGCAGCAGTGCTGGAGAATTGGCTCAAGACCCCCAGCGCCCCAATCCTTGGCCGTCAATTTACGCCGCTGCCGGTGGTCTAGGTCGAAAATTTACAATTTACGCGACCAGACAGATTTTAACAGGCTTTTATGGCCGCGTGAATGGTGGCGCATTGTTCAAATCGCAGATATCCACACGCCTCACTCTCATTGCGTAAATCGTAAATTGTAAATCGCAAATCCCCTGGTTGAACCTGCGGGCTGGGAGGTTACCTGCCCCCAATATAGCTCTCCATCTGCTCAATCGTCGCGTCCTGCGCCGATATAATCCAGTTCACCAGGTCGCCGATTGAAATGATTCCGACCAGTTCGTCGTTTTGCATCACCGGCAAATGGCGAATGCGATGTTCTGTCATGAGCCGCATGCATTCCTCCATGGACTCGTTCGGGGTAACCGTGATGACGTCCGGCGAAATGATTTCTTTGACGAATGTTTGTTTCGATGTTTTTCCCGCGAGGGCGATTTTTCGGGTGTAATCCCTTTCGGTAAATACCCCGGTCAATCGGCCGTTCGAGACCACTGGAAGAGCGCCGATGTTTTTGTCGGCCATGAGTTGAATGGCGTCGAAGACCGTGGCCTCCGGCGAGATGTCCCACACTGTTGATCCCTTGTGATGCAACAGCGTGCTGATAGGAACGCTGCTTTTCATAGGCTTATTTTAGTTGTATCGTCCTCATTGAGGTCTTTTTCAAGCATTATTTTCGAGAAAATTCGCCGCAAGAATCATTCTCGCTGTCATTGCCGTCTGCCACATTATAATATCCAGGTTCAAACGCATGAAATGGCGCCGCCTCTAAACCATAAATGACGTCGTCTATTCCATTTTCAATGACGCCGGATGCCGTGGATTTTATGAGGAACCACTTCGTCGGACTGCCGCCTCATGTAAAGCCGGTGGTCAGGAGGCTGATGTTCCAAAGCGACGGCCTGAAACGGCCGCGATGGTTTTACGAGGGCGAAAGCTTTGTGATTGGTCAAATCAATCGCAACGAGAGGGATGAAAGCGGATATGCTGAATATCAGTTACTTGGCCGGAGCGTGGCAGTTGAGCCGGATGCTCTAAAACATCTTTCCGGGCGCATCCTGGGATTGCGCAAAGTCGATTCGCATACAGGTTTGTTCAACCTGCCAAGGTATATTCTGGTTGCGGGAGCCGCAGAGAGCGCGCCGGGTCAGGGCACGGGAAATGAACGAATCACAAATTATCTTTCCATTGCCGGGCTTGCCGTATTGGGCGGTTTTACAGGCATGGGCATCGCATGGATCGTCTATGGGATAATCTGTGCGGTTTTGGGGTTCTCGCAGGAAAGGCTTTTCACGTCATGGCTGGTCTGGCCAGTCTTTATAACCGGTTGGATTTCTGGCGCCATTGTCAGTTTCTTCTTCTTCGGATCCGTATTTAAAAGTGACGGAACGAGCGGATACAGCCGGGACCAAACGCGAAGAAACTATGGGGTACGCAGGGATTTCAGGGCACACCTGGACTGGTGGATTTTTTTAGGGGTACCAACCCCAATCACAGCCCTCGCGGTATTTGCTTTGGGACGATTGGCCCTTTCGAATGAACAGAAGGCCTATACTTCCGTCGTGGCGTTAATGGTTATCCTTGGCGGTACAATGTATTTTTGCGACAAGATCCCGCGCCGATTGCTCTTTTGGCTGGGTACTTTCGGATGGCTGCTGGCGCTTGGTATCGGCTTTTCGTTTTTGAAGCTCCGTGGCCCATAATCCTGGTTCGGAGGAATTAGCGCTTGTTTTTTCCCCCACTTCCACTATCTTACACACTGCCTGAGCGCCGCGTGTGCGGACGCTCATTGAGGCTGAGAAAAAAAAGTTAACAAAGAACCTAACCTTCAACCTCCGTTGCCAACGGATGTCTGGATTAGGCAATGGAGCCTTCAGGTTCCGCATTCGCGGAATTCAAAGTCTCCCCAATAGATCGTTTAGATATTATGCTTACAATGGAAGAAGCCCTGAAACAGAGCGGCAAATCGCTTGTCGCCCAGGGCGAAATCGTCAAAGGTACCATCATCGAAGTCCGCTCCAAGGAAGTTCTGGTGGACATCGGCTATAAAAGCGAAGGCGTCGTCCCCGCCGCCGAATTTCAGGACCCCAACGCCGTCCAGGTCGGCGACGAAATCGACGTCCTCATCGAGAAACTCGAAAACAAGGAAGGCACCGTCGTCCTTTCCCACGAAAAAGCGGAGTTCAAAAAGAACTGGGACAAAATTTTAACCATCTGCAACGAAGGCGGCCGCATCAACGGCAAAGTCAAATCCGTCGTCAAAGGCGGATTGGTCGTCAACGTTGGCGTCGAGGCCTTCCTGCCCGCGTCGCAAATTGACGTCACCACCCCGAAAAATCTCCAGCAGTTCGTCGGCAATACCTACGAATTTAAAGTCGTCAAAATCAACCAGGACCGCCAGAACATCGTCCTGTCCCGCCGCGAATTGATTGAGCAGGAACGCAACGAAAAACGCGCCCACTTGCTCGAAGAAATGACGCCCGGCGATATCCGCAAGGGTACAGTCAAGAACATCACCGATTTCGGCGCGTTCATCGACCTCAACGGCATCGACGGCCTGCTCCATATCACCGACATGAGCTGGGGCCGCATCGGCCATCCGTCCGAAATCCTGAAGGTCGGCCAGGAAATCGACGTCGTCGTGCTGGACGTGAACAAGGAGAAGGAACGCGTAAGCCTGGGATTGAAACAGAAAATGTCCAATCCGTGGGACAACATCGAGACCAAGTATCCCGTCGGCGCGAAGGTCAAAGGCAAAGTCGTCAGCCTTGTGCCTTACGGCGCGTTTGTGCAAATCGAGCCCGGTGTCGAAGGCCTCATTCACGTCACCGAATTGTCGTGGACCAAGCGCGTGGCCAAGCCCAGCGACGTCCTCAAACAGGACCAGGAAATCGAAGCCGTCGTCCTGGGAATCAATCGCGAGGAACAAAAAATCTCCCTCGGCGTCCGTCAGCTCGAATCCAATCCATGGGACAGCGCCGCTGAGAAATATCGCCAGGGCGCCCGCGTCAAAGGCAAGGTGCGCAACCTCACCAGCTACGGCGCGTTTGTGGAACTTGAGGAAGGCATTGACGGCATGATTCACGTGTCCGATATGTCCTGGACCCGCAAGATCAATCATCCGAGCGAAGTAATGAAGAAAGGCGACGAACTGGAAGCGGTTGTCCTCGAGGTCGACCGCCCCAACCAGCGCATCGCCCTGGGCCTCAAACAACTCGGCACCGATCCCTGGGAAAACATCGAAACCCTGTACAAAGTCGGCGACCTCGTCACCGGCAAAGTCACCAAGCTCGCCAGCTTCGGCGCGTTTATCGGCTTGCAACATGACATCGACGGCCTCGTCCACATCTCCCAGATCAGCGAAGAGCGCGTGGACAAGATCAAGAACGTGCTTAAGGTCGGCCAGGACGTCTCGGCCCGCGTCATCAAGATTGACAAGGGCGAACGCCGCATCGGCCTTTCCATCAAGGCCGCCAATTACTCCGACGAACAGCTCAAGGAAGAGCAGAAGCTGTTGGATTCGTTGAAGCCCGGCGAAGACCTCGTTGCCCTGCAACACGCCTTCGACGCCGCCGACGAAGCGCAAAAGAGCGAATAATCAAAACGTTTAAAACACGCGGGCGGGCTGGAAACAGCCCGCCTTTTTTGCTTTTTAAAGGATGCTTTGGTCTTATGGGACCTATAGGACATATAGGTCGTATAGGACCTATAGATTCAGTTTTTTCCCTGAAAATCGCCTGCCTATTCTCTTCCCAAATACTTCACCACCGCCTCCGTTCGCGACTGGACGTGCAGTTTTTCGTAGACAGCATGAAGGTGCGCCCGAACGGTGCTCAAGCTGATTCCCAATTGGTCCGCGATTTCCTTGTAGAGATACCCCTTTGCCAGCGCGGCCAAAATTTCATGCTCCCGCTTCGTCAGTTTTTCCATGTCCGACCGCGGAGTCTGGATTTTTTGAAAGTGGTTCACCACTTTGCGCGCAATCTGCATGGACATTGGCGCGCCGCCCGCGTGTACCTGTTCAATCGCCTGCACCAGTTCCGCCGCGGACATGTTTTTGAGCAGATATCCACTCGCGCCACGGCGCAGGGAATCAAAAATGAGATCGCTCTCCTCGTAGGTCGTTAGCATGAGCACCTGGGTTTTGGGCAGCCGCTCCTTGAGCCTGGCCACGCATTCGATTCCGTTCATGCGCGGCAAATTGATGTCCATCAGGACCACGTCCGGTTCTTCCAGGGGGATTTTCTCGAGAGCGTCTTCGCCGCTGGCGTGTGCTCCCACGCAACTCAACATGCCGGCGCGGCCGAGCAATTCAGTCAGACTCTCGCGCGTGCCCCGATTGTCCTCAACGATGGATACTTTGATTCGCACGCTTTTTTTCTGCTGTCCACTCATAGTAAAATAAGGTTCCGGTTTCCGCTATTGAACAAACGTTCGATTCACTCATCATTTGCCAGCGGCAACGACAAATGTATCTTCGTGCCCATTCCCGCTCCGCTTTGGAACTCAAACTCGCCGCCAATGTCATTCATCCGCTGCCGCATATTGCGCAAGCCGTCCGCCAGCGCGTCATTCGTCCCGCCGTTGCGCGCCTGCGCGGGATCAAACCCGCATCCGTTGTCGTCAATCGTAACATCCAATACGTTCATGTCGAATTGGATTCGCAACCGCACTTCCGAGGCGTGCGCGTGTTTGACGATATTGTGCAGCGCCTCTTTGATGACCAGAAAAAGGTTGTGCCGCAGGTCCGTGGAAAGTTCGCGTGGCGGACATTCCTCGGGAAAATCCAGCCGGCAGCGGATGCCCGCCAGCCGTAAATAGTCCAGCGCAAACTGGCCGGCATAATCCATCAAATGCGCGAGGGTGTCATTGCGCGGATTCACTGCCCACACAATTTCATCAAGCGATTTGATGGCCTGGCGCGCCGTCGCCGAGATTTTTTCGACCCGATCAGCCGTTTTATCCGGTTCGCCGCGGTCCTGGTGCGCCAGTTCGCCAAGGAATGCAATTTGCGTCAGGTTCGCCCCAAGGTCGTCGTGAATGTCCTTGGCAATGCGCGTCCGTTCCCGTTGTAACGCCGCCTGTTGCTCCAGGGTCGCCAATTGCCGCCTCAGCCGGCGGAACGATACGTACCGCACAATTGCAATGACGCTTAGCGTAAAGGCAAAAACCGCAGCTGACCGAAACCACCACGTCTGCCAATAGAACGGCGTCACTTCGAAGCTAACCGATGCCATATGCGGACTCCATTCCCCGTCGCTGTTGCACGCCCGCACGTCGAAACGATATCGCCCCGGCGACAGACGCGAGTACGCGGCCTGTCTCAGCGTGCCCGCTTCCACCCAGTCTTCATCGAAGTTCTCCAGCCGGTATGCAAATTGAACGTCTTCCGGCGACGTGAAACTGAGCGCCGTAAACTCGAAAGCCAATTTGCGATTGTTCGGCGAAAACTTGAGAATGGAAGACGCACCCAGCCCCAAATTCACCAGCAAGGGGTCCGCCGAATTCTGACCCAGGCGCGGGTCGTAAAGCGCCACCGTCCGGTCGTCGTCAACCGCGATCCGCTCGACAATCACGGGCGGAGGGGGAGCCCCGTGCGGGACATTTTCTGTGTGAACGATTGCCAGGCCCGTTCGCATCGGGAAAAACAGCCGCCCACTCGACGACCGAAACGCCGACGAACCGTTCTCATAGTTTGCTTCCAGGTTCGCCCCTTCCCCCGGTCCATAGGCAATCGAGCGGACGCGTTCATCCCGGCCCTCCGCGATATCATTCAGTTGCGCCAGTGATACCCGGAACATACCCCGATTGCCCGCGCACCAAAGCCAGCCCCGGTCATCCGCCACCATTTGCGAAACGTAGTCGTCATAAAGTCCTTTATCACTGGTAAAGCGATAAAATTTTCCGTCCTTAAGCCGCCCGATTCCCCAGTTCGCATAGCCAATCCAAAGACTTCCATCCGGCGCCGGGTATAAACAACGGATGGATAACAACCGGTTGGTTACGCCCGGGGTTTCGTCGACAAGCTTGTCCCCGTCAATCCGCATGAGCACGCCATCCGCGCTCGCAACCCAGACGTTCCCCCTGGCATCTTCAACGATCGAGCGTAGTGAACGATGGGGAAACGACATCGCAACCGGCTCCAACCGTCCGTTCCTCAGGCGCTGGATCCGGCTCGGGGTATCCGTCGAAATGAAGACGTCCCCGTTCGAACTTTGCAGAATCGTCCGCACATTGTCGCTGCTCAAACCATCCTCCTGCGTCCAATGCTGGCGACGGCCATCCTTCCAATAAAAAAATCCGTTGTCCCGCGTGCCAATCCAGATGCCGCCGTCGGAAGCGGCCGCGACACAGGTTGCAGAACCATCCAGGGAATTGGTTCCTGTTTCGAGTGTTTCCCAACGGCCATTTTGCCGCCTGGCAACCAGGCCATTCTGGGTCGCCACCCAAATCGCGCCTCTGGTGTCCTGGCAAGTGGAGCGCACCGATTCATTCGGCAAGCCACTATCAGGCCCAAGCAATTCGATTATCCGCGGGCGCAGCCGCTCCAGTCCTCCGCCGCCCGTGCCCGCCCAAATATTGCCTTCGCGGTCCTCGTCAAAGCAGACAATATCAAAATACGATGACGGCGCCGCCTCGACGTTTGTCCCGCAAACGCGAAAGATACCGTTGGCTGCGGTGCCAATCCAAATCGCTCCGGTATGGTCTTCCAACAGGGTTTGCGGTCCTCCATGCGTCACGGCCGCCGGAAACGGCGTCACGGCCCTGGGTTGCTGATCCAGATCCGCTTCAAGAAATTGATGCGCCGTACAAATCCAGATGCCCCCGCCCGCCCTCCAGCCAATGCAGGATATATCGTCAGGCAAGGTAAAGAGAGTTTTGAATGCGCCGTCCCGGAAAACGCCCACCCGGTTACCTTTGGAAAACCAGAGCCGTCCTGCGGCATCTGTCGCCAGCGAAGACGTCCCCTGCGCCGGCCAGCCAGTGTCAGAGCCAAATTCTGTCACGCGATCGTTCGCGATTTGCGTCAATTTGCCCTCGGTGTACGTGACCCAAACGCGGCCGTCCGCATCTTCGGCAATGACCGTCGCTCGCGCATCCGGGACATTCGTGAAGACCTGCACTGAAGTTGGTGAAATACAAACGATTGGCCCCCGGTCCATCCCCAGCCACAGGCAGCCGTGCCGGTCGCAAAGCATCGCCCGAACGACCCGATTTGGAACGCCCTCGATATTTGCCAGGGGAAACTCCTGAAACCGCACCCCGTCAAACCGCATTAACCCTCCCGCCGTGGCCACCCAAAGATATCCATCCGGTGTCTGCGCGACGCCCGTCACGCCGTCATCCGGCAATCCGTCCCACGTGCGCGCCAGCCACACTGTGCCCGTATCCGCCGCCCGGGCTGTCAGGGCGACAAACAGAAGAAAAATCACCCCGCAATTCGCGGAACTTCGGCGAAAGACGGTGGGCATGATTTTATAGTAACAGCTTCACAGCAGGGTTCAAGGATTCTAGCGATTGGCGATAACCCCGTCCTCAGCAATTTACGATTTACGATTTACGCGAACAAGGTGATACCCAAATTCAAAATGAATTCGTCAGCCAATCCAACATTTGATTGGCCGCAACGGCGGATTAGGCCGTTAGGTCGATCAGAATTTCTCTTTCCATGCTCGCCGCGTAAATCGTAAATCGTAAATTTATCTGCTGGCCGTTGTCTGCGGTTTGCCTGCCTGCACGAAGACGACGTACATGTTGCACGGTTGTTTGCCGGCATCCGACGCATTGGAGCCAAACGTCAAACTTTCGTCACTCTTCACATGTCGCGCAAAAAGCTTCATCGTCCGGCCCGCGACCACGAGGGACGATTTGGTTGGACGAAGCTGCCGCTGCAGCCAATCCGGGCTCGGCAGTGACGCGTCATATGCCACATAAACCGTCGCGCCCGCCTTGACCGCCAATTGCATCAAATCAACGGCAGGATAAAATTTGTCCGCATCCGCAGCCTGGACCCAATCCGCGCCAGTCAATCTCGCAGGCAGGCCTTCAAACGGATAATCGCGGTCGCAATAAACGTTCTTACCGTCAGCCGCATTCACCTCTACGTGCACCAATTCCGTTGGCCCGGAATAATTGAAAGTATCAATGAGGCGCCGATCTGCCGCTTCATTTTCTGAAGCAGTCGTCACCGTCATCGGGGGTGTGGCCGCCAAAGCCGCCCAGTTGGGATGCGTCTTCGACAGCGCGACAAGCGGCATCCGGGGCATTGCTTCCGAATAGCCGTCTGTCATCTCAAACGGATGCGACGAAATAACGACCTTTGCCGGCTTCAACCCGGCGCAACGGGCTGTCAGGGAAATTTCCCCCGGAGTCAACGTTGAGCGAATGGCCACGCGATTGATCCCGCACTCAAGGTCGAGAAACGTTTTATTAATCGAATCCGCCCTGCCACTGTTGTATCCACCGCGCCAAATCGCCGGGCCGTCGCAGGAAAAATCCACACGCTCGTCGAAAGTTGGGCAACGCGCGCCGTTCGCGTCCACGGCTTCGACGTCAATTAATGCAACGTCTGAACCATCCGCCCGCAGGCCGTCCGGACCGGTTATCGGCGTCAGCCGCAATGCCGTCGGTGCGCCCGCCGTCTCAATCGCATCAGTCACGGCCGGTCCAGTGCCATCATTGTTTGAGGCGACGGCCTTGATTTCACCCGGCGCAAAAGCAACGTCCTTGAACGTGAACAGGTAATGTTCGGAGCGCGCGCCAAAACCGAGCGATTTCCCGTTCACAAACAGTTCTACATTGGAACAATTCGATGTGACATAAATCGTCTTCTTTGTGCCCGGCGGATAATTCCAATGCCCGATAATATGGACCTGGGGATCGTTGCGGAACATAGATTGACAAACGTAATAGGCCTCCTTGGGCAGCCGCACTCCATCCACTTCCCCGCTCGCCCGGCTCACCTCGGCGGTATTTCTCCCGCCGCTCGTCGAATCCGAAAAAATCCAGTTTGCCCCGCCGCAATCGCCCGGCGCGTCCGCTTTGTCCAGATATTGGCTGACTTCGTTGATGGCGTATTGTTCTGAAGTCAAGTCGTAG
This sequence comes from Candidatus Sulfotelmatobacter sp., assembly GCA_035503455.1. Taxonomy (GTDB): domain Bacteria; phylum Verrucomicrobiota; class Verrucomicrobiia; order Limisphaerales; family UBA11358; genus UBA11358. The sequence continues at coordinate 17,677 of DATJTK010000063.1, read as the reverse complement.
GTCTGGCCACGAGCCGCGGGATAACCAAAATCCGGCGGCGAATAATCATCCCATTCGCGGCGCGGCGATTCCTCGCGGTCATATTCGCCCTCGACGACCGGCAGCCGCGAAACTTCATGACTGCCTTCAGTCCCAATCGTCACGTCCATAAATTGCCCGGTCGTTTCATCCGCGCGGCGATGCGCATAAGCGCGTCCTCCGTACGGATCATACTCCTCTACGTAATGGCGCAGTTCTTCGGCATGGTTTGCCGTCACCTTTTGATTGCCGCCCTCCCAAATCAAAATCGAAGGGTCGTTGCGGAAATAAATGATCGCGTCCCGAAAAGCGTTGGCCCGGATTTGCCAGGGCGCGCCAACTGTATCGGACTCTCCATCCACACCGGGTTGGTCGGTGATGAGCCCCAGTTCATCCCCGGCCTGGATCATCTCCGGACCGGCCGCGCAATGGCCCCATCGGATGAAATTGCCGCCGGCCTGCTTCATCATTTGCAATGTGAAAAAATGCAGCCAATCCGGCTGCGCCGACCCCAGGCCCGGCCATTCATCTGTAGGCCGCTGTCCCCAGCCATGCAGTTTCAGCGCGTGGCCGTTGATCCAGAATCCAGTCTTCACGTCCCAATGGACCGCCCGAATTCCCAACGGAATTTCGCAAGAATCCACTTCCCGGCCGCTTGCGTTAATGGAACAAATCACCCGGTACAGATACGGATAATCCGGCTCCCACAACTGGGGTTGTTCGATCGCGCCGGAAAACTTGACTAGGGACTGTTCGCCCGCCCCGATAAATCCTTTTTGTCCCAGGGCAAGGACCGCATTTCCGCCCCGGTCAACGACTTTGACTGTTACCTCGATGTCATGCCCAGTCCCGCTGTCATTTTCAACCGGCACTTCAATGCCGAGTTGCGCCGATGCGCCGGAAATTTCCGTGGCATAAGCGTACGGCCCGGTCGTTTTCAAGAAATCGAAAAGCGGCAGCGAAATATGGATCGGCTCGGTCACATAAAGCCGTACATTGCGATAAATACCACCCATGGGCGGATGCCACTGCGGATTGTTCCAGGGCATCTGGCCGGCCTGCACATCATCCACGTTGTCCGGCAGCTTAGAATTCACGTCCTCTTCATATTTCGACAAGGTTGTGCCCGGGTCCGTCGTCTGGCTGGCCATGAAGCGGTTGTCACACATGACCGCTAGCACATTGGGCCGGTCAAACCGGACATAGGGCGTCAAATCGAAACCGAACGGAATAAAACCGTTTTTGCATGAGCCAAGCAAATGGCCATTCAGGTACACGTCCGCCACCTGCCGCACCGCCTCGAACTCGATGTAAAAGCGTTTGCCCCGCACCGACTCCGGCAATTCAAATGTCTTCCGATACCACGTCCGCCCGGCCCATTGGTTCGTCTCGCCCAGCATGTTCCCCGGCGAAAAATGGTCAAAGGTGTCTGTGTCATTGAACGTGTGCGGCGTGGAAACCGTCGTCCAGCCCGAGTCATTGAATTCCGCCTGCTCCGCTCCTGCCGGGTCTGCCTTGATAAACTTCCAATCCGGGTTGAAATTCAGCGTCAGCCGCCCTTGCGCCCCCGCATTCTGTCCAAACAATAAGAGCGCAAGAAGACCGGTGGCCAAAGCACAACCTATGTGCGATGGCGCAACGCAACGGTCTCGACTGTGGAACATTTTGTCATATTTTCGCCGTAATGAACTGCCGATGCTACCTGAACGTTTGTTCTATACCGGGGCCAAGGGGAATCGTCCTCGTACTCGAAATAGGCCCCGTGCACATTTTTTGTCCACAGACCAGGAACCGGGGAAATGAGGATGGAAATGGAATTTTTATTGGGGTTTTTGAAGATTTTGAGGAAGCGGAACGCTGAGAGCGAGAGCGTGAGACCTACTTCGCTAAAGCTATGGAGGGCAGGCCGTAAGAGGGCTCGGGTCGCTGCCAACCGTATCATCCCGGCGTGGCTCCAAACACCCGCGCCGTTTCAGGATTGTAACGCGAAATATTAGAATTTTTTCTTGAGGTTCATTGCCCTGACGGTAAAGATTCAACGGCCAATGCAAGATGCCGGCGATATTCAGAAGTTCTGCCCGGAAAAGCGCAATAGCGCGCATCAGTCCATTCAAACCGAACATTATTCACTATTGCCTCATTTCGCTGCCACGCGGCAACCGGCTTCGGCGCGATTTTAGATGGCTGCCCCAATCCCAGGGCTTTAGGAGCCTGATATGAAGACGAATCAATTCTCGTGGCTGGCAGTAATGACAGTGGCTTTTTTTCTCAAGTCACAGTCAACAATCAACGCGCAACAGGTTGGAAGGCAGTTGTTGTCAGGGCACGTTCCTTCCGTGGTGGCTCACCTGACGCCGGTCGGCCAACTGGCGGCGGAGCGCCAGCTCACTCTCGCCATTGGATTGCCTTTGCGCAACAAAGAGGGGCTGACCGATCTGCTGCGAAGAATATACGACCCTGCCAGTCCCGACTACCGTCATTATCTGACGTCGTCGCAGTTTGCGGAGACTTTTGGTCCGACCAAAGAGGATTATCAGGCGGTCATGGCGTTTGCCGTTTCAAACGGGCTACGTGTCACCATGACTTATTCCAACCGCACGTTGTTTGACGTGGTCGGATCGGTGTCCAATGTCGAGAGGGCTTTCCATGTCACGCTGCGGACCTATCGGCATCCGACGGAAAACCGCGAATTTTATGCGCCGGATGTCGAACCATCGCTTGACCTGTCCACGCCTGTTTTGCACATCAGCGGCCTGGACAATTATTTGCTGCCGCATCCGATGAGTTTGAGAAAATCGACTGTAGTCCGTTCGACGATCTCTGCGCCGGCCACCGGTTCGGGAGAGGGCGGCGCATACGTGGGAAACGATTTTCGCGCAGCCTACGTTCCGGGGGTGACGCTGACGGGCGCCGGACAATCGGTTGGTTTGCTGGAATTTGATTCGGGCTTTTACGCGAGTGACATTGCTGCTTACGTAAGCATGGCAGGGTTGCCGGGCGTCCCGGTCAAAACGGTTTTGTTGGACGGATATAACGGTGGCCCGGGCGGTGGCAATGATGAAGTGTCGTTGGACATCGAGATGGCGATGTCGATGGCTCCCGGACTTGCCAGCGTGATTGTTTATGAAGGCTCTACCACGGATGACATATTGAACCGTATGGCGACAGACAACCAGGCCAGGCAACTGAGCGCCTCGTGGACTTATGGAATCGATGCGGGATCGGACCAGGATTTTCTGGAATTTGCGGCGCAGGGGCAGTCGTTTTTCAATGCCTCCGGGGACGGCGACGCCTATATTGAACCCGAAGACCCGCCAGCCCCGCCGACCGATAACCCGAACCTGACCAGCGTAGGAGGGACAACACTTACGACCAGCGGTCCGGGAGGCGCGTGGGTGTCCGAAACGGTGTGGAATTGGGGCGTGGAATATGCGCCGTATGATAACGGCGTAGGAAGCAGCGGCGGGATCAGCGACACGAATCGGATCCCGTCCTGGCAGGCGGGTGTGAGCATGATCGCCAATCACGGTTCCACCACCTTTCGCAATCTTCCCGATGTGGCGCTCACCGCGGATAATGTATTTGTAGTTTTTGGCGATGGCGAAACCGGGATTTTTGGCGGTACAAGTTGTGCCACGCCTTTGTGGGCGGCTTTTATTGCTTTAGCCAATGAACAGGCGTCAACCTATGGTCTTCCAGGCGTTGGCTTCATCAACCCGGCTATTTACGCTCTGGGCCAAAGCACCAACTATAACAACTGTTTTCATGATATAACGACGGGAAGCAATACGTGGAGCGAAAGTCCAGGTAATTTCCGGGCTGTGACCGGCTATGATCTTTGTACCGGGTGGGGCACGCCCATTGGGAGCAATTTAGTCAATCAATTGGTGCCCCTGGATCCATTGCAAATCACACCGGGCGGCGGTCTGGTTTCCGGTGGCGGGGCAGGCGGTCCGCTGACGCCGTCATCTCAGAGCTACATGTTGACCAACGCCGGGAACGCAGCCCTCAATTGGACGGCGGCGGGCGATGCGTCCTGGCTCACTATCTCGTCCTCCGGAGGCACGTTGACTCCGGGCGGCGCGGCAGCAACCGTCACGGTGAGCCTGGACGCCGCAGCCACCAATTTGTTCCTGGGAACTTACGCCGCGACCCTCTGGATCACCAACCTGACAGATGGTGTCGTCCAAAGCCGCCCCGTCTCGTTGACCATTATCAAGCCGCCGGTAATCACCGCCCAGCCAACGAATCTGACCGTGATTGGGGAGTCGACAGTGACTTTCAGTGCTGGAACGGCCGGAGGGCTGCCGCTTAATTGTCAGTGGCAGTTAAACGGGACCAATTTGACCAACGGCGGGCGGATATCCGGCGCTCAGAGTATGCTGACGGGCGCGGGGGACATTTATGGTTCGACTGTGAGCGTCCTGACAATCAGCAACGTGATTGCCACGGATGCAGGAACCTATTCATTGGTCGCGAGCAATGCGGCAGGAGTGGCCGTCAGTTCAAATGCCGTTTTGGCCGTTACAGCTTCCGGGCCGGTGATCGTCTCGCAACCGGCCAGCCAGATCGCGCTGTTCGGCTCAACGGTTCAGTTGGCGGTCACTGTGGAAGGCAGTGCGCCGTTCACTTACCAATGGATGCTGGGTGAGACCAACCTGGTGGATGGCGGGGCGGTTTCGGGCTCCGAGACGCCGGTCTTGACTCTCAATGACGTGAACGCGGCGAACATTGGGACCTACACTCTCGAAGTGAGCAACGATCTCGGCTCAGCCACCAGTACCGGGGCTGTTCTGTCGGTGGATGCAGCCGTGCCGGGCGGGCAATTGGTCCAGAACGGCGGATTCGAAACCGGCAGTTTCTCTTCATGGGGCGAGTCGGGCAATTTTCTTGATTGCTCGGTCAGCAGCAGTTCTCCGGCTGTTCATTCCGGATTGTATGGCGCGCTGATGGGATCATCGGGCTCGCTTGGCTATCTTTCGCAAACGCTGCCGACGGTTCCGGGACAGCTTTACCTGCTCTCTCTGTGGTTGGACAGCCCGGATGGCCTTTCGCCGAATGAATTTATGGTGGGTTGGAATGGAACTCCGCTCTTCGATCAAACCGATATTGCGGCGATAGGCTGGACCAATCTCCAGTTTTATGTGACCGCGACCGGGACCAACACCGCGCTTGAATTCGGATTTCGGGACGACGAAAGCTATTTGGGTTTGGACGACATCGCGGTCAGTCCGCTGGCCAGCGCCGGCGGCCCGCCAATGATTTTGGCGCAGCCTGCCGATCAGTTGGCCATATCAGGTGGTACCGCAAGTTTTAGTGTTCTTTCGTCCGGACAATTGCCCTTGTCCTACCAATGGCAGTTCGATGCGACCAACATTCCCAATGCGACTAATTCAACGCTAAATTTGACCGAAGTGAATAACAATCTGGGAGGAACCTATGACGTATTGGTTGCCAATTCTTTGGGTTCAGCAAACAGCTCCAATGCGTTGCTGTTGCTCTTAGGCAACACCTTCGCGGTTTCCACCACAAGCTCGTGGGCCGGCAACTTTGGCATCGCTTATTTTGGATATCCCAACTCCGGCACCTTTGGGCAGACTTTCGTGGCGCCGTCTCAAGCAGCCGCCCTGACCAGTTTTACGGTTTATATCGAAAACTTTTCGGCCTACGCTGATTTTCAGTTTTACGTCATGGCCTGGAACGGATCTGAAGCCACCGGCCCCATTTTGTATCAGAGCCCGGAAACGACCACGGCCGGACCGTCAGGCTATCGAGCCTACACTTTCAATACCGGCAATGTGCCTTTGACCCCCGGCGCTATGTATGTGGCGTTTGCGAATGTTACCGGGAATATCACCGGACAAACGATTTGGGGACTCGACTCGACCTATACTTATACCAACGGCGATTTTGTTTTTGCGGATAATGGCACAAATTTCCAGCTCCTGACCGAATCAGCGTGGTACAGTGACCCTGGCTTTGATCTGGCTTTCACGGCAAATTTTGCCGGGCCGGCGCAACCTGGTATCGCCGGCTTCAGTAAATCCGGCGCAAACCTGGTGATCAATGGCAGCGATGGGATTGCCGGACAAACCTATTATGTGCTCATGACCACAAACCTCACGCTGCCATTGAACGAGTGGACTTCCGTGTCAACCAACATGCCGGGTGAAACCGGGAATTTCAGCATAACCTTGACCAACGCGGCGAATCTAAACGCCCCGCAAGGCTTCTACATCCTGAAGGCTCAATGACGGACAACGCCTATGAACTGTCATGTCCGGGATTCATACCCGCCGGCATTATTGCGCAAGCAGACGAAAGAATTGTGAGCCGGAGGAAATCGGATTTGTCACGGTATATTGGCCGTTCACCACGGATACCGGGCAGGACACTCCGGTCCAGAAGGTGTTGGAACCCGCAAGTCCCGGGCTAGTCTGCAACGTGAACCCCGTCAAATTGGTGCTCCAGGAGAGAATGAGATTGGCGCCGTCCGTGGCGTAGTTTAACAACAGCGGTTGGGCCGGCGGAGTAACGCTGGCCCAGGACGTGCCTATGCGCAATTCATCAAAAATTCCGTTCGCCGGTTCCATGGCATCGCGGTTCATAAGCACGAAACTCTGAATGGCGCCGGAACTGATATCGCTGCCCGACGAAGTCGTCAACGTTGGCGCCGGCGCAAAAGCGACACCGAATGTGGAAGGCGCCGGATCGATCCACAAATTTGCCACATCGTCGTTCGTGCCGGCGGGGTTGAATGTGTAACTTCCGACAACGAAAATCGTTTCGTCGGGATGGTGAATGGTGTTGTCCCATGTAATATCTGAAGTGGTACTGGAAGCCTTCGACAGGCCGAAATTAAATCCGCCGCCGGCTGCCTGTGTGTAAACGCGGGTCGCCACGACGGTAGGGGTGGTTGTTTGGGCTCCGCTGGAGTTATTGAAACCTGCCCAGAAAACCCCTCCCGAACTCATGCCGGCGATGTCGGTAATGTTCACGGCAAAGGAATAATAAAGCGTGCCAGTGTTGATGCTGGACGAATTGGCAGAAAAGTCGAAGCGGGCCGATGTGCCGTTGCCGCCAAAGAACACGCTGTTGCCCAGGGACACAGACAGTCCCGCGACTTGCAGGCTGCCGGATTGAATGAGCGGTTGATTAGTGCTGTTTGGACCGGCCTGATACCAGGCCAGACCCTGGGCGTTCGTCTGGCCTATCAAGGCGGCGCCGGGCGCATAGGCCGTGCCGCCGTTCGCGACGGCGGACGCAAATGGGTCCGCTGCCAGAGGTGGAGGAACGCTCACGCTCAGCACCGCGTTGGAACTCAGCGTCGAACCGGCGGAGTTTGAGAGCAGCACGCTATAATTCCCCGCACTCGCGGGGGTGGCATTTGTGAACGTGTAACTGCTGGACGTCGCTCCGGGTATGTCCGCGCCGTTAAACAGCCACTGATAGGACATGGCATTGGTTCCCGCGGGATACACCGTAAAAGTCACGGTCGCGCCGGCCGGGACCGTTTGGCTTTGCGGTTGCTGGGCGATGTACGGAGTTGTGATGCCTGAAACAGACGGCAACGGGTCGCCCGCGTAGGTGTCTTCGAATTGAATCATTTCATTGGTCGTAACGTCCATGTCATCGTTGCCCCAGTCATAGCCAATGAAACCGGCGAATCCCGCGTTGAGCGCCGCCGCGTCGCGCGCGAGGATAGCGCTGTCCCAATCGTTGCTGGAGACACCGGCGCGTCCCCAGGCCGTGCCGGCAACGGTCTGGCCAAAATGTTCGCCAAGGATGAGCTGCGAAGTCGGCACGCCGTGAGCGTTGTAGGACGTGATGGAACTCTCATACTGGCTCTGGCACCAGCTCACGGAAAAATTCTGCGCCTGCACCTCCTGGCCACTGAGATAATTTTCCACTGCGATGTAGGCGTCTGTCGAAACGGCCTGCCAGGACGCATCATTGGCAGCAACCGTAGGGAAAGGCGAATACACGATGACCGAATAACCATAGGTGTTATGCAGGGTCTGGACGACATCCTGCACCCAGGTGCGATAGGTCTGGTTTGTCGGCCATTGGCTGCCGGAGATTTCGTTCAGGACGATCCAATCTGGCCGCGGGCCGGTATTCATGAAAAGGCTTTCCGAATATTGATCGATCGTGGCTGCGGTCTCTATGCCATTGGTGAACGGGCCCATGTCGAAGTCGTTATAATAAATCGCGAGGATATTGCCGTTGGCCAGCAACTCCGCGCGATGTGTGTCATCGCCCATTGCCACGAAATGGCCGTTGCCCGAGGGAAAGTTCAAATGTTGAAACTGCGGCTCGCACAGGATCGAGTTGGAGCAAACGCAACAGAACGTGACCACATCAAATCTCAGGTCGGGCGTCGCGAGGCAGGGCCGGACCAGGGCCGAGATCACAAAAAGCCACAGGACGCATCGCAAAGGCAACCGGGATGGTGGGTGGTCCATAGTTGCCAACATCAGACGTGCCATGGCTCACAAGGTTTCATCGGAGCATATCAATAAAGGCTTTGCTGTAAGTTGGCAATCGTTGCGGTTATTCTCTACAGATGCCGGCAGATCATAACCAGAGTCATCGCACTGACATTGACGGCTTGCGAGCACTGGCGATTTTGCCGGTGCTCCTTTACCACGCCAGGCTGGGCTGTTCGGGCGGCTATGTGGGGGTGGACATTTTCTTCGTCATCTCGGGTTACCTGATCACGTCGCTCATTCTCAGGGAGCAAGCGGAAGGGGTGTTCAGTCTGACCGGCTTTTGGGAGCGGCGGGTTCGCAGGATTCTTCCGGCCGCGGCCCTGGTGATGGCCGCAACATTTCTGGTCACATGGTTTATGTTTCTGCCCGAGGATTTCAAATTAGTGGCAGGTTCGGCGGGCGCGCAGGCAGTGATGCTGTCGAATGTGTTCTTTAATCGGCAGATGTTGGAAGGGAATGGCTATTTCGGTCCGGCTGCGGACACGATGCCGCTGTTGCATACGTGGTCGCTCTCGGTAGAGGAGCAGTTCTATTTATTTTTTCCGGTATTGATGATTGTTGCGCCAAAGGGCCGGATGTTTCTGCGCATAGTGGTGGTGCTAGGGGCATTGTCGTTTGTGATGTCGGTTTGGTATTTAGTGCCTAAATTCATCGATCCCTTTCGGAGCACCACCCATGGGGCGTTCTTTCTGCTGTCTTCGCGAGCATGGGAATTGTTATTAGGAGCCCTGCTGGCGCTGACGCGGGGGAAGCAGGTCCCCGACAAGGGCGCGCGCGAACTAGTGGGCTGGCTTGGAGTCGGCCTGGTGGGCTACGCAGTTTTGCGCTACGATGACAAGACTATATTTCCCGGAGCGGCAGCCATTCCGCCCTGTCTTGGGGCGGCGCTTATCATTTTCTCAAATGAAGGTGAATTATGCTCAGTGGGGCGGTTGCTGTCCTTCAAACCGGTTGTGTTCATCGGGTTGATTTCCTATTCCCTCTACTTGTGGCACTGGCCGTTGCTGTTGTTCGATGAATACTCAGCCGCCGTTAAGCCGGGTCCGTGGCGGCGGGCGGCGGTTTTGGCGATTTCCTTTATTCTGGCCACCCTGAGTTGGAGGTATGTGGAGACGCCATTTCGGATGCGCAAGGTCTTACCCAAACGCAGGTTCCTGTTCGCCTTTGCCGGTTGTACCACCGCCGTGTTTCTTGCGCTGGGCTTTTGGATGTATTCCACAGGAGGCATGCCGGGACGACTAAGCCCGGTAGTGTATCGCTACGCGGAATTTCGCAACGATTACGCATTTCGGGACCCCGTTGGTCCCCTGCAGGTTCAGCACGGGCAGGTGGTCGAGTTGGGTTTCACGAACAGCACTCCCTTTGATCTGCTGGTATGGGGCGACAGCCACGCGATGGCGGTGGCGCCCGTCATCAATGATCTGTGTCGCAAGTATTCCCTGCACGGAGCTCTCACCGCGGACCTTGCCGTTCCCCCGGTGGCGTTTGCCCGCAACGATTTAGCCAGTGCGGTCCTCGACCTGATCAGGCAGCGGCATATCAAAACTGTGATTATGGCCGCACGCTGGAGCTATTATACGCCGATGCCTGGATTCAAGGTAAGCCTGATATATACAGTGCAAACCGCGCTCAGGTGCGGCGCCAGGGTGTATGTTCTGAAGGACGTCCCTCATCCCGGCTTTGATGTCCCGCGGTTGGTCACCATCAAAGCCATGCACGGCATGGATTTGAGCCGGTTGGGAACGTCACCCTTAGCATACTCCGAGTTGAACAAACCCATGGATGAAATCTTTAACCAATTGTCAAAAATGGGAGCAACCATGCTGGACCCGACACCCTATTTCGTCACGTCCCCTGGACTTTTCGGCGTGGTTAAAGATGACAAGGTATTGTATTGGGATGACGATCACCTCACGGTAGAAGGGGCGGACGTGCTTGCGCCGATGTTCGAACCCATCTTCCGGACCATTACTGTACGGTCCTCCCATTATGAGGGAAAATTGTGAAGCGGGCAGGCACGCCTTGCATCTTCGGCAAGCAGTTCAAGCGGCCTTTTCCTGCCGCCACCGGCGATAAAACATCCACATCCATAGAATCCACATCGGTACAGCAATGGCCGTGCAAACTGCCTTTCCGGGATGAAGCAAATGCAAATGTAATAACGGCAAACCAATGAGTATTGCCAGAAGAACTCCAATTAGAAGGAATGACAATGCCAGTTCTTTGCCGCCAACCGGTTGGGCAAGCTCCTTGATCGGCATCAACACGAGCCACGAAATGTAAAATAACCAGCCGAAATATGTGATGCCCGCCGCGAAACTGACGCATCCTATCGTGGCGGCAACTGCTCCCGCGACAAACCGAATCTTTAACGACATTGTCATCGCCGCTTTGCAATCGTTTGATTGATTTGATTCGCAATGGCCTCCGCCTGCGCCTCGCTGAACCCGCCCGTGATCTGCGCCTTGCCACTTGAAATTTCACCCATGATGAGCGGCGCTTCGCAAAGCTGGCCATTGATCAGAATCGCCAGGTACTTCCTGATGTTGTCACGTGTTATCTCCGCCAATCGCTGTGCGCCGCTTTTGGTAAAGGTGATAAGTACGTTACCCTCGCCCGATTGACTGACAACCCGGGCCGATACCAATGCGCTTTGGTCGATCAGGACGGTCTTCTGGACATATAAGACGTTGGTGAGAATTGAGTATTCATTTTGGGTAATACAAGTCATCGGCACGGAATTGGCCGTTGGCCTGGCGTCCGCCAGGCGCATCTGAAAAACCGCTGGCGTCGGCGCAGCAAACACCGTGGCCGCGAAGCCAAAAACGCAGATTATGGTCGGAATAATACGCAACTTCATAGCGCCAAAACCTGCTCCCCGACCACACCAAAATCAAGGAACAATCTGCTTTTAGCCACAGATGGACACAGATGAAACACAGATAAAAGCGTCCGCAGATTTCGCTGATTCTCGCAGATTGGATAAATTGCAGAATATAATCTGCGTTCATCGGCGAAATCTCTGGATAAAAATCTTCGCTAACGTTTGGCCTTCACAAAACTCGTCTCTCGCAAATAAATCGGCTCCAATCGTTCGTTGGAGGGCCGTCCTGCGGCCAGCTTCGCCACCGCTGCGGCGCCTGGAAAAACAAGGCGCCCATCTGGAAATTTCGGCGCGTCCGGTCCAATCAAAAGCCGGCTCTGGCTGGCCTCAAGGACCTGCGCCCGGGACAAAATCTTCAGGGCCGCCACTTCCGTCCAACCTGTCTTCGTAAGGTCATACGTCGCGCAATAAAATTCCTCACGCTGCGCGTTTACCACCACGCTCACGGGACCCAAAATCTTTTCCGTCTGCGCCACCGACACCATCGCCTCGACGCTGCTCACACCGGCCAGTTTGATGTCGCGGGCAAGTTTCCAGCCCTCCGCCAGCGCAATCGCCGCGCGGATGCCGGTGTATGAGCCGGGACCGAGCCCGACCGCAATCGATTCAACCTGTTCCCGCTCCACGCACGCCGTCGACAAAACTTTTTCAATCATCCCAAACGCCGCCACTCCCCGGCCGCCGGTTTCGACCGCCTCACTCAAGACGGCGCCGTCCCTGGCCACGGCTACGCTCCGTTGCTCGGATGAAAATTCAAGCGACAAAATCGTCATAAATAATTTTCCGCCCGGTCTCGTTGAGGATTTCGATTTTCACCTTTTTAAGCATGTGGATCGGACGCATCGGACGGATCTGATTTTCAAGATGCTCAAGCTTCTCCGCCCATTCAATCACGGCTACGCCATCCGGCTGCAAAAAATCCTCGATGCCCGCCGACAAAATGTCGCCCGCCGTTTCAAGGCGATATAAATCCAGGTGAAAAAGTTTCAGCCTTCCACCGGTGTATTCGGCGACGAGCGTAAATGTCGGCGAATGGACTCGCGCGGAAATCTCGAGTCCGCGCGCCAGCCCTTTTACAAATTGGGTTTTCCCGGCGCCCAAATCTCCTGAAAGAGCGATGACCCATCCGCGCTGAGCGGCGCGGCCAAATTGTTCGCCGAGGGCTTCGGTTTCGGAGGGACTATGGGAAGTCAGGATCGGCATGCACCAGGATTTTTGCGAGGGACTGTGCCATGAGATAGCATCAACCGTTTCAGGGCCGTATCCATTTCATGAATTCCACGCATCGCGTTCATCGATTATAGTTCGTCCAAAAGTTGATTCAACCTTTCAGAACTGATGAGAAGCCGAGCCGGTTCGGTCCCGACCCTTTTTGGAGGATTGTTGTAATGAAAATTGGGGGTGTTATTGCCACAGGCGGAGCAGGGTGGGCAGAATCGACCACCTGCATAAATTCCATCCGTGTGCAAACGCACCTAACTGGGCGGCAATCAAATCCAGGTTACGCTTCCCAACTTGCTGCCCGGCCAATTTTTTCGACTTAGCCAGCCATAGCTGATTATCGAGCCGGGAGTTTTACCTGGCGGGCAATGAGGGTGTAACGAAAATCAGAAGGCTTTGGGCGTCGGTCGGTGCATTGGTTGGGTCCCAGATCCGCGCCCCGGGCGGTATTTGAGCTTCCAAAACGGCGGTCTGGCCGGGCGAAACAGCAAGTTGACTGGCCAATGAAATTGAGTCAAAGCCAGGTTGAGACGCGTCGCTGGTCAGGACAGTGAGCTTTGCCTTGTAGGCCAAAGTAAATAATGACGAATTGGTCGAATAATCGGGCACCACATCCAGTTCGATTCCCACGTTGACATTGGTGTCGCCAACAGGGGTCGGTCGCGTCTCGGACAGAGCAGCCTCTCTTCCATCGGCTGTGGTGACTTGCGGGGCGCCGATCAGGCTGGCGTCGCTGGCGCCCTGCAATGCTTCAGTTATGGCTTTGTATTGTTCTGCGCTTAACAGGCCGGTCCTGATGTGCTGCTTGGAGGATGTCCATACCACGCCAAGGACGGGAACGTCATCTGACGGCAAGGATACAAACTTCGATTTCACATTGATGGTCAAAAACCGTTTGGGAAAATGATTCGTGTCCGCCTGTGAGCCGCTATCCGGAGCAGTTTGCTGATTCCGAAGGCGAGTGACGTCAGAGCGCAAGCGCAAAAGCTCCTGCTGACCTGATTGCAATTGCTCATTTTGCTCCTGCAAATTCTCCAATTGATTCGTCGCGTCGTCGAGTTGCCGCTGCAATTGCGCGATTTGGCCGTTCAGGGTGGCATCCTGTTGGAGGAGGGATTTAGCCTGGCTTTGCGAATGAAAGGCATAGAGGCTGGTGGCCACGGCGGCAGTGGTCAATCCGGCGATAAGTATTTTATGAATCATGGTCATTCCTATAGTTGGCATGGTTGAGACGGTGGTTTTCAAAATAGTTCCGGCCAGGGTGGCCGGCGCGGCTTTCACGGCATTGGCAGAAATCAAAACGGCAAAGGCGCCGGCGCCCACGGCCAGGCGCTGTTTCGTGAAAAATTCGCGCAACGATTCCAGCGCCCGGCTCACGCGCTTTTGCGCGGCGTCATCGGAAATGTTGAGGCTCGCGCCGACGTCGCGAAGGCTTTTGTTTTCAAAATAGCGCAGGAGAATGGCAGTGCGGTCGGTTTCGTCCAGCGTGGCCATGGCGTCGTCCAGGAGCGGCGCGATTTGCGCCCAATCATCAGCGGTTGCATTCATGTTGTTCATCTCCACGGAAATTTGTTCGCGCAATTGGCGGCGGGACTCCTTGCGGACGGCATCAATCGCGGTGCGCCGGGCAACCGCGTAAAGCCAGGCGGTCAAAATGGTGTCCGGCTTAAGCTTCCGCGCGTGCTGCGCCAGATCAGCGAAAACCGATTGCGTGACATCCTCAGCCAGATGCGGCGAGCGCACTTGCCGCAACGCCGCGGAATAGACCAGATTGACGTGGCGCCGGACGATTTCGCCGAAGGCGTCCTGAGAATTTTCACGCGCAAACTGCCGCAGTAAATCCAGGTCGTTTGTCATTCTTTAAAAGTATATCGGCGCTGATGAGGGGAATCCGACAGGAAAAAATATATGGGTCGCCTCGCCAAATTTTCCGAATTTCGGTTTTACACATCGGGCCGGCTTCGTTAAATCATCAGCTTTTTAGGTGAACACGCGTCATACCACGTTGCGACCGATACAAGCGCATTTGTTCCGCGCGATATGTTTAGTCATTTTGTGCGCTGCGCTTGCCGGCTGTTCATCGGTCACGACTAATTCAAAATCAGGAACTGGGGTCAATCTCTATTGGGACTGGTCGGGAATTATAGGCACAGGGCAGAGCCTGTCAGTTGGTGCGCGCGGCGTACCCGTTCTTTCGACAAACCAGCCGTATCACAATCTCAAACTTTCAACCGATCATTTGCGCTGGCCGATTAATCCGAACGACCCCCATCTGACGCTGGCGCCGCTGGTCGAACCCGTTGGCAGGCTCGCTCGGTGGGGGCCGCCCAGCTCCTGGCCGGTAAATATCTATGGTGAGACCCCGCATTCGGCTATGGCCAACGAAATCACCGCGCTGGTCCGTGCAAACACAGGCCGTGACTTTGTTAGCATTCACTGCGCCGTCGGCGAAGGCGGTCAGGGAATGGTTTGCCTGGAAAAAAATGCCGTCAAAAGAGGAGTCAACGGCCGTTCTTACGAGGCGGCCATGATCGCAACCAAAGCCATTGCTCGCCTGGCCAAAGCTGCGGGCAAGACCTGCGGCGTCGGGGCAATCATCGTCACCCACGGCGAAACCGACGCGAATAACGCCGATTATGAGAGCGAACTGCGCCAGTTGTGGTCTGACTATAACACCGACGTCCGGGCCATTACGGGACAGAAACAAAAAATTCAGATGATCGTGTCGCAGCAAAATTCCTGCGCCGACCGCTCGGCGTCCACTCTCGCGCAATGGAAAATCGGCGTTAATTATCCCGAGGACATCGTATGCTCGGGTCCAAAATATCAATATCCTTATGCTCCCGATTGCATCCACCTGACCGCTGATGGATACCGCCAACTGGGTGAAAAGTACGGACAAATCTATTATCAGCGAGTGATTCTCAATAAAAACTGGCAGCCGCTGGAACCTGTCAATATCGAACGCCGTGGCAGAACCATCACCGTGCAATATCATGTTCCCGTCCCGCCGCTGGTGTGGGCCACAAATTTTGAACTGCCTCATCAATCCACCGCGGAGTGGCGCAATGGCAAAGGTTTTGAGGTCTGCTCGGCTGGTGGTGACAAGGTTGCCGTTGCGTCCGTGGTCATTTCCGGTGACGCAGTGGTTATTGCATGCGCGTCGGACCCCGGTCCCGGCGCGCAGGTGGGCTATGCGATGACCGGTGAAAAGCCGCGAATGGCAACTCCATTTCCAGGGACCTTTCGCTGGGGTTTGCTTCGGGATTCCGACCCCTTCGTTGGCGCGGCCACAGGACTTGCGCAGCCCAATTACAGTGTCGCTTTCGAAATGTCAGCGCCTTGAACGGCGAAAGCGGCTTAACAAAGGGTTAACAGACCGTTAACACGGCTTGATGCGCGGGGGCGAAGATGGCACCCAAATCCTCAACACCCGCCGCCGGGTTCGACAACAACCACGACGCGGTTGCTCCCGGACGCGCAAATTGTAAATGGTGAAATTTTCGATGGTTTTCATGGTCTTGTTTCTTTTTTAGGCTTCATGGGTTTCATCCTCCCCGCCGTCCCAGCATTTTTCCTCTATATCAAGATCTTGAATCCGCGCGTCAATCTCGGCTTTGGGCACGTAGCGCGCGACGGCATCTCCGAGTTCATCGACGCTGTATCCTCTTCCGACTACCTTCCCCATCCTGAAGGCAATGGGCTTGATTCCGTAAGGCCGCAGGCTTTGCGCGATTTTGAATTCGTCAAGGGCCGAATACTTCGTAACCAGGGACTCGGGCGCAAATTCCGGGTCCTTCAAGAAGGTCAGAATTGTTCGGGTAAACATGCGTGTTTCCTTCGAGAGAACAAGCATCGCATAGATGTCCTGGAGCAATTCCGTCCCGGAACTTCTCGACTGGGCAACGGGAGCAAGCGCGAGCGCCGCGGTATGGAGTTTCTGTTCCCAGTCCTGTCCGGCGAGGCGCGCGATGACGTAAAGGGGATCAAATGTATCCGCGGCGCGGTCGTTCAGGCCGTCGCCGTGAATCTTTTCGCACTCGCGGATGGCGGGCTCGAAATCCTGCGCGAAGCGGGCGCATTTGGCTTTGAAAATTGCCGCGTCCAGCGCCGCCAGCGGTACACGCTTTTCGCTGGTCAATTTTCGAACCATCTGAACCACGATAGAACGATCAGCGATGGTATCAGGGACTTTGCCAATCATCGCGATGGCCTTTGGGCACCAGCAACTGTATCTCTGGAGGCCGGAATCACTCTGTCCATTGCGGGCGGTTTGCACCGCGGCCACAGTGGATTTCGGATTTCCCGATTTGGAGAGTCGAAGCACATAGGCCGTGCGCCTGGCATTGCCGGAGTTGATAATCCCGCGCATGGTCCCATTGCCGGCCAGAAACGTGTCTGCTTCATCAATAAAGAGAGTCGGACCGCACGTATCAATCGCCCGAAACAACGCGCCGACGGTGACATTGGAGGCGATCAAGGGCTTGTTGGCCATCGTGGCCAGGACCGTCAACAGGGTGGTCTTGCCGCACCGTTTTTCCGGCGATTCAATCGCGACGTAAGCTACGGTATCGCGCAGTTCGTACACATACGAATGCAGCACCCAGACGGCCAGGGCTGTGGCCGCGGCATCGCTTAAGACGACGTGCCGTTTGATGGTTGCTTCAATATCCGAGAGCAATTCGCCGATGACAACCGGTTCCGGATGCGGGGCGACGTCCTCAAAAATGACGGTTTCCTTTTGGTTTTCGTTTCTTTCGTTCGTTACAATTTGATTTTGATTCGTATTTTGATTTTTCATACGCGCCGATTTTCGCAGGGGGGGTTGGACAAATACGGTCCAACCTAAAAAATAATTTTCGAGAGCGTCTAGTAGCGCAAATAGCCATATGTGCTATGGAGGGGGCCAAGGCCGGGATGAGGCCGCAGATCAGATTCGCGCTATCGCGCGGCTTCACAGTCAGCGGCTTAGGTTTTGGGGCGTCTAACCCGGGGCGGCGCTCGCAGACTCGCTTGCCCCGGGCTATCATATTGTGCCCATTCAGGTGAATGGCCCTTACAT